>CAIMFY010000113.1 GCA_903840415.1 uncultured Opitutia bacterium | reverse complement strand
TGTCCTCGCAAGCGACCAAACAGCTACCCGTCAACGCGGTTGTCTGTGTCCACTAATTCGAGGCAATCTCACACCCCGGTGAAAGATCTCGGGCTTTCGATCGGCGGATATTACATCGGTCGCCGTCCGGTCAACAACTCCGACCAGAACTATATCGGCGGCTACACGACGATTTCCGGCGGGATCAGCTATCACTACAAACTGGACGGCGTTCCCTACACAGTGCGCGTCACCGGCGACAACCTAAGCAATAAAAATGCTTGGGCGGCCGCGGGGTCGAGCCTGCTCGGAGTCACTGCGCCGCGCCTCATCAAGTTCAGCTTGTCGGGCAGCTTCTGAGCGCGCCCACACTGTCACACCCTACTCATGAAAACGAATTTCCTCTTGGGGCTTTTCCCTGCGCTGGTTGGCCTCGGAGCCGCGAGCCTGTGGGGACAGGAGGGCGCTGCGGCCGTCAAGGCTCCCGTGGAAGGCGCGATCACAAATTTCCTCGACCGCAATGCGAAGGACACGGCCGGACAGGTCGCGCGTCTCACGCAAGAATCATTTCTGCTGAAGACCGAGCTAACGGTGATCGCCTTCCGACAAGAGTATGGCGAGCGCATCAAGATGCAACGCGTACTGTTTGCGGCCAACACCGCGGATAAGGAGGCCATCCCGGCCTATATTTTCACGCCCGTTGGTCTGACGGCGGGCAAAAAGCTGCCGGGTTTGGTGATGGTGCATGGCGGTAATCATATCCAGCTAACCGCAGGATGGTTCCCGTGGATCGCCGAGGCCGTCCAGCGGGGCTATGCGGTGATCTATCCGGAGTATCGCGGCAGTTCGGGCTATGAGGAAACCATCTATGAGAACGACTACGGGGTGACCGATCTGGCAGACGTGCTGGCTTCGGCCGCATATTTCGCCGGCAAGGACTTCGTCGATCCCGCACGGCTGGGCATTTTTGGTCATAGCCGGGGTGGCATGATTGTCCTGCGCGCGATCGAAGTGGAGCCAACGCGGTTTCAGGCTGCGGTGGAAGTCGCCGGAGTCAGTGACCTCGTGGCTTTCATGAGCTACAAGACCGATGCGCGCCGACAGGATATCGCCAGCCAGAAGGCGTTCGGCGGCAAGCTACCAAATCAAAACCTAGGTGCCTACGTCGGCGTTTCCCCAGCCTTCTTCGTCGACAAGATCGAATGCCCCGTGCTCGTGCTGTCCACGACCGCCGACGCGAGCGTGCCGTATCAGTTGCATAACAAGCGCATCGTCGAGGCGCTTAAGGCTTATGGTAAAACGTATGACGAGCATCTCTACGAGAAGGCTCCCGGAGGCCACGAGTATCTGTTTGCCGACACCCCCGAGGCCCACGATACAATGAAGCGCACGTTTGATTGGTTTGCCAAGTTTCTTAGACCCTAACTCGCGATGAATCCACTCCGATGGTCACTCCTTGCCCTAGTGTGCTTGGCGTCGTGGCCGCTGTTCGCTGCAGATGAAACAGGCCCACGAGAAGGAGCGCTTAACACCTATCTGACGCGGGAACCGAACGACACGAACGGCCAGCTCGCCCTGCTCCAACAGAACGTCTTCAAGCTGGAGGCCGATCAGACCGTGCTGCTGTTCCTCCTCCAATACGGCAATCGCGTGCATCTTGAGCGGATTTTCTTTCCCGCCAACACCAGTGATCACGAGATGATTCCGGGCTTTGTTTTTACGCCCGCCGCCGGGATCCCGGCGGGCACGCGCCGGCCTGGATTGCTGATTGTCCACGGCGGCTTTCATGAGAATCTCGACTGGCGCTTCTTTCGGCTGGTCGTCGCCGCCGTCGAGCACGGCTACGCCGTAATGTTTCCGGAATATCGCGGCAGCACGGGCTACGGCGAAACAATCTACAACAATTCCTACGGCATCACGGACGTCGCGGATGTGCTCGCATCGGCCGACTACCTGTCGAAACAGGACTTCGTCGACGGCAAGAGGATGGGCATTCTTGGACACAGCCGTGGTGGCATGGCCACCGTGCTGGCGCTGGAGCGTGCTCCGCAGCGCTTCCAAGCCGCAGTGGAAGTGTGTGCCCTACTCGATTTCATCGCCTACATGAGTTACAAGCCAGCCGCGCGGCAGCAGGAGGTGGCGCGCGAAAAGCAGTTTGGCGGCAAGCTGCCCTCCGAGAACCTGCCGGCTTACTTGGAGATTTCGCCGATCAACAATGTCGGAGCGATTCAGACGCCGTTGCTGGCGCTCGCCACCACGGGTGACAAGATTGTCCCGGTGGGACTAAATACAGAGCGGTTGATCGATATCCTAAAGGCGCGCGGCAAGGTGTTCGACAGCCACATCTACACGAACGCGCCGGGCGGCCATACCTTTTTTTGGGGCGACAGCGAGGAACAGAAGGATTGCTTCAAGCGGAGCTTTGAGTGGCTCGACAAATTCCTCAAACCGTGATCGCTCCGACACGGAGTGGACCGTAGGAGCGCAGGCGCGACGATGAGCCAGCGCCTACGTCGCCCTGAGAGCCGCCGTCCGCTCGGTCGCGTGGAACCAAGCCTTGATCCAACAATTCTCCATTCGATGACTACCCGCGTGCCCCGGGCACATCTAGTGATTGTCGGGTTGGCGGTCCTGTTGCAGTTTGCCGGATGCTCCCGGCGTGAGACGTTTGTCGAAGCCGGCCTGCGCACGCAGACGCTAGGCACCTTTATCGATCGCGAGCCCGGGACGCTCGATCCCCATCTCGCAGGCGGCGATATCACGCAACTCATCAACGCGCTCTTCGAGGGGCTGGTGAGCCTCGCGAATGACGGGGCGACCGTGCTCCCAGGGGTGGCCGAGCGTTGGGAAATTTCCGACGACGGAAAGGTCTATGTGTTTCATCTGCGGGCAACCGCCCGCTGGTCCAATGGGGAGACGGTTACCGCGTTTGATTTGCGTGATTCGTTTCTGCGTTTTCTGGATCCGCAACTGCGCTCCCGCTTCGTGAACGATCTCTTCATGATCGCCGGCGCCCAGGAGTATGCGGAAGGCAGGAACGCCGACGCGACAGGGGTCGGACTGCGGGCGCCCGATGCCAGTACGCTTGTGATCACGTTGTCCCAGCGCTGTCCCTATTTTTTGGTGCGGTTGACCGAGCGGGAAGTGCGGCCCGTCCACGTGGCCTCCGTGGATCGGTGGGGCGGGCGGCACACGCGAGGGGGATCATGGGATCGGCCGGAGCATCTGGTGAGCAACGGTCCGTTCGTGCTCACGGAATGGCAGCCCAACGCCGTGCTCATCTTGAAGAAGAATCCAAAATACTGGGATGCGGCCCGGGTTCGGCTGAATGAGATCCGATTCTATCCATTCGACGACAGCTCGACCGCGGAGCACGCGTATCGAGCGGGCCAGCTGCATATCAGCAACCTGCCGCCGGCCAAACGCCTGACCTATCGCGAGCGGCAGTCGCCCGACCTGCATTTAGCCACGAGTTTTTCCACCCGCTATCTGCGCTTTCAGACGCTCAAGCCACCGCTTACGGACGCGCGGGTGCGCCGAGCGCTCTCCCTCGCCATCGATCGGCCGGGCCTGGTGACGCGGGTGCTGAACGGCTTTGGCGCTCCCGCCCATTCCCTGACGGCACCTGGCACGGGTGAATATCAACCGCCCGCGCTTTTTTCCTTCGAACCGCGCGAGGCCCAGCATCTGTTGGCAAACGCTGGCTACGCGGGCGGCGCCGGGTTTCCCGGTGTGGAGCTTTTGATTCCGGGCAAGGACAGTGAAACCGTGGCCTTGGCTGAGGCGCTGCAACAGATGTGGCGACACAATCTGGGCATCGAAGTAAGAATCATTTCGAATGAGGGAAACGTGTTCTTGGAGAACCTGCGGTCGGGTAATTTCCAAGTCAGCTTGAACAATTGGGGCTATGATATCAACGACCCTGTCGAACAGTTCTTGCTGGCACTCTCAACCTATCCCAGCAACCAGTCGGGATGGAAGAACTCCGCCTACGATCTCGCCTTTGCGCGCTCAGAAGTGGCAGCAAGCACCACTGAGCGTCGCGCAGCATTTGACGAAATGGAGACGCTGGTTGCTCGAGACGTCCCCTTTACGCCGCTCTTCCACGGCTCGGTGGCGCTCCTGGTGCATCCGAGCGTGCGCGGGTGGCGGGACAATGGATTCGGCACCATCGACTGGCGCGAAATTTGGCTCGCCGCTCCCGGTCACTAACTCAGGAGGAGTATTGACTGGGCGACTGCTGAGAGGCTTGAACGTTGTTTCTGTCCTCATCCCTTTTTGGCATACGCCGCTTTTCAAGATCGAAAATCAACGATTTACGCATTCGTTTAACTTACGCAAGACATTGATAATATTATTGTTCCGAATACTTTCCTCTCAGAAACGCGCCAACTGGCTCAACAGCAGACGGCCACGAGCCCGTCCAGAACAGCGGCGCGTTTTTCTTCGGTTCACCGTGTAGTCGCAGCGAGTTTCAGGCCGGTGATTTTCAGAACGTAGGCGAATTCGCACGGTTTTTCAGTAGGAAATCTCACATGCAGACCCGTGGCGTCCTGCGTGAACGCCAGCGCTCCCGCGTGGCCGAGCAATTCGACTTTCTCGATTTTCTCCTGCGCGGGCTTTCCGCCGGCAAGTGAAGTAATAACAGTCTCTTCGCCGGGCCATTTCATCACTGTCGCGTAGAGCGTGTCGCCGTGAGTGGTGAAACGGATATCCTGCGGTGTGTATCCTTTTCGCGGCAGTCCGCCTCCGCCGACCAGTGGGCCGCCCTGATTTTGCCCGTTGAGTCGGCCGACGAATCCGGCCGCTCGCGCCTTCGCCATCGTTTCCGCCGCCGCGTCCGCGGCGGGACCTTCGCCATATTTGATCCACGGGCGCGTGCTGTAGATCGCTTCTCCATTTACCTCCAGCCATTTGCCGATCGCCAGCAACACATCCTGCTGTTCCTGCGGAATGGTCCCATCCGCCCGAGGCGAGATGTTCAGCAAGAGATTGCCGTTCTTGCTCACGTTTTCGATGATCTTCCAAACAAACTGGTCGGCCGGGTAAGGCTTCTGTTCCTCCACATAGCCGAATTTGTTGGTGATGGGATCGTCCGGCTGCCAGACCCAGTCGGTCAGTTCCATTGGTGCTCGTCCCTCGCGTTCGTAGTCCATGATCTGGCCGGAGACCCAAGCGGATTGTTTGGCGCTGATGCCGACTTCCTTGCCCCACTGCCGGGCGCGATTGAAATAGTAGGAAGCGACGCGAATCTTCAGCGGGTCCCAGGCGTGGTCGGTGTTCATGTCGAACCAGAGCATGTCGGGCCGATATTTTTCGATCGTCTCGATCCGCTTCGCAACCCAGTCGTGCATGAACTTGACGCGCGCCGCGTCACTGCGATCGGCGACATTGTAGAAGTTCGCCCATTTCGGATCGTATTGATCGCTGCCGGTCAGTGCGGGAATGAAGACAAAGTGAAAACTAGAGTGATCGGAGATGCCGGTCCGGAGCCCGACTTTTTCCAACGCGTTGATGAGGTCGCCGTCGAGGTCGCGGTGCGGGCCGTAGTTTTTTGCGTTGTAGGGGTTGATCGCGCTGTCCCAGTTGGAAAAACCGTCGTGATGCTCGCCCGGGGCGAGGACGTATTTGGCGCCGGCCTTTTTGAAGAGCGCGGCCCAGGCGTCGGGGTCCCACTTAGCTGCGGTGAACATCGGTAGAAAATCCTTGTAACCGAACTTGGTCGGCGGGCCGAAATGCTCCGTGTGCCACTGCATGATACCGGCGTTGCCGCCATACATGTAGCGCACATACCACTCGCTGCCGTGCGCCGGCACAGAGTAGATACCCCAGTGCATCATGATGCCGAACTTGGCATCCCGAAACCACTCGGGGTCACGGTAATTCTGCTCGATAGATTCCCACGACTCACCGAACGGGCCGGGTGGAGGAGCGGGAATGTCTTTCAACGCGGCGGAGATCATCTCGGGCGTATCGCGGGGCCGCGGAGCGGTCGCGCCGGGCGCGGCTGCTGCGACGGCGACGGTTGGTTCCTCCACGGGAAGTGGAGCGGATTGGGCGACCGCGGCTAGAGGCATAAGCGCGCCCGCGAAGCACATCTGTAGAAAGGCGAACTGCGGATGGCGGAAGCAGGACAAAGAAGCAGTGAGTGATGACATGCGTTTGGTAGTCGGAGATAAATGTTGGATTACTTCGCCGCTGGCGCCGCCGGCCGTGGGCCGCGCGCCGGGCCGCCGACGCCGCCAGACTGCTTGAGATAAGCGGGCGGCGGCTCGGGGTGCGCCGGGTCCATGTCTTGGAAATCATCGACGACGAAGCGCGCGAGTTCCGGGACGCCGGCCTTGATGCCGCGTACGATGAGTTTCGACAACAGGTAGCCGCCGTAACCGCTGAGGTGCGTCTGGTCGCTGAAGGCGGTGCCGACGTTGGGGCCAAGCGCGGTCCACATCTCCTTGCTCATCGCCCATTGGTCGATCAGCGGCACTTGGTCTTCCGCTGCGACCTCGCGCATCGCGCGCGCCCACGGGCCGACGGTGTCGCCGTTAGTGCGGCGCTCCATCGGTGTGACGAGCACGAGCGTCGCGCCGCGGCGCTTCGTCTCGGCGAGAAAAACGCGCAGGTAAGCTTTGAACGACGTGGCCGGCTCCGTGTAGGTCTGCGGCCAGTTCGCCTTGGAATCGTTGTGGCCGAATTGCACGAGGAAGAAATCGCCCGCCTTCATCTGGCTGAGCACCTTGTCCATGCGCAGGCCGGTCACGAAGCTCTTGCTCGTCTCGCCGCCCTCCGCGCTGTTGCAGACGGCGACCTCCGGCTTGAACCACTGGCAGAGCTGCGTGGGCCAGTTGCCGCCGGGGCCACGGCGCGGATCGCCGACCGTGGAGTCGCCCGCGACGAAGATCGTCGGGACCTTGTTGTCCTTCACGATCTCGATCGCATCGACGCAGGGTCGCGCCCCGTTGAACTCGATCGTGAGCTTCTCGTCCCAGCAGCGCGACTCGGCCTCGCCGGCGAGGAACATGTGAACGATGGTGCCACCGGGAGCGTTCGGCGGCGGCGCGGGGATTTCGGGGCGACGCACATTCGCGTAAAACGTCCGCGTCACCCATTCTCCGGGCTTCGTCGCAATTTCGCCCGCCATGAGGTGTCCTGCCTCGGTGCGAATCGTCGTGTGCGTTTCACCCTGCGCGTCGCCGAGCGTGACCGTGATGCGGTAGTTGCCCTCGGGGACCTTGACGGAAAAGAACAGCGGCGACTCCGCGGTCGTGACGAAACCGTCCTTCATTGGATCGATGTCGCCACACGCTTCGCCTCTGGGCTTCGAGCCGAAGTCGAAGCCGTAGCCTTTTTCGGTCGAGTAAATTTCGTCTGCCTGCACCGAGGTGTATCCCGTCGCCGCCCGACCGGGACCGAAGTCGTAGCGCAATTCGGCGGCGACCGGTGGCGGAGGCCGCAGGACCGCGTCTTCGGGTCGCTGGGCAAACACAGCGTTCGCACCGGCGACGACGACGAAGCCCGCAAGAACGAGACAGTTTTGGGCGTAAGTTTTCATGGAAAGATCCGATCTGCGTGCGAGGCTCATTTGCGTCACGGCGACTTGCTCGGATTGGCGAGCGTGCCGGAGGCGCCGAGGTCCTTCGGCATCGGCGGCGCACCGAACACCTCGACCGGAGCGGCGAATTCGATTGCCGCCACAGATACATCCGGGTCGCGCGCGACACCGGGCAGCGTGACGACCAAGCCAGCCGGAGTCACGGCGGAATTCACCGCGGCACCATCGGCGAGCATGCGCCCGCGCACCGCCGGCTGTTTTACATCGGGCAGCAGAATCTTCCCGTCCGCCGGCCATTCCCATACGTGCAGGTAGATCGTGGTGCGAGCGTTTGCATCTGCCTTCTGGGTTGTGCGTCCCCAGTCGAGCGGTTTTAGGTAAAGTCCGCCGCGCGTCGCGTAGATCGCCTCGCCGTTGACCTTCAGCCAGCGGCCGATGGCGCACAGGCGGTCGACCTCGGGCTGCGGGATCACACCCTCGGCGGTTGGGCCGACGTTGAGGAGGTAATTGCCGTCCTTGCTCGCGATGTCGGAGAGATTGCGGATGAGCTGCTGTGCGGACTTCCAATCGACGTCGTCGGCGCGATAGCCCCAGGATTTGTTGATCGTCATATTGACCTCGAGCGCGCGGCCGAGCATCGCGCTCGCGGGGATGCGCTGCTCCGACGTGCGAAAATCGCCCAGCACGCCGCCGCCGAGCCGACTGTTTTGGATGAGGTGCGGGTGCGACGTGACCAAATCGAAAAACGGCCGCGCGCGCTCCGGCGTCATCGAATATTCGGTATCCCACCAGAGGATGTCGGGGTGGAATTTATCCATCAGCTCGCGGACTTGCGGGAGAGCGATGGTTTTAAGGTAGGTGTCGAAATTGCCCTTCTTTTGCTCCTCGTCCCACGGCTGATCGCGGCCCTTGCCACCGCCGAGGTTGGTCCAGTCCTGCGATTGCGAATAGTAGGTGCCGAATTTCAGCCCGCGGGCACGAACCGCCGCGGCCAGTGGCGAGATGAGATCGCGTTTCGCGCCAGAGGCTTTCACGGCGTTCCAGTCGGAAAATGCCGAATCAAATAGCGCAAAGCCGTCGTGGTGCTTCGTGGTGATGACGACGTATTTCATGCCGGCGTCGGCCGCGAGCTGGGCCCACGCCGTGGGATCGTATTTCACCGCGGTGAAATCTTTCGCGAGTGCGCGGTAGTCGGCGACGGGGATCTTCGCCTGGTTCATGATCCACTCGGCGCCGTGCCGATCCTTCCAAGTGCCGGCGGGCACGGCATAAACGCCCCAGTGGATGAACATCCCGAAGCGCGCCTCGCGATACCATTTCAGCCTCGAGTCGCGTTGCTCAGCTATCTCGTCACGCACGACGGCCGGCAAGGCGGGCAACCCGGCTGCGGCGGGTGCCATTAGAACGGCAGGAGCGGGCAATGCCGGCGGAGTTTCCGCCGCGAATGCGGCTGGCAACCAAATAAGAAGAGAAATCCGAATGTAAGTTTTCAAAGGTCTTAAAAATTGAGGAGCCAAGTGTGTGTGCTATGACGTTTTCGGCACGGTGGGCGTGGCGCGGCAGCGCTAGGCGTGATCGAGCGGGCGCCCAACAAAAGGCCATATTGAATGAAAGGTTTGGTGCATCGCGACAAACGACGCGGCGGGCTTGAATTGTCTGCGCTGAGGAGTGCGTTTACGGCGAAGCTTCTCTTGAGCGGTTGGTCGTAGCCTTTGGGGTTTCGAACCCTCGGTCAGGAGATTTGGACTAATAAAATCACTTAAGATTCACGGTGTTGCGAACCAACTCACAACGGACGGTCAGGTGATCGGCTTCGGGTGCCGTTGATCTCCAGCAAGGACGCGGCGAATGCATCCACTGAATCCGCAGCCAGGCCCGAACCTCTGAACGCGTTCGGCGAGCTGGAAACTCTCAGAAATTGCAGTCCGAAATGGTCGAGTGTTCGTCAGTTCAGGTGTCCACCGCATTGCCGGTTTTGGATGAACCACCGTTTGAGATGAACACCCCACCTTTGCCCTCCTCTCTTTTTGCTGTCCGGTGCAGTCTTCTCGCCATGGGCCTGAGTTTGTCGACCTCGGTCGCACCCGCACTCCGTGGCGCCGAGGCCGCGCCGGTCGTCGCCAAGCCGGCCATCACCGCGCCGGTCACCGTCACTGACAGCGGCGACGCGTGGACGCTGGACAACGGTATCGTCAAAGCCGGAATCGCAAAACGGAACGGCAAGTTGACGTCGCTGGTCTACAAGGGACTCGAGACTTTGAACGGTCGTTCTGAGAGCTGGGAGCAATTACCGTCTGGCACGGTGACGCAATCGGTCACGATCGATCCGGCGGCGAATGGCGGCGAGCGCGCCGAGGTCGCGGTGAAGGGCGTGACCGGGCGCATGGACATTGAGGTGCGCTACACGCTGGAGCGCGGGGTCAGCGGTTTTTATACCTACGCGATCTATTCGCACGGGGCGAACTATCCCGCCGCGGGCGAAGGCGAAAGCCGTTTCATCAACCAGATGATTCCCGACTTCGACTGGCTGTCAGTCGATGCTGACCGCAACATGCCCATGTGCAGCAATGAGGATTTGCGCGCGGGCGTCGTCATTCACGCCAAGGAGCAGCGCATCCTGAGCACCGGGCTCTACAAGAACTCGGTTGAGCACAAATACAGCTACTGCGCGGAAATGTATAAGCTGCCGGCGTATGGCTGGTCCTCAATCAAGGACCACGTCGGCGTCTGGTTCATCAACCCTTCCAACGAGTATCTCGGTGGCGGCCCGACGCGCATCGATCTGGTCTGCCACATGGGCGCCACGATGCTCGATTACTGGACCTCGGGCCACTACGCGGGTGGTGCTGAGTGCAACATCCCCGCCGGTCAGGTCTGGAACAAGGTCGTCGGCCCGATCTTCGTTTACTGCAACTCGCTGCAAAGCGCCCAAGCACCCTCGCCGGCCGATCTCGACATCTTCACGGCCACGGCGGGCAGTCCCACGATTCCGTCCGCGTGGACGGCGAATGCGAACGCACTTTTCAACGATGCCCTAGCGCAAGCCAAAGTCACGAAAGCGCAGTGGCCCTATGCGTGGGTGCAGGGCGTCGACTACCCGCAAAAGTCCGGTCGTGCCACCGTCGCGGGCAAACTCGCGCTCAACGATCCGCAGGCCGCCTCGACCAAGTTGCCGCATCTGTGGGTTGGTCTCACGCATCCGGATTTCGAAGGACCCAGCACTGCCTTCGCGCTGCGTGCGGGCAACGGCCGGCTCGTCACCTGGGACCACGATGCGAATTACTACCAGTTCTGGGCCGAAGGGAGCGACGACGGCGGGTTCGCGATCACGAATGTTCGTCCCGGCACCTACGCACTGCATGCGTTCGCCGAGGGCGTGCTCGGCGAATTTGCGAAGACCGACATCACCGTCGAGGCCGGCCAGTCGATCGATCTCGGCCGGCTCGAATGGAAGCCAATGCGCTACGGCAAACAGATTTGGGAAATCGGCTACCCTGATCGCACCGCTGGCAAGTTCTTCAAGGGCGACAGCGCGAATTACTGGCTCTGGGGCTGGGGTCTGCGCTACCCGCTGCTTTTCCCAAACGACATCACCTACACGATCGGCCAAAGCGATTATCAGAAGGACTGGTTCTTCCAGCAGGTGCCGCATGGCGAATCCACCGCCTGGCTTAATCCCGAGGCGAAGGATCCTGCCAGCCAGCGCTTCGGCTGGGTGAAGGCGGAGTCGCCGGAGAAATATCCCCCGACCGATCAGACCGGCCCGTGGCGCGTCTATGGCCGCGGTCGCGCAACTACGTGGACGATCAAGTTCAATCGCGACCAAGCTGACAAAGGTCTCGCCACTCTGCGCGTAGCACTAGCAGGCGCCGACGGAAGCGACGGTCTGGCGGTGGCCGTCAACGGAACAAGCGTCGGCACGATCCGCACCGTCGCCACCAACGCCCTCCGCTATAATACCAACAAGGGAATTTGGCGCGAATACGCCCAGAAATTCGACGCCGCCTTGCTGAAGCCCGGAGCAAACGAAATGACGCTCACGGTCCCCGCTGGCGAAATCACCTCAGGTGTCGTCTACGACTACCTCCGACTCGAGATCGACGAGAACCACAAGTCTGACAGCGAGAATTGAGTCCGCCCTCTGCCGCATTCACTGCAACGTCATTCGCATCCGTCGATTGACCATTTCATTAATCCGGCATCGCGCTGCCTCATTCATGTTGCGGGCGCGGGGCGATTCGATGGAAGAGGCCGGTGTCCGCGACGGCGCGCTGCTCATCGTAGTTCGCTCGCTCGAGGCACACGATGGCAGTATCGCGGTTGCAGTCGTTGGAACGGAATTGAACGCGAAGAAACTCCGCAAGAAGGGCGGGAAGTGCTGGCTAGAGGCCGCGAACGAAAAATACCCACCCATTCCGATCACCGACGAAGACAAAATCTGGGCGTCGTCGCGCACGCGATCCAGTCGTTTTGATCATGGAGTCCCGTCGTGTGTGCCCTCATCGATTGCAAATCCTTCTACGCTTCGTGCGAACAGGTCTTTCGGCCGGACTTGGCGAATAAGCCCGTCGTCGTCCTCTCGAATAACGATGGGTGCAGAATCCTTCCTCGAGTTTTTGCCAGGACCGGATTGGACCCGTTAGGAACGGACAATCGCCGCACGGTGCGAATCCCTACTGGCAGCACTTCAGTGGCGAACAGTTCTTTCAGCATGAGCTGATGGCTGGCATCCCCCTGATAACAGTAACCGCGGTCGTCTCTTCGCAGGAGGTTTCGACAGTCTCGATGTCGGCAGCGTTTAGCATCGTTAAAGAGAGAATAATCTTTCACTTAGCGCCTGCTCACGAGACGCCAGCTCCAATGACTGGAGATAGCCTACGCCGCAACAAAGTCGCCGATCACACGATTACGATCCACCCGACTTGCACGCCGACCATCGAATGAGCACGAACGAGATTCATGCAGTCTCGCGCAGCGGCGGCGCGCTGGTCTGGCTTAAAATGCGGGGATACGCACGAGGGTAAAGGTAGCGCAATGCCGGCGCTAAAAGGTATAGAAAAAGCGCTTTACAGGATTCTCGTCGACCGTAGTTTTTGTCTGTGCCATTCGAGTTCGATCCGAAGAAGTCCGCCCAAACCCATGCTCAGCGCGGCATCGACTTTGTCGAAGCGCAAGCTCTTTGGAATGACCCGGATCGCATTCAATATCCGCTCCCCTTTGACAACGAGGTCCGCTTTGCGGTCATCGGACGGATCGGCACCAAGACATGGACTGCTATTATCGCCCATCGCGGCGAAAATATCCGAATAATCAGTGTTCGGCGGTCGCGAAAACAGGAGGTTACTGCTTATGAAAAAAACTAACAAAATCACCAGCCGGGATGGCAAGGAGACTATCACCGAAAAGGAGTTCCTCCGTCGCTTTGAGTCTGGCAAAGACATCATGCGATTCATCGACCCTTCAAAAGGAACGCGTCCGGGGCGTGACATTCAGCGCGTAAATGTCGATTTCCCCAAAGACTTTTTGGCTGATATAGACCGAGAGGCAGATCGCATCGGAGTGGCGCGCCAAGCATGGATCAAGACGGCGTTGGCAGGAATTTTGAAAAGCGACACCCGCCATAAAGTAGCTTCCTGACAACCGACCCTTCACAAGTAGGGATATGAAAAGGTCCGGCACGCACGAGGGCGGCCAGACCAGGATCGCGGTGGCCAGTTGTTGAGCTATCGGGCATACAGGGTGGTCGATACTTCCGGAAAGCTCCTCGGATTTATCTAGAGCCTGTCCCACGGTCATAAGCGGCTGATCTACAGTGGATCGCGTAAAATGAGAGAAAGTCAGCGCTGAACAGACTGATCGTGGCGAGGATTGGGGTGATCATGAGGGGCAATGGCTAGTCTACTTTGGTTAGTGTTGATACCCTACTCTTTCGAAACACGTTCCGGCATGAATTTTCTGCTGATAGTCACTACTGGCTTACGGGAAAATCGCCGTATCCGCGATGCCAGTCACCTCGGGAAAAATCTTATTCGGTCCAATTTGTCATAATATTGTCCAAGTTTCGATTATTCCAAATATCTTCATAGGTAAAATACTCCCCGTGGGGGCGCCAGATACAGCGGAGAGACTCTAAAAGCCCAACGACCTGCGCTAAATCGGCCGGATAATCCCGACCGCACGAGCTGACGACGTCCATCGCGAAGTTATCAGAGTGTAGTAATTTAATTGCCCGGGTTTGAGCCAATATTGGAGCCTGGCGGTTAGAAGGTCGGCGTAAGCATTACTTCCGCACCGGTTCCAGCAGTGTAGTTTTCGCCTGCATTCCAGGTGAGATCGTTGACGCAAAACTTGAATGCGACCGGACGGGATGATGCCCGGAGCGCGATCCGCCATTGGTTGTCAGCAATGCAGTTCATCATGACACCACGGCTCCAACTCAGACCGGGACCTTCGCCACGGATGTAAAGCTTGTTGCCAAAGCCAATGTCGATCAGCGCCGTAATGTTCGTTGATTCCACCCGGGGGACCGAAGCCTCCACCACCGCCTTTTTCGCGGAGGGCTCCGCCACCCGGTCGGCGATCAAAACCGGCTTCTCCGCGGTCGAAGCGGCAATTGTGGCTGGAACCGTCTGCGGCTGAACGTTCGGGACAAACACAGGCGTTTTTGCGGAGGCGAGCGAAACCGAAGGGGGAACATCGACGGAGCGTTGCACTGATATAGCCGCTGGTTGAGTTGTTTTCGCCGGCGTCGGAACGATGATCTTGGGTGAGAGAATTGGCGCCGTGATCTTGGCCGCGGGAGTGACCGGTGCCGTCGCTCGAACACTGGGAGCTAGTTTCGCAGGTGCGGGCGCAATCACCGCAGGCTTAACAGCTGGGCGTTGGAACAAAGGAAAGGCCGGTGCCGTGGACGGCTTCGGGGCGGGCGCGATAATCTTGGCAGAAACCGTAGGCGGCGTTTTGGGTGCGACGACCTCAGGTGTCTTCGCCGCCAATGGTGAAGTGCCTTTCGCCGGAGCGAGCGAAGTTGGTGGAGCGGTCGTGATTTTTTTCTTTATGGCCATTGTGATTTGGTTCGGAAGATTCGATTTTAAGATCCCCCGGACGCCACCATGCTAGCAAGTCAGAGGCCAACTGGCCATCACCGTCCCAGCGATTCTACGTCATCGTAACATGACCGGCCAAGAGGCCCGTATCGGATCGTTATGCTGATTTACTGAAGCAAGTAGCATGCGCCAGAATGGATTATTTAACCGACCGCGCTAATTTTCAGCCGTCCATTTGAAAATCGTGGTGCTGAGTGGCGGGAGTGTGAGCCGAATGCTCTGGCTGTGGCCGTCGGCCGAAACGTCTTCCGTCGCACGGCCGCCGTCGTTGCCGAGACCGCCGCCGCCGTAGAACCCGCTGATCGTGTTGATGATTTCCTTCCAAAACCCACGGCGCGGGACGCCGACGCGATAGTTCGGGCGGACGACGGGGGTAATATGGCAGACAACCGCGAAGAGCGTTTGCTCCGCCGCATCCGCGCGCAGGTACTGCGTCGCGCGGCAGGCGCCGGACGGCCTGATCAATCTGATTACGTCGCTCAACCACCCCGCGCTGCATTTCGAAATGAACGAAGCGTGGATCCTGAGCGACGCCACCTTGGCCAAAGACGACCCAAGCATGGATCACAGCGATGCGACCACCCTTTCCGCGGTCACTTCGCACCAGGAAAATTACGCCAGTGGCCGCCCGCGCCTCACTTGGGGCAATGGCATCGGGCAGCGACCGCCGAGTGTTGCTGCAGGGCAAAGAAACTTGGTTTTATCCCGACGGTACCAAGCAGCACGAAACTGAATATAGACTGGGCACGAAGGTTGGACTCGAAACCCAGTGCTCGGCCACCGGCACAAAACAGCGGGTGTGGCTCCATCATGACTATAGCACAAGCGATTGGACGACCCATTGGTCCGACGGAAGCAAGCGCTCGGAATCGACCTGGATAAATCACGAACTCGTGCCCGGCGCTGACAAGTTTTTCGAACAGGCCTCCGAAAAAATCGTAGCCTCCGGCGCCCCGTGAAATTGGCCCTATCTTCTCCAGCAAAAACCCCATTCGATTTTCTATTCCTCCCTATTGTTACAGACGCGTAAAATCTCCGCCGTAGCTGCAATCCCGTTGAACAAACCGAGATGTTTTTAGTCTAGCTCCCGGTGTTCAGTTCAAGGTTTGCAAGGTTAGTCAGTTGGGCGCCGACTGGTTATCGGCGCCCTTTTTTGCGCACTTTCGCTGCACGATACCAGCTCCGATCAAGCTGAGGACACTAGAAAACCACTGCGTTTCTGCGGGGCTTGCTCGCTTAGCGGCTCGGCGGCATGCCTACGCAATAGCACCAATGAGTGCTAAGTATCGGGCAGGACATGTGCAACAATGCGGAACTTACTAGGTCGGTTTTTTCCCCTTGTATGAGATTGCCTCGAATTAGTGGACACAGACAACCGCGTTGACGGGTAGCTGTTTGGTCGCTTGCGAGGACAGGAGCCATAAGGCTTGCCGCAGCAAGCGACCAAACAGCGGAGAACACGGAGAGTCGGCCGATTCAGGCG
>CAIMFY010000112.1 GCA_903840415.1 uncultured Opitutia bacterium | reverse complement strand
ACAAGCCACCCGGCTTTCCGTTGAAGGATGCGATGGTCAAGATCGCCAGCGCGAAACGCCCGAAAGATTCTTCTGTGCGGCAGAGGCTGGAGCGCCTCTGGAAGGAATTTAAGTCCGTGTGCGAGGCGATTGATGCGGCTGACCGAATTGTCCGGGATCCTGCAGGCGCTTTCAAAGCGCATTGCTAACGCCCAACGCTGGCTCGAAATTGAAAGCTCTGCCCGCCAGTTGGAAGCGGACAAGAATGAGCACGCCAACGCCTGCCGCGAAGCCACGCCCGCGCTCGCCCAGCTCGACAACCACGAAAAGGCCGCGCCGTTCATCGCGGACCTGACCTCGCTGGAGCGTCTCGCCATCGACCACGGGAAAGATTTGGCCTCTCTCCGTAAGCTCGAAGCCAAGCTGCCAGAACTCGCACGCCTCTATCAAGCCGCTGAAACCGCCGCCCAACTGGCCAAGGCCGCACTTGCCGCCGAGGAGGTTCGCCATGGCCAGCTCCGTGCCTTGTGGACCGAGGTAACCGAGCAGGACAAATCCCTCGCCACCGCCCGCGAGGCCCTGCGCCAAGTTACTGAACAGCACAGCGGTTTAGAAAGGACCGTCGCAACTCTCACGGCCTCCCTCGCGAAGGAACAGGCTGCCCTGCAAAAACTGTCCAAAGCTCACGCTGATGCGGTTGCTTGGATCGCCGAGCACACCATCGATGCGAACCTTTCAGCGCAACTACCGGATCTTCAGGCCGCGTTTGCCCGTTGGTCAGCCGGCGAGAAATCCTCCACTCAAGCGCAGCAGGCCCTCACCAACCGTCTGAAGGAAGTTGAACGGTTGCAGAACTCTGTTCTTTCACTGGAAGCGAAGCTCCCCCCGCTCCAGCGTGACCTGAAGACCAAGACCGAGGAAGTCGAGGCGGCCGGCCGCGTCTTGGACACGGCGAGCGAAAAGCTCCCGTTCGTGGATATCGAAACCCGCCGCGACGAAGCCCGTGATCGGCGTCTCGCGCTGGAGAAACTCGCCACGGACGCAACCCGGCTCCGAACATTGGCGGCAGACCTGGCCGTTCGCCAAAAGGAAGCTGAGCACAACGCATCCGAGGTACTCCGCTCCGCCGACAATCGCAAAAATTTGCAGCTGCGTCACGACGGCGCGACGAAACTGCTCGCGGCCCAACGCACTACTTTGGCCTTCGCTGAGAGGGTACAGTCCCTCGAAAGTCACCGCACCGCGCTACAGGAAAACGAACCCTGTCCCCTGTGCGGCGCCATCCACCATCCATATGCCGCCTCCGCCGGTCTTCCCGCCAATGACTTGGCCGCCGTCCGCCAGGGCGTGGCCAAGGCGGAGGCCGAGTTGGAAACCACGCAGCGCCTGCTTACCGAGGCCGAGAAAGGTCACGCCTCACTCCTCGCCGACCAAAAACGTCTCGCGACCGACAGCGCGAAACTAAACTCAGACCACGCGGCGCTCGCGATCTCATGGAATGTCGCCGCCGCACCGCACGGTCTTGTGGACCAGTCTCAACACGAATCCGTCCTTCTCTCAAACATCAGTGCCCTTCAAGCCGAGGAAAACCGACGCAACGCTCAGATCATATCCGTCCGAGGCGCGGAGCAGGCGATGCAGAAAGCCACAGTCGCACTGCAGACGGCGAACATCGAGCTAGAGCGCGTCCAAACCGAAGTGGCGAAACAGGCGGCGTTAACTGCCCAGGCCCAAGACCAGTTGCCGGCTTTAGAAAGCGCCCTGGCCGGGCATCGCCAAAACGCCGCCAACGAAAAAGCGTCCCTCGCTCAAATCGTGTCCGGCCTTGCTCCAATCCCGACCGACCTCGCACAGGTGCCCGGGCTGCTTGAGGCCTTGAAGGCTCGCACGCAGGCCTTCACGCGCCGGCAATTGGAGGCACAGAAGCTACACGGTGACCTTGGCGCCCAGCAGGCAAAGCGTGAAGCACTGTCCCAGCAACTTACGTCCGCGACCGTCGCCGTTGCCGAATCGCTCAAGAAAGTTACGGTCGCGAAAACTGATTTCGAAAGTCGGGAAGGCGTTCGCCGAGAAAAGTTCGGCGACCGCGCCGTCGCCGTCGCGCAGCGCGAAGCCGAGGCCGTGCTCGAACAAGCGCGCAATCTCACAAACACCACGCGAGCCGAAGCCGAGAGACTCCGGCAAGCACAAGCGTCGGCAAACCAGGAAAAGGAGCGCCTCACGCTGGCTCTCGCCGCACGGACCAACGAACGCCAGACCATCGCGGACCGTTTCAACGCCGCCGCGACGGCGGCAGGTTTCGTCAGCGAAGACGCCGTCCGTGCCGCGCTGCTCCCCACGGCTGATGCCGGCACATTCACGGCCCTGCGAAAACGCCTGGATGAGCGCCGCGTCACGCTTGCGACCCAAGCCGCGGCCGTCGTTGCGCAACGTGCAGCACTTCCTCCCACTGCAAACGAAGATGCATCGACACTGGCAACTCTCCAAACCGAACATACCACCTTCGATTCAGAACGCGCCACTTTGCAGAGTTCGGTCGGCGAAATCCGTGCCCTCATGAAGAATGACGACGACCAGCGTGCCCGGCAGGCCGCCTTCGTCGTTCAGATCGAAAGCACTCACCGCGACTATGTCCGTTGGGACAAGCTCCGAGCCCTGATCGGATCGGCCGACGGTTCAGTCTTCGCCCGCTTTGCCCAAGGTCTCACCCTCGAGCGGCTCACCACCCTGGCCAACCGGCACCTCGTGCAGCTCAATCCCCGTTATTCAATTCGTCGCGCCGCGGACGGCGAAGCCGGCGATTTGGAGTTGGAGATTATCGATCATTACCAGGCCGACGTCGCCCGCCCGATGCGCAGTCTTTCGGGGGGCGAGAGTTTTTTGGCCAGCCTTGCGCTGGCGCTGGGCCTCTCCGAGCTGGCGAGCGGTCGTACGAGCATCGAGTCGCTGTTCATCGACGAAGGCTTCGGCTCCCTCGACGCGGATACGCTGGAAACCGCCATGTCGGCATTGGAGAATCTACAGGCCGGTGGAAAAACGATTGGCGTCATCTCGCACGTTCCGGCCATGCAGGAACGCATCGCGGCTCAGATCAAGGTAACCAAAGAGTCGGGTGGTTGCAGCACCATCGCTATTCTAGCCTGAACCCCGTTGAGTACCATCATGTGCCCCAAAAGTCCTTCCGTGTTTGAATCGAGAACGTCGAAGGCGAATGAGATCGTCCCCCTGTCGTTTCACGATTTTTACCACATTCCTGAGCGAGCTGACCTACGCATGCATCAAGTTTTATGAGTCTTTCGGAGATGCCCTCCCTCGGCCGTCGCCTGGCACCACTCCTTTCCGGGAGCTTCTTCCGTCCGCTCGCGCGGCCTTCGGCGGAACTCTATATAGACTGCGCGGATCAGCTGGCCGAGGCTGCCGATGAAGGCGGGCAGATCGCCCATGATGAAGCACGGGGTCTGATCCGTGAAGTGCTCATCGCTCATCCGGACACACTGCTGGACGACGACGAGGGCGGACGGCTCGTGGACGTCAACCAGCGTGCCGGGCAGTTTTTCAACAAACTCCTCGAGGCGGGCTGGATTCAGGATCGGCGGATTAGCCTTGATGAACGCTGGGTGCTGATCTCACCGCGCCTGCGCCTTTTGCTTCAGCTTTTGCGCGACCTCGCCGAAGATCGCCCCGCTGAACTGAAGGATTTCGCCGCGACGTTGCGTGCCCTCTGCGAGGATTTGCTGCGGCCCGGCGCATTTGATCCAAACCATCTGAGTTCAGAGGAGATGCGCCAGCGCGTGAAGGATCTTCAGGAGCGCACCGGTCGCGCCATAAATCAGATGCACGCGGTCGAAAGTCTGGTCTCCCAGCACGAGACGGCCCAGCGCGCCAGTGGCTCCGCCCAAGAGACGCTCAATCGGTTCCTCGTCGATTTTCACGCCGGCGAGCACATGGTCTGCTACGACGCCTTGCAGGAAGCCGGCCTGATTCCGCGTCTCCACCGGGCGCGCAACATTGTCGAAGAGGCGGCCTACGATCCGTTCGTCAAACAACGGCTCGCCGAGGGCCTGATGAAGCATCTCGGATGCGAGGAAGCTCAAGGCTATGCCGAGGCCGAGCGGTGGCTGACGCGCCTCGCAAGCCAACTTGGCGCCATTCCCAACAAGCAAAAGCTGATCGATGGCCGAATGGCCGACTTCAGCAATCTTTCAGCGGCACGCTACCGTTACCAGACCGAGATGCGGGGCCGCCGACCGGAACAGGTGAAGAACTATCTCGCCACTGCGGCGGAAACGCATGCCGGAGAGTCGTTCGCAGCGCTTGTTCATGAACCGGGCATGAGTCTGCTTTGCGCCGAAGCGGAGAGCTACTTTGGCAACGATTCATTGGCCCGTACCCGCCGTCTACGTCCGCCAGTTGATCTTTCGTTTCAGGCCCAACCGAACGACACGGATGCGGAGGCCGCGAAGGAGGAACTCCGTAGTCGGAACCTGTATGTACTCAATCCGCAGCGCGCAGCCCGCTTCATCGAAAAGCATCTGCCCGCGAAAGGCGCGCGCCTATCAACCGACCAGTTCAGGATCACAGTGCAGGATGACCTGCTCGACTTCTTGGCTGTGCTCGCCTTCGACAATGGCCCGGCGCCGGGTTCGCGGCGCTCCATCCGCTGGCGCGTACAACCGCTGCGCACTGACTTCGGGACCGAGCCCGATCGCATTCCGCGCGATCCGCTGGGAGACCATTTGATTGAACGCCTCACCCTCGAACGCCTTTCCTGACCATGCCACTTCCTTGGCCCTCTTTTTGGCCGCAAATTCGCGATGACGACCGGGCGGCTTTGTCCGACGTCCTCACACAACTCCTTTCTTCTGGCGCGCTCCTCGGAGACTCGGGACGGGATCGGGAACTCTTCCTCCTCGCACGGCAGTATCAGCGGGAGATCGGCGAGTACTTCGCGCCGCTCAATCTTGAATTGGTGCCCGATCCAGATCTTCCAATTTTCCAGCTACGGCCAGTACCGGGCGACTGCGGCCTGTTCGCTCGCTTCAACAAGGCGGAGACACTGCTCGTGCTCACCCTTTGGCGAATCTACCACGATGCCCGGATGGAGCAAACGGTCGCAACCGTGGTGGTCACGGCCAACGACATCTGGTCCCGGCTCAAACTCTACTTCGAGCGCATTGACCCGCCAACCGAGGCTCTCATGCGCGAGATGCTGGCGAAGCTCCGCGGCCGCAGGTTGCTGCGCATTCAACGACAGGAGGATGGTGCCCGCTTCGGCGAAACCCAGATCGAGATACTGCCCACACTGGCGCGCGTGATACCTTTCGAGAACGAAGCGGCTTGGGAACAGCAGCGCGCTACCCACGCCCCCGCGACACCAGGCGCTGAGGCCACCGGTCCTGACGACACCGCCATTACCTCCCCATGAGCCAGCGCATCTCCCTCACGCGTATAATCGCGCTCAACTGGTATGGATTCCGCCAGATCTTCGATGTTGCCGACAACGTATTGGTCTCCGGCTCGTATGGCACCGGCAAGTCCGCCCTGCTCGACCTGATCCAATACGTCATGCTCGGGGAGGGCTGGCGCGCCAATCGGGCGGCGGCCGGCACTGCCCGCGGTCGCGATCTCGTCGGCTATTGCCTTGGCGACACCAACCAGAAAACCCGCAATGGCGAACGCCACTTCCTCCGTGCCAGCGGTGTGACCGTGGCAGCCCTGGAGTTCACCCGCCCCTTGGAGCGCGGGCAGGAGCCCAAGCGCGAGACTTGGGGCATTCGCCTCGAATACTCCAGCCCGCAGGTTGATCCGAAACGGACCTATTTTGGCATTCCCGCTCGGTTGGAGTATGCGGATCTAACCACTGATGGGCAGATGCTCGACGATGAGCATTTCCGCACTTGGATTCGCCGGGAATACGACAACAGCTGCCTATTTTCCCGCCAGCAGGACTACCTGTCGGAAATGGCGACCCACCAGCACCTCTATTTCGACCGGCAGGCGTTTCACCGGACATTCCCCAAGGCCATCGCGTTCGAGCCAGAGGACAATGTGGAAAAATTTATCCGCGACTTCATCCTCGAAGAAAATCCGCTGGATGTGCGCGACGTCCGGACTGCGCTCATAGCTTACGAAGACACCCGGCAACGTCTGCTTAAGCAGGAGGAGGAAGCCGCTTTTCTGACCCGAATTTGTGACCACCACGCTCGCTATCAGGCCGCTCAACGAGAAGGTGCGGTGCTTCGTCACAACCACCTCCAGTTGGAGTTGCTACAGCAGGAAGACCTTCGCGATCGCCATGCCGCCACGGTCCAGCGACTCGAAGAGGAATACCGCAGTCAGCGAGCGGAACTGGAGCAAAAACGTTTGGAGGTGGAGAACATCGCGCGACTGATTGCCGAAGTGAGTTTGGAAATAGGTCGCGATCCCAACGAGGTTCGGCTCCACCAACTTTCCGCCGATCAAAAGGCGCTGACGTTGGAAGTGGAGACGTTGCGCGCCGCCCTGCTCACCGCTCGCCAGCGTTTGGACACCCGCCAACAGCACTGGGTGCAGTGGCTTAAACACGGCGGGGCGTTGTCACTGGAAGGCCTGGCGCCAGCACTGGTGGTCGATGAAAGCCTGCTCAAGGCCCTGCGCGCAGGGCCTGAATCTGATCGTCTGCTAGCGATGCAGAAGCTGGCCGCCCGCTTTCATGAGATCTGGGAGGCCGTGAAGGAACTGATCAGCCCTCTTGCGCAGGAGATTGAGGCCATGAAAAAGCGATTGGCCCAACTCAAGGCAGACCGGGAGAACCTCGATGTCGGGCAGGCTCCCGGGGCGTTTCCACTTTTTCAGGCCGTTCGCGAACGCGTGGGCAATCGCGCCGAACAACTCGGCCGCCTGATCGAGGTTAGACCAGATAGCGAACGTTGGTGGCCGGCCCTAGAGCTCTGCTTGGAGCGTCATCGCGGCGTGATTGTCGTGAACGACGAATCTGATTATCAGGAAGCACTGGCCACCCTCCGGCGGATCGCTCCTGGTCGTGGCGAAGCGGAGTCGTTGCTGAATCCAAGTGAAACCCGCCAGTTCCGCACGTCGAGACAGGTCGGTTCGCTTGCGGAAAAAGTGGACGTTTCGGATCCACTCGCCCGCAACTATGTCGAGCGGCTCTTGGGTGATATCACCTGTGTGGAAAACGCGGAGGAACTCGAAAGGTGCCCTGCGGCGCGCGCCATCACTCCAGACGGCTTCTTCAAGGACTCGCCAATTCGTCGCCGGTTGAAGGGCACCGGAGCTGTTCCCCTTACGCTGGGTAAAATCGGCCTCGAACGCATGCGGGCGGAGGTCGCCAAAGCCCAGATGGAGGCGATTGATCTGCTAACCTCCCGCGAGCGCCTTCGCCGTGACGTGAATGCATGGCTGGATACCGCCAAACACAATGGACTAGGCGATGCGTCTCTGCCTGAACGAGCGGGCGAATTGCCCAAGCTTCCAGGACTCGACGAACAGCTCAAAACGCTCACTTCTACGATCGATCTTCTCTCCACGCCCGAAAGAGCGGATCGTCAAAGACGATTGGATACCTTCAGTCACAAGAAGGCGGAAATCGACGGGCGCATTGCCGTGCTGAACAACGAGGCCAGCATGTTCGCCACCAAGACTCAACCCGCACGCGACGGAAAGGCAGCCGCCGAAGCGAAGATCGTGCAGTTTGGCATCAGGGTTCAATCAGACCGCGCCCACCTTGGGTGCAATTTCAGTGGCATCCTCGACGCCGAACTCGTCGCTCAACGCGATGCTCTCCGGGTGGAGTTTCCTCAATGGCAGGAGTGTTTCAATCAGGTGTTGGAACGTGCTTCTGCCGCGGAGAAAGAGGCGCTCGAAGCCAAGGGGGACCGTCTCCGCGAACGTCGTGATATTGCCGCCGTGCGAGACGATCGCGGCGTGCTCCGCCATCCCGAATATCAGCACGAATTCAATGCCGAGGACGATGACAACCAACCTTGGGCCCTGCGGCTCCAAACGTTGGAAAAAGTGGAGCTGGCGAAGTCGCGTCAACTCGCCGAGGACCGGCGGTGCGATTGGGAACGCCGTTTGGAGGAAAATGTCCTCAAGGAACTGAAGCAGCGAACGGATGAAGCGGAGCGGACGATCAAATCGCTGGACAAACACCTCGGCCAACCGGTCGGGAAATATCGCTATCGAATCAGCTACCGACGCGATCGGTCGGGCTACGGTGCCGCATGGCGTTTACTCGACACAGGATTCGCTGAATCGGACCCGCTTATGGCCGCCATCGCCGAAGACGATGTCAAACAGGCCAAGGCAGAGATGATGAGCGCCATCAACGATTCGGCCGCGGGCAGCGAGAACGCCCGTCGCCTGCTCGATTACCGCAATTATCACCACTACGATATCGAAATGGTGCCGGCCGACCGCCCGGACGCTCCACCAATCTCCCTTGGCAAGAGCGGACGCAACTTGAGTGGCGGTGAAAACCAAGCCCCATTCTTCATTTCGATGCTGGCCGCGTTTCGCCGGGTATACGACAAGGGCAATCGCCAGTCACATCGGTCGCAACAACTCGGGCTCGTCGTCATGGACGAAGCATTTTCGAAACTGTCTGGCGACGGCATCGAAGACTGCCTCGCCCTCGCGGACAGCTTCCAATTGCAACTCGTCATGGCGTTTCCGCCCGAGCGATTGGGGGTCATGGTGCCCTACGCCCAAACGGTGGTGGTTTGTCGCAAGCATATCGAGAGCAACTCCAAGGACGGATACGTCACCCGGATCGACAATGTCCCGATGATCATGACGATGCCCGAAGCCATGGACGCCCTAGCCTGAAGCTATGGACCTAACGCGAATACCGGTGGCCCGTGAACTCTTCGCGCAATGGCGAAAGGCCCGTGGTAACCGCACCGAAGCGACCAGTCGCCCCTTCAGCCGGGACTGGGAGAAGATTCTCGCGGACGCCGGTCTGCACAGCGGAATCGAACAAGAGGAGGCGGGCCGCGACGCGCAGGCACTTGCCATGGCGGGGTGGTTGCAGCTGCAACCGGTGAAATATTACCCGCAGCGCATTGCCCGGGTACTCATACCTCTCGACCAGGAAGCACGATGGAAAGAAGCCTTTGGCTTCGTGCTGGTCAGCAACGAGGATCTTGAACGATTCAGAACCTGGGTGTGGGAGCCTGAACTGAGCTTCTGCGTCCGCGCCCGGTTGGCAGTCACTTTCGATGAAGTTCATCGGATTGATGTGTTCCTGAAGGGTGGTGGTCGCAGCCGTTTGCTCGTTCCCATCAAGGAACGTTCGCTCGACATTTTCGGCGACGAAAAGCGGCTTGATGAACTTTACCGCGGTTCGGCCCTCTTTGATGAAAACCGACTAAATTTGGCGTGCCTTCGGTGTTTCGTCGTGCCCGAACCACTCGCCTGGGTTCGGGGCTCTGATTCCGCTAAACCAATAATCGTTCTGGAAAACGTGGCCACTTGGGACTCCTATCGGCGCTGGAACGAAAAGCACTCCTTGTTTGGGGCCGTCGTCTACGGTGGTGGGGACCGTTTCCGCGAAGGCGTGCTCTATCTCGCCACGGTATTCGCCGAACTTGGCGGCCATCGCGAGGTGTTTTACTTCGGAGATCTGGATGGCGCAGGTCTTCGCATTCCGCGTTGTGCGTCAGACCGGGCGGTTGCCGCCGGCCTGCCCCCTGTCCAACCCCACTGGTGGAGTTATCGAGAGTTGCTCCGCCTTTCGCCCGTAGCGCCGGCCGAAAGTGACGAAAATACCGACGACGTAGATCGCGATTGCGCATGGCTCCGCGATCTGGCCGAACCAGCCAGCACGATTATTCGGGCCGGCCAACGCCTCGCTCAAGAGCACATCGGGTGGGAATTCCTATGCCAAAATAACCGCCAATGGTCGGAGCGTAGCCACTGTCCCGTTTCCTGAGATTCCGCGCAGGTCGAAACGAGCCAGGGGCCACCGCATTAGCTGTCGGGTTGACCTCGGATTGACTGATTATTGACTCAGTCAACCAAGCCAAAGCACCGTCGGAAACCGCTGTACAGAGGACTACCGGCGGTACAATTTACGCACCTGTTCGGCGGTTTTACGCACGCGATCGGCAAGTTCGGTGGGAGCGATGACTTCAACGTGAGCACCCCAGCCGAGCACCCAGCGCTCCACCTCGTCGAGGTTGTCGACCCGCAGGGTCAATTCGAAGCTGCCGTTCCTGCACTCCTTCTCGACCTGCGACCGGTGCCAGACCCTCTCCTTTACGCGGTCGGCCACTTGCGGCGAGAAGCGTACCAATACCCGGTGGTCACCCTTGCCCACAAAGGCGCCAAACGATTTAGCGAAATGAGCCTCGGGGTCGAAGTCGCCCGGTCGCTCGAATTTCCGCTCCATCACCTGGACATCCCGCATCCGGGCGACCGCAAAGTGTCTCAGATCGTTCCGCCCGGTATCGTACGCCACCAGATACCAGAAATTATCCCGGTTCGTGAGGTGGTACGGCCGCACCCGGCGGCTTTCGACCGCCTTACCACCAGGTTTGAAGTAGTCGAACTCGACCTCGCGCGATCCTTGCAGGGCACGGGCCAGCCGGTCGAACACCTTGAGGTCGGTCTTGCCTAGCCCGGTGTGGTGAAACGACACGCTGTTCATGTGGTCCGGCGCAAAGCTCACCTTGGTGTGCAATGCGGCAGCCAGCTTTTCAAAAGCGTGAGCGAGTTGCCCGTGGTAGGGAGTGCCCTCCTATTCCCTGAGCGCCTTCTCGGCAACCAGGAGCGCGAGCAGTTCACCTTCGCTGACCTGCACCGTCGGAAATGACTTTACGGCATATGCGTAGCGATAGGCGTAGACCTTTTCGTCGTACTCCACCGGCAATCCCAGCCGGTCGCGCATGAACGCGATATCGCGCATCACCGTTTTGGTCGAGACTTCGAGCAGTTCCGCCAACTTCGTGCAGTTAGTCAGGTTTCCGTCCTGAAACTGTTCATGGATGCGCATCATCCGCTCCAGCGGCGGGCGGGAGAGCTGGGCCGGCGGTGACGAGGATCGCGCAATAGGACAGCGGTTGTCTGAGGTCTCGCGCGAAGATGCAACGTTCAATCAAAACCAACCGCCAAACATGAGCCTCATCTACATCACCGAACACGGCGTCCTCCGCGCCCGCCAACGCTGCGGCTGGCCGGAAACCGCGTTACAACGGATGCTGGATCGTATCGTAGCGTTCGGCGCGTCTCCGGCAAAGTGTCCGCCGGCCGTGGCGCAATGGCTGGAGGATTTGAGCGGGTTGCATCCGCGCCGTGAGTTCCGCGTCTACGGCAATCACGTTTTTGTCTTTCAACCGGAGGACGAGCTGCCGGGGCGCAACGTGGCGTTTCGCCGGCGGGTCATTGAGCTCTATGACTATCAATGCGTCGCTTGCGGCCTCCGGATCTGGTTGCCGGAGCACGAACTCACTTTCGTTGATGCGGCGCATCTCGTTCCGTTTTCCGAGACGCGGAATGACCACCCGACCAACGGGCTGGCCTTGTGTAAGAATCACCATTGGGCCCTCGATCAGCGACTCATCGCGCCAGACTCAACACGAGTCTGGCATGTCTCGCGGCAGGTT
>CAIMFY010000111.1 GCA_903840415.1 uncultured Opitutia bacterium | reverse complement strand
GCCGGATAATTATCCGGCGTCGTCAGCTTTGCTTCCACGGTGATTGCCATAGTGTGCAATTGCACACGTTTAGGCGCAATGGCAAGATTTTCCGCTGTGTTGGACGGCAAAGTTTCGCGTTAAACGCCTACAAAAGCCCATGAAATCGGCAGCTGCTGGCAACCCTCGGCGGACCGAACGCGCACCCACCTTCCGGTGTGGGCTTATTGATAGAGGAGAAACGGCACGCGCTGTTGTGCGAATGCCGCGAGCCCGGGTTCCCACGATGCGACGATTTGTCCGAACGGGACGCCGCGCTCGAAGGCCTCGCGCACGGTCGAGGTGCCCATGACTTTGTCGAAGTAGTCGGCGTGAAGTTCGAGCCGGGCGCCGGAAAGTTTTTTCACGACTTGCAGCAACGCCAGCGTCGTCGCGACCGGCCGAAACGCCGCGCGATCGGTGACGTGCAGCTGGCAACCGCCGCAGCGCACGGCGGCGAATTTCGAAAACGTCGGCGTGAACCACGCTTCGCGGAAGAACGCGCCGGGCAAGGCAAGCGCGTTGAGTTCGCGGGCGAGCACGTAGCCGTCAAGCCATGGCGCACCAAACAACTCGAACGGTTTCGTGGTGCCGCGGCCTTCGGAAAGATTGGTGCCTTCGAGCAGCACCTGGCCGGGATAAACGGTCGCGGCATCGAGGGTCGGCAGGTTGGGTGATGGGAGCACCCACCGCAGTGCGGTAGCGTCGAACCAGTCACCACGCTGCCAGCCTGCCAGCGGCACGACGGTGAGCGCGGTTTTTTTCGGCAGGAATTTCTCGTTGAAGAGCTGGGCGAGTTCGCCGGCGGTCATGCCGTGGCGGAGCGGAATCGGGTAGAGCCCGATAAACGAACTGTGCCGCGGAAACTCCAGGATCGGTCCTTCCATCGTATCGCCGTTGATCGGATTCGGCCGATCGAGGACGACGAACGGAATCCCGGCAGCCGCCGCGGCCGACATCGCGTAGGCCATCGTCGCGATGTAGGTGTAGATGCGCGTGCCGACGTCCTGCAGGTCGAAGACGAGCACGTCGATGCCGGCGACCATGTCGCCCTCGACTTGTTTGCCGGCGTGCTGCGTGTCGAACTCGCGCATGGTCGCGTCGATGTCCGCGAGCGGAGCCGTCGGCAGCGTGAGCGCCTGACCGTAGAGACTGAAGACGGGCAGCGAGAAATGGTCGTCGCGATAGAACGGCACGAACTCGCCGGCCTGAGCGTTGCCGCGCACGCCGTGCTCGGGGCCGTAGAGCGCGGCGAGCTTCACGTCGGGGTGCGCGCGGAATTTTTCGACGATGCTGACGAGGTCGCGCGTGACGCCGGTGGGATTCGTGATCAAGCCGACGCGTTTTCCGCGGACGAGGCCGAGGTGTTTTTCGAACAGGACGTCGACGCCGAGTTTCATGGAGCGATTAGGTCGGAGTAAACGCGCTCGCTGAGATAAGTGTAGCCTTTGTTTTCGAGCGGCGTGCCGGTCAGCAGCGCGTGGATGAAGCCGTTGAGTTCGACTTGGCGCGTGTGCAGGATCGCTTTGTCGGGATTTTCCTTGAGGAAGAAATTCACCCGACCGTCGAGTGCGGTGCGGGTTTGCAGGCCGGCGGCATCAGAGCGCGTGAATGGAAATTTCTGCGCGAGGTCGCGGAGCAGTGCCTGGCTGCGGCCCCACGTGCCGCCAGCCTCGCTGACGAAAGTCTTGCCGTTGAGCAGCGCGACATAGTCTTCGTAGGCGAAGATGCAGAGCCGGTGTCCGTCGGAGGCGGCGAGCCACTGGGTGAGTTTCGCGTCGTGACCTTTCGCGGTGTCGTAGGCGTAATCGCTGTCGAGAAACGCGACGCGCTCGAGGCTGGAGGGGAGTCTTTCGAGGCCGTCGAGGTAAGCGAAAACGAAGGCGCCGCCGGCGCTGTGACTCGCGAGGACGAGCTTCGAGTCCGGGAAACGCGCGTGAAGCGCCTCGACGATTGAGACGGCGTGGGCAGGGTTGTCGGAATGAGCTCGGCGCCAGAGCACAAAGGATTTTTCAGAACACTGGAGATAGGCGACGATGAGATTGGCTTCGGCGGAGTGCGCACGGAGCCAGCGCGTCTGCGCACCAAGGTGCTGGATGTCGAAATGCCAGTCGTCGCCGGGAGCGAGTCGGTGACCGATGGTTTGCTCGATGGAGTTGCCGGCGGGCAGCGCGTAGAGGACGAGCCGCACGGGCTTCGCGGCGTCGAGCGACGCGGGCGAGTTGATCACGACGCGGACGCCAGGCTCAAGATGCAGCTCTTCGTTTTTCTCGCCGGGGAAATCGACGATCACGGTGTGGACGGAGGCGTAGCGGTAGTCGCCTATCGGGCCTTCGTCGCTGAGCAGTGTGCACGTTTTCGGATCGGCGAGCACGGCGTCGATGGTGGTGGGTGCGCCGTTGAGAGTCATGTCGCGCCGCACGAGTCGGATGCCGTGACTGTAGTCGACCCAGTTGGCCGTGTGGCCGAGGTAGAGCGGTTGGATTGCGGTGCCGTCGGGCCGATGCCAGCCGTAGATGGCAACCTTGCCGGGTGCATCGGCGAGCTGCGGCGTGAGGACGACATCTTTCTTGTGCCCGGCGACCAGCGTGCCGAGCGGATGCGCCGCGAGCGTGGCGGCGCGCTGTTGGCGGACGGTGGTGTTGTGCTGGGAGAAAAGCGGCGCGGTGGTCATCGCCTCACTCGGCGGAATCGGTGCGGGCGTGAGTTTTAGCGGCGCGGCATGATAGATCGCATCGACCATTTTCCGGGTCGGCAGCACGCAGCCGAGCTGGTCCGCGAGGGCTTGCGCAGTGGCCGGTGAGAGGGGCGCGAGGAAATAATCCTCGTCCGCGCCGACCGCGAGGTAGTCGGGCGCCACAAAGATCGCCGCGCCGCCGTCGAGCGGAACCGCTACGAAACGTCGCCAGAAATCCGGCACGTTGCCGTGCTGCACTTCGGTGACGACCGCGGCTTCACGCGCTGCGAGATCGAGCGCGACAAGACGCGCGGCGAATTCCGTGCCCGTGGCGGCGCCCACCGGGCGCGGCGGCAAGTTGATCTCCGCGCCGTGCGTTGCGGCTGGTAAGGCGAGGAGGGCGCACAGCGCAAACGCGCGGAGGAGCATGGGTGGGAAACGGTCACGCGCCATCGCGATCAGCGAACGGCGGCGGCTGGATAAAGCAGGAAAGTTCTCCGCCGCGCGTCGAATTCGGCGAGACCCTCTGTCCATCCGGCCTTGATTTCGGCGAGCGTCTTTCCGGCCTTGATGGCGGCGACGGTGGCGTCGTCACCGATGCAGGCGGCCATAGTCTCGGCTTTGAATAGCTCGGGGTAGAGTCGCTGCACAGCGAGCGCGAGGGCGATGCCGACGTCGATGACCGCGCAGCGGTCGCGATCGGTGAGAATGACGCGCACGCCGCCGCATTCCTTGCCATTGAGTTTGAGCGTCGCGGCGGGGCCGGGATAAAGCGCGGGCATCGGCGTGAAGCGCACTGGCTCGAAACGCACACCGGCGAGCGCGATGCGATTCATCTCGGCGGCGAGCTGCACGCCGTCGACGTAGGGCGCGCCGATTTGCTCAAACGGTTTCAACGTGCCGCGACCCACCGAGAGCGAGGTGCCTTCGAGCAGGCAGAGGCCGGGGTAGAGCGTCGCCGCCGCGAGGCTGCGCATCGAGGGCGAGGGATTTGTCCACGGCAGGCCGGTCAGATCGAGCCACAGGTTGCGCGTCCAGTTTTCGCAGGCGATGACGGTGAGGTCCGCGCCGAAACCGCGCTCGGCGTTGAACATTATTGCGAGCTCTCCGAGCGTCATGCCGGGGCGCACCGGCACAGGATGAAACCCGATGAAGCTAGGCGGGCGTGTCATCACTGGCCCCTCGACACCGACGCCGGTGATCGGGTTGACGCGATCGAGGACGAAGAATTTTTTGTGTTCGCGGCCGGCCGCTTCAAGCGCGGCGCCGAGCGTCGAACCGTAGGTGTAGAAACGCGCGCCGATGTCCTGAATGTCGAAGACGAGCGCGTCGAGGTCGCGGAGTTGCTCCGGTTTCGGGGCGCGGGCACGGATGATCGCGAGGTCGCGATCGGCGGCGGACTGGCCGGGCACGCGGGGCGGGGCGTCGCCGTAGAGACTGTAGATGGGAAGTTTGGTTTTCTCGTCGAAGGAGTCGCTGACCTTCGCGTCCGCATCGCCGCGGATGCCATGCTCGGGACTAAAGAGGGCGACGAGCTTCACCTCCTTCGCTGCGTGCAACAAATCGATCGTGGCGAGGCCGCCGCGATCGCGGCCACTTTGGTTGGTGATGAGGCCGATGCGCAGGCCGCGCAACGGGGCGAAATTGTCGCGTTCGAGGACGTCGATGCCGTTGAGGACGGCGCCGGTGTCGCGACCGATCGCCTCCGCGGCGAGCGTGCCGAGCGTGCGGCGCAGCGGCGTAATGCTGGCCTTGTCATCGGGATGCACGCGGTTCGTGAGAAAAATCCAAAACGTCCGCGCCGCGGGATCGAGCCAGACGCTGGTGCCGGTGTAGCCGGTATGGCCAAACGAAGCGCCGGCGGGAAACCAGCGGCCGCGCAGGCCGGAGAAACGCGAGTCGAGATCCCAGCCGAGGCCGCGGCGGTCGGAGCCGTCGTTTTGAACGCGCGTCATCGCGGCGACGGTCGAAGCCTTCAGGATACGCACGCCGTCGAGTTCGCCGCCGTTGAGCAGCATCCGGCAGAAACGCGCGAGGTCGGCCGAGGTTGTGAAGAGTCCGGCGTGACCGGCGACACCGCCCATCATGCGCGCAGTCGGATCGTGCACGACGCCGCGGAGCATCTGGCCGTCGGCGAATTCGGTCGGGGCGATGCGCGGCCATTTTTCCTTGGGCGGCAGAAAGCCGCTGTCTGTCATGCGCAGCGGTTTGAAAATCTCCTGCGCGGCATAGTCGTTGAGTGGACGGCCGCTCGCGAGACGGACGAGTTCGCCGAGGACGATGAAGTTGATGTCAGAGTAAAGGAACGTGCTGCCCGGCACGCTGCGGAGTTTTTCCTTGGTCGCGAGTTCGACGCCGGTAGCATAGCCTGACCACGCCGGCTTGAGCGTGAGATCTTCGCGCAGGCCGGACATGTGCGTGAGCAAGTGGCGGAGCGTGACCGACTCCTTGCCGTTTTGAGCGAACGCCGGGAGATAGCGCGCCACCGGCGAATCGAGATCGAGTTGGCCGCGCTCGACGAGCTGCATGACCGCAGTGGTGGTCGCGATGACTTTGGTGAGCGACGCTGCGTCGTAAATCGTATCGTCGGCGAGGGGCTCGGGTGTGGGAAGGAGCGCACGCTGACCGTAGGTCTTGCGGAAGATTTCGCCATCGCGCTCGAGCCAAAACATGCCGCCGGGCGTTTTCTTCGCCGCGATGGCCTCGTTGATCGCGGTGTCGATGGCGGCGAGTTTTTCGGCCTTGAAGGTCGGGGTTGCGGCTGGAGGCTTGACGGCGATCGGCGTGCAGCCCGACAACACGAGCAACCCCAACGGGATCGTGAACCGCAGGACGCCGCGAAATTTCGACTCGATGGCAGGGGAGGGTAGGCAACTCATTCGGCTTGATGGAAGCGTGACGGCTGGTGGCGGGCCGCGCCAGTTCATCTTTTTGAATGCGGGGCGGGTGCAGGGCCACACAGGACGAGCACGGCGGCGGCCCGGGTCGAGGAGACTTTGACAGAACACAATTTGCTGGCGCCAGATTGGGCAAGTTAGCAGAAACGACGAAGCTTTTAACAAAAATGCCAAACACCGCGGCGCTTAATGATCTCGTTGCCCGCCTGCCGCAGCCGCTGCACCAGTTGTTCGGGCGGACCCCGGCACCGCTGGTGTTGCCGAGCAACATCGTTTGTTTCCAGCGCACGCGGGCTTCCGAACTCAACAAGCCGCGGCGCGGCCGTGCGCTGCACCACCGCTTCGTGCTCATGTTCGCGCTGCGCACTTCCGCGACGGTGTGCATCGACGATCGCGATGTCCGGTTGCGCGCCGGCGAAGGGCTGTTGGTTTTTCCCTTCCAATTTCACCACTACGCCAAGCCCGCGCGTGAGGCGATCTCGTGGCTGTTCGTGACGTTTGAACTTGCGGAGGCGGAACCGCTCGCCGCGCTGCGCTACCGGCCGTTCGAGCTGAATGCCCGGCTGCGCATGCTCGCCGCAGAATTGATCGAGGCCTACGAGACGCAGCGCACCGACGATCTCCCGGTGCTGCTGCTGGCATTGTTGCTAGCGCGGCTGCGGCGAGTCAGGGGCCCGGCGCACCCGGTCGTGGCGGCGCCGGTGCCGGAACAGGGCCTCGTGATGCGCATCAATCAAATCGCCCAACGCGGCGGCGGTTCGTCGCCGGGAGTGCGGGAGATCGCGCAGAGTCTCGGTATCAGCCCGAGCCATTTGCGCGCGCGGTTTCGCGCGTCGTGCGGCGTGAGCATCGGCCGGCATTTGCGGCGGTTGAGGCTGGAGCAAGCGTGCGGGTTATTGCGCCTCGGGCCGCAGCGTGTCTCGGAGATCGCGGAGCTGTGTGGCTTCAGTTCCATCTATAGTTTCAGCCGGGCGTTTCGGATGTCCTATGGCGTATCGCCGCTCGCCTACCGCCACAGCGGGCGCGCGGCGCCAGTGGTGCGACGCCGGCGGAAGGTGCGCTGACGGGTGGAACCGGCCGCGGGCACGACTCGACGCGTGACCGAATCGCGCGGCGGAGCGGTGAAATGCGCGAGACGGGAGAGTTTGCCGCATTGTCATAAATGACGAACTTTTTGACAAATATGCCAACCTGCCTGCGTCCGGGGTCGACGCCGAAGGAAATTCCTTGGATGGGAACCCGCGGCGCCGTATGCGTGCAGACGTTTTAGAGTTCTTACCCCGCGGCCACGGCCGACTCTTCGCTGCTTCTCACCTCCACTCCTATGAACTGCACTGACAAAGACGTTCGCGTCCTGCCTTGTTCCTTCCGGCTGTTGCACCTTGCAACGAGCCTGCTTGCTGCCCTCACCCTCGGTTGCCTGTCTGCCCGCGCTGCCGACACGGGCACGATTGCCGGTTCGGTGACCAGCACCACCACCCATAACGCGCTGCAAGGTGCGCTGGTGAACGTCCCGTCGCTCAACCGCTCGGTTTTTTCGGACGAGGCCGGGCAATTCACGATCAGCAACGTGCCTGCCGGTGTGATCGATGTCGTGATCAGTTATTCCGGCTTCGAAGAAGCGCGGCAAAAAGTCAGCGTCGGTGCCGGTGCGACCTCGGTCGAGGTTGCATTGAAATCTTCCGAACTCGTGACGATGCAGCCGTTCACGGTCGAGTCCGTGAAAGAAGGCCAGGCGCTCGCACTCACACAACAGCGCAATGCGGCGAACATCAAAAACGTCACCTCGTTCGACGAGTGGGGCGTGCTGCCCACGCAAAATGTCGCTGAGTTGATGACGCGGCTGCCCGGCATCGCGGTCGCGCAACTGGACGAGGACGGCATGATGATGAGCGTGAGCATCGGTGGCCAACCCGGCGGCAACGCCGGTTATACCCGCATGAACATCGACGGCATGGCTGCGACTGGTGTTGGCGGTGACGGTCGCACCGCGACGATGCACTCGTTTTCCGGTTCGATGTATGAACAGGTGGAAGTCATCGCGGGCCAGACGCCCGACAAGCGCGCCGACTCGCTCGGCGGCCAGCTTAATCTCATCACGGCGTCGCCGCTTGCGATGTCGGGCCGCCGCCGGATTGATTTTACGACGGCGATTCGCTGGCTGCCGCCGTTTTCCGAGCGCAACGACATGATTTCGCATCACGCCTTGAAACCCGACCTGAGTTTCAGCTATCGCGAAGTATTCGATGTCGCGGGCGGTCACCGCAATCTTGGCGTCATGCTTGGTCTCGCTTATCAGGAGAACGCCAACCCGCACGATTTTGATGTGCTGAACTATCAGAATTCTGTCAGCCCGACCGCGTGGCTGCAGGATTACCAGCGCAGCAGCGGCCTCAACGACCGCTTCATCTCGGCCTTCAACGCCCGCATCGACTACAAAGTCTCCGACTCCACGAAAGTTTCACTGCGCTTCCTCTACAACGCCGGATCGGAACCATTCTTCCAATACTCCCACGTCAATCCGTTCGGCAGCGCCAACCTTTCGGTCTACGATCCCACGACCAATCCCAATGGCAGCATAGTGCCCGGTTATAATTCTACGCGCACCGAGATTCGCCCCACGACAACGACCTCGGGGATCGCCGGCGTGCTTGTCGGCGCCGCGCGCATGCGCATCGACGACTGGAAGGTTTCCTTCACGAGCAAGAATCCCACCGGCACGCTCGCATTCGACCACAACTGGGGCCGCTGGAAAGTTGACGAAGCGTTCCGCTGGAGCCAGACGCACTATGACTCCGGCGCCGGCCGCGCGCGCGACAATGGCGAACTCCAACTGCGCACGCGCGATCCGCTCGGCTTCGTGCTCGATTACTCCGACCCGCACGGGAAGGTCTTCACCCAGACCGCCGGGCCGAGCGTCTATGACCCCGCCAGCTACACGCCCTTCGTGGTCACCGCCCACAACGCCTCGACCCAGCCGACGGACCAGACCTCCGCGGTCTTCATCAAGCGCGACAACGACAGCAACACCAACGAAGTGAGCGCCAACGTCAACGCGTCCTACCTCCTCCCGACCGAGTTTCCGATCACGCTCAAGACGGGGCTCGACTCCATCTACCGCCGCGTGAACGCCTGGGTGCCGTCGGCGCGGCGCTGGTATGGCGTGACCGGTTCGGTGCTGCCATCGACGACCGGCCTCGTGCCGACCACCGAATACGAAATCCAGCAGGGCGGCCAGCGCATGCCCGTCTTCGATCCCGCTTCCGTCAACAACACCCTGAGCAACTCCGCGCTCTGGACCGAGGACCTGAACTACAACGCCGTCGAGAAATTACGCAGCACGCGTATCATGATCGAGGACGTCAACTCCGCCTACGTCATGGGCACGGGCAAATTCGGCCGCCTCTCCGTGCTCACCGGCGTGCGCACCGAGCGCGTCAGCACCTACACGTTTTTCTACGTCGCCGCCTCAGCCGCGAAACGCACTCTCATCGCCGCCCAGCCGGATCCCCTCCAGCGAGCGATCGCCGACTACACGCCGTCCAAGACCTGGGGCAATTACCAGAAATACTTCCCGAGCCTCCACCTCGCCTACGACTTGACGAAGAATCTCAAGCTGCGCGCGAGCTGGTCCAACAGCTACGGCCGGCCGCGCCTGCAAGACATGGTCGCTAGCCCCACCTCCGTTGACTCCACGACCACGCCACCAGGCACGGTCACGATCGGCAACCCCAACCTGCGCCCCGCTGTTGCCAAGGATATCGACTTCCGCATCGACTACTCGTTCGGCACCACGGGCTTTTTCTCGGCCCGCGTTTTCCGCAAGGACATCCGCGACTACGTCGGCACTGCGACCAACAACAACGTCCAAATCGGCGACGGTGCGAACAACGGTTTTGACGGACTATATGCCGGCTACTTTTTGCTCGCACCGCTCAACCTCGGGACGACGCGGACTAACGGCGTCGAACTCGACTACCGCCAGCAGCTCGCGTTTCTTCCCGGTGCGTTGAAGGGGCTTTTCTTCCGCGCGAACTACACCAACGATCAGACGTCGGCGGTGTTTCTCGGCGTGCCCTACGCTAACGGCCAGGTCGTTGGCTCTGCCAGCCAGTGGTATGTCCCGCGCACCTATAACGTCGGACTCCAGTATTTCTATGGAAAGTTCGGCGCGAGCTTCGATGCGAATTATACCTGCCAATTCCCGATTGCTTTCAGCTTCACTTCGCCCGGCACCAACCAGTTCCGCGAGGCGCGCAAAGTCTACAACTCTGGCATCACCTACCAGATTCGCCCCGAGGTCACGGCCTTCCTCAACGTGAACAACATCAGCCAAGCTGATCTCATCACCTACACCTCGCTCGAAAGCCGCCACCGCCAGTTCTATATCATGCCGCGTGCAATCAAGTTCGGTGTCACTGGCCGGTTCTGACGCGGATCTTTTCTATCGTTGAATCGCATAGCAAGGATTGCTCCTTCCCAAGCCCCGGCGGTGTCAAACCGCTGGGGCTTTTTGTGCTATAGCTGAATTCTCGTCGACGGGGATGAAGTCGAACTCGACTTTCTGAGTAGTCGGTCGGGATAACTTCACTCCTCCGAACGGAACGCCGTCGCGGATCGTCCTGGGCGCCGGGTGCGCTCTATCACAATGGGAGCGACGACTGGCTGGTTCCGTTAATCGTTCCTGCCTCTTTCAGCTAACCTGAGTCGCAGCTCAGGGGTTGGAGGTCTCGCGCCAGTTGGCGACGGCGAAGGGAGTGTCGATGCCGGCGAAGGCGATGTCCGTCAGGCTGGTGTCGTAGTGGAAGGTGGGGGAGCCGGTGTTGGCGAAGGTGACCGACTGGGCGACGACGG
>CAIMFY010000110.1 GCA_903840415.1 uncultured Opitutia bacterium | reverse complement strand
TGTCCTCGGCGCCGGCCAAGACATCTCACCCGCCTTTGTCTCTCCGAGGTATATCACCCTTGCCAATCCACCAATCCCTGAAACCAATCCCTATGCTGCCATCCACCCAGCACTTTTAACGACGCCTGGGACATCCCGAATCGCTTTGCTCATCACCGTTCCGGCGGCCTCGGGGCAAAACGTCTTTGTCACAGTGGAAAGCGGCACGCCGAAAATCGTGAAGCAAATTCACCTCCAGACGCCCATGGTCGAAACTGGCGGCAAACTGTTGATGGGCGGAGGCAGCCAATACGGATTGGCCCGCGCCACGGTTTACCGGCCGGGCCTCGTTTCGTTTGACAAAAACTTACGTGTCGGGGTCTGGCACGTGAACGTAAGAGACGCGACCAGCGTGGTGGAAAGCGTCGGCTACGAGTTGCGTGTCAGCGGCGGTGTCAGGTCTGACACCGCGCTCCAGCATTGTTTCATGGTGGTCGATCTCGTGGAGTTGAAGTGGAAGGGCATCGCCTTCGCCGAAATGCCCGATCTCGCAGCGGGCGAGGAAATGCAGCTGGACTTGGTTTTTCCTCTGAACAAACGCGCAGAAAGCGGAGCCTATCGGCTGCATATTTTTTCGAATGGCGTCGAAGTGCTGCATTCGAGAATGGCGCCGGCTTACCTCGAAACGCAAAAGCAGAAGATGACCGCGCTGCTCTCCAACCATGTCCAAGACTTCCAGGCCATTCTCGCGCATTCCGTCACTCCGATTTATCCCGAGGAACTGAAAAAATCGGGCACGACCGGCTCCGCCCAAGTGCGGTGTCACGTCACGAAAACCGGCGACGTCGCTTCCGTCGAACTCGTCCGCGCCTCCGCGCCGGCCTTTGGCGTCGCGGCCCTCGCCGTCGTGCCGAAATGGAAATTCGATCCGGCAATCAAACAGCTTCAGTTCGTGGAGGCTGACGTCGAAGTTCCGGTCGAATTCAAGTTGCCGCCGAAATCTTAGCGGCTCGCCGCCACAAGCCGGTCGATCGTCTCGGCGTTGCGCAACGACTCCGCCAGTCCGAGCCGGGGCGCGCGATTTTGCCGAATCGCGTCGGCAAAATCCTCGACCTCCAGCCGGTAGCGATCGCTCGCCGCGACTGGAATCTCGCGCCGCTCGTCGCCCCGCGTGAGCGTGAGCACACCGGCGTTGTCGAGAAACGCATCGGGCACCTCGAGCACGCCTTCGGTCCCGATAATCTCGGCCGCGATGCGCTTGTGGCCGTTGAAACCGCAGTGCAGCGACGCAATCAGACCCGACCGATAGGTCAGCAGCGCCGAAAAACTCTCGTCGATGCCGCCGGTGCGCACGCACACCACAGCGACGGACGCTGGCCGCGCGCCGCCCACGCCGGCGTTTACGACCATGTCGGCAAAATTCACCGGGTAGCACCCGACGTCGTAAAGCGCACCGCCGCCCAACTCCGGTCGAAGCTTGATCGACTCGGGTCGGTTGAGCAGGAAACGGTGGCTCGCGTGGATGAATTTGATTTCGCCGAGCACGCCGCTGCGCACAATCTCCTGCATCTGCCGCGTGCGGTCGGTGTAGCGATACATGAACGCCTCCATGAACCGCACGCCGTGCGCCGTGCTCGCGGCGATCATTTCGCGCACGTCGGCGGCGGTGAGCGCGAGCGGTTTCTCGCAGAGCACGTGCTTGCCGCAGGCGGCAGCCCGGAGCGTCCACTCGCGATGCAGCGAATTCGGCAGCGGAATATAAACCGCGTCCACCTCAGGATCGTGGAGGAGTTCATCGTAGTCTCGATAGGTGCGCGCCAACCCCGGAAACGCCGCACGCGCCTCGGCGAGCTTACCTTCGTCGCGCGACGCCAGCGCGAACAATGCCGAATTCGTCGACCGGTGGATCGCCGGGATTAGTTCGAGGTGGGCGATGCGGGCGTAGCCGAGCACACCCCAGCGGATTTTTCGAAGCGATGCATCCATGCGGCCACCTTACACGCCGTGCCGCGTCGCGCGCAACCGGTCGTTTTCGCAAAAAACGGGAACTCCCGATTTCGGCGTGAGTCTTCGCCAGAGTGCGCTATGCTGTTCGTGTCATGAAAACCCGCCCGCTGTTCCTCGCTCTGGCCGTCGTGCTGCTGGCCGCGACACACGCGGCCGCGGCCGACACGCGTTTTTCCCAGACGCTCGCCATCAGCGAACGCGCCGAGCTTGGCTTCAACCGGCTCTCCTCCGATCAAGTCGCCGCGCTCGATGCGCTCGTGCGCCGCGATCTGGCGACGCAGGCGGCGCCACGCCGAAACGATCCGCCAGCCGCGGCGCGCTTCTCACAACGGCTCACCGCCGACGAGCGCGCGGTGGCCGGCCTGACGTTGCTCAACGAAAAGGAACTCGCCCGCCTCGATGCGCTCGTCGACCAGCACCTCTCCGCGCTGCTCGCCCACGTGCTGCTCGCACCGCCGACGTTTGTGCCGGCGGGCATGAGACCGCTCCCCGCCGAGAAGAAAACCGTGCCCGAGATTCACGGCTCGATTTCGCTCAGCTACGGTTTTGGCAAAGGCGGCTACAGCGAGACGACCGGTGCGATGATGCTGAACTACGAGGATCCGGTGCATCATTTGGCGATTTCCGTGGGCTATGCGGAGTCGCGCGTCAAAGGCCCGGTCGGTCCGTATCGCGACGGTTACATCGCCCCACCGCCGTTCCTGCCGTAACGCGATCCGGCGCCGGCCGCAGCTAAAGTTTCCCGGCGGCGATCAGCTTCACCGCTTCACCCGCCGCGGCGAGGCCGAACGCCCCCGTCACAAACACCGCCGTCCCGAGGCCGCTTGAGCAATCAAGTTTGAGGTTCGCGCCCGGCTCCGGCTCCAGTTGGCACGTGCCGTCGGTCCACGCATAAACCGGTTTCTCCTCTGAAAAAACACAGCGGACGCCGTAACGGTGACCCTCGCCACGCGCGAAACCGTGATCGCGCCGCAACTTTTTCCGCACCTGACGCAACAACTCGTCGCCCACCGCGTCGCCCAAATCGCCTGCCCGGATGCGCGTGGAATCGCGCCGCCCGCCGGCGCCACCGATCGTCACGCACGCCAGCCCGCGCCGCACGCACGCCGCGATGAGCAGCGCCTTGTGCGACATCGTATCGATCGCATCGACCACGCCGTCGAGTGGCGCGGCGAGCAAACGCTCCGCGCTCGCCGGCGTGAAAAATTCCGTCACCGCTTCCACGCGACATGAGGGGTTGATGAGCCGCACACGCTCCGCAAGGACCGCCACTTTCGGCCGACCGATCGTGTCGTCGAGCGCGGGGAGTTGGCGGTTCACGTTCGTCACACACACATCGTCGAGATCAACCAGCGTGAGCGCGCCCACGCCGCTGCGTGCCAGCGCCTCAACGGTCCATGAACCCACGCCACCAACCCCCACCACGCAGACATGCGCCGCGCGCAGTCGGTCGAGGGCCGTCGCGCCCAACAACCGCTCCACGCCACCGAAGCGGGCGCGGTAATCGGTATCGGCGGCGGCGTTTTTCATTTCGGCCAGTGTAGCGGGCCCGCGCCTTGCGCAAACGAGAAATGCTCGCCCCGCCCGCCCGTCGCCCAAAGAGTCGGCGCCCTCCCACCATGCGCTCGTCCCCTCGCCTGCCCCGCACGTTCGCCGTTGTCCTGCTGCTCATCGTTCTACCGCTCGCGGCCCAATCGCCCCGCCTGCTGAGGCCCGACGATTTCGCCGCCATCCGTGACGTCGGCGATCCGCAGCTCTCGCCCAACGGCACGCTCGTCGCCTACACCGTCCGCACCACCGACCTCGCGAAGGACAAGACGTTCACCAACCTCTGGCTCGTCCGTTGGGACGGCACCGCCAACCGCGCGCTCACCTTCGGCGAAAACAAACAGTCGCACCCGCGCTGGAGCCCCGACGGCCGCACGCTCGCGTTTCTTTCCTCGCGCGAAGACGACAACGAAGACGACCAACTCTGGCTCCTGCCGCTCGCCGGCGGCGAAGCGGAAAAAATCACCGCCATCAAGGGCGGCTTGGAAGATTTCGCGTGGTCGCCCGACTCCGCGCAACTCGCCCTCGTCGTCCGCGATCCCGATCCGCGCGCCGCCGATCCCAAAGAGAAGGATAAGAAAACCACGCCGCCGCTCGTGATCGACCGGTTCCAGTTCAAGCGCGACAAGGTCGGCTACCTCACCGGACTTTACGCGCACCTCCAACTCCTCACGCTCGCCACCCGGAAGACCGAGGCGCTCACCTTCGGCCCGCACGACGACATCTTTCCGGCGTGGTCGCCCGACGGCCGCGAAATCGCCTTCGCCTCGAAACGCGGCCCCGATCCTGATCGTTCCGACGACTGGTCGCTCCTCGCGCTCGCTCCCCGCGCCGGCGCTACTGAGCGCGTGATCGCAGTCGTGCCGCAAAGCGACGGCTTCGACGAAGCCGACCAACCGATCGCGTGGAGCCCCGACGGCTCGACGCTCGCCTTTATCCACGGCGGCGATCCGAAATTGATCGAATACGCCGTGCATTCACTTGCGATCATTCCGAGTGCCGGCGGCGCGCCGCGCCTCCTCACCGCCGGGTTCGATCGCAACCTCTCAAATCCGCGCTGGGCCCCCGACGGCAAATCCATCCTTGCGATCGTCGAGGATGACGGCGCGGAAATCGTCGAACGCTTTCAGCTCGGCGGCGGCGCGCCGGAGATCCTCGTCGGTGGACGCCGCCGCGTGATCGGATTCGACACCGCGCACGACGGTCGCATCGCGGTGGTTTCGGCGACGCCAGAACGACCGCCGGAGATTTTCGCCGCCGACTCCGCCACGCTGCGTCCGCTCTCGAAACAAAACGATCCGCTCCTCGCCGGCCTCCGCCTCGGTCAAGTTGAAGAAACCAAATTCAAGAGCGCCGACGGCACCGAAATCCACGGCTGGATCGTTCGCCCGGCGGAGGCGCCGCCGGCCGGCCAGCGCTCACCCGCGCTCCTCCGTCCACACGGCGGCCCGCAGGCGCAATACGCCGCCGCGTTCAGCTTCGAGGCGCAACTCCTCGCCGCCAACGGTTACCTCGTGATTCTGCCGAATCCGCGCGGCTCCACCGGCCGCGGCACCGATTTTTCCAAGGCGATTTTCGCCGACTGGGGCCACCGCGACATCGAGGACGATCTCGCGGCGGTGGACGATGCCGTCGCGCGCGGCCTGGCCGACGCCGACAAACTCGGCGTGGGCGGCTGGAGCTACGGCGGCATGTCCACGAACTACCTGGTCGCGACGACCACGCGCTTCAAAGCCGCCACGAGCGGCGCCTCAATATCCAACGTCCTCGCCGGCTACGGCACCGATCAATACATCCGCGACTACGAGCACGAACTCGGCGTGCCGTGGAAAAACCCCGCGGCGTGGCAGCGCATCTCCTTTCCCTTTCTCCACGCCGATCGCATCACGACGCCCACGCTTTTCCTCTGCGGCGAGAAAGATTTTAATGTGCCGCTCCTGAACTCCGAGCAGATGTATCAGGCGTTGCGGAGCCTCGGCGTGCCGACGCAACTCGTGATCTATCCGGACCAGTTTCATGGCGTCACGAAGCCGAGCTACCTCCTCGATCGCTACCAGCGCTACCTCGCGTGGTATGCGAAATACTTGCCGGTCACCGCCGCCACGAAAAAATAACTCTCCAATGAGAACCGCATTTCGCCCTCTTGCCGCCTTCCTTTTTCCGCTCGCCCTCTTTGCGCAAACGCCGCCGCCAGCCGCACCCGTCGATGCCGGTTTCGTGCCGATCTTTGACGGCAAGACGCTCGCCGGCTGGGATGGCGATCAGAAATACTGGCGAGTCGAGGATGGCTGCCTCGTGGGCGAAATCACCCCGGCAACGATCATCAAGCGCAACACGTTCATCATCTGGCGCGGCGGCGCGCCGAAGGATTTCGAGCTGAAGGTCGAGTATCGCATCTCCGCGCAAGGCAACAGCGGGGTGAATTATCGCAGCATCCAACTTGCCGATGCGCCGTGGTCGATGGCCGGCTACCAGGCTGACATCGACGGCCCGGATCGCAACAAGCCGCCGCTCCGCCACACGGGGCAAAACTACGAGGAGCGCGGGCGGACGTTTCTCGCGCGCCGCGGCGAAATGGTCCACCTCGACGACACCGCTAAGCCAACCGTGATCGCAACGCTCGGCGGCATCGAAGCGACGAAGGCCTTCATCCACGACGACGGGTGGAACGAGTATCACCTCATTATCCGCGGCAACAACCTCACGCACATCCTGAACGGTCACGTCGTCGCCATCGTCATCGATGACGATGCGAAGAACCGCCGGTTCGACGGCCTCATCGGCGTGCAGGTCCACGTCGGCCCGCCGATGAAGGTGGAGTTCCGAAATTTCCGGTTGAAGACGCTCTAACTCGTCAGCGCGCGCTCAACGGCCTCGATTGCGGCGCGCTCCCGGTCTGCACCGCCGCCGCGGATTTCCACGAACGGCAGGCCGCGCGCCTGCAGTGTCTCGCGCCACAACCGCCGGCCACGTTCGCGCGAAACCGCGTCGGAAAAACTCCGCTGCGGATCCGGCGCCCACGGCAGATCGGTGTCGCAGAGCAGCCACAGCGAAAAACTGCGCGTGCGCCGCTCCGCCTCGGCGCGGACCCACGGCGGACAAGCGCCCGGAAACAGCCAGTCGTCCCACAGCGTGCAGGTGAGCAACTCCGTGTCGCAGAACACCGCGCGCCGCGCCGCCGCCACTGCGCGATCCTCGTTCGCGATCTGGCCGAGCGCGATTGTCCCGAGATCTTCGGCGGTGATTTTCCCAGCGCGCAGATCCCAGAATTCGCGGACGAATTCCGGCGACCATGGCTCGCCGAAGTGCGCGGCGAGATTCTGCGCGAGCGTCGTCTTGCCCGTCGATTCGGTGCCGAAGACGGCGATGCGTTTGATTTCGGGGTCAGCCATGCGTTTTTGTTTCAACCATCGCCCGACGCCATTCGCGCCAGCCGGCGAACGCCATCACCAAATAGATCGTGTAGAGAAACGCCGTGTAGGCCAGCTCCGCGGTCCAATATGAAACGACCGCGACAAGATTCGTGACCACCCACAGCGGCCAGTTCTCGAGATTTTTCCGCGACTGCAGGACTTGCGCGGCGACACTGAACGCCGCGATAAACGCATCGCGCCACGGCATCGCCGAATCTGTCCAGCGCCCGACCGTCAGCGCCCACGCCGCCGTCGCCATCGCTCCGATTGCAACGATCGCCAGGCGGCCGCGCGGGGTGAGCGCCGTCACGGGCAACTCCGGTGCGTCGCCGCGGTCGCGCACCCAGTGCCTCCAGCCCCAGACGAGCGCGACGAAATAAAAAATCTGAAGCGTCGCGTCGGCGTAAAATCGCGTTTGAAAGAATAGCACGCCCTGCACGCTCACCGCCACGAGACCAATCGGAAACGCCCAGAGAGTCCGCTTGATCATCAGCCACACGCCGACGACGCCGAGCACAAGGTTGATTTGATCGAGCGGCGCCGCAGTGGTCAGCCCGTGCCAGATGTTGCGGAAGACTTCGTTCATCGCCACGCGCCGCGCCTCATTTCTTATCCGCGACAAACGCCTCCAGCGCTTCACGCGTGATCGCGTGGCGGGCACCACAGCGCGGGCAGCGAATTTCAATTTTCTCTTCGCCGCCGAAGAGATCGTCGGGGTTCTGCCGCATGGCGGGGGCGAGCACTTCGAGCATCCGCGCCTGATTGCAGCCGCATTCCCAGCGATAGAGGCGCGTCTCGATCGGCACGAGCGTCTCGGTGGTCGCCAGCGCGCGCACCGCCTCGACGGTCAGCGTCTGGAACCACGCGAGGTCGCAGTCCGGGTGCTCGGTCACGAGCGCAAACTCCTCCTCGGCAAGTTGGAAAAACCGCGCGCCGCGCTGCTCGCTTTGGGCGTAGAATTTTTCCGCCGCGGCCAGCGGATCGGCGCTGGTAAAGGCGACGGAGCTGCGGCGCTTTTCCTCGCGACCACGGACGACGTCGGCGAAAAACAAATTCTCGGGTCCTTCCTTCACGTTTTCGTCGAACACCCGCCCGGTCACCGCACCGGTTTCGTTGTCGGCGGTGAGGAACACGTTCACGAGCGGCGCTTGAAAGTTAATCGTCCATGCGGTGAGTTCGTTTCGCGGCCGCGACGCCGCGTGAAGCACGAAGGCCGCGAGTGCGCGCTTGAACAGCGCGTCGTGCTCCGGGGCCGGCTTCATCGACTGCGCCGCGAGGTGCAGGTAGTAGTCGACAAACAGGTCGCCGAAATCAGCGCGCGCGAGGAGCGCATTGCGGCTGCGCACAAACTGGGTGCGCACGGCGAACCCGGCATCGGCAGGACGGGGCGGCGTGACAGTGGACATCGCGCCACGGTTGCCGGCTTTTCGCGAATGTCGAACCCGGAGGCGGCGCCGCGCCACTACGCGCACAGCAAAAAATCCCAGCCCTCGACGTAGCCGCGAGCGAGGAGTTGCGCGCGGTTGTAGTCTCGGGCGCCGCGCGTGGTCACATAGCTCAGCACAAAAATTCCTCCCGGTGCCGGCAGCGCCTCCACCGCGATCACCGGCACGCCGGTGCCACCGAGTCCGCGGCCGGTCTTCTTCGCGTCAACGTCGAGGTAGCCAACGATCGCGACACCGTGCGCGGCGAGGTGCGCGGCGCGTTTCCGCGTGTGCCGACCCGCGCCCCAGATGAAGATTTTCCGAGCGCCCGCCACGCGAGCCAACTCCCGCGCGATCCATGCAGCCTTAAGGCGGAAAAACTGTTCTGGGCCGTAGCGCGCGTCGGTGCGGGTCAGCCGCGATGGCGCATCGTGCCACGTCTGCAACACGCGGGGCACCTTCGCCATCCGCACCCCGGCGTCGAGCCACCGCAACCAGAGTTCGTAGTCTTCGGGAAAGTCGCCGTCGCGATACCCGCCATGGCGGGCCACGAGTTCGCGGCGAAACATTACGCTCGGGTTCACCAGCGGCGACTCGACAAACCGGTTCAACGCGATCGCCTCGGGCGTCACGAGTGAGTTGGCCCAATCGACGTGTAGCGCATAACCGGCGCTAGCGACACGATCGCCGCCAAAATGGACGAGCGATCCCACCACGCCGATGTCGCGATTCTCCGCTGCCGCCAGAAACGCCGCCTGCGCCGCCAGCCGATCCGGATGCGCCTCATCGTCCGCATCCATCCGCGCGATGAAGTCGCCGCGCGCCGCCGCCGCTCCGGCATTGGCCGCCGCCGCGACACCGGCGTGGGCCTGCTCGATGAGCTTCAGCCTCGGCTCGTCCCGGGCCAAGGCGCGGAGGATTTCGCGGGTGCCATCGTTCGAACCATCATCGATCACCACGAGTTCCCAGTCGATCAATGTCTGCGCCCGCACGCTGGCCACCGCGCGACCGATGGTGCCGGCAGCATGGCGCACCGGGAGCACGACGGAAACGAACGGCAACGAAGAGACCGACACGGTCAGGCAAACCAAGGCGGGCGCGAGCGCGGTGTCGATGCGTGTTCGCAGGCGGACCGGAGATTTTAGCGGTTTCGGGATTTGCCTTTCGGGCAATAAACCGAACGGTTGGCTCATGTCCCCCACCCCCACCCCCACCCCCACCGCCTCGCATCGCGTCGAGGAAAAGTTCTCGCTGCCGCTGTTTCTGTTTACGGTCGCCACTTCGCTGACCGGTTTGATTATCCTACTGCGCCTCGCCGCGCCAGATTCCGTCTGGCAAACCCAGATCTCTGCGCCGCTGTGGCAGTTTCTGGCGGTGTTTCTCCTCGTGCATCTCGGCACCTGTTTCGTCGAATATATTTTTCACCGTTACGTCTTGCACAAGCCAGTCGTCTCCTTCCTCAGCCAGTTCTACAAACAGCACACGCTTCACCACTCGCTCACCCGCATCGGCCGCCGCTTCACGCCGGGCGGTCGCGAAGTGCCGTTTATTGAGAACATATACCCGGTCACGACGCCCGAGCAGGGCGAGGCTTCGTTTTTTCCATGGTATACGCTGGCGATTTTCGGCGCCATTCTCACGCCATTTCTTGTCGTAGGACAGTGGCTCGCGCCGTCGTTCCCGTGGTTTTTCGCCGGCTATGCGGCGGTGGCGTTTGCGATCTCGCTCTACGAAATCTTCCACGCCATCGAGCACTGGGCGTTTGAGCGCTGGGCGCCGCTCATCGAACATCCGCGCGTCGGGTGGTTCTGGCGCGGCGTTTACAGTTTCCATCTTCGCCATCATGCCGTCATCGACTGCAACGAGGCGATCTCCGGCTTTTTCACTCTGCCGGTGTTCGACTGGGTGTTCGGCACGTTCATCCTGCCCAAGTCACTCTACGTCGACGGCAGCGAGTGGAATCAGGCGGAGTTCGTCAGCCCGCGTCCGCGCGCCATCATCCGCTGGTGCGATGAAAAATCCGACGCGCTGGTCGCGGCCCGCCGCCTCAGCGCGCGCTCTGAGTCCGCGGCGAATCCTGTGGCCACCACCTACACGCGCGGCGAGCAAATCGCCCATTACTTCACGCACGGTGTCGGTCTCGCCGGGAGCATCACGGCCCTCGTGCTGCTCGCCTCGTTCGCGGCGACGCGCGGCGACAGCCGCCACGTCGTGAGCTGCGCCGTCTTCGGCGTGACGCTCGTGATCGGTTACCTCTCGTTCATGAATTTCCGCCGCGATCGCGCGAGCGGCGATCGCGGGCCGTTCACGCGCCGCAACCACATCGCCGTGCTGCTCGGCATCGCGGGCACGGCCACGCCGTTCCTGTTGCTGAGCCTGCGCGGCGCGTGGGGCTGGAGCCTGTTTGGTGTCGTGTGGGGACTGTGCGTGCTCGGCGCGCTCTTCCGGTTGTTCCGCAACGACCGACTGCAATCGCTCTCGACCGTGGCCTATCTTGGCATCGGCCTGCTGCCCTTTGTTGCCGTCAAACCGCTCGTGGCCGCGCTGCCGCAGGGTGCGCTCTGGCTGCTCATCGGTGGCATCGCCTGCTACGTGTGCGGCACGATCTTTCATTTCTCGCAGCGCATTCGCTATCACCAAGTCATGCGCCACGCCTTCGCGCTCGGCGGCACCGCCTGCCACCTGCTCGCCGTGCTGCTGTTCGTGTTGCCAGCCCCAGCGTGATTTGAACTCACGATGGAGCCCGTCCGTCGCACGATCTATTTCGCTCCGGCCTCCAGCGCGTGCTCAAGTTTCTTGATCTTCGGCGCGATCACGAACTGGCAATAACCCTCGCCGGGATGCTTCGCGAAATAATCTTGGTGGTAACCTTCCGCCGGCCAGAATTTCTCCAGCGGCACGATTTCTGTCGTGATCGGATCGCGGAAAATTTTCGCCGCGGCGTCGCGCGATTTTTCGGCGGCGGCTTTTTGCGCGGCGTTCGCATAGAGGATGATTGAGCGGTATTGCGGACCGTGATCGTTGCCCTGGCCACCGATCTGCGTCGGGTTGTGCACCGACCAGAAATAATCGAGCAACCGCCCGAGCGAAACCACCGCCGGATCGAAATCGATTTTGATCACTTCGGCGTGACCGGTGGCGTGTGCACAGACTTGTTCGTAGGTCGGGTTCGGCTCCTGACCGCCGGCGTAGCCGCACGTGACGGCTTTCACGCCGGGTAGGAGCTTGTAGGCGGCGTCAGTGCACCAGAAGCACCCGCCACCGAGCACGAGAAAATCAGAACTGGCTGAGGCAGAAGAATTCATCAGGAACAGGGCCGCGAGCCCGAGGGCGCCGCTAAGCAGGAGACGTGGCATGCGAATAGGAACTCCACTGTGCTCACATCGATTCCCAGTGCAAGTCGCTGGCGCGGATAGGCTAATTCGTGCTTCAGCCCACGTTCGACTCGGCCGATGAACAATGATCGTGACGCCGCTGACTGCCCAACAAACCCTCGATCGCGCCAAGGTCGCGCTCCAATCCGGAGCGGCCGCGGGCCTGCCGGAGTTGCTTCAGCTGCTCGAATCGCTCTCCACCGATTACCTAAAGGTCAATCTCGACGAACTCTCCATCCTCATCGAAAAAGACGCCGCGGTGCTCGCGAAGGTCATCACCGTCGCCAACACTCTCGCCCACAATCCAGGCATCGCCCCGGTCGCCACCATCACCCAGGCGATCCATCTCATCGGCTTCCAGCGGATCCGCAGTCTCACAGTCTCGATGATGCTGCTGGAAAATACCGCTGGTTCGCGCAACCCACCCGAGCAGCGCGACGCCGCCACCGAAGCGCTCTGCGCGGGATTGTTTGCGCAGAGCTGCGCGGCCCAACTCGGCACGGTCGAACCCGATGTGGCGTTCTCCGCTGCAACGCTGCGCCACTTTGGCTATATCCTATTTCCTGCCATTTCGATTGAGCACACCCGAGAGGTGACTGAGCGCCTCAAGACCAAGCCTCATGACATCGCCTACCGCGGCATGTTTGGTCTCACACCGATCGAACTCACCCGGCGCATCCTCGCCTCCGCCCGCCTGCCCGAGGAAGTCACCCAGACGCTGCGGGATTTTGACCCGGAAAAACTCAGCGGAATCGCCTCCAAGTTCGAGACTCGTCTGACGGCGATATCCGAACTCGGGAGTCGACTCGCCAAGCACGCGCTCGGGCCCAGCAGCGCGGACGAAACCTTTCTCGGCCAAGCACGGATGACAGCCCGCAAATTTGAGCGGCTCATTCCAAACGCGTGCGACATGGTCGAACCCGCCCTGATGAAGACGGATGAAAACATCCAGAGCTTCATGAGTTCCACTGGCGTCACGATGCCCACGAAAAATCTCGGGCGCATCAGCATGCACGTGAATCATATCCTAGCGCCGGCTGACGCGGCGCCTCCGACTGATGGGTCGCAGCCAGCTACGTCCGCCACCCCGGCAGCGCCGACCAAAGTGCCCCACACTCCCGATGCCGAGACAGTTCCAGCGGCACCCGGGGTCGAGGTTGCTCCATCGACAACACCCACCGTCGAAGTCGTTGTCCCCACGCCGCCAGCACCGCTCCCACCCGCCGTGCTACCGCCGCCAACCCGAGTCGAAATTATTCCGCCCGCACCCGCCAAGACCACCAGCACGACGAAGCCCTGGGATGAAGACCTGAAAAAATCCAGCGCCTTTGCCGCGGCACCGATCGCACCCGCCGAGCCGCCGCTGTCGGCCGCACTCGCGCTGGCCCGCGATGGCCTGCAGGCGGACGTGTGCTGGCTGTTCCAAAAACTCGAAGGAGGCACCTCGCTTTCGCTTGTCGGCGGCACCGGCCCGCACTGGGTGGCCGTGCAACCGTCCGCGGCCCTGCGCGCCGAGGATCGCAACGTTTTCGGTGTGAGCCTCAGCCGCCGCGAAGTCGTGGTGCTCCACGACACCCACGATCCCGCCATCCTACGGTATCTACCCGACTGGTGGAAATCCGCCGAAAACATGCCGCGGGCATTTGCCCTCGTGCCAATCCAAGTCGGACCGAATGTGATTGGACTCGCCCTAGCGGGATGGAACCTTCCGCGCCACGTGAACGTCTCCGCCTTTCAGGTTGGGCTCGCGCAGCAAATCTGCGCCCATGCCATCGTCCACGCGCCCAAGTTGCAGGCGGCCTGACGCGCAGCTTCAGCGCGTGAGTTTCCGATATTTGATCCGGCGCGGTTGATCGGCCTCCTTACCTTTCCGGCGGTGGAGATCCTCTTGATAGCTCGAAAAATTTCCGCTGAACCAGTGGACGTAGCTGTCGCCCTCAAACGCGAGGATGTGCGTTGCCACACGATCGAGAAACCAGCGATCGTGCGACACGACCACCGCGCAGCCGGCGAAATTCTCTAAAGCCTCCTCGAGCGCACGAATCGAGTTCACGTCGAGATCGTTCGTCGGTTCGTCGAGGAGGATGAGGTTGGCGCCGCTCTTCAGGAGGCGCGCAAGATGCACGCGGTTCCGCTCGCCGCCGGAGAGCACGCCAACTTTTTTTGATTGGTCGGCGCCGGTGAAACCGAACTGCGCACAATAGGCGCGGCTGTTCACCTCGCGATTGGAAAGCTTCATGATCTCCTCGCCGCCACTGATCGCCTGCCAGATCGTTTCGCCGTCGGGCAGCGAATCGCGCGACTGATCGACGTGCGCGATTTTCGCCGTCGGACCGACGCGCAGTTCGCCGCCGTCGGGCTTTTCCGCACCAATGATGAGCCGGAAAAGCGTCGTCTTGCCCGCGCCGTTCGGACCGATGACGCCGACGATGCCACCGGGCGGGAGCGAGAAGTTCACGTTTTCAAAGAGGAGGTTTTCGCCGTAACTCTTCGTGAGATTCTTCGCCTCGACCACCAGCGCGCCGAGCCGCGGGCCGGGCGGAATCATGATTTCAAACTCCTTCTCCTTTTCGGCGACGTCCTGCTTGAGCATGTTTTCGTAGGAGCTGATGCGCGCCTGTGATTTCGTGACGCGCGCCCTCGACGACTGGCGGATCCAAGCGAGTTCGCGCGCCATCGCTTTTTGGCGCTTGTCCTCGGTGCGCTGCTGCACGCCCGCCCGCGCCTGCTTCTGCTCGAGCCACGAGGAGTAGTTGCCCTTCCAAGGAATGCCGTGGCCGTAGGAGAGCTCGAGGATCCACTGGGCGACGTTGTCCAAAAAATAGCGGTCGTGCGTCACCGCGATGACTGTGCCCTCGTAGCGCGCGAGGTGCTGCTCAAGCCAATTGACGCTCTCGGCATCGAGATGGTTCGTCGGCTCGTCGAGCAGGAGAATCGCCGGTTTCTGTAACAACAGCCGTGCGAGTGCGACGCGGCGGCGCTCACCACCGGAGAGTTTGTCCACGGGCTGATCGCCGGGGGGACAGCGGAGGGCGTCCATCGCCATCTCGACCTGCGGGGCGACATCCCACGCGCCGAGCGTGTCGAGTTTTTCCTGGAGCTTGGCTTGCTTGTCGGCGACGGCATCGCGCTGCGCATCGGTCTCGGCTGCGGCGAGTTCGTCCCAGGTGGCATCGTAGGCGGCGGTCAGATCGGTGAGGTGCTTCACACCTTCCTCGACGCACGCGCGGACCGTGGAACCAGGCGTGAGGTGTGGCTCCTGCTCAAGCATGCCGACGGCGTAGCCCGGCTCGAAATGCACGCTCCCGTCGATCTCGGTGTCGCGGCCGGCGAGGATGCGCAGGAGCGAGGACTTGCCGGAACCGTTGAGGCCGAGCACGCCGATCTTCGCACCGTAGTAGAACGACAGCGAGATGTCGCGGAGGATTTCCTTACGCTCGATTTTTTTCGAGACGCCGAGCATCGAGAAAATGATCGTGGGAGTTTCGTCGGCTTTGGCCATGGGCGGGAGAGTCTAGGGTTTCGTCGCAGTTTCAAGCCGCGCGAGAAATGCCAGCGCGTCGCCCCGATGCGCCCCGCACATTGATTCCGTCGGCCGCAGGCTCACGCAGACCGCCGGCCGCTCCGGTGAACCGAAAATTGCACAGCGGAAATCCGGCAACAGTTGCACGCAGCACTCACCAGCCCTCTTGCCAAATGGCATCCCGGGGATCAGAGACGAAATCGAAGGCGCGATGCAACAGGCACCACAACCGGGGCGACAATCCATATTGAGATGGTGGACGCTGCCGGACTCCTACGCTACAGAGGTAGGCTAAGCGACGGTTGCTGTTTGGTTGTCCCGCTCCGTTTCATTAGCCGCAGCTAAACGTGCCGGCGGCGCTCAACACTCCGGATTCCGGAAGGTCTTATAGATCAATTCTCTAGGTTCAAGAAATTCAGCCCTGATCTCGCCAGTGGCAGCATCGAAGCGGAAAATAACGCGGTATTTTCCAACGCGGAGTCGATAATATCCAACAAGAGTTTTTTTAAGCGCACGCACGTCGCGTTTCTTGCCAGCATCGAGATCATCGAGAGCGCGGCGAATGTCCTTTCTGACTCCCGGATGAAGTGCCCTGAGGGCCTCGGCGACTTGGAGCGAAACCTTCACGCCGGGAGATCTTTCAAATCGACGTAGCGCACCTTGCCGGCGCGGATCTTTTCGAGGTGCGCCATAAATTCGGGATTCTGCATGAGCTCAGCCGTCTCGTCTCGCCGCACATCGAAAGGAAAGTCATCTTCGTCTTCGATTTTCGCCAAGAACATGTTGAAGGCATCGCTCGGCTTTAGGCCGAGGCGCGAAAGAACAATTTCTGCCTTGCGAAGGCGGCGGGTGGGGACACGGGCGCGAAAAAGCGTAGTCTGTGGTGTCATGATGCTCAATAATGCTCGAAATTGCTCACCAGTCAATCATGCATCCGCCCTCTTAATGAGGCCAACATATCATCCTGGACGCTGCCGGACTCGAACCGGCGACCCCCTGCGTGTGAAGCAGGTGCTCTAACCAACTGAGCTAAGCGTCCAAAACGAACCGCAGACGGTTAGGAGCGGCCCTCTCGAAATCAATCTTTGTTTTGCCGCCGAGTTAGTTCGATCACTCGCGCCCGCTCGGCGGATACTCCCGGTGCCAGAGGGGCATCGAGCGCCGGCGCGCCCATCACCGATTGCAGCGCTTCGAGCAGGTCGGCCTCCGCAAACGGCTTGTTCAACACCGTGCGCACACCGATCGCCGCCAGCGCGGCCCGATCTTCGCCCGCCTTCGCCTCTCCGACCATGCCCGATGCGACGATGATGGGTAGCGCGGGCGAGCGTTGACGGATTTCGCGGGCGAGCGCGTAGCCATTCATGCCGGGCATCATCAGATCAGTAATGACTGCAAAAAAATCTTCCGGCTTTTCGCTCAGCAGCGTCATCGCCTCGGTTCCACCACTAGCCGTCACCACCGCAAAGCCTCTCCGGCGCAACACCCGCTCCGTGACATCGCGGACGCTGGCTTCGTCGTCCACGACGAGCACCCGGCGCCCGGCCCCGTCGATCACGGAGCCGTGTGCAGGTCGTATCGGCGCCGCCGTGACCGCCGTCCGGCTGGCGGGCAACAACACGCTGAATTCGGTGCCCTCCCCAACTTTCGAGCGAACATCCACGAAGCCTTCGTGACTGCGGACGATGCCATAGACGGTGGACAATCCGAGTCCCGTGCCTTTGCCACGCGGTTTCGTCGTGAAAAACGGTTCGAAGATATGCTCCAAAATTTCCGGCGGGATGCCCGCTCCGGTGTCGGCCACGCCCAGCTTCACGTAATCGCCCGCCCGGCCTCCGGGCGCGAGCCGAGCTGCCGCTTCGTCCAATTTCACGGCCTGCGCCCGCAGCGTGAGCACGCCACCATCCGGCATGGCATCGCGCGCGTTGACCGCAAGGTTGAGGAGCACTTGGTGGAGCGGCGTGACGTCGCCCTCGACGAACAAGGCGACCGCCGACACTTCGAGCACGACGCGGATTTCGCGGGGAAACGTTTCGCGGGCGAGTTGGGCGAGTTCTTTGACGAGCGGCCGCACGTCGATGGTCATTCGCTCGCCCTCCACGCCGCGGGCAAAGGTCAACACCTGCTGCACGACGCCGGCGCCGCGTTGCGCCGCGGCCTGCATCAAGTCTAGCAGCTGGACGGTCTCCCGATCCTTGTGGCGCTCCTTGATGAGACCCACGGACAGCACGATCGGTGAGAGCATGTTGTTCAGATCATGGGCGATGCCGCTGGCGAGGAGTCCGATGCTCTCGAGGCGCTGCGAACGCGCGAGCTGCTGCTCGAGGTCGTGCTGTCCAGTGATGTCCTCCTTCATCGCCACGAAGTGCGCGATCACTCCGCTGTCGTCCCGCACCGGCGCAATGGTCATGCGTTCGTAGTAGAGGGTGCCATCCTTGCGTCGGTTACAGATTTGCCCCTGCCAGATGCGGCCGTCTTTCACGGTCTGCCACAGGTTGGCGTAGAAGCCGACGGGATGCCGGTCCGATTTCAGGACGCTGGGCTTCCGACCCACAACTTCGTCGAGCCGGTAGCCGGTCAGCTTCGTGAAGCCGGCATTGGCCCACTCGATCATGCCGTCGGCACCCGTCACCACCCAGCCGGTGGGCGTCGCCTCTAGGGCCGCGTGCAACAACTCCAGCCGCTCGATCGCCGAGTGATGCTGGGTGAGATCGCGCACGATGAGCAGCAGCCGTTGCTCGCCGTCATGGGTAAACGGCGCAAAGGTCATCTCGCTCCAATTGTGGCGGCCAAACGTGGTCACGTAGCGACCCTCGCGAGTGAATATTTTGTTCTCGTTCAGGGCGCTGTCGGCCGCCGCCAGCAGGCCGAACGTCTTCCACGATTCCAACTGCCGGAAATTCTGGTGCATCACGGTCGCGAGGTCGGCCCCGACAAACTGGATCGCGGCGGCGTTGGCGCTCACCACCGAGCCGTCGGTGCGATAGGTCAGGATCGGCACCGGCGCCGACCGCAGGATCGTTTCGTTGAATGCCAGTGCATCTTGCATGCGCGCCTCGGCGGACTTGCGCGCCGAGATGTCGGCGTGGGTGCCGATGGCGCGCAGCGGCCGGCCGTCAGGTGCGCGCAGCACCACCCGCCCGCGGGACAACACCCAGAGGTAGGCGCCGCTCTTCGTCCGCAGCCGGTGCTCGCAACGAAAAATCTCGGATTCCCCGGCGTAGTGCCGCCGGATTTGTTCGAATGCGTTGGCGCGGTCGTCGGGATGGATGCGGTTTTCCCACTCGTCGTTGTCGTCGCCGATCTCGGATTCGGTGTGGCCGAGCATCGCTTTCCAGCGCGGTGAAAAATAGGTCTTCTTGGTTTCGCCGTCCCAATCCCACACTCCGTCGCCCACTCCCTCCAGGGCGAACTTCAGCCGCTCATCGCTGGCGCGCAGCGCCGCCTCCACCGACTCGAACCGCCCGACCATGCGCCGAATCGCAGTATGGAGCAGCAGCGCTGTCACGGCGACGAACAGCAGTCCCTTCACCGAATCCTCGAGCCACACGAGATTCGAGCTCTGAGAAATCTTCACCATCACGCCGTCGCTGATCACGATCCAAGCGCTGCCGATGAGCGCATAGGTGCCGGCGATACGAGTCGCCATCGGGACTGGAGCCAAAAGGGAACGCATGTCTCTGCGTCACTCTATCGGCCATGGGGCGGTGTGGACTGCGCACGGTTTGTCCACCTTCAACCAGACTTTGGCAAAAAACACCCCGTGCAGATGTTGCGATCGCCGGACGCCACCTGCTTCCAATCCCTGACAAAATCTGCGCCGCGTTTCCCTACCATGGCTAATTAGCGGAGCTTTCTTCCGATCCGAGGCGGCTTATCACCCTCAAGAGATCCAACCGTTGAGACGTGTATTAGACCATGCTCCGTGCGCCCACATCGCCGGATCAATCCACCCTCCATGATTACCACTAGCTTCACGATCTCGCGCCGGATCAATGCCGGTTTTGTCTTCCTTGTCGTCCTCTCAGCCGCCATCGGGCTCTTTGCGATTTATCACATGCGCACGGCGTCCACTGGCGCCACCTTCCTTGCCGGTGCTGTCGCCCCGCAGGCTGATGTCGCGGACAAGCTCAACGATGCTTCGGCCGCCACGCAGCTCGCCGTGCGCACCTTCGGCCTCACCGGCGATGCGGCGCAGCTCGAGCTGGCCAATAAGAACCTCGCCCGCGTCTCGAGCGCCCTCGATGAGGCGCGCAAACTCAGCGGCGAACACCCCGAACTCATCGCACTGCGCGACGGCATCAAAGCCGCTGACGAGGCGCTGAAAGATTACCGCGCCGGTTTCGATGCCACCCGCGAAAACATGGCCGAACTGATTCAAATCCGGGCGCGGCTCGACGACGCTGGTACGGCCTTCATTAAGGAAATCTCCACCTACGTCGACTCGCAGGATCAAAAGCTCGCGAGCGAAATTGCTGCCGGGCTGCCGAAGGAGCAGCTCGAAGAGCGCCGCCTCAAGGGCGTAGAAGGCGGTAAGGTTCTTGATCTTGGGAACGCCATCCGCATCGCCAACTTCAAGTCTCAGGCCCTGCGAGATCCGCAGTTTGTTGAAGCGGCCCTGCCGCTGTTTGCACAAATCGAGAGCCAGCGCGCGAACCTGCTCACTACCACGAAGCAGGAAGACAACCGCATCCAACTCGAAGCAGTAAAGAAATCGGCCAACGAGTACCACGCCGGCATCGAGTCCATCGTGCGCAATTTTGCGCAAAACAAACAAATCGGCGCCCAGCGCTTGAAAGCCGCCGACGAATTCGACGGCGTCGTCAACACTCTGATGGGGAAATCCATCGAGCGCACGCTGACTTTCTCCCGCGAGGCCGCCGACAATCTCGCCTCGTCGTCCTTCAAGGTCTTGGTGGGACTCATCCTGGCCGCTGTCATCAGCATCGGCTCCGGCATCCTCATCGTCCGCGGCATCAACCGCGTGCTCTCCGCCACCTCCCAGACTCTCACGCAAGGCTCGATGCAAGTCGCCGCCGCGTCCGGCCAAGTGTCGTCCGCCAGCCAATCGCTCGCCGAGGGCTCGAGCGAACAAGCTGCCTCACTGGAGGAAATCAGTTCCTCGCTGGAGGAGCTTTCGAGCACCACCAAGCACAACGCGGAAAACGCCTCCGCCGCCAAGAATTCCGCCGACGAAGCGCGGACCGCTGCCGAGCGCGGTTCCTCCGAAATGGAGAAGATGCAAAACGCGATGCAGGCCATCCGCCAGTCGTCGTCGGACATCTCGAAAATCCTCAAGACCATCGACGAAATCGCGTTTCAAACCAACATCCTCGCTCTCAACGCCGCCGTCGAAGCCGCGCGCGCCGGCGAAGCCGGTGCCGGATTCGCGGTCGTCGCCGACGAAGTCCGCACGCTGGCCCAACGTTGCGCGGTCGCCGCCAAGGAAACCGCCGACAAAATCACCGAGGCCACCAGCCGCAGCGAACAGGGCGTCGAGCTCTCCGTGCTGGTCGGCACCTGCCTCACGCAGATTCTCGAAAAGGCCCGTCAGGTCGACGCCCTCGTCGCCCAAGTCTCGACGGCCTCCACCGAACAGAGCGCCGGCATCGATCAAATCAACACCGCGATCCGGCAGCTCGACCAAGTCACCCAGTCCAACGCCGCGAACGCCGAGGAAACTGCCAGCGCCTCCGAAGAGCTCAGCGCTCAGTCCGAGGAGCTCCGCGCGTCCGCGAATCAACTGGCCGCGCTCGTCGGTCTCAGCATTGAATCAACCTCGGCTCCGAGCCGTGCCGTCGTAAAAACTCCTGACCACCGCGTAAACGGCTCCGTTTCCCATGCCATCAAGTCGCCCGCTTGTCCCTCTCCGGCCAAGGTCCGCGCTGGGAAAACGGAAGACGATATCGCTTTTGTGTAAATGGGGTTTGAAGTAAAGTAACGACACCTCTCGGGTAACTCCGGGAGGTTTACTTTTTTCAACTCCGGCCGACCCGCCGTTCCAGTTTGGTTTCGCGATTGTCGGCCAGCGCGCCGAACCACGCGGGAAACATGGGTGCATTCAAACCGAAAAGCCGTGACCCGGCTGCGGCGGATGGCGACTCACTCGTGGTGCGTCGTCCAGAGCACCGTCACGAGCCCGGCGAAGAAGAGAGTCGGTCCGATGATGATGGCAGGAGTGATCGGCACATGGTAGTGCGGGATCGCCCAGCCCACTACGAAGCACTTCGCCACAATCACGAGCCAGGCGATGCCGAGAAACCGGCGTTCGAACCGGGACAGCCGCGCAAGCGGATGGGAGGGAAGGTTCATACTCGAAAGCTACACCCGCTGCGTCGCCGCCGCTCCGCGCACCTTGGCCGAGCCTGCGCACGCTTTGCCATGGACCGCTGGTCATTTCTTGGCGCGCACAGCGCTGCGCCGGTTCGGAAACAGCGCGCGGCAAATCTCGCACTCCATGCCGTCACACCCGCGCGCCGTGCAGTGCCCGCGCCCATAAAAAATAATCCGCAAGTGCAACGAGTTCCAGTGATAACGAGGAAAAAGCTTTTTCAAGTCTCGCTCCGTCTGCTCGACGCTGCGCCCGTCGCTCAAGCCCCAGCGCTGCGCGAGCCGGTGGATGTGTGTGTCGACTGGAAACGCCGGCACGCCCCACGCCTGTGCCATCACCACGCTCGCGGTCTTGTGGCCGACGCCCGGCAAGGCCTCGAGTTCGGCGAACGTCCGCGGCACCGCGCCGCCGTGCCGCTCGACCAAGAGGCACGACAACGCGGAGATATTCTTCGATTTCGCCGGTGCCAGCCCGCACGGCCGGATGATCGCGTGGATTGCCTCGACGGGCACGCGCGCCATTTTCTCAGGAGTGTCAGCGAGCGCGAACAGCGCCGGCGTGACTTCGTTCACGCGCTTGTCGGTGCACTGCGCGGACAACACCACGGCCACGAGCAGCGTAAACGCGTCGCGATGCACGAGCGGCACCGGCGTCGCGGGATAAAGCTCCGCGAGTCGGCGATCGATCCAAGCGGCACGCTCGGCTTTGGTCATGCGGCGACAACAGAGCCGCTTTGACCGCGGAAACAAATTTTTAATTCCACCTCCGTCCGCGCAAATCGCGATTGCGCGATCGCCTCTGTCGCCTACCGTCGCCCGATCTCCATGGCTTCCTCCTCCGATCTGCTCGCTCCCACCGACTCGTTTGCCCGCCGTCACCACGGCGACGACTCCGCCGAGACCGCGGCGCTTCTCGCCACGCTCGGCCAGCCGTCGCTCGACGCGCTGATCGGCGCCGCCGTGCCGCCGCAGATCCGGCTCGGTCGCGCGCTCAATCTGCCCGCCGCCGCCGGCGAAAGCGCCGCGCTCGCCGAACTCCGCGCCATCGCGGACGAAAACAAAATCTTCCGCAGCGCCATCGGCACCGGCTACTACGGCACCCACACGCCCGGCGTCATCCAGCGCAACATCTTCGAAAACCCCGCCTGGTATACCGCCTACACGCCCTACCAAGCCGAGATTTCGCAAGGCCGCCTCGAAGCGATCCTGAATTTCCAAACCGTCGTCACCGATCTCACCGGCCTTGAAATCGCCAACGGCTCGATGCTCGACGAAGGCACCGCCGCCGCCGAGGCGATGATGATGTGCCACCGCCTCAACGAAAACGCTGGCGACGACGCGCCCAAAACTTTCTTCGTTTCGGAACACTGCCACCCGCAGACGCTCGATATTGTCCGCACTCGCGCCACGCCACTCGGGATCACGATCGTCGTCGGCGATCACCGGACGTTTGCGCCGACGGCAAATTGCTTCGGCGTCCTCGTGCAATACCCCGACACCATGGGCTCGATCCACGACTTCGAAAAATTTTTCGCCGCCGCGCACGCCGCCGGCGCCTTCACCATCGTCGCCACCGATCTGCTCGCGCTCACGCTGCTCCGCGCGCCGGGCGAATTCGGCGCCGATGTCGCGGTCGGCTCTGCGCAACGCTTCGGCGTGCCGATGGGTTTCGGCGGCCCGCACGCCGGCTTCCTCGCGACCAAGGATGCGTTCAAACGCCAGATGCCCGGCCGTCTCGTCGGCGTCTCGAAAGATGCCCAGGGCGATCCCGCGCTGCGCCTCGCTCTTGGCACCCGCGAGCAACACATCCGCCGCGACAAAGCCACGTCGAACATCTGCACCGCGCAAGTGCTCCTCGCTGTGATGGCTTCGATGTATGCCATCTACCACGGCCCCGACGGTCTGCGGAAAATTGCGCGTCGCGTAAAACTCCTCACCGAATTGCTCGCCGCCGGCCTCCGCGCCATCGGCGCAAAAGTAAACACCGAACCGGTGTTCGACACGCTCACGATCTCGAACGTCGCCGCCGCCCGAGTCCACGCCGCCGCCGCCGCGAAGAAATTTAACCTGCGCCACGTCAATGCAACTACCGTTGCAGTCTCGCTCGACGAGACGACCACCGTCGAAGAAATCAAAACGCTCCTCACCTTCTTCACCGAGTCCGCTCGCCTCGACGCTCAGCTCTTAACTCTCAACTCTCAACTTGCCGTCTTCCCCACCCCGCACGACCGGCAGAGTGATTTCCTCAAGGCGGCGGTTTTCCATCGCTACCACACCGAGCACGAGATGCTCCGCTACATCAAGCGCCTCGAGACGAAGGATCTCTCGCTCGTCCACTCGATGATCTCGCTCGGCTCCTGCACCATGAAACTCAATGCCACAAGTGAGATGTTTCCCGTGTCGTGGCCGGAATTCGGCGCGCTCCATCCGTTTGCGCCCGCCGATCAGACGCGCGGCTACCAAAAGCTCTTCCGCGATCTCGAGACGTGGCTCAGTGAGATCACCGGCTTCGCCGCCGTCTCGCTCCAGCCCAACGCCGGCTCACAGGGCGAATATACCGGCCTCCAAGTCATCCGCGCGTTTCACCAGTCGCGCGGCGAAGGCCACCGCCACATCTGCCTCATACCGACGAGCGCGCACGGCACGAATCCCGCAAGTGCCGCGATGTGTGGCTTCAAGGTCGTCCCCGTCGCCTGTGACACCAACGGCAACATCGACGTCACCGATCTCCGCGCCAAGGCCGCCGCGCACGCCCACGATCTCGCCGCGTTGATGGTGACTTACCCGAGCACCCACGGCGTCTTCGAAGATTCGATCAAGGATATCTGCGCCGCGATCCACGCCAGCGGTGGTCAGGTTTACATGGACGGTGCGAACATGAACGCGCAGGTCGGCCTCACGTCGCCCGGCCACATCGGCGCGGATGTCTGTCACCTGAATCTCCACAAAACCTTCTGCATCCCGCACGGCGGCGGCGGCCCCGGCGTCGGCCCGATCGGCGTGGCGGCCCACCTCGCGCCGTTCCTGCCGAGCCATCCAGTCGTTTCTTCCAACTCCGACAAGTCCGCGATCGGCGCGGTCTCTGCCGCGCCCTACGGCTCCGCCTCGATCCTCGTCATTTCCTGGATGTATATCCGCATGATGGGCCCCGACGGGCTGACCGACGCCACGAAGAAAGCGATCCTCAACGCCAACTACGTCGCGCGCCGCCTCGATCCCTATTTCCCGGTGCTCTACCGCGGCAATGCCGGCCTCATCGCCCACGAGTGCATCGTCGATTTGCGCGGGTGGAAAAAGCATAGCGTCGAGGCCGAGGACGCCGCGAAGCGCCTAATGGATTACGGCTACCACGCGCCGACGCTCTCTTTCCCCGTGCCCGGCACGCTGATGATCGAGCCGACCGAGAGTGAATCGAAAGCCGAACTCGACCGCTTCTGCGATGCGATGATCGCGATCCACGGCGAGATTCAAGCCGTGGTCGGCGGCACCTCCGACAAGGCGAACAACCCGCTCAAACATGCGCCCCACACGGCGAAGGTCTGCTGCGCGAACGATTGGCCGCATCCCTATTCGCGCGAAGTCGCCGCGTTCCCGGATCGGTTCACGCGGGCGAGCAAGTTCTGGCCCGCTGTCGGTCGCGTCGACAACGTCTACGGCGATCGCAACCTCGTGTGCTCGTGTGTCGGGATGGAGGCCTATGCCGAAACGGCAAAGGCCTGAAACCTACACTGGCACCGCAGATTCCGGCTCGCATTTCAGTCGGGGTTTCGGCACTTCTGGCCGCCTATGAAACTCCGACCCCTTCTTTTCATTCTCGCCGCACTCCTCGGCGCCGCCGCGGTCCGCGCCGATGAGGGCATGTGGCTCTACTCGGCGCCACCGCGCGATCAGATCAAAAAGAAATACGGCTTCGATCTCACCGACGCCTGGCTTGAACACCTCATGAAGTCCTCCGTCCGCTTCAACAGCGGCGGCTCGGGCTCGTTCGTCAGCGGCGACGGCCTCGTGATCACAAACCACCACGTCGGCCTCGATGCGCTCCAGAAGTTTTCCTCCACGGAAAAAAATTACGTGCACGATGGCTTCTACGCGAAGACCGCCGCCGAGGAAATCAAGTGCCTCGATCTCGAACTCAATGTCCTCCAGTCGATCGAAGACGTCACCGCGCGCGTCAACGCCGCGATTCCCCCCGGCATGACCGGGAACGACGCCGCTCTCGCCCGCCGGAAGATTTTTGCCGAGATCGAGAAGGAGTCTCGCGAGAAGACCGGTTTCCGCAGCGACGTCGTCACGCTCTACCAGGGCGGCGCCTACCACCTCTACCGCTACAAGAAATACACCGACGTCCGGCTCGTGTTCGCGCCCGAGCAGCAGGCCGCGTTCTACGGCGGTGATCCGGATAATTTTGAATATCCTCGCTTCGATTTGGATATCTGCATCTTCCGGGCATACGAGAACGACGCGCCAGTGAAACCCGTGCATTTCCTCAAATGGTCGGCGGCGGGCGCGGCGGACGGTGAGCTGACATTTGTCTCCGGCCACCCGGGCAACACAAGTCGACTCCTCACCGTGGCCGAGCTCGAATACACCCGCGACATTCAGTTGCCCTACACCGACTCCGTCCTCAAGCGTCGCGAGGTGCTGTTGACCGCGTGGAGCGCCCGCAGCGAGGAAAACTCCCGCCGCGCCAAGGACGATCTCTTCGGCATCCAGAACTCGCGCAAGGTGCGCGACGGCCATCTCGCCGCGTTGCAGGACCCGGTGTTCTACGGCGCGAAGGTCGCCGCTGAAGCCGCGTTTAAGAAGCAGCTCGCCGATCGCGCTGACGGGAAGGACGCGCTCGCGGCCTTCGACCGCATCGCCGCCGCGCAGAAAGTCCTCGCCGGCATCGCCCCGCGAATGCGGATGATCGAAGGCGGCGCGGGCTTCGTCTCGGACAGTTTCAGCATCGCGCGCCAACTCCTCCGCGCCGGCGACGAACGCCCGAAGCCCAATGGCGAACGACTCCGCGAATACTCCGACGCGCGCCGCGATTCGTTCGAGCAACAACTCTTCTCCGACAAACCCATCTACACCGATCTCGAGATTGTGATGATGAGCGATGCACTCACGTTCCTCGTCGAGCAACTCGGCGCGACAGATCCGCTCGTGCAGACCGTGCTCGCCGGCAAGTCGCCCCGCGCCCGCGCCGCCGAACTGATCACGACCACGCAGGTGCGCGACGTCGCGTTCCGCAAGAAACTCTACGCCGGTGGCGCTGCTGCCGTCGCCGCCGCGAAAGACCCGATGATCGAAGTCGCCCGCGCGATCGACGCCGAGGGCCGCGCGCTCCGGAAGACCGGCGAGGGCCAGTCGGAAATCAAGCAGCAGGCGCAGGCGATCATCGGCAAGGCGCGCTTCGCGATCGAGGGCACCGGCAATTATCCCGATGCGACCTTCACGCTCCGCCTCAGCTACGGCCCGGTGCTCGGCTACGAGGAGAACGGCCAGAAGATCCCGGCGCACACGACCATCGCCGGCCTCTACGAGCGCAGCACCGCCCAGCATAACAAGGAACCGTTCGATCTGCCGCCGCGCTGGATCGCGAAGAAGACCGCGCTCAACCTGAGCACACCCTACAACTTTGTGAGCACCGCCGACATCATTGGCGGCAACTCCGGCAGCCCGACCGTCAACCAGGCTGGCGAATTCGTTGGCATCATTTTTGACGGCAACATCCAGTCGCTGTCGGGCGATTTCGGCTACGAGGAGGTGCAGGCACGCGCGCTCAGCGTTGCCAGCGCCGGCATCCTCGAGGCGTTGCGCAAGGTTTACGAAGTGCCCGCGCTCGCCAACGAGCTCGTCAAAGGCCACCGCTGACCGGTCCGCCCTTCGCCTTCGTCTCTCTTGACGGCCCGCTTCGGCGGGCCGTTTTTTTTGCCACCCGGTGAACACAACGGTCCAAAAATCCTCCTCAACCGGAGTAGATTTGGGACCGATAACATACCAGCGATTCTCCCCCGACTCTCGTTTGTCGCGGGCCAATCGCCGCCATGCTCGCTTGTCCCAAAATATTTTTCGCCGCCGAAGGTGCGTCGTCGGATCCGATGATCCGGCGCGGCTTCGTCATCGCTAGTTGGCGGATGCTTTTGGCCGCCACAGCTCTCTCGATGGCTGCTTCACCCGAGTCACCGCTTCCGTCGGCGATGGTGTTAGAAGGCGCCTATTCGGCCGAAGTGATGACGGTCGTCCGCGGCGGATTGCAACGTGGCTCCGTTTATCGCGGGCTGGCCGAGACGGCCATGCAAGTCGACCTCGCATCGGCCTTCGGCGCCCCAGCCGCCACCGTTTTCCGGGTAAGTGGCATGATGCCCCACGGCGGCGATCTCAGCGGCGCGCGCATCGGCGATCTCCAAGGTGCGAGCAATATCGTAGCCTACAATCACGCGGTGCTTTACGAACTGTGGCTCGGAGGAAAAGTGGCCGGCGATTTCGCCGACTGGAGGATCGGTCGACTGCTCGCCGACGCCGATTTCGCCACCACCGAAAGTGGGGGTGCTTTGCTCAATAGCAGCTTTGGGTGGCCGGCTTTTATCTCGGGCAACACCCTCAACACCGGCCCGGCCTACGATCGGAGCGCCCTCGGGGTGTTTGGGAAACTGGGCGTGACGAGCAAACTCAACCTTCAAGTCGGATGCTACGACGGTGATTCGCTGGACGACGCCAACGGCGATCCTTCGCACTACCCCGACGGTCTGCATTTCGAACTCGGCCATGGCCAAGGCTACTTCGCCATCGGTGAAATCAGCCTCGATACTACCTGCGGACCGTCGACCGCGACCTTGCCCGGCACGATCAAAATCGGGGCATGGAGTCACTCCGCGAGTTTCGCGGACCAATTCGATCCCGAGTGTAAGCACTCTGGCAACCACGGTTTCTATTTCGTCGGCGAGCAAATGCTCTGGCGCGAGACTGATTCCCGTCCGGATTCGCCCCAAGGTTTGACGGCCTTCGCCCGCACTGGCGTGAGTCCGGGCGATCGCAGCCGTTTCTCGCAAACCGCCGACGCGGGCCTGAGCTACCGAGGTCTTCTGGCTAATCGCCCGGCCGACACATTCAGTCTCGGTCTGGCGTGGGTCCGGATCAGCTCTGAGGCAAGGAGGGCCGAAATCACTGCCGGCACCACCGTGATCTCCGACTACGAACTGGCCGTGGAGGTCAGCTACCAATTCACGGTGCACGAACACTGGCGCATCGTCCCCGACGTCCAATGGATTCGCCACCCCGGCGCCTCCCGGCTTTTGGGTGATGCGCTCGTGGTCGGACTGCGGACCCGAGTGGAAATGTAGCGCCGCGTCGCGGCGCCCCGACACGACGGAAATATGACACACACTGGGCGCGACGCCGATCTTGCTCCAGTGCGGCACCCGTGGCGTGGAGTGTTAATACGTTGAAACTGGCAGCGACCGTCCGGGTGCCAAATCGGATCATGAGAATTTCGCGCCGATTTATCGCGTTTTTCCCTTTGAAAGTGCGTGGAAAGCACCCATCTGTTTTGGTGCGTTTTGTGCGGTGATATTCCCGCCCGCGTCAGTTCCACACCCACTTACCTTTCTCCATGAGCATTCCTACTGGTGCCGCAACCTCCGCGTCGAAACCGTCCGCATCACCCGCGCGCACGAAACCGAAATATCCCGGCTTCCGTGTCACGTGCAACGGCAACTACCTCGTCACGCAATACGTCGAGACGCGCATCACTGAGGGCGGCATCTTTTATCCCATCACACCCTCGACCGAGGGCGGCGAAATTTACCAAGGCTCCTATGCAGCTGGCGAGCTGAACGTCTGGGGTCAGCAAAAAGTCGCCGTCGAAACCGAAGGCGAACATGCCGCACAAGGCGGCGCGACTTCGTTCGCCGTGCAAGGTCGCCGCGCGGTCAACTTCACCTCGGGCCAGGGCATCGTTTACGCCGCGGAGCAGTATTACCACGCACCCGGCAAGCTCTCGACGATGGTTCTCGAAATCGGCGCCCGCGCTCTGACCAAGCACGCGCTCAACGTCCATTGCGCCCACGACGATATCTACGCCGTGCTCGATGTGGGCTGGACCATGCTCATGGCGCGCGACGCCCAGCAGGCCGCCGATCAGGCGATCATCCTACGCAAGGTGAACGAACTTTCGCTCAATCCGGGAATGAACATCCAGGACGGCATGCTCACCACGCACTCCGAGCGCATGTATCTCGCGCCCGAGGCCCAGCTGCTCCGTGAATTTCTCGGCGCCGTGGACGACCAGATCGACTGCCCGACGCCGGCGCAGCGCGAACTCTTCGGCCCCAAACGTCGCCGCGTGCCGCAGATGATGGATTTGAAAAACCCGATCCTGCTCGGGCCGGTGCAGAACCAGGAGCACCACATGAACGGTGTCGTCGCGCGTCGGAATAATTTCAACGAGTTCATCCTGCCGATGCTCGCCGACGCCTATGCCGAATTCGGCCGGCTCACGGGCCGCCACTACGGCTTCATCAGCGAGTACAAGACCGAAGACGCCGACACCGTATTCGTCTCGCTCGGCTGCGCCGCCGACAACATCGAGGCCGCGTGCGACTACCTCCGCGAACAGCGCAACGCGAAGGTCGGCTCGATCCATATCAACGTCATCCGGCCGTTCCCAGAGGCTGCGGTCATTAACGCGCTCCGCGGCAAGAAAAACGTCATCATCCTCGAACGCACCGACGAAGGGCTCGCCGGCGACAATCCGCTCGCCCGCGACATCCGCGTCGCACTCGGCAAGGCAAACGAGGTGACAAACTTTGGCGGCGCACTTCCCGCGCTCACGCCGGCCGAGACGCCGCGCCTCTTCCGCGGCGCCTACGGCATCGGTTCGCGCGACTTCCGCCCCGAGCACTCGCTCGGCGCGTATGAGTTCGCCAGCGGCGCCACGCGCCGCACCGACGGCAAGAGCGCGAACGACGGCGAGACGTTCTTCGTCCTCGGCGTCGATCACCCTTACGCCGTCATCAGCAAAGACACTCCGTCGCTGCTCCCCGACAAGGCGATCGCCGTCCGCTTTCACTCCATCGGCGGCTGGGGCATGATCACGACGGGAAAAAATCTCGGCTCCATCATCGGCGACTTCGGCAAATTTATTTCTGAGTCGAATCCCACCTACGACGCCGATGGCGAACTCGTTGAAAAGATCAACGTGATGGCCAACCCGAAATACGGCTCCGAGAAAAAGGGCGCGCCCACCAACTACTACCTCACCGTCGCGCCCGAGCGCATCAAGGTGAACTGCGAGCTGAACCACGTCGACGTCGTGCTTTGCTGCGATCCGAAGGCGTTCACGCACACCAACCCGCTCGACGGCCTGAAAAAGGGCGGCGCTCTCGTGTGGGAATCGAGCGATACTCCCGAAGTCGCGTGGCAGCGCATTCCCGCGAAATACCGCCAGTTCGTGCAGGAAAACAACATCCGCGTCTTCATCCTGCCCGGGTTCGAGATTGCGCGCAAAGCCACCACGCAGGCCGAACTGCAGCTCCGCATGCAGGGGAATTCTTTCCTGGGCGCGTTCTTCCGCGTGTCGCCGTTTTTGAAAACCTTCGGGATTTCTGAGGAGCAGTTTTCGAAAGTCGTCCGCAAGCAATATGAGAAGAAGTTCGGCCGCTTCGGCGAAGCCGTCGTGAAGTCGAACATGGAGGTGATGGAGCAGGGCTTCTCGCGCGTCGTCGAAATCAAAATCGGCCGCAACGACGAGCCTGACCGCTCCTCGATGCGAAACCCGCTCCTCGCACCCATTGGCGAGCATCATATCATCCCGACCGCCGGGTGCGGCGAAGCGGGCTGTGGCAGCATTGCTGCGCCCGCCGCACAACCGCTCCGCGCACCGGTGCAGTCACTCGCAAAATTCGACGGCGAGTTCCGCGCCGGTCTTGGTTATCATCAGCCCGCTGGTGCGTTTGCCTCGGTCGGCGTGATGGCCGCCGGCACCGGTGCGACGCAGTCCAAATACGTCGCCCGCCGCGAGACGCCGGTCTACATCGCCGAAAATTGCACGCAGTGCATGGAGTGCATCACCGCATGCCCCGACACCGCGCTGCCGAATACCGCGCAGGAAGTCGCCGTCGTGCTGAAGACGGCGGTAAATAATTACGTCACGTCCGTCGCCGACCGTCAGGCCTTCGGTGCTGAATTCGCCGGCCTCGAACAACGCGCCCGCGCCAAGATGAACGAATCCGTGAAGGCCAAGACCGGCGTGCCGTTCAAGACGATCATCCGCGACGAGGTCACCGCACTCACGACCGTTTCCGAAAAGGGCAAAGCCGAACTCGTCGGCATCGTGGAAAAACTCCCGCTCTCCTACTCCAACGTCCCCGCGATCTTCCGATCGCTCGAGGCGAAGACGCCCGGCGCCGGCGGTCTGTTCTCCATTTTTGTTTCCGATCTCTGCAAGGGCTGCGGCGAGTGCGTGCAGGTCTGCGGCGATCACGACGCCCTCCGCATGACGCGCGAGACCGAGGAACTCAACGCCGACCTCACCACCGCGCAGGTGTTCTCGCGCCTGCTGCCCGACACGCCGCAAAAATTCCTCGGCCTCTACAATGACGGCGAGGCCGCCAATTCCCGCGAGGCCGCGCTGCGCAATCACCTGATGGTGCGCCGAAATTACGAGGCGCTTGTTTCCGGCGACGGCGCCTGCGCCGGCTGCGGAGAGAAATCGATCCTTCGCTCCGTCGCGAGTGTGACCGAGGCCTACATGCGGCCGATTTATCACAAGAAGGCTGATCGGCTCCGCGCAAAAGCCGTGCGCCTCGCTCAGGAAGGCGCCGGAAAAATCGCCGCGCTCAAAGCCCGCAGCCCGCAGGAATACGCGCTGCTCCGGAAAACTTTCGCCCATCTCATCGTCGGTCTCGGCGGTGAGAACGAAGAAGACACCGCCCAGCGCATCGCCGACTACGAGGCGAAACACGGTGCGATCACCGACGCACAGATCGTCGGCGGCCTCGCCGCGGTGTTGGAGCAGGACGCGTTTAACCACAAGGAACTCCAGACCATCGACGGCCGCCGCGCCAACGGCATGTCCGTGATGATGATGGGCGCGAGCACCGGCTGTAACACCGTTTACGGCTCCACCCCGCCGGCCAATCCGCATCCCTACCCGTGGATGAACTCGCTCTTTCAGGACGGCGCGACGATTTCGTGGCTCATGGCGGAATCGATCATCCTCAACCACTCGCGCCGCTCCGTCGCACCCGAGCGATTGACCGATGCGCTGCTCGATCGTTCGGAAAACGTCGCCACCGAAGCCGAATACTTCACCCTCACCCACCTCGAAGACTCGTTGATGACCGATCAGGAAATTCGCGAATTACCGAAAGTCTGGGTCATCGGCGGCGACGGCGCGCTTGGCGACATCGGATTCCAAAACGTTTCCAAGGTCGTTCTGCAAAATCGCCCCAACGTGAAGATGCTCATGCTCGACACGCAGGTTTACTCCAACACCGGCGGCCAGAACTCCGACTCCTCCACGATGCTCGGCGGTTACGACATGAACCAGTTCGGCGTCGCCTCGCAGGGCAAGCTCACGGAGAAGAAAAACGTCTCCGAGATCCTCACCAGCGGCCACGGTTCACCGTTTGTGGCGCAGGTCTCGATGGCCAACGCCGCCAAGCTCTACAAGGCGCTGCTCGACGGCCTCGAATACCGCGGCACCGCGTTTTTCCAGAGCTACACCACCTGCCAGCCGGAACACGCCGTAGCCGACAACATGAGCGCCGATCAAGCGAAACTCGCGCGCGACGCCCGCGGCATGCCGGAGTTCGTCTTCAACCCGCGCAAGGGCGAAACCTCGCAGGAAGCCTTCGATCTCAAGGGCAACCCGACGCTCGACCGCGACTGGTGGCGCACCAAATATGCGACCGACGGCACCGAATATAGTTTTACCGTCGCGCACTGGGCGATCAGCGAAGGCCGCTTCCGCAAGCACGTGAAAGCGATCAAGGAGGAAGACGCCGCGAAGCTCATCCTCCTCGACGATCAACTGCTCTTCATCACGCAGGACGACGTGGTCCACCGCCGCGTGTTCGATCCGAAGCACCGCTCGTGCGTCCCGAACTTCGGCTGCTACATCAAGGCCGAGGAGCACGGAAAAACTAAATTCTTCGCCGTCTCGCGTCAGATGATCCTCTTTGCCGTCGAGCGTCGCAAAGCCTGGCGCATGCTCCAAAGCAAAGCCGGCGTCGCCAACAAAGACTACGTCGCTCAAAAAGCCTTCCTCGCGAAACTCGACAAGGGCGAACTCCCGCTCGCCGACGCCAAGTCCCGCGTGAAGGAACTCATCGCCACTGAACTCGCCGCGCTGAAATAACCGCGGGATCGATTTTACGCCGTGATTGGATCGCTGCGTTCAATGCATCGCGGGACAAATCCGCTCTGGTGACTACTTCAGACCGTTCGTTTTCTCGCCGCTTTCCAGGGTGACGGCCGGACTTTTTGTCACCTGAAGCTTTATGCCCTCGGCGTGAACTTCGGCGTGACGGACCCGCAAGGTCTCGGTGGCCTGAACTTCCACATTCTTGAGCGTGAGTCCGCGAATGGGCCGTTCGGGGAGGCCGATGATGATCCCGACGCGATCCGCGCCCGTGGCCGTGAGGCCATCGACGGTCACATCGTGCACATCCGGCGTCTGGTGCTCGGCGTAAGGCTGCGCCGGATCGCGGTCGTCGGGATAAATCTGGTCGTTCAACACGAAGCCGCCACCCGCGAGCCGGCGCCGGACCTCGGCCTCGTCCACCGGCAACGTTTCGTAATAGGTCGAAAACACGATCGGCGTCTCGACGTTCACCATGCGGTTGTTGCGATAGACGATGTCGCTAACCTCGCCGCCACGTTTGCGCGGCGTCTTGATGCGGATGCCATACATCGCGTCGTAAGTCGTATTGTTCTCCACCAGCACGTGCTTCACGCCGCCGACCGTTTCGCTGCCGATCGAGATGCCGCGACCCTTCAAGACGGTGTTGTTGGCGATCGTGATGTTGCCCGAGGACGCGCCCGGATGCTTCGGATCGACGTGGGCGGACTTGATCGCCACCACGTCGTCGCCGCAGTCGATCACGTTGTTCGTGATCTCCATGTCGCGAGTGTCGATCGGATCGATCGCGTCGGTGTTGGGCGAATGCGCGAGCGCGGTGATCTTGATGTGGTCCACGGTCACCTTCTCGCAGTCCTTGAACACGAGGTGGTAGGACGGGGAATTGTAGAAGCTCACGCCCTGAAACAGAATGTTGCGGCTGCGCGCGACAAAGACAAGGCGGGGGCGGTTGGCGCCGGGCCGCACGCCGGTGGTGCGGGTGGTGGCGCGCCATTTCTCCCACCAGACCGCGCCCTGGCCGTCGATACGGCCCTCGCCGACCACCGCCACGTTTTCTGCATCGGCGATGTTGATCATGGCCACATAGCTGTTGGCGGCCCAGACGGCGGTCGCGGGTGTTTTGAGAAACAGGGCCTCTTCGGTGGTGGCGGCGAGTTCCGCGCCGCGCTGGAGTTCGAGCCGGACATTGCTGCGCAGGAAGAGCGGACCGGTGAGCCAGTTGCCCTTGGGGATGACGACCGTGCCCCCACCCGCCGCAGCGCACGCGTCGATCGCCTGCTGGATCGGCGCGGTGTCGTAGAGGAATTTCGCCGCCACCATCTTCGCGCCAAACTGCCGGATGTCGACGATACGGTCGGGAAACTTGACCACTGCCTGAGCGAAAGCGGTGCCCCCGCACAGGAATTCAAACACCAATCCCATGGTGAATCCACAGCAGATTTTTTTCGAGGTCATCGCGCCCAATCCATTCCATTCATCCGCATCGGTGCAATACATCATCGCCAAACTGCTTTCGTGGCCGGCGCTAGCTGTTCTTTTCTTTTTCCGCCCAGAGCCCACACTCCGCTCCATCATGCGTCGCCTTCTCCCGCTTCTACTCCTCAGCACCACGATCGTCCAAGCCCAGGAATTCGATCTCGTCGTCCGCCACGCTCGTCTCATCGACGGCACGGGCGCGCCCGCCGTCGAAGGCGACATCGCCATGCGCGGCAATCGCATCGCCGCCGTCGGAAAATTTGCCGGCACCGGGCGCTCTGAAATCGACGCCGCCGGCCGCGTCGTCGCGCCGGGTTTCATCGATGTCCACACCCACTGCGAGGATATCTGCGACTTGCCGATGGCGGAAAATTTTCTTCGCATGGGCGTCACCACGATCGTCACCGGCAACTGCGGCATGTCGAAAGTCGACCTCGGAGAATTCTTCCGCGACATCGAGCGCACCAAGGTCGCCGTCAACGTCGCCTCCTTGATCGCTCAGGGCAGCGTGCGTTTTCAAGTCATGGGTGGCAGCTTCGCGCGACCGCCGACCCCCGACGAAGTCGCGAAGATGCGCGCGCTCGTCGAGCAGGCGATGCAGGACGGCGCGGTCGGCCTGAGCACGGGGCTGATTTATCTGCCGGGCACGTTCACCAAGACCGAAGAAATCATCGAACTCGCGAAAGTCGCCGCCGCGCACGGCGGAATCTACACGAGCCATATGCGCTACGAAAACTACCGCATTCGCGACGCGCTCGACGAAACCTTCCGCATCGCGCGGGAGGCGCACATCCCAGCCGAGGTCTCGCACCTGAAGCTCTCCGGTCCCGCCGCGTGGGGCCGCGCCGACGAAATCATCGCCTATCTCGACAAGGCCCGCGCCGACGGCCTGTCCATCACGCAGGACCAATACGTCTACACCGCGTCGAGCACCGGCATTTCCCAACTCCTCCCCGACGAAGCGCTCGAAGGTGGGGCCGCACGTTACCGCGAACGCCTCGCTGATCCGGTGCAGAAAGCTAAATTTACCGCGCAGATGAAGGAAATGCTGCGCACCAGTGCTCGCAGCGACTACACCTACGCCGTCATCGCGAATTTCTCCGCCGACAAAAAGCTCAACGGGAAAACCATTCCGCAAGCGGCGAAAATTCTCCGTGGCTCCGATTCTCTCGCTGATCAAATCGAGACAGTTTTCGACATTCAGCTTCGCGGCGGCGCGGCGGGCGTGTTCCACGGCATGGACGAGAAGGATCTCCAGAAATTTCTGGTGCAGCCGCTCACGATGATCGTCTCCGATTCCGGGGTGCGCAAATTCGGCGACGCTGTCCCCCACCCGCGCGGCTATGGCAACAACGCCCGCGTGCTGGGCCGTTACGTGCGCGAACTGAAACTCCTCCCGCTCGAGGACGCCGTCCGCAAGATGACCTCACTCCCCGCCCATACGTTTCACCTCAAGAATCGCGGTGAGTTGAAACCCGATTTTGTCGCCGACCTCGTCGTCTTCGATCCCGCGACCGTCAGCGATCCGTCCACCTATGACGACCCGCACCACTACGCGACCGGGTTCAGCGACGTGATCGTGAATGGCGTGCCGGTGATTCGCGCCGACCAACTTACTGGTGCGCGCCCCGGCACTCCGGTGAAATTGCAGTAGGCCGCCGGTTAGCGGGCACTGTCGGAACGCGAGCCAGCTCGCTCCTACCGAAAACTCGCCGCCCATCCAATTGCTCCACCGGCGATCACGATTGGAATTATACCCACGCGCCACCATTGCATCGCCGCAAACGCCGCCGCGCCCACCACGACTGCGAACCAGTCAGGCACCCTATGTTGCGGCACGAAGGTCTGCATCCCGAACCAGACCGCGAGATTCAACACCACGCCGACCACGGCCGCCGTCACCGTCATGAGCGCACTGCCGAGCCGGGCGTTACCGCGCAGTTGCTCGATGTGCGGCGCACCGAGAAAAATCCACAGGAAGCACGGCACGAACGTTGTCCAGGTTGTGATCGCCGCGCCGAGCGTCGCCATCACCAACGGACTCAGGGTGCCGGGCTGTGACCAACCGCCGAGAAATCCGACAAACTGCACGACCATGATGAGCGGCCCGGGCGTCGTTTCCGCCAACCCGAGCCCGTCAAGCATCTGCGGTGCGGTGAGCCAGTCGAAATGCTCCACCGCCTGTTGCCCGACATAGGGCAGCACCGCATAGGCGCCGCCAAACGTCACCATCGCCGCCTTGCTGAAAAATATCCCTTCCCGCGCGAGCACGCCGTTCCAGCCCTGGCAGGCCGCCGCCGCGAACACCGGCGCCCACCACAAAGCGAGGCAGACCGCGATGACCTTCACTCCGCGCGCCAGTGAAGGTTGGGTGTGCAGCGGCGATTCCTGTGCGTCGTCGATCACCGTGTCGCTGGCCGTGACGCCCAGTCCGGCCGCGGCCGGAAATTTCTCGGGCCAAAATTTCCCTCCGATCCAACCGACCAGCGCCGCGCTCGCGACGACGGCTGGAAAAGGCACCCGCAACGAAACGATCGCGCCAAACGCCGCCAGCGCGACGCCCCACATCACGCTGTTTTTCAGGGCGCGTTGACCAAGCCGAATTACCGCCACCGCCACGATCGCCGTTACCGCCGGTTTCAACCCGTAAAAAATCGCCGCGATCCAAGGCACTGCACCATGCGTGACGTAGATCCAGCTGAGCCCCCACAACAACACCGCCGATGGCAGCACGAACAGCACGCCCGCCGCGATGCCTCCCCACGTGCGGTGCAGCAGCCAGCCGCAATACGTCGCGAGCTGCGTCGCCTCCGGTCCGGGGAGCAGCATGCAGTAGTTGAGCGCGTGGAGAAACCGCTGCTCACCGATCCATTTTTTCTTTTCCACCAGCTCCGTATGCATGATCGCGATCTGACCGGTCGGCCCGCCGAAGCTGATAAATCCGAGCTTCAGCCAGAACCGCAGCGCCTCGCGAAATGTCGGTGCGGCACTCATCGTTCCCCGAATAGACGCGATCGAGAATCATTCTGTCCATACTCTTCATTCCCCGGGCCAATCGACTCTCCCACGCCCAGCCGCCTCAACTGGTCAGGTCGACGAGGACTGCCACCAGCACCAGCACGCCCGCCACCGTCGCGATCGGCGCGCACAGACTCAAAAACCGAATCTGACGATTCGCTTCCTCTTCCGTCATCTTCCCGTCCTTCATCCGCTCTTCCATCGACATGCGGTGCCGCGGCAAATGCCAATGCAGCGCGGTGCCGACCATCGTGAGCACGATGGCGGCCCCAATTCCCGCTTCGTCAAAATAGCGCGGCGCCGCCTGCGCCAGCATCATCCTCGTCAGCGCAAGGTCCGCACCTAGATATTTGCCCGCGAGGAATTGGATCATGTTTTACGCGCAGACTGAATCCACCCGATCGCCTTGGTCGCAAGCTTATCGAACGCGATGACGCACATTTCGAGGTGCGCCTCCTTGGTATCCTCAATCTTGTTGTGACTGATGCCGTGTAGACTCTGGACAAACATCATCACCGTCGGCACACCGGCGCCGCACACCTCGGCCGCGTCGTGCAACGGGCCCGACGGCAGCCGGTGCGAGACCCCGCACGTCTCCTTGATCGACTCGTCGCACAGCGCAATGAGTTCCGAGTGAAACGGCCGCGGATCGATCTGCCAGAGACGCTCCCACGCCACGCGCACGTTACCCTCCACCGCGAATCGCTCGCTCGCCCGCTGCGCCTCCGCCAGCATCCGCGCCAGCGCCGCCGCATCGAGATGTCGCTGATCGAGCGTGATCCGGCACTCCTCAACGACGCTCGTCACGATCCCCGGCTTCGTCGTGCACGAACCGATCGTGCAAACGCCGCCGTTGCGATCGGTGATGCGGTAGATTTCCTGGCCCATTTTTCCAGCAGCGAGAAACGCGTCCTTGCGTCGGTTCATCGGCGTGCTGCCCGAGTGCGCCGCCTGCCCGTGAAATGTGATCGCGTGGCGCTCGACGCCGAACGTTCCGAGCACCGCACCCAGCGGCAGATCGAGATCGAGCAGCACCGGCCCCTGTTCGATGTGCAGTTCGAGGTAGGCCGCGGCGTTTTTCAATTCCGCGCGGCTGTCTTTCACGCGCTGAAATTCGATGCCGACCGCCGCGAGCGCCTCGGGCAGACGCACGCCCTGTTGGTCCACAAGCCCGCGCGCCTCGTCCATGCTGAGCGAGCCGGCGCACGCCGAGGAACCAAACAGGCTCTTGCCGAACCGCGCGCCCTCCTCGTCCGCCCAGTCGACTAGCCGCACGGTCACGGGTGGTTTGCCGTTATATTGCGAGTGCAGGCGGCGTAAAATCTCCACGCCGGCGAGCACATTGAGGCAGCCATCGAGCCAGCCACCATTCGGCACGGAGTCCATGTGGCCGCCGATGAGCAGCGCGCGGTCGCCCTCGCCGTGCAGCGTTGCCCAAAAATTTCCGGCCGCGTCCCGGTGCATCTCCAGCCCGGGAATCGCCGCGAGCTTCTTCTGCAGCCAGGCGCGCGTCGCGACCCACACCGGCGTGAACGCCACGCGTTGCGCGCCGTTGTCGTCACCGGTCAGGGCGCGCAATTCTTTGAGTTCGGCGATGGTGCGCCGGGGATCGGGCGGAATGGTCATGCGGGCCACATCACAGGTCAGGGATGTTTTACGACTTGGAAAAGTAGCGGACGCTTCGTAACAATCAACTCACCATATCGCCAATGACTCGCCAGCCCGACCCGGCTGGCACACCCGCCGGCCAAGCGTGAGCGCCACCGGCGCGACTCCTGCTCCTTCCACGGCTTCCGCACCCATATGCCACTCCAACCGCTGCTTTCCGCCGACGCGCTCGCCGCGAATTTTTCCGAAATCAAACCGCCCCTGCGACCGCAGGAGGCCTCCGTCGAGGCGAACCGTTGCCTCTATTGCTTCGACGCGCCGTGCATCATGGCGTGCCCCACAGGCATCGACATCCCGGCGTTCATCAAAAAAATTGCGTCGGGCAACCCCGCCGCTGCCGCAAAAACCATCCTGACCGCCAACATCCTGGGCGCGTCCTGCGCTCGCGTCTGTCCGACGGCGGTGCTCTGCGAGGGTGCCTGCGTCCTCGACGATCGCGACGAGCAGCCGATCCAGATCGGCCGGCTGCAGCGTTTCGCTACCGACTACGTTGAACAGAAAAAAATCAACGTCCTCGCCGGCACCGTGCCCGCGAAAAAATCCGGCCGGAAGATCGCCGTCATCGGCGCCGGCCCCGCCGGACTCGGCTGCGCCGCGGAACTCGCGCGCCTCGGCCACGCCGTCACGATTTTCGAGAAGAAGCCGCAGGCGGGCGGCCTCAACACCTACGGCATCGCCTACTACAAGATGAAACCCGAGGTCAGCCTCGCCGAAGTCGAACTCGTGAAATCGCTCGGCGTCGAAATCCGCTGCGACGTCACGGTCGGCGAGGATATTGGCGTCGGGCAGCTCGAGAAAGAATTCGACGCGATCTTTCTCGGCGTCGGCCTCGGCGCCGCCACACGCCTGCGTATCCCCGGCGAGGATTTGCCCGAGGTGCGCGACGCGCTCGATTTCATCACGGAGCTTCATACCCAGCCGCACAGCAAGATTGCAATCGGTCGCCGCGTCGCGGTCATCGGCGCCGGCAACACCGCCATCGACGCCGTCACGCAATCCATCCGGCTCGGCGCCGAATCCGCAGTGATTGTTTACCGGCGCAATGAAGCCAACATGTCCGCCTACGGTTTCGAGTATGAACTGGCGAAAATGGACGGCGCCCAATTTCTCTTTCACGCCGCACCCGTCGAGGTGCTCGGGGCGCAGGGGCATGTCACCGGCCTCAAGCTGGTGCAAACTCGCGTCGGCGCGAATGGCCGCGCTGAAATGGTGCCCGGCACCGAGTGGCTCGAGCCCGTCGACCTCGTGCTGAAGGCGGTCGGCCAGGAGAAGCAGGTCGACCTGCTTAAGCGACTTTTCCCCAACCTCAACGTCGACGCGCGCGGCGTGGTCGCGGCAGACCCGCTTACCGGCCAGACCAACGTGCCGCACCTCTTCTCCGGCGGCGACTCTTCCAACGGCGGCCGAGAGGTCGTCAACGCCGTCGGCGAGGGCAAGAAGGCAGCCTTCGGCATCCACGCGTTCCTCACGAAGGAAACCGTCCCACCGCCCATCCAGCCGTCGCGCCTCGGCGCGAAACAGGGCGCGGCCGGCTCCGGCTTGCTCAAGCCAATCCGCGCCCACGAGCTCGAAGCGGCCCTCGTGAAAAAGTAAGCCCGGATTCGCCTGCGACGTTTCTTATTTCTTCTTTCCACCCTTCTTCTTTTCCGACCATGGCCGATCTCTCCACCAATCTCGCCGGGATAAAGTCTCCGAATCCGTTCTGGGTCGCGTCCGGCCCGCCCGCCAACACCGGCTACCAGGCGCACCGCGCATTCGAGGCCGGCTGGGGTGGCGTCGTGTGGAAAACCATCGGCGACCCCATCGTCAACGTCTCCTCGCGCTATTCCGCGCTGAACGACGGTCCGACGCGCATGATCGGCTTCAACAACATCGAACTCATCAGCGACCGCTCGCCCGAGACCAATTTCCGCGAAATCGCCGAGGTGAAAAAGCGCTGGCCGCACCACGCCGTCATCGCGTCGCTCATGGTCGAGACACGCGCGCAGTGGCACGAGTTCGTCAAGCGCTCCGCCGACGCCGGCGCCGACGGCATCGAGCTCAATTTCGGCTGTCCCCATGGCATGTGCGAACGCGGCATGGGTTCCGCCGTCGGCCAGCAGCCCGCCGTCGCCGAGAAAATCACGAGCTGGGTCATGGAGGTCGCGACCATCCCCGTCATCGTCAAGCTCACGCCGAACGTCACCGACGTTACAGCCGTGGCGCGCGCCGCCAAGCGAGCCGGCGCCAACGCCATCTCGCTCATCAACACGATCAACTCGATCACCAACGTGAACCTCGACACGTTCGTGCCCGAGCCTACCGTCGCCGGCCGCAGCTCGCACGGCGGCTATTGCGGGCCCGCCGTGAAGCCCATCGCCCTCAACATGGTGCAGTCCTGCGCCGCCGACCCCGCCGTCGGCCTTCCCATCTCCGGCATTGGCGGCATCGGCTCGTGGCGCGATGCCGCCGAGTTCATCGCGCTGGGCTCGACGAGCGTGCAGGTCTGCACCGCGATCATGCACTACGGTTTCCGGATCGTAGAGGACATGAACGAGGGGCTCAGCGCCTACCTCGACAGCAAGGGCATGAAATCCGTCAGCGAACTCGTTGGTCGCTCCGTGCCGACGCTGCAAAAATGGGAAACCCTCGACCTGCATTTCCAGCGCGTCGCGCGCATCGACTATGCAAAATGCATCGGCTGCAACCTCTGCTACATCGCGTGCGAAGACGGCGCGCACCAGTGTATCGACTTGAAGTCTCCCGATGAACTCGGCCTCGACCTCGGGCCGGGGCGCGTGCCGCACAAACCCGTCCCGAAAGTCCGCGAAGAAGACTGTGTCGGCTGCAACCTCTGCTCCCTCGTGTGTCCGGTCGACGAGTGCATCACGATGACCGAGATTCCGAACGGCCAGTCCCCGATGAGCTGGAGCAATTATCAGGAAAAACTCACCAAGGGTGACATGCAGCCCATTCCGCCCCATCCCTAATTCATGAATCAACTCACGCCCTGTCCCAATTTCATCGGCGGTGAATGGCTGACGCCTTCCGGCGCCTCCACGCCCGTCTTCAATCCCTCCACCGGTGACGTCATCGCCGAGGCGCCCGCCGGAGGAGCCGCCGAGGTGAACGCCGCCGTCGAGGCCGCCCAAGCCGCGTTCCCCGGTTGGCGCGAGACGCCCCCCGTCGAGCGCGCGCGCGTTTTCTTCCGCTACCGCCAGCTCATCGAGGCCAACTTCGACAAACTCTGCGCCACAGTCTCACGCGAGCACGGAAAGACCCTCGCCGAGTCGCGCGGCTCAATCTACCGCGGACTCGAAAACGTCGAATACGCCTGCGGCGTCCCCACGCTGCTCTTCGGCGACACGCTCGAGAACCTCGCACGCAACGTGGATTGCGAGACGATCCTCCAGCCACTTGGCGTTTGCGCCGGCATCACGCCGTTCAATTTTCCCGCGATGGTCCCGCTCTGGATGTATCCCCTCGCGATCGCGTGCGGCAACACGTTCGTCCTGAAGCCGAGCGAGAAAGTCCCGCTCTGCGCGATCCTGCTTGGCCAGCTCCTCGAGCAAGCGGGCCTGCCGAAGGGCGTGTTCAACATCGTCCACGGCGGCCGCGCCTGCGTCGATGCGCTGCTCACGCATCCGAAGGTTAAAGCCGTTTCCTTCGTCGGCTCCACGCCGATCGCGAAATACATCTACGAGACCGGCACGAAGCACGGGAAGCGCGTCCAGGCCAACGGCGGAGCGAAAAACTATATCGTGATCATGCCCGACGCCGACATTCCGAAGACCGTCGAGGCCCTCTCGACCGCCGCCTTCGGCTGCGCCGGCGAACGCTGCATGGCCGGCTCCACCGCCCTCACGGTTGGCAAAGCCGCCGACCGGCTCCTGCCCGATCTCATCGCCGCCGCGAAGGCGATCAAAGTCGGTCGCACCGATCAGCCCGCGCCCGCCGCGCAGCCCGACATGGGTCCGGTCATAACCGGCCAGCACCGCGATCGTGTGCTCAGCCTTGTCGCGTCCGGCGAAAAGGAAGGCGCCAAGATCATCACCGACGGCCGCGGCGTGAAGGTGCCCGACGCCCCGCGCGGCTTCTATCTCGGCGCCACCATCGTCGACGGAGTCGAGGCCAACATGACCCTCGCCCGCGAAGAAGTGTTCGGCCCCGTGCTCAACGTCATGCGGATGGACGACCTCGACCATGCCATCGCGCAGGCTAATGCGTCCGCCTTCGGCAACGGCGCCGCCATCTTCACGAACAGCGGAGGCGCGGCGCGCGAGTTCAAGCATCGCGTGAAAGCCGGCATGGTCGGCATCAACGTCGGCGTCCCGGCGACGATGGCGATGTTCCCGTTCACCGGCTGGGACGAGTCCTTCTACGGCGACCTCCACATCCAGGGGAAGGAAGCCGTCCAGTTCTACACCCAGCAAAAAGTCATCACGAGTCGCTGGTTCGGCGGCGACGTCGGCGACGTCTGGAAGAAATGAGAATCGCAATTTCCCGCGGATTACGCGGATGAACGCAGATATAATCCAAATCCTAAAATATCCGCGCTTATCCGCGTAATCCGCGGAGAAGATTTCGGATTCTTTCGCCCATGAGCCTCCTGATCAAAAATGGTGAGATCGTCACCGCAGACTCCCGCTACATCGCCGACATCTACTGCGAAGGCGAAACGATCACCAAGATCGACCGGAACCTCGCCGCGCCCGCCGGCACTGAGGTCATCGATGCGAAGGGCAAATACGTTTTTCCCGGCTTCATCGATCCCCACGTCCACATCTACCTGCCCTTCATGGGCACGTTTTCGAAGGATACCTACGAAACCGGCTCGCAAGCCGCGCTCGTGGGCGGCACGACGACGCTCATCGAGATGTGCTGCCCGGCGAAGAAGGACGACGCGCTCGCCTCGTTCGAACTCTGGATGTCACAGGCCGTGGGCAAGTCTGCCTGCGATTTCTCGTTTCACATGGGAGTGTCGCGCTTCGACCCCCAGACCGAGGGGCAGTTGCGCGAGATCGTGCAACGCGGCATCAGCTCGTTCAAAATCTTCCTCGCCTACAAGGGCGCGTTCGGCGTCGACGACACCGAACTCTACCGGACGCTCAAGCTCGCCAAGGAACTCGGCGTGGTCGTCACCGCGCACTGCGAAAACGAGACACTCGTCGCGGAGCGCTGCAAGGAGTTGCTCGCCGCCGGAAAAACCAATCCGGGTCAGCACCACGAGAGCCGGCCGCCCGCCGTCGAGGCCGAGGGCGTGCATCACCTGATGAGCTTCGCCGAACTGACCGGCGCTTCGGTTTACATCGTCCACTTGAGTTGCAAGGAATCGCTCGACCAGGCCATCGCCGCCCGGCAGCGCGGCGTGCGCGTCGGCGTCGAGACGCTCATCCAATATCTCACGCTCGACAAAACCTACGCCGAACTGCCGAAATTCGAGGGCGCGAAATACGTGATGTCGCCGCCGCTGCGCGACAAACGCAACCAGTCCGTGCTCTGGAACGGCCTGCGCGATGGCCTCATCAACACGGTCGCCACCGACCACGCGCCGTTTGACTTCAAGAAGCAAAAGCCGATGGGCAAGGCCGACTTCACGAAAATTCCCAACGGCATTCCGTCGCTCGAGGAGCGCATCAACCTCCTCTATACCTACGGTGTGAGGACCGGCAAAATCGACCTTCACACCATGGTCAACGCCGCCAGCACCCAGGTCGCGAAACAGTTCGACCTCTTCCCAAAGAAGGGCGCCATCCAGCCGGGCGCCGACGCCGACCTGGTGGTCTTCGATCCGAATTATCGTGGGAAGATCTCCGTGAAGACCCAGCACATGGCCGTCGACTACAGCGCGTTCGAGGGCTGGCCGCTGGAGGGACGCGCGAGTGTTGTGACTGTTCGCGGCCAGGTCGCCGCGCGCGATGGAAAATTTACCGGCAAGCTCGGTCGCGGAAAATTCCTGAAAAGAAAACCGAGTCATTTTTGATCCATGCCCACCGATCCCGGCCTTCGCGAAAACGCCCCCGACGTCGAACTCGACCTGTCCATCATCGAGCACTCCCACCTCTACAACGCGGACCTCGCCCCGGTGCCGGCGAGCGGCCGCAAGTGGGGCATGCTCAGTTTCGCGGCGCTTTGGGTGTCGATGTCGGCGTGCATCCCGACCTACATGCTCGCCTCGTCGCTCATCGGCGGCGGCATGAACTGGTGGCAGGCCATCCTCACTATCTTCCTTGGCAACCTGATTGTCGTCGTGCCGATGATCCTCAACGCCCACGCCGGGACGAAATACGGCATTCCGTTTCCCGTCCTGTGCCGCGCCTCGTTCGGCACCGTGGGTGCCAACATTCCCGCACTGCTCCGCGCCTTCGTCGCGTGCGGCTGGTTCGGCATCCAGGCATGGATAGGCGGCAACGCGATCTACAAGATTCTCGCGGTCTTCTGGCCGGCGCTCGCGAGCGGCTCGACCGACAATTTCCTCGGAATCACCGGCACGCAGTTCCTGTGTTTCCTCTTCTTCTGGGGCATCAACATGTGGGTGATTTATCGCGGCATCGAAACGATCCGCGTGCTCCTCAACATCAAGGCCCCGCTCCTCATCGCCCTCGGCCTGCTGTTGCTCTGGTGGGCGTATCGCGCCGCCGGCGGCTTCGGCCCAATTCTGTCCCAGCCGTCCGCGTTCGATCCCGGGCAGCCGAAGGCGGGGCAATTCTGGTCGTTTTTCTTCCCCGCGCTCACTGGCATGATCGGATTCTGGGCCACGCTCTCGCTCAACATCCCCGATTTCTCCCGCTACGCGAAGACACAGCGCGATCAAGTCGTCGGCCAGATGCTCGGTCTGCCGCTCACCATGGCACTCTATGCGTTCATCGGCGTCGCGGTCACCTCCGCCACGACGATCATCTACGGCCAGACGATCTGGGACCCGGTCGACGTGCTTACGAAGTTTACGAACCCCATGCTGCTCGTCGTGGCGATGCTCGCCCTGTGCATCGCGACGCTTGCGACCAACATCGCCGCCAACGTCGTGTCGCCCGCCAACGACTTCGCGCACCTCGCCCCGAAAAAAATCTCGTTCCGCGTCGGCGGCTACATCACCGGCATCGTCGGCATCCTGATGATGCCGTGGAAACTTGTCGCCGATCCCAGCGGCTACATTTTCACGTGGCTTGTCGGCTACAGCGGCCTGCTAGGCCCGATTGGTGGCATCATGATCGCCGACTATTTCGTCATCCGCGGCCGGTGGCTTAACGTGCTCGGACTCTACAATCCAGGCGGCGAATATTCCTACACGAACGGATTCAGCGTTGCGGCAATCGGCGCGTTGCTCGCGGGCATTCTGCCCAGTCTCCCGGGTTTCCTCGCCACCGTGAAACTCATCGACGGCGCCCACATTTCGCCGTTTCTCCTCAGCCTCTACAACTACGCGTGGTTCGTCGGCTTCACCGTCGCGTTCGTCGTTTACCTCGTCCTCCGCAAACTCGCCCCGAAGTCGTAAACGAGTGACATATGACGTGTGATATGTGACAAGTTTCTACCTAATCTGGCCACGTTTCGCTCGTCACACGCCACAAGTCACACGTCACAATTTTTATGAAATCCATCCCTCTCCCGCCCACCGCGCATAAGCCCGCGCCCTACACCGGCCCCTCCGCCGACCAAGTGCTCTCCCTGCGCAAGCAATACCTCAACCCCGGCCTCTTTCTCTACTACAAGAAGCCAATCATGATCGTCGAGGGCTCCATGCAGTATGTGTGGGACGACACCGGCAAGCGCTACCTCGACGGCCTGGGTGGCATCGTGACAATCAGCGTCGGTCACTGCCACCCGCATGTCGTCGCCGCCGCGAACAAGCAGAACCAAATCATCCAGCACTCCACGACGATCTACCTGCAGCCGAACATTGCCGAGTTCGCCGAGCAGCTGGCCGCCAAGATGCCCGGTGATCTCAAGGTCTGCTACTTCGTCAACTCCGGCTCCGAGGCCAACGACCTCGCGATGCTCATGGCGCGCCTCTACACCGGCAACTACGACGCAATCGCGCTGCGCAACGCCTACCACGGCGGCAGCCCCGCCTCGATGGGCTTGACCGCGCACAGCACGTGGAAATTCAACGTGCCGCACTCCTTTGGCGTCCACCACGCAATCGCGCCCTATCCCTACCGCGGTCAATACGGCTACGACGATCCCGATGGCGGCCGCAAATACGCCGACGACGTCAAGGATCTCATCAACTACGCGACGCCGGGCAAGGTCGCCGCGTTCATCGCCGAGTCGATTCAAGGGGTGGGTGGCTTCGTCGAATTTCCGCAAGGCTACCTCAAGGCCGCCTACGAGCATGTGCGCGCGGCGGGCGGCGTCTGCATCGCCGATGAAGTGCAGACGGGCTTCGGTCGCACCGGCACGCATTTCTGGGGTTTTGAGACGCAGGGCGTTATACCCGACATCGTCACCATGGCGAAGGGCATCGGCAATGGCGCACCGCTCGCCGCCGTCGTCACCACGCCGAAAATCGCCGCCGTGATGGCACAGAAGGTCCACTTCAACACGTTCGGCGGTAACCCGGTTGTCAGCGCCATTGGCAAGGCCGTGCTCGAGGTCATCGAAAAGGAGAAGACGCAGGAAAACTGCCTCAAGCTCGGCAACTACATCCTCGCCGGCCTCGATAAGCTGAAGTCGAAATACAAGGTGATCGGCGACGTGCGTGGCAAGGGCCTGATGCTCGGCATCGAGTTCGTGAAGGACCGCGCGACCAAGGCGCCCGGCAAGGAAGAGTGCGCGCAAGCGGTGGAAAACGCTCGCGAACTCGGCCTGCTGCTCGGCAAGGGCGGCCTGTGGGGCCAGACGATCCGCTTTGCCCCGCCAATGAACATTACGCAAGCCGACGCCGACTTCCTCCTCGCCGTCCTCGACGAGGCGATCGGAGCGCTCTGAGTCAGCGTTTCAACTTCAGTAGTCTCTCGCCCGCGGCGTGCAGCGTCGCGGGCTTTTTGGCAAAGTTGAGCCGGATATAGCGGTTCTCGCCGGGCGCGAAGAAACTCGAACCCGGCACGGGCGCGACGCCGATTTCGCGTGTCATCCAGTGTGCGAACTCCACGTCGCTCGCGTAGCCAAACGGCGAAATATCGACCATCACGAAGTAGGCGCCCTCGGGTCGCGTGTAGGTGAGCCCGATTTGGTCGAGGTAGCCGAGCAAGATTTCGCGCGAGCGGCCGTATTCCGCGGCGAGGTCGGTGTAGTAGCTCTTGGGGAAATTCAGCGCGGTCACGACGGCGTGCTGGAGCGGTGCGGCGGCGCCGACGGTGAGGAAGTCGTGCACCTTCCGCGCCTGCGCAATGATCTCCGGCGGCGCATGGACGTGGCCGATGCGCCAGCCGGTGATCGAAAATGTTTTCGAAAGCGACGAGCAGCTCAGCGTGCGCTTCGCCATGCCGGGTAGCGCGGCAAAGTAGACGTGCTCGTGCGGTGGAAACACGATATGTTCGTAAACCTCGTCGGTGATGATCCATACGTCGAACTCCTCCGCGAGTGCGGCGATTTGCAGCAGCTCCGCGCGGGTGAAGACGCGGCCGCACGGATTCGACGGGTTGCAGAGCACGAATGCCTTCAGCCCGCCCGCGAACGCCGTGCGCAATTCCGCCGGATCGAAGCGGTAGTGCGGCGGGTGCAGCGGCACGAGCACGGGCGTCGCACCCGAGAGAATCGCATCGGCGGAATAATTTTCGTAGAACGGCGAGAAGAGCCCGACTTTGTCGCCGGGATCGCAGACCGTCATCATCGCGACGATCATCGCCTCGGTCGCACCGCAACAGACGACGAGTTCGCTGCCAGCGTCGATCGGAATACCTATGAAGCGCTCCAGCTTCGCGGCGAGCGCTGCACGCAGTTCAGGCGAACCCCACGTGACGGCGTATTGGTGGCGACCGGTGTCCATCGCGTCCTTCGCCGCCTGAATGAGCTCGGCAGGCGGATCCCAGTCGGGAAACCCCTGCGCCAGGTTGATGGCGTTGTGCTGCGTGGCGATCCGCGACATCCCGCGAATCACCGACTCGGAAAAAACGGACGTGCGTTGGGAGGTACGCGGCATGGTTCAGGGGATTTTTAATTCCGTGCCGATGAGCGGAAGGGAATTCTTGTTCTGCATCACGTCGCGGTTGGCATTGAAGATATCGTCCACCTTCGAGCCGTTGCCAAAATATTTCACTGAGATCCGGAAGAGCGTGTCGCCGGGAACGATGGTGTGCTTGTGAGCACCAACAGCCGGGTGCGAGGCCACGCGGCTACCCGGTGGCGCGGAATTCGACAGACCAAACAACGGCGCGACGATGATCGTCGGCTCGGTGCGGGCGGCGCGCGGCGGCAGCGGTGCCGGCATGATCAATAGACTTCCGTCCGGAGCCGACGCAGCGGGCGGCGTTTCGTCGGCGTCGATCGGCGCGCGCGAAGAGCGGAGAAATTGCGTTGTCGTCGCGGTGTGCTGGTCCGCAAGCGCGGCGCGCAGGTCGTCGTTCTCGCGCTGCAGTTGGCGGACTTGCTCGCTCTGGTCGATGCCCACCGACTGGCTTTCAAGCGGATGGGCGGGAATCGTGCGCGCAAACTCCCGCGTGGCCGTTTCGATCAGGCTGCGCACGCCGGGCGCCTGTTTCGCGTTGGGCTGAAGTTCGAGGTATTTTCGAAAATGATGGATGGCCTCGATCGGATTCTTGATGTGGTTGAGATAAATCAGCCCGGCTTCGAGATGGGCCTCGGCGGAAGCCTGCTCACCGCGTTTCTCGATCACCTTCAGGAAGGCCGACAGGGCCTCCGCCTCGCGGCCTTGCCGGACGAGTCGCTGGCCCTCCCGGTAATAGGGGTCGTCCGTTTCAGAGGTAAACGCGACCGTGCCTCCGCCGCCGCAGCCCGCGCCAAGGATCAGCATGGTGGCAGCCAGCGCGGTGGCAATTTTAAGACGGACAGTCATCTCGCAGGGAATGGGATTGAACGGGCAGTGGTTCGCCGTAAATTCCGCAACCTCGCTTCGCTACTCAAACTCTAAATGGCCCTGCAACCGAAACCCACCCTCGCCCGCGCTCGTGCCTGCATCCGAATCGAGACGACCGCGCTAGTGGACACGGCGCAGAGCCTCGGGGCGGAATTTGTGGCCACCGCGCGCGCGGTCGAGGCCGTCACGGTGGCTGGCGGCAAACTGATTTTCAGCGGCGTCGGCAAGTCGGCGCACATCGCGCAGAAGATCGCGGCGACGTTTAACAGCACGGGCGTCGCCTCGTGTTTTCTCGATGCCACGCAGGCACTCCATGGCGATCTCGGGCTGTGCACAGAGGGCGATTTGGCGTTTCTCCTGAGCAACAGCGGCCAGTCGGATGAAATTTTGCGACTGGTGCCGATGCTGAAACGGTTCGGTTTGAAGGTCGTCGCTTTCACCGGCCATGCCGACTCCGACCTCGCCCAGAGCGCCGACTACCACCTGCTCTACCGCGCCCGGCGCGAGGCGTGTCCGCTCGAGCTCGCTCCGACCGCCAGCACCACCGCGGCGCTCGCGCTCGGCGACGCGCTGGCGATGGTGTTGCTCGAAGCCCGCGGCCTCACCCGCGACGACTTCGCTAAATTTCATCCCGCTGGAAATCTCGGCCGAGTGTTGCTCTTGCGCGTCCGCGACATCATGCGCACCGGCCACCGCCTGCCGGTGGCGGCCGATACCGTCACCACGCAGGAAGCGATCCTGGCGATGACGAAAGCCAAGAGCGGCAGCATCGCGCTGGTCGCCAAAAAGTCCGGCAAACTCAGCGGCATACTCACCGACGGCGATTTTCGGCGTAGCGCGCTCACCGGACCGGATTTTTTGCAGCAACCCGTCGCCACCTTCATGACATGCACGCCGAAGACGATTCGCGAAGACGCTCTCGGCGTTGATGCGCTGCGCCTCTTCGAAGCGCACAAAATCGACGACTTGATCGTGGTCGATGCCCGCGGGCGGCCAGTCGGCCTGATCGATGGGCAAGACTTGCCCAAATTAAAAATCGTGTGAAGCCACCCATCCGGACCGGCATTATCGGCATGGGCGGCTTCGCGGGCTCGCACCACACGGCGGTTGCGGCGCTCGAGGAGTTGGGTGAAGCGAAACTCATCGCCACCTGCGATCCGCGGGTGAAGTCGTTCACGATCGAGCAGCAGACCTGGCGGCTCGCAGAGCGTGGCGTGCAGGTTTACTCCGACTATCGGGCGATGCTCGATGCGTGTCACCGCGGCCTCGATCTCGTCGTCGTGCCGACGCCGATCAACCTGCATGCCGAGATGCACGCCGCCGTGACGGCGCTCGGTCTGCCCGTCTACCTGGAAAAGCCGCCGACGCTCGATTTTGCGGAACTTGAGCAGATGATCGCCGCGGACAGTCGGGTGCGGAAATCTTCGTTGGTCGGTTTCAACTTCATCATCGAAAAGCCCCGGCTGGCGCTGAAAGAGCGGTTGCTCGCCGGTGAATTCGGCGCGATCCGCGGCGCGACCCTAAGCGCCCTCTGGCCGCGACCGGCGAGCTATTTCTCCCGCAACAACTGGGCGGGGCGGCTGATGATGAATGACCGCATCGTCCTCGACTCCTGCTTTGGCAACGCCATGGCGCACTTCGTCCACAACCTGCTGTTTTGGGCGGGCGGGACGGAATTATTCAGCTGGGGACAGCCCGCCGCAGTGCGCGCCGAACTGTATCGCGCCCATGCGATCGAAGGGGCTTACACGTTTTTCGTCGAGACCGACACCACCTCGGGCGTGAACCTGCGCTTCGCGCTTTCGCACGCCTGCGCCGGTGCGAGCACGCACCTCGAAATGGTGCTCTGCGACAAAGCCGTGCTGCGTTACGTCGTCGGCCGTCAAATTGAGATTCGTTGGAACGACGGCCGCACCGAAAAGATCGCACCGGAGCCGTTTGATCCGCTCGTCGAAAACCACCGCGACTACCATCGCTACCTGCGCGACGAGTCGCCGCGGCCGGCGACGACGCTGGCCGACTCCCGGGCGTTTGTCGTGCTTAACGATTTGGCGCACCTCTCAAGCGGGCACATCGCACCGATTCCGGCGGCGCTGGTGAGCGGCGTGCGCGAGGAGAAGGAGCAGAAGGATTACCTCCACGTCTCGGACATCGTCGCCGCGCAAGAAAATTTTCTGGTGCGCGGAGCGTGGCCTGGCGCCAACGGATGGAACCGCCAACCCGGCGAGGTGGCGACCCCCGCGGACCTTGGACGGTTTCACGAAGTAGTGAAAACAATGGCAGGAAAGTAGCATCGGCTTTCGGCCGGCCATCGGCGCTTATTCCTGCCGGCGGAAAACCAGCGCACTTTACATACCGGGAAGTTTGGCCAACTTTTCGTCCGCCATGTCCACGCCGCCCTTTGTTTACCAAGATCCGTTTCCCCTCGGTGATGATACGACCGAGTATCGCCTGCTTTCTCAGGAAGGCGTCAGCACGACTACCTTTGAAGGCCGCGAAATTCTGAAGGTGGCGCCGGAGGCGATCGCATTTCTCACGCAGCAGGCGTTTCACGACACGTCCTTCATGCTGCGGACGAAACACCTCCAGCAAGTCGCCGCCATCCTCGACGATCCGGAGGCCTCGGATAACGATCGCTACGTCGCGCTCACGCTCCTGAAAAACGCCGAGATCGCCGCCGAGGGAATTTTGCCGATGTGTCAGGACACTGGCACCGCTGCGATCATGGCGAAGAAGGGCCAGCAGGTGTGGACTGGCGCAAACGACGCCGAGTGGATCTCCAAGGGCGTCTACGAGTGCTTCACGAAGGAAAATCTCCGCTACTCGCAGACGGCACCGCTCGACATGTGGAAGGAAGTGAACACCGGCACCAACCTGCCGGCGCAGATCGATGTGCTCGCGACCGAGGGCGCGAAGTATGAGTTCCTCTTCGTCGCGAAGGGCGGCGGCTCGGCGAACAAGCTGTTTCTTTTTCAGGAAACGAAAGCCGTGCTCAACCCGAAGAGCTTCGAGAAATTTGTCGCGGAAAAACTGCCGCTCCTCGGCACGGCGGCGTGCCCGCCTTACCATCTGGTCTTCGTCGTCGGCGGCACGAGTGCCGAAGCGTGCATGAAGACGCTAAAGCTCGCCTCGACAAAATACCTCGACGCACTGCCGACCACGGGCAACGAACACGGCCGGGCGTTTCGCGATTTGACGATGGAGGCGAAGGTGATGGATATCGCGCGGGCGACCGGGATCGGCGCGCAGTTTGGCGGAAAATATTTTGCGCTCGATGTCCGGGTGATTCGCCTGCCGCGTCACGGCGCGAGTTGTCCGGTCGGGATGGGCGTGTCGTGCAGCGCCGATCGCAACATTAAGGCGAAGATCACCAGGGACGGACTCTTCCTCGAAATAATGGAGGCGAACCCCGGCCGCTTCATTCCCGCGGCAGCGCGGTTGTGGAAAGATGACAAGATCGTCCGGGTAGATCTCAACCGGCCGATGGCGGATATCCTCGCGGAGCTGTCAAAGTACCCCGTGACGACGCGTGTTTCGCTGACCGGCCCGTTGATCGTCGCCCGCGATATCGCCCACGCGAAACTGAAGGAACGCGTCGATGCCGGCCAGGGACTGCCGCAGTATTTCAAAGATCACGCCGTCTATTATGCCGGACCGGCGAAGACGCCGAAGGGTTTTGCGTCGGGATCATTTGGACCGACGACGGCGGGGCGCATGGATAGCTACGTCGATCTGTTTCAATCGCTCGGCGGATCGATGGTGATGCTCGCCAAGGGCAACCGCAGCGCGCAGGTCACTAATGCCTGCAAAAAACATCGTGGGTTTTACCTCGGCAGCATCGGCGGACCGGCGGCCATCCTCGCGAAGGAGAATATCAAGAAAGTCGAAGTCCTCGAGTATCCTGAACTCGGCATGGAAGCCGTGTGGAAGATCGAGGTGCAGGATTTCCCGGCGTTCATCCTCGTCGACGACAAGGGCAACGATTTCTTCGCGAACGGCTGCGGAGCGTGTCTGCCGGCCAAGGCGTAGCAGAATGGCGTCTGGCGGTTCCGGGCGTGCAGACAGGCGGAGCCGCCCGCGCCACCGTGATCAGAATTTGACGAGCACGCTGTTGCCGCGAGCACCGAAGCGGCTGACCGTATCGTATAGTTGATCGTCCGACAGACGGCGGGAGTGAAATTCGGCGGTGCGCGTCGGCACGACGGTATTCATCGAGACCGCCACCGCGGCGCCGTTGAGCAGGCGGGAGCGGCGGACGTCGGAGGGCGACGCCATTTGCGACAACGGATCGACAACAGGCGTCCGGGCCGGCATGGCGCGGGCTTCAAAACCGCGCGATGCGCCAAGGAGATTCTGCGCGATGGCAGGTTCGGCGGCTTGGGCGAGCGCGAGGTTCGCAGCGATAAAGCGTGCTGCCGGTGTCGCATCTGACCTCGCATAGGCGGTGCGCGACGTGGCATCCGATTCTGAAATCATCCGGGAGCGCTGATCAGAAGAAGTCGTTTCTGAAGCCGAGATCAAAGTGGTCGAATCGGTCGCGTTTTCGTTATCAACCGTTGCCACCGTCGTCGTCTGACGCGTGGGAGTCACAAAATGACTGACGGCAAGGTCATTGGACGGCGTCATCGCAGGCGTGACAGTCTCCGCCAGATTGCCAACTGCATCGATCGCCGGTTCCGCATCCACCGTGCGATATTCGCGGACCGTCAAAACCGTGAGAGCCAGAATCGCGGTGGCGCCAAGGGGCAAATGATAACGCGACAAACTGCCAAACGCATCCGGAAGCGTGCGCCACCACGGACGTTTTTCGACCAAGGCCGCGAGCTGTTTCGCCCGCAGTTCGCGATCAAACTCGTTCCAAAATTCTACGGGCGGGCGCTCGGCACGCTTCAGACGCAGCAGGTCTTCTAGGCTGACGGGGCGACGGTGTTCTTGATTCATCATTTGCGCATATAGGGCTGGAGTTCGGCCTGAAGCAGCTGTTTGGCGTAGTGCAGGCGCGAACGGACGGTGCCCACCGAACAGTTCATGACCTCGGCAATGTCCTGATGACTCAGCCCGTCGATTTCGAATAAAGTAATCACAGTGCGATGCTTGATAGACAACTTTTGCATCGCATCGTTCAATTTTTCTTGGAGCTCACGGACAAATGTATCTCGGTCAACGCCTGTCTTATCTGTCAGAGCCTCAATGATTTCGCGTGAAACCGGTTCGTCAGCATTGACGCGTTCGAGACTAAAAAACGACCGGAGTCGGCTTTTGCGCAGATGGGTGAGGGTCGAATTGACCGCGATCCGATAGAGCCAGGTGAAAAACGATGACTGGCCGCCAAACCGGTGAATCGACTGAAAGGCCTTGATAAATGAGTCCTGCGTGAGGTCTGCGGCGTCCTCGCGATTGGACGTCATGTTGTAAATGATGCCGTAAAGGCGTTCGCGGTATTTCAGGATGAGTCGGTCAAAAGCGGCCACATCGCCAGCCTGCACGCGGTGCACAATCTCCATATCCGAATCCGCTTCCAGCTGACGCTCGGGCGAGGCCACGAGTGTTTTGCCGAGAGCTTTGGTTGCGTCCATGACGCAGGGAAGTAACGACAACCGTCGCGTTGGTGCAAACGGAAAGTTGCCAATTCCTTGTCAAATCAAGTCCGAGGACGCAAAGCGGCGACCTGGGCCCGCAGCACATCGCCCAGACCAAGGAGCAGTGGCACGGGTGGGTGATCCGGCCATTCCTGCACCGCGGCGGCCGCGGCGGCGAGTTCCGTGTGCACTGATTCGGCCACCGCCGCAAACACGCCGAGCTCGCGCATTTGCTGCAGTCGCAAGGCCAGTTGTGACGGGCGCCGACCGGTAATTTCCGCCGTGAGTTCTGCGCGATCGGCGGGAGGCAGGCGCTCGAGCAACGCAAGGAGCGGTAGGGTGAGTTTGCCGCTCGCGAGATCGGTGCCGAGGGTCTTGCCGATGCGGGCTTCGTCGCCGAAGAAATCCACGAGGTCGTCGTAGATCTGATAGGCGATGCCGAGGTGCCGGCCGAACCGGCTCGCGGCGTCCACATAACCCGGCTCGAAACCAGCCAGCCGCGCGCCGAGAAAACACGAAACGCGAAACAGCTCCGCCGTCTTGAGATCGACGATGCGCTGATAGTCGGCGAGCGTGATGCTCGTCGAGCCGCGGCGCAGGGTCTGGACGATTTCGCCGGCGCAGACCTTGCGCGTGGAATCGGAAACAGCGGCGCAAATCTCCGTCGTCGGAAACTGCGTCGCAAGATGGAGCGCGTGCGCAAACAGAGCGTCGCCGAGCAGCACGGCGGCGGTCGGCCCATATTCGCGAGCGGCAGTGCGACGGCTGCGGCGGACGTCCGCCTCGTCCATGATGTCGTCATGCACGAGCGTCGCAAGATGGACAAGTTCGACGACTGCTGAAACGCGGACCAGATCGGGCATCACGACGCCGGGGCCGCGCCAGCCGCTGAGAAACACCAAGGCCGGCCGGATGCGCTTCCCGGAAGTGTCGATGCAGTAGTCGGCCATCGCGCGAATCTCGGGCTCAAAGGCCGCGATCTGTCCGTGCAGGAAGCGGTCGAGCTCCGCGAGATGCGGGGCGAGCAGCGGGAAGACTCCCGCAAAGGCGTGCGGTTGGGCGGAGGCGGCGGGTGTCGCGGCGGCGCTGCTCATGATTCTATCAACGCTAGGTAGGAAATATAAAATAACCAATCATTACTCGCCGGTCCGAAGCAGACTGGAATGAGAAACCGGCGGGATTGCCTCCGCGCCGCCCTCATCGCAATGACAAGCGAGTGAATCACCCGCTGCTCATTGTGCTGATGACCGTCGCCGGCCTCTACGCCGGCTGGCTGTGGCTCGCAGATCGCCGCGCCTGGCGCACTGGTGCCGCCCCTCCCGGCGCACTGCCGGGCGCGACCGAGGCGCCTGCGCGCGCCATCGGGATCGCGGTGGCGGGAGTGCTGCTGATTCTCGCCGGTGAGACGCTGGGCGAAAACGCACTCGGCCTCGCCGCCCAACAATCGCGGATGACGTGGCTGTTTGCGCTCTACTCCGTGACGGCGGCACCGATCATCGAGGAGCTGATTTTTCGCGGATGGATCGTCGTCACGTCGCGCGGCCATGCGGTGATGTGGGTCGCGACCGCGGTCGCCTCGATCGGTTTTGCGCTGCTGCATCCGTTTCTGTGGCGCTGGGATGACGCGGGTTTTGCGTTCACGTTTTCGGCGAAAGGCTGGTTCAGCATGGGTGCGGTATTCGCCACGTCGATCTGGTTGTATGCCGCCCGACTCGCGGCGTGGAATCCACAGCGGTCGCTGCTGCCGTGCTTCGCGGCCCATGCGGCTAAAAATTTTGGCGTCGTCGCGATCAAGGCGGCGGCGGGTTTTGTGGTCGGGGCGTGGTGACAGCAAAAAGGCCGCGCAACGAATCGCGCGGCCTCACAAAATCACAGTCACTTCAGCTCACGGCACCTCGTAGACTTCGACCAGCGCGACACCGGTGGTCGCGTTATTGCCGCTGACTTGTGCGCTGTAGGTGCCGGGCGGCAGGTTGATCAGAATCACGGCATCCTTGCCACCCGACGCGAGCGGGAAGGCGCCGGCGCTCACGGTGGCCGCAGTCACGAGCGAAATGTCGTTGCCGGTTTCCCAGTTGTCATTCTCGCGGACGACAAGGTTATCGCTGTTCCGAATGATCCGCAGGAAAGGATCGGCGAGGACGGTGGTGCCCGCGACCAAATAGGGCGCGAGGCTCGGTCCGACGGCGCGGATCAGAAGTTTTTTCGGCGTGTTGCCGTTCACGACGAAGCCGGCGATCAGGATGTTCTGGCCGGTGCCGACAAGGGCGCGGGTGGAAATGTTGGTGACTTTCTGCGTCGAGTAGGGCGTCGGGTTGTCCACATCGTAGAGTTCGACGAGGGCGGTGCCTGTGGCGCCGCTCACTCCGCTGACTTGCGCGGTGTAATTGCCGGGCGCGAGCGAAACGAGGAGGAGGGAGTCGAGACTCGTGGTCGAAAGCGAGAAGGCACCGACGCTCTTAGAAGCATTGATGAGCGCGGTCGAGCCACCCCAGTTATCGTTCGCTGCGAGTTGTGTGGTGCCGCTCGTGCCACCGAAGAGTTGCAGGTAGGAATCGGCGAGCGCTCCGGTGATGCCAAACTGCGTCAGCGACGGGCCGATGGCGCGGATGAGGACGTTCTTCGGCGTGGTGCCACCGACGACGAAGCCAGCGATGAGAATGTTGGAGCCGGAGCCGACCTGGCCGCGCGAGGAGAGATTGCGCAGGAAGCCATCGCTGAACGACACGCCCGACTCGATCGCGCCCATGAGGCCGCCGGCGATCGGGCCGGTGAGGTTGCCGGTGAGGAATTTGGTCGCGGGATCGGCTTTGCCGGTGAAGGTGCCGCCGCCGAGCGCGGGGATGTTGGTGAACGCGCCAGTCGCACTCACGGTGCCGGCGCCGGCGGTGCGCACGGAGCCATCGGTGGCGAAGAGCGTGATCGAGCCGTCGGGGCCGACGATGGCTGCAAGCTGGCTCGCCGGACGGCCGGCGATGCTGCCGGTGTAGTAGCCGCTCGCCACGGGCGTGCCCGTGGGGAAAGTGACCACGCCGATCAGCGTGGTCGCCGCGCCATCGAGCGTCGTGATCGTCGCGGCGGTGTCGCCGACGGAGCCGGCGATGAGCACCTTACCCGTCGAATCGGAGAGCGTGAAACCGCGGGACGCATCCACCGGAATGCTTGGATAGAAATACACTTTGCCGGCGCCGAGCGTGGAGTAGCCGATGAAGGCGGCGCTCTTGCCACTGGCGTTGATGATGGCAAACCGCCCGGTTTCGCCGAGGCCGAACATGCTGCCGGTGAAAACCGTATCGCCGCCGCCGCTCGCGGCACTGAGGGCGAGCACCGTCGAGGTGGTCGAGGTGGCGGCGCCAGAATTGTCGATGGCCGTGGCAGTCAGGGTGTAGATGCCACCCGAGGCCGGCGTCCATTGGGCGGTGTAGTAGCCCGTCGATGAAATCGTGGTGATCGGGGCGCCGATCGCCACGCCGTTGGCGAAGAACTGGACGCTTGCGATCGTGCCGTCGGTATCGGAGGCCGTGGCGTTGATCGTGGTGGCGGAGGCCGCGCGCAGGACGGTGCCGCTGGTCGGCGACGCTAGCGCAATGGCGGGCGGCTGGTTCGCGCTGACACTGATGTTGATCGCCGCAGAAGTGGTGACGTTGCCGGAATTGTCGGTCGCTTGGGCGACGGCGGCGTAAGAGCCAGCAGCGGTGGGTGTCCAGGCCGCGGTGAATGGCGAAGCCGCGGAGCTGCCGACGAGGTTGCCGTTAACGAGGAAGACGACCGAGGCGACGCTGCCATCGATGTCCGCCGCGGTCGCGGTGAAGTTGATCGGCGTGCCGGAGTTGACCGTCGTGTTGGTGGCGGGGCCGGTGAGGGCGACAGTCGGCGGCGCGTTCGGGTTGACGACGACGGCGAGCGCAGGCGAGTTGGACGAGATGCCGGCGCTGTCGGTGGCGACCGCCAATAGGCTGTAGTTGCCGGCCGCGAGCGGTTTCCAGGTCTGCACATAGGGTGAGCCGGGCAGGCTGCCGAGCGGCGCGCCGTTGACGAAAAACTGCACCAGCGCGATCGGGCCGTTTCCGCCGCTGGTCGTCACGATGAACGGGATCGAGTTGCCCACGCTGTAGGTCTGGCCCGCGATGGGATTGACAATGGTGGCCGTGGGCGCACCGACCGAGGTGACGGTGACTGAGACCGACGCGCTGGTGGTCAAGTTGCCGGAGTTGTCCGTCGCGACCGCGGTGAGCGTGTAGGTGCCGGCGACTTTCGGACGCCAGCTGGTGTTGAACGGCGCCGCCGTGACCGTGCCGATCGACAGGCCGTTGGCGAAGAATTGCACGGAGGCGACGGTGCCATCCGAGTCGCTCGCGCTGGCGGCGACGAGCACCTGATTGCCCAGCGCATAACTGATTCCAGCGGCGGGGCTGGTCAGCGAAACGGTCGGCGGGGCGTTGGCTCCGATCGTGACGGTGACCGGGGCGCTCGTGGTGACGTTGCCGGTGTTGTCGGTGGCCTGGGCCGTGAGGGTGTAGGTGCCGACGGAGCCGGGAGTCCACGCGGCGAAGTAAGGCGAGATCGTCGCGACTGTCGGCAGCGCCACGCCGTTGACGAGGAACTTCACCTGCGTGATCGTGCCGGCGGGGTCCGAGGCGCTGGCGCCAATGCTCAAAGCGGTGCCAACGGTGTAGGAGGAGCCGTTGACTGGATTCGTGATCGAAACGACCGGTGGCGGCGTGGTCGCCACCGTCAGGCCGATGGCGACGGAATCGGTGATGTTGCCAAAGCTGTCGGTCGCGCGCGCCTTGATGGAATAGGTGCCGGTCGAGGTGGGGGTCCATGGCGTGGAATACGGATACGCCGTGACGGCGGCGCCGAAGGGGAGGCCGTTCACGTAGAACTGCACGCTGGTGATGAACCCGCTGAGTGACGAGGCCGTGGCGGTGAGCGTCTGCGGGGTATTGACTGCGATGGTTGAACTGGCCACCGGTGCAACCACCGATACCGCTGGACCAGCGGAGCCCGTCGCCGTGACGGATATCATCGCGCTGGTCGTGATGTTGCCCTGCGAATCCGTCGCCACTGCCGTGATGGAATAAACGCCGGTGCCGGTCGGCGTCCACGCGATCGCGTAGGGAAACGCCGCCGCTTTTCCGAGCGAGAGACCGTTGGCAAAGAATTCGACTCCGGTGATCGAGCCGCCGTTGGCGATGACCGTGGCGCTCAGGATTTGAGAGGTGTTGACGGGGAAACTGGCCCCCGCGAGCGCCGGGGCGAGGCTGACGGTAGGCACGGAGCCGGTGCTGACCGTGACGGTTGCCGGGGACGACGTGGTGCGGTTGCCGGCGATGTCGGTCACCACCGCCACGAAGGTGTAGCTGCCGCCCGCGGCCGGGGTAAACTTGGCCGTGAAGAGTGGCAAGGTCCCGCCAGTGACACCAGCGGTGATGGCCGCCGTCTGCACGCCGTTGACGAAAAACTGCACGCTCGACACCAAACCCGCACCCAGATTAGTCGTCGCCGCCAGCGTGATAGGATCGCCGACGGAATAGGCCGCGTTGTTGTTCGGCGAAGTCAGCGTGATGGTCGGCGAGGTGCCGGTGTTCACCGTCACGATCGAGGTAGCGGCCAGGCTCTTGTTGCCCATGTTGTCGGTCGCTACTGCGGTGACCGTGTAGGTGCCCGTGCCGGCCGGTGTCCACGTCACGAGATAGGGAAACGCGGTGGCGGTGCCGATCGACACCGTGTTGGCGAAATACTGCACCTGCGTGATGGTGGTGCCGCTGCCGGTGCCGGGGGTCGCGGTGGCCGTCAGATTATACGGAATGTTGACCGGTAGCGTCGCCGGGATCGCACTACCGAAGCTCACCGTTGGCGCGACGCCGCCGACCGTCAGCGTGAACGGTGTCGAGTTGCCCTGGGTGTTCAAGCTGTCGAGGGCCTGCACCGTCAGCACATACGCGCCGGCAGACGAGGGGGTAAACGTGTAGGTATAGGGGGCTGAGGAAGTGGTGCTTTGGGTCACACCGTTGACCAGGAACTTCACGTTCTGGATCGACGCGCTGCCGGCCGCGGTCGCCGTGGCGGTGAGCACCACGGGCACGTTGACCGGCGAGGTGAGCGGCGGCAATGGGCTGAGGGTGACCGTCGGAGGCGTAGTGCCGCCACCACCACCGCCGACCGGGTTCACGATCACGGTTATGATGGTAGACTGCCCATTGTCCCCGTTCGGGGAATCTTTGGCGGTCGCTTGGAGCGTGTAAGTGCCGCTCACGCTGGGGTTGAACGTCGTCGTGTAGGGCGGCGCACCGAGCGTGATGGTGTTTACCCCACCGGGCAGCGAGGCCGCGGGGCCCGTCGCGATAAACGTGACACTCTGGATCGAGGAGCCAGGGGTGTTGGCGCTGGCGGTGGCGGTGGCGGTCTGCGCCGGATCGCCCAGGGTCATTTGTGTCAACGGCACGCTGATGCCGACGGAGGGCTGGGCGTTGACGTGGACGGTGATGTTGGGCGAAATCCCCTGGTTGCCGAAGCTGTCAGTCACGATCGCGCTCAGCGTGAAGGTCGAGCCCACCGCGGTCGGAGTCCACGTCGTCTGATACGGGAACACCGTGATAGGCGCACCGAGGGCGGCGCCATTCACGTAGAACTGGACGTTGGCGACCACGCCCACGACGGCGATCGCACTGGCGGTGATGGTCGTAGCGTTGTTGACATAGACCGACGAGCCCGTGCCGGGACTGGTGATGGTCACCGTCGGAGTGTTGCCGTTACCGCTGGAGATGACGGTGGTGCGGCGGTCGGCGATGAAGACGTCGCGCGAACTATTGCTGTCGAGATAAAGCAGATTGGTCGCGCCAAACGCGAGGCCCGCGACATTCTCGGCGTCCGACGGGAAAGCCACGAACCGACCGTTGGAACTGATGACCGGGTAGATGTTACTCGCCGAGGTGCTGGGAATCCCGAGGATATTGTAGGTCTGATAGCCGAAGCGATTGGCGCTGACCAACGTGGTCGCGACATTGGCGTCGAACGTGCCCGACGTCGCCGTGTCGCGGTCGTGCACGAAAATATCGAGCGTGGTATCGGCATCGCCCCCCGAGAGAATCGTGATGGTGGGTGCCGAGGTGTAACCGGTGCCGCCGTTGGTGACACCGATGGCATTGACTCCCATGGAAACGATGGCCGTCGCACCCGTGCCGCCGCCATTGCTGAACGCCACCGACGGGGCCGACGTGTAGCCGGAGCCGTTGGCGCCGAGTGTGAGACCCGTGACCACGCCGCCTGTGACGGTGGCTGTCGCCGTCGCACCCGTGCCGCCGCCACCCGTGATGGTCACGGTCGGCGCCGAGGTGTAGCCCGAGCCGCCGCCAGTCACGACGATACCTGTGACCTTCATCGTCGCTGTGGCCGTGGCGTTGTTGCCGCTGGAAATAGTAATCAGCGGCTGCGAGGTGTAACCCGCACCGCCGAAGTTGGGTGCGGCCAACGTCAGGCCCGTGACGAATCCACTGCCATTGATCGTTGCGGTGGCCGTGGCGTTCGTAGTGGCGCCGCCACCAGTGATCACGACCGTGGGCGCAGAGACGTATTTTCCGTCGCCTTGGTTTAACACGGTGAATCCAGTGATTGCACCGCCAGAAATCGTCGCGGCGGCAGTCGCCCCGGCGCCTTTCGAATCAATCCGCACGATGGGCGCCACCTTGGTGTAGCCGGAGCCCGACGTGGCGACATTGACCAGGGTCACCGCGCCACCGCCCACCGTGGCGGTCGCAGTCGCACCGGTGGGGCCGCTGAGATAACGCCCGATCGCGTCGCCCGCCGTCAGGTTGTTGTCCAGCGAGGCGAACGTGACGAACCGGCCATCGGAGCTGATAGTGGGGTTGACGCTGCCCATCGGATCGGTGCCCTGCGTCAGTGCCGTGCTCGGATCGGGAGTGCTCACGCGAGTCACGGTGCCGTTGGTCGCCTTGCCGGTGTTATCGTAAACGAAAATATCGGAGACGCCGTTGGTGTCGATGCCGACACCGAGGAGATCGTCGGCCAGCGACGCGAAGGCGACGTATTCGCCCTTGGCGCTGAGTGACGGCGTCTGGCTGTTGCCGTCGGCTTCCGTCGTCGTGCCGGTCCGCACGCTGACGAGCACGGTGGTGCCCAACACGGCGGCCCCGGCGGAGGAACCGCCAGTGTAGGCGATCGGGCGCTCGTAAACGTGCTGGCGGCCGGCGGTGGTGGCGGTGCCAGTGAGGTTGACGGCAGTCGAGGCGAAGGCCACATGGCTGCCGTCCGCACTGATCGCGGCCTGGGTGCTGTTGCCGTTGGCGACAGTGTAGGGATAGGCGCCGGGCGCCACGTCCACGATCGTCGTCTCGGTGTTGCCCATCGTGTCGAAAATTCCGGTGCCGGAGACGTCGCGGTTCCGCAGGTAAATGTGGCTGACGCCCGGCGTGACCGTCACCGCCGGGGTGACATAGGCCGTCGCCGTGGCCCCGGTGCCGGTCGTGCCTGCGATCGTCACCGTCACGGCGGAGCCGTTATATCCGACGCCGCCGCTCGTGAGAGTGATGCCCGTCACCGCGCCGCCAGCAATCGTGGCGACGGCGGTGGCGTTGGTGGTCGCGCCGCCGCCGGTGATCGTGACCGTGGGAATCGTCAAATAGCCGGTGCCGCCACCGCCAGGTGGAATCGTGATCGCGCGCACGACACCGGGTACGAGATTGGTCGCGGTTGATTCGAAGGCAATGTAGCGGCCATCGGTGCTGATAGCGGGTTTGAAACTGGGGTTGTTCGCCTGATCGCCGGAGGAGGTCACGCTGACGCGCGCAATCTCACCCGACACCGCGTTCACGGCGTAGATGTCGGAGAATCCATTGGTGTCGCCAAAGATCAGATTCGAGGCGTCGGAGGCGAAGGCGACCTGGCCGCCGCCGGCGCTGAGAGCGGGATTGTTCGAGTTGCCGTTGCCCTGCACGCCCTGCAGCGATTTGCTGAGCTGGCGGGTGGTGTTGGCCTGGCTGTCGAAGAGATAAACATGGCGCACGCCATTCGTGGTAGGCGTGACGAGATTGGTGGCATCGGAGGCAAACGCCACGTAGCGCCCATCGGAACTCATCGACGGATTGTCGCTGTAGCCCGAGCCCGAGATGTTCGATCCAGTGGCCTGGCTGACGAGCGACGTCGTCGGGAAATTCGACGGCAGCAGGTTGATGAGGGTGGCGTTGGGATTGAGCGAATTGCCGGCCCAGATGTTGTTGCCGTTGACGGTCTGCACCGGCGGGTCGTCTTCGACAACCTGGCTCGACGAGAGGCTGTTGATTTTCGCCAGCACGTAGTAGGAGCCGGAAAAATTGCCGGGCAGAAGCTGATTCCACGAGTAGGTGCGGTCTAGCCCGTCGGCGTTCAGGACGGTGCTACCGTTGTTGCCAGTGAGTGTAGCGAGCGTGGCCGCGCTGATGTCGAAAAACGTGAGTTGAAAATCGTCGGCATCGCCAAACGCCGGGTTGGCCGAGAGGACGACCGAGATGCGAAAATAGGTCGGAAAGTTGGCGGCAGCTTCGGTCGGCCCGCCGGGGACATACGGCACGGCATTGTGGGTGTTGCCGGAAATATTATTCCGGAACGTCATCGTCATGGGGATGACGTCGCCGCCTTTGTAGGACGTGCCGGCGGCATAGCTCAGGCTCGTGATTTGGAAGTCGGGCTTGCCGGTGACCGAGAGATGTGGCTTGCCATCATCGAACGTGCCGGAGCTGAAAGAGCCAGCACCGTAAGTGGTGGAGGTCATAGTCACTCTCACGTAATAGCTGCCCGCCTGAACTATCTTCGTGGGAAGTGTTGTAGTGACGTTGAATGATCCGGTGCCAGGAACTGGACTACCGCCACCTGCTGGGGTCGTAGAGCCCTGAATCAAGGCCACCGGAAATACTTTCAGTGCCGTAGCACTGAAGGCATAACCCGTAACGGTGTTTACGAAATCGAACCGAAAATCCGCCGTGCTAATGGCGGAAAAATCGTCGGCCGGCGTGGCCGCGCCAGAATTACTGATACCGATGCCAAAGGTCACAGCATCGCCTGGGTAACCCGTGGCGGAGGCAACGCTCGTCACACTGAGAATAGGCGCAGCGCGGGCCACGGTCGCGGCGGCGAGCACCAGAGAAGCACCTAGGAAAAATCGGAGCCAGAGTTTCATGGTTGCACCTCGTCGTTCAAAGTTGGGGAAACGCAACTGAGTGCGCTCATTTCTTTTTCACCGGCGTTTTTTCGCCAGGATTTGACGGCAGGAACGGATCGGAGCCGTCGCGGTAGCCGGGGAGATCCTCGCGGTGCAGCTCGAGGTCGCGCACGCGGCTGGAATCGAACACTTGCTCGGTGGCGGCGCCTTCCGCGCTCAGCGTCTTGGCCGTGATGAAGATGATCAGGTTGGTGACGGCCGTATTTTTTGTGTCCGAGCTGAAGAGGCGTCCGACGCCGGGGATGGAGCCGAGCAGCGGGACCTTGGTGCCACCCTTGGTCGTCTGCGCGGTCAGCATACCGCCGATGCCCATGGTAAAACCGTCCTTGAGCGAGATGGTGGTGCTGGCCTTGCGGGTGGCAATGATGGGGAGTTGGGCCGCGCCGAACGTGCTCGTGCCGTTTTGCTGGCTGACCTCAGGAGTCAGCGTGATCTTGATGAAACCACGGGCGTTCACCTGAGGCGTGACCTTGAGGATGATGCCGATATCCTTGTAGGTGAAGCCGGAGACTTCCTGCGTGCCGGTCTGCGGGTTAAACGTATAATTCGGCAGCGGATAGGAAGTGCCGGTGTTGATCGTGGCCTCGGAGTTGTTGAGCGTGACGATGGTCGGATTGGAAACGATCTTCACGTCGCTGAGAGTCTGGAGCGCACTGAGGACGACGTTGAACTGCGAGGCGTTGAAGAGCGCGGTGCTGGTGCGGGCGGTGTTGCCGGCGTTGGCGACGGAGTTAAGCAGATTGAGAGTGGTGTTCAACGTGTCGGTGACTCCGTTGTTGCCGGTGGTGGTGGTTGAGTTGTTGAGGCCACCAGTGGTGCCGGTGGTGGAGGTCGAGGTCGGCGTGCCGTTGGTCGACGTGACGGAGTTGCTGGTGGTCGTGCCATTGTTCTGGCCGATGGTAGTGACGGTCGTATTGCCGTTGGTGCCGGATGAACCGATCGTGTTGTTGAAATTGGAGCCGTTCCCCGTCGTCTGATTGCCGGAGCTATTGAAGGTCTGCGTGAGATTGCCGGCCCCGAGGGTGACGCCGGTCCCGAGCGAGGACCAGTTGACGCCGATGTTCTTGATGTCGCTGTTGGTGACCTCGACGAACTTCGACTCGATCATGACCTGATCGGTCGCGCGATCGAGCTGCTCGATGATCGGGCGGATGCGGCTCATGCGCGTGGGGCGCTCAGTAATGACGAGACTGTTGCTGCGCTTATCGACGACGATCTTGCCCTTGGCGGTGTCGACGAGCGACGAGATGGTCGGGAGAATGTCTTCGGCACGGGCGTAGTTGATGAGGAACACCTCGGTCGTCACGGGCTCATCGTTGAGCGACTCCTTGTTGACGATTTTGATGATGTTGCCGTCTTCGACATAAGTGTAGCCGACGGGATCGAGGACGTTTTGGAAGATCTGGCGCCAGGTGACGTCGCGGAGCTTGATGGTCGTCTTGCCCTGGAGTGTCTCGGGCATGATGATGTTGAGTTCAAACAGATCGGCGACGTTGCGGAGGATGTTGCGCACGTCTTCGTCGGGGAAATCGACGGAGAGCGTTTCATGGCCGGCGGCGTCCTTGGCGCCTTTGGCGACGGCGATTTTCGCGGCGTCTTCGGCACCTTTGAGCGCGACCTCGGGAGCGGCGGGTTTGTCGGCGAGCTTGCTGGCGTCGACGGGCGCGGCGGGTGCCACGGTCGCGGCGGGTGCCGGGGTGACGGGTGTGGCGGGCTTGTCGCCGGCGGTCGCGGGCGGTGGCGTCGGTTCCTGCTGGATGACGGCGAAGGCGGCGATCGCGGCGGTCAGGGCGGCGAAGGTGAGAAAGAAAAAGTGTCGGGTTCTCATGGGGACTTTCCTAGTTTGATGGACCGGGTAATTTCTTCGCCGTGGTAGCGGAGCGTAAAGGTAGTGCGGTCAATGGCGATGAGCTCGAGTTCGTAATCCTGGCCGTTGTAGGCAACCGTGAAACGATCGCCGATTTTCACGCGGCCGCGGCTGAGGAGGAGGAGCGGTTCGCCGTTGAAGATCATCGTGCCGGTGGTGGGCAGTTTCGCGGCGAGACTGGCGAGGATTTCGCGGTCGCCGGTCTCACGCGGGGGCTGGTTCGCGGCGACCCCGGCGCCACTGCTGGCGTTGGCCGTGCCAATGGCCGGCGCCGGGCCCTGACCCTTCGCGTAGGCGGCCGCAGCGGCCTTCAATTCTTCAGGATCGGGTTGTTCGAAGCCCGGGGGATTAAACGGATGCGCGAGATCCGCCGGCACCGGCACCGGCGCGGGCGAGTGCGTAAGTTGCTGCGCCAGTTCTACGATGGTGCGGCGTTTCTCCGGGGAGGTGAGGTCGGAGATGGGTTTCGCAGCGGCGAACGGGAGCAACAGCACCAGCGTCAGCGCGGCAACCGAGGGGCGGACGAGAGGCGTCATGGTTGTCCGAGCAGTTCGAGGTTGAGGGTGAGGGTGACGGGGCCATTGCGATCGGTGGCGGGCACGCTGCAGATGACACTCATCACGCGGCAGTAACGCGCCCCGCTTTCCAGGCGGCGCAGGTAGTCAACCATCTGATTCATGGTGCCTTGAACGGAGATCGAAAACGGCACGGCGTTGAACATCGTCTTCGCGGCAACGCGCGACTGCGGTCCCGGCGCGCCAATGGAAATCGACGTCATCTTCGTGCCGGTGTCGCTCTCGAGTTTGTAGAAGTAACCTTGGTTGGTCAGCTGCTGCGAGGCATGCACCAAGCGGGTCTCCAGCTCCTTCTCGCAGGCCGTGAGCGTGTCAACCTGCTCCTTAAGCTGCGCGGCGTTTTGAAGATTAGCGGCGAAGCGGCTGCCTTCGTCGGATTTCTTGGCCAGCTCCTCCGTAGCGGCCGGCACCTCGTCGGCGCGAAAATAAATAGCCCCGGCCAGCGCCAGACTCAGCACGGCGCAGCCGACACCGATCGGGTTTTTCTTCACCAAGGCGAAGAGTTCTTCGTTTGTCATTTCTTCGCGTCCTTTCCGGATTTGGTGCTCAGGAAAAACTCGACGTTGAGCCGGCCCGTCGAGGTGTTGCGCGTCACGCTGGTGTTCTTAAAACCATCAGGAGAAACCTGATCGAAACGCGCGAACTGCTTGTCGGCCTTGAGTTGTTCGAGATAGGCGTTGGCGTAGGTCGTGGCGGCATCCGGCGCACCGCGCACAGTGAGGCGGAGGGCGAGGCCGTTTTCACGCAGGTCGAGGCTGTCGAGGGCGATGTTGGGCGGCAGGGTCTGCCCGAGTCGCACCAGCAGGTCGGACACGAGCGGCTTCGACTTCAGAAAAGTTTCCACCTCCTGAAACTTCGCCTGCTGCGCCTCGAATTTCTTGAAGAGCGCCACCGCCTTGTCGCTGCCCGATTTGTCGCGATCGATCTGGCGCTGCCAGTCGGCGATCTGCGTCTGCAACGTGTGCAGCTGCCATTCTTGAAAGCTGAAATACGTCAGCAGCGCCAGCGCGAGGCTGATCGAGATGCCGTTGACGAAGAAGGCCGTGCGCACGACCTTGATGTCCGGCAACTTTTCGAAGTTGCGGAAATTCGGGTGCCACGTGGGCACGAGGAGGGCGGTCGCCGCCTCACTTTTTTTCTTCTGGAACGGGAGCGCCATGAGCAGCGGGGACAGTGTTGTTGTAGTGGGCCATCAGGCTGAGCAGGCCGAACCAGCGAATATCCTGAGCGTTTTTCGCGAGCATATCGGGCAGGGAAATCTGGCGCGAGTGCAGCCAAGCCGCCGGATCAAGCTTGAGGCTCGTGATGCCGAGCGCACTGGCGATGGCGGCATCGAGCCACGCGAGTTTCGGGGAGAGTTGCGTCGTCAACACCTGGCCGACGGACTGGCCGGTCTGCACCTCGTAAAATCCGATCGACGACTGCAATTCCTTGAGCAGTCGCTTAGTCAGCAGCGGGCCCATGCCGGTGAAATCGAAGGTGTTGGAATAAAAAAGTTTCTTCGCGGACTCCTCGTCCTTCAACCCCAGTTCCTTCTGCACGATCGGCACCATCGCATCGAGCCCCTGTGGAATCGGTCGCGAGGCCTCAACACCGCCGGCCGACACGATGAACGAGTGGGTCGAGTCCGTGCCGATTTCGAGCACAAGCGTCGGCGTCTTTGACTTCGTGAAATTCAGGCAATCCACCACGCCGCCGAGCATGGACACTGTGCCCAGTTCCAGACGTTCCGGGTAGATTCCCGAGGCGAGCAGCGAAGTCTGGAGCGTTACGATTTCATCGTTGGGCATGCCACAAAACAGCACGTCCTTGGTCGCGGCCTTGTTCAAATCGTAGTCCGACCCGTCGCTCGCATTCAGGATCGCGATGAAATATTTGTCCTGCTCGATGCGAAACTGCTGCGAAAACACCTCGGGAAAATAGCCCGCCTCCTTCAGTCGTTTCAGTTCGAGGGCATGCCGGCGCACGAGCCGCTTCCCCGAATAAACACCCACCGCCGCATGCAAATAACCGCTCGGGCTCCGCTTCGGCTGGATCTGCTTGATCGCCTCCTCCAAAGCAGCGGGATCGTTCGGCGGACATTCACGCATGTCCTCAACGGCAAACGGCAGCGTCACCGCGGATGTGCGGGCCAGCATGACCGCCTGGTCGTTGAACTCGACAAAGAACCCTTTGGTTTTCTGGGAAAAGAGCATGTAGTCGGGCTATCGCGGTGCGGCAAATCGTCAGCTCGGTGTATGGCGTCTAGGGTGTTTTTCGAAATTTGGCGTGGACTGGAATCGGCCCATGCCAACCGGCCGCGCAAGCTCCCAAATGCCCCCGGGCATGACAAGATTAAACACCGGCCTTACCCACGGGCTGATCGCCATTTACCTTTTCTTGAACAGGGGCTCACAAAAAACCCGCCGCAGTCGGCGGCGGGTTGCCAAGGAAATAAAAACCAAACGGAAGTCGGGGCGCGCAACAGGGCGCGCCGCTCACTTCTGCCACGTGCGCTTTTTGTGGCGGTTCGCCTTCAAGCGCTTTCGGCGCTTGTGCTTGTTCATTTTCAGACGACGTTTCTTTTTCAGATTACCCATGGTGGATGCGTGTTGGTGAACGCGCACCGTGCTCAGCGCCCGCCGCGCTGTCCAGCTAGAATTTCGCGCCCGTCGCTGGCACCGCCGCACGCCGGCCCGGCCGCGTGAAGATCACCTCACCGGCCACCGCGCCCTCGGCGAGGCCCGCGAGCCGCGCCACGACGCGGCGATACACATTAATTTGCCCCGCGTGCCGCGCGACCGCCGCCATCACCGCAGCCTCGCCAACCACCCGATCCGTCTTGAAATCAAACACCGTCGCCCGCACCGCGCGTCCGCTGGCCTCACGCTCCACCACCACGCGATCGAACACCCCCGTCACCCACGCCCCATCGAGCACGATTTCGAACGCCTGTTCGCGCCACACCTCGGCCTGCGCCGTCTCTCGCCAAACTCCGTCCAGCCCCGGCGCGCGCAGGCAACCCACCGCCTCATCGATCGCCGCCCGATCGATCCCGCGCGCCACCCACGCTGCGGCCCACCGCGTCGCATCCGCCGCACCCGCCCACTCCACTTCGGCCAGCAACGCATGCACCGCGTGACCAAAATCCGCAGCGACCGCCAAACCGCTCTCCAGCGAAAACAGCAACCCGCCGCCCACACTGCCCTTTTTCAATTCCGACGGTGTGCGCGACGGCCGCCGGGCCGCTCGGGCCGGGCGCGACGGCTCCGCCAGATTCCACGTCGCGTGCCCCGCCGGTGTCACCGGCGCCACGGGCGCGATCGACTCAAACCACCGGACGTCGCCCTCCTGCCACGTCTCGCCCAGAGTCTCCTCCAGCAAGCGCGGGAAATTTTTCGAGGTCGATTCGCCCGGCGGCTTGGTGATGACGTAGAGCCCGCGTTTCGCGCGCGTCATCGCCACGTAGAGCAGACACAGATTTTCCGCCGCCCGATCCGCCGCATCGGCCGCCGCCCGCGCCGCGAGCACCGGATCGTGTTCGGAAAAAATCTTCGCCGGCGGATCGAGAATCCATGCGACGGAGCGATCCGGCGCGTGTTGCACCGCGAGCCCACCGCGCCGCGTCGCGATCGAGTCGCCTTCGAGGTCCGGCAAAATCACCACGTCGAAACCGAGTCCCTTCGACTTGTGGATCGTCATGACGCGCACGACGCCGGCGGCGTCCGTGTCGCGCACTGACCAGTTTTCGGCAAACTCGATAAACTCCGCCACGTCGCGACTGCCGCCCTCGTCAAACTCCGCCGCCGCCGCGATCAATTGCGCGCCGCGATCCCGACTAAACGCGTCGCCCGCCAGCACCGGCGCAAGCCGCCCGAGCCACGCCGCCAGCGCGCCGGCGAAACCGTGTTCGTGCACCGCCGCGAGCACCCGCTCCGTCGCCGCCTCGGGCGAGGCCAGACCGAGTTTCGCCGCGAGCGGCGTCATGCTCACGTGCTCCCAGGCGAGCGTGTCGCCAGGATGCACCGCGGCCCGCAAGAACGCGAGCAGCGCCGTCGTGAGCGGATTGTCCGTGGCGATCAGGCGATCGCTTTCGGCGACGGCCGCAAGCCCGCCCTCGCGGCGCAGAAAATCCGCCAGCGCCGCCGCGGTGTCGTTCTTTTGCACGAGCACCGCCACGTCGAGGCCGCGCCGCTGCGGTTCGATTTCGCGCAACACGCGGAGCGTGGCGGCGAAGCGGCCCGACTCATCGTCCGCGTGCCGGAGCTCCGCGCAACCGGTGAGTTTTGGCTGGGCGCTGGTGTGCGGCCGCCATTCGCGCGTCCACGCCGCCGCGGTATCCGCGGGCGCGACACCGCGCAGCGCGCCGTCGTCACCAAACACGCGGTTCACCATCGCGATCACCGCCGGCCCCGATCGCCACGACACATCGAGCCGCTCCTCGACGATCGCACCCGGCGCCGCGCAATTATAGTGATCGAAAATTTCCCGAAATAGCCGCGGATCGCCGCCACGCCACGCGAAGATCGCCTGCTTCACGTCGCCGACGTAGAAGAAACTCCGCCGCCCTTCCGCGTCCTGCACCGCCTCGTCGATCAGGTTCCGCAGCACGCTCCACTGCGCGAAACTCGTGTCCTGAAACTCGTCGAGCAGCCAGTGATCGAACTGCGCGTCGAGCCGCCAGTCGATCAGCAGCCGCGCGTCCCCGGAAATTTCCGCCGACAACACCGGTGCGCCCGCACCCGGCAGCAGCAGCCGCAGCACATCCGCAAACGTCAGCCGACCCGCGCGCCGCACCGACGCATGATAATTCTGCTCATAGCCGCGCAGCACCGCAAACAGCCCGCGCGTCATCTCGAGGCGCCGCGCGATTTCCGCGCCCGCAAGGCCGGCGACCACCGCGCCGAGCGCCGCGCGCGCCGCTGGCGGCAACGAAACTTTTTTCCGCTCCACGACGATCTCCGCCAAGGTGGGCCACGCGGCGAACGCGTTCTTCACCAGATATTCCACCGGTTTCGGCAGCGTCGCGCCGGGCGACCACTCCGGCAGCGCCGCGAAAAAATCCTCCAGTCGCGCGCGTTGCTTGTCGCCGAGCGTCGCCCACGTCAGCGCCACGTGCAGGGCGCGCACCGACTCCTCGCGCTGCGCCGCCGCCGCGAGCCACGCGCAGCCTTCCGGCCAGATGCGCGCCGGGTCGCCCCACTGCGCGGCGTCGGGCGCCGCGAGGAATTTTTCGGAGTGCTCGTCGAGAAACCCGTCGAGCACACGGGCGATCTGTTTCTCGTCGACGCCAAACGTCGCCCGCTTGAACGCCTCAATAAATTCTCGCTGCGCCGCATCCGGCTCGCCCGCCGCGGCAAACATCCGCCGCAGCACGCGGCGCCGTTCGCGCCGCGCCGCCGTCGCCTCCATGATTTCGAAATCACCGCCAAGCCCGAGCTCCAGCGGAAACGCCCGCACCACGCGCGCGAAAAACCCGTCGAGCGTGCCGAGCTGCAACCGCGGCATCGCCTCGATCATGCCGCGCAGCAGCCGGAGAAATTCCGCCGCGCCAAACGCCGGCGCGCCGATCTCCGCGGCGAGTTTTTGCGCGTAGGCGGGCTCCGCCGCCGCGCACGCAAGCTTCTTCAAAATCTCGTCGAAAAATTCGCCCGCCGCCTTGCGCGTGAACGTCAGCGCCACGATCCGCTCGGGGGCCGCGCCGCCGGCAAGCAGCCGCACGAACCGGCTCGTCAGCGCGTAGGTTTTGCCCGAGCCCGCCGAGGCGAGAATCATTTGGTGCCGCAGGGCGCTCACGGTTGCGCCTCCCACCACGCTACACTCGCGGCTGCACCTTCGTGAAACAGTTCGGCGAACTCGTCCCACTCGGCCGCGCGGCCCATCAGCTCGGTCGGCGGCCAGAAATTTTCCGCGGCCACAGCGGAAACGACGCCCGCGGCACACGCTTCCGCCGCCGCCTGCGTGGCGCGAGAATAATTTTCCCACGCGACTACCGCCGTCTCGCCCGCGGCCTTTGGCAGGTTGAAATAACCGCACTCCACTGCGTCGCCAAACTCCGCCGCGACCGCGCGCAGATAGATCGGCAGCTGCAAATCGATCCACACGCGTGGTTTGCCGTTCGCATCGGCACAGCGTAACCACTCGGGCCGCACCGCATCGTCGTCGCGCGGCGATCGCCAGTGCGCCTTCTCCGGCGCACTCGCCGCGTCGCCCGTCTTGTAATCGATCACCCGCATGCGCCCGTCCGCATGCCGATCGATGCGGTCAATTTTGCCGCTGAGCGTCACGCCGCCGAGCGGCAGGTCGAATTTCCACTCGACGCGCTCCGTCCGCCAGCCCGCCGCGCGCTCAGCCGCCTCGATCGTCGCCGCGGCGCGGAGACGCTGGCGTGCCGATTCGAATTGCACGACGAGCGGCAGCGTGAGCTCCGCGCCGTAGCGCCGGCGGGCGGCGAGTTCGAACTGCTCGAGCAGGAATTCGCGCAGCTGCCGGACGTCGGTGCAGTCGCGCAGCGCCGTGTTTTCGCCGAGCTGCTGCAGCGCGGCGTGAACGAGGATACCGAAATCAAAGGCGTCGAGTTCATCCTTCGCCGGCTCGACGCGCTCCATTTTCAAGACGTGCCGCAGGTAAAAACGAAACGGACACGCCAGCCAGGCGCGCAGCGCCGTCACCGACAAGCGCAGCGGCGGCGCCACGCGGCGGGGCGCGAGTTGCCACGCACGATGCCACGACGGCGCGGTCTTCGACGCGGCGACCGGCCGAAAAAGTTGCGCGACGCGCGCAGGCAGTTCCGCATCTGGGCAGCGCAGCAGCAACCGCGACGGTCGCAGCGGATCGCCGGCCGCGGTGGTCTTGCCGAGCAGCAAGTCGAGGCGCGCTCCGGCGTGGGCCCGCGACGCGGCGAACGCCTGCAGCAAATAGGCGTCGCGCGCGAAGCGCTCGGCGTTGGTCTTGAGGCCGAGTTGCACGCGCAGCGCCTCCGGCAAAAACGCATCGCCCACGATCGCGTCGGGCACACGGCCGTCGTTGACGCCCGCGATGATCAGGTGCGGAGCATCCTCCCACAGCAACTCGAGCCACCCCAGCAAATCGATCGCCCCCGGATCGCGGGTGTCGGTGCGGACCTCGGCGGCGAAGGCTACGAGCGCAAATTCCCACGCATCGGCCAGCGCCAGCGGCGCGCCGTCCGCGGTCGCGATCGCCTGGCCCACCTCGCGCAACGTCGCTGTCCACACTTCCGCGGAGGCCGCGAGCGGACCGCCGGCGTCGAGCGTGCGGGCGGAGAAAATCTGCGTGAGCGCGGCGGCGGCGTTGGAGGGAAACGCGCCGCCGGTGAGCGCCGCCCGCAAGTCCGCGAGCGCCGCCAATGCCGCCGCGGCCGCCGGCAATCTTTCGCCGTGCGCTTGCGCGGCGGCGAGCGTCGGCGGCAGGTGGCGGGCGCGCAGCGCGTCGAGCTGCTTGAGCGTTTCCACCGCGGAAAAATTTCCAGTCGCCCTCGTGCGCAGCCATTCCAGCACATCCGGGCACCGCGCCAGTGCCGCGACGGCATCGAACGCCGGCGCGATCGCAAATTCGGCGAGCGCGGTCAGCAGCGCATGCAGCCCATCGTGGCGGCGCGCGCGGCCGTCGGGGTTGAACGCCGCTACGCCGGCGCGCGCGAACGCCCGCTCCAGTTGCGGCAACACTTCCGGATCCGCCACGCCCACGCCGAGCACCGCCGGGGCGTTTTCGTAGCCGCGCACGACCTCGACGACGCGCTCCGCCTGCTCCGCCGGATCGGCGCACAGGTGGACATGGTCCCCGAAATCCGGCAGTGCCAGCACTCGCCCGCTCCATCGTTCGGACCGCGGCCGGCCCCAGCCGTCAAAATTTTCCGCCTCCGCTTCCGGAGCGTGAATCACGACGTCGACCGACAGCGTGCGGGCGTGCGCCGCCAGCACCGCCAGCGCCAGCGGCAGCGGATCGGGGGCGGCGAGCACGGCGATTTTTCCCACGCCGGCGGGCGGCGCCGGATCGCGGGCCGCGAGAATTTTAATCGCCTGCGCGTCGCGCCGATCGCGACGGGCGAGCCACGCATCGTAGCGGCGCTCGAGTTCACCGAGTTGCCGCCAGCGCGCCGCCTCGGGAAAATCCGCGGTCGCGCCGTCCGCGACATCGCCAATCCTTCGGCCGCCTTCGGCCAGAGTCGCCTGCAATTTGACAAACTCGCGGGCGAGCCGCAGCGCCCAAGCAAAATTCCGCGCCGGCGGATCGAGTGGAAACACGTCGCGAAATTCGTCGAGCGGGAGCGCGCGGAAAATCTCCGTCCATGCGAGCAGCGACTCCAGCGGCGTCGCCGCGCCCGGCGCCAGCGCCGACCCTAGCAACACATCCGGGGTGAGCACGCGCGGCGGCAGCACGGCCTGTGCGTGCGCCGCAGCGTGTTCCGCCAGTGCCTCGCGCAGCCGGCGGCCCGACTGCCGTGTCGGCACGACCACCAACCACCGCGAAAGATCGAGCGGGCCGTCGCCGCGCCAGTCGCCCGCCAGCCAAGCGACGGCCTGCGGAAGCAGCGCGCGATCCCAAGGCAGGAAATGGCGGCGGACGTTGAGAGGCGGAGCGAACACGGCGGACCCCATGAACACGGATGCGCGCCCGAAGCTCAAACCAATCTGCGCACGGAATTTTTTCGGCGCAAAAAACGAAAAGCCCCGCCGCTCAAACGAGCGCGGGGCGAGAAAATGACCGGAAGGTTAAACGCCTTATTTCGCGAAAACGATCTTGGCGACGTGGGCCTTGGCGCGGGAGGCGGCGTTGCGGTGCACGACACCGGACTTCACGGCCTTGTCCATCGCAGACGTGTAGGCGGAGGCGGCGGACTTGCTCGCGGTGGCATCCTTCGAGGCGATGGCCGCGTCGAGCTTCTTGTGCAGCGTTTTCAGACGCGTCTTCACGCCCTGATTCCGGGTCTGGAGACGGGTGGATTTACGTGCGGCTTTGATGGCAGATTTAGTGTTGGCCATGGTCGAAAAGGTGGTTGGAGCCGGCCAAACACTCAAACGCCCGCGGGCGAGTCAAGGGTATTGTCAAAGGCACTCTCACTCGGCGCGATCGAAACCCGCCGGTCGCGCGGACGATTTCACCTCCGGTCGGTAGGGCCGAACGGCTCCCTTCGGTAGGGCTGATATTCCGCCACATGGCCCTAGGTAAAACTGGGAATTTCTGCTAGGATTTGCCGCGAACCTCGCCCCATTTTGATTATGCGCCCTACTTTTCGATCACGTTCGCCCCACTCCGCCATGACTCTCATCGAAGTGGTCACCGCCATGGGCATCATGGGGATCATGATGGTCGGTGTCCTCACGGCGTTCTTGCAGACCCGTCGATTGGCGTCCGCCAGTATCGCCCAAAGTTGCGCGCTGACGATTGTTCAGGGTTATGTCGAACAGTTGAAAAACATGCCGCTCCAGCAGTTCGTCAACTCCCTCCCGACCGATCCCCAAGACAACCCCAACCTGACCACGTCATTCGTCCTGCCGACGATGAAAGATCAAAACGCGACTTTGATCAGCCTGGCCACCACGCCGTCAACCGTGGCCATCGCCACCATGACCGGAGCGACCCCTGGAGTGACGCCCACCGGAGTCGTCGATAATCTGCAGACCTTCGATATGGACAGCCAAGTCGCCGCCGGCGCCACGACATGGGCTGCCATTTGGCCTGGCGCCAACACCACCCTCACTGCCTACCCGACCACCACTCCGGGAAAGTCAGATCTCCGGATGAACTTTTGGGTGCAAGTCTCCGACCTCTCGCCGAATGCGTCGCCGAAGTGCAAAGCCTACGGCTTCATCATCGTCTACACTTGGCAATATGTCGACGGCGGCAGAATCCGTTACGCGATGGACTCGGTCCGGTCCGTCCGCTCGGCCGTGCAGACATTCTAATTTCCTGATCTCACCATGAATCCCTTTTTGCCCTTTATTCGTCGCACGCGCCGCGGTTTCACCCTCACGGAGACTTTGATCACCATGACGATTCTAGGCATCGCTGGCGTCGGCATGGTGGCCTTCATGCGGCAAGGTTTGAAGATGTATTATTCCGACCGAGCCCGGCTCATGATCAATCGGGATATCCGTAGTTTCACCGCCAAGCTGGATACCGATGCCGTCGCGGCGAATTTTTACTGCATCTATCCCAGCTTTGCCGTCACGTCCACCGGCTCCGGATCGGCGGCCGTGGATGCCGCGGTGGCGGATGGTCAGGTCGGTGACTACCTCGTCTTGCTTTACACCGATCCGTCCCAAACCAGCAGAGGGATTAGCATGATTACTGAGCTCGTCGGATACTACCGCGAAGTGACCAACACGACACTCAACACCGGTCCGGTGCACCGGTATGATATCAAGCTCGCGCCAGCTAATTATGTGAACGTCACCTCCGGGGGAACCGCAGGCTTATCGGGCATCCTAAGCACCCTCGTCACCGGCACCGCCGACTCCTATCCGATCGTCGAGCAACTCGCGCAGGGACTAGCGACCAACGCCACCGTGGCGACGCCAACTCCGGCCCTGTTCTACAATCTCAAGAACCGCAGCATCATGATTAACGCCCAAGTCACGGAATCATTAACGGAAATGGGCAATGTGACCCAGACCGGCAACACCTACAACTTCTCCGTCTCTCCCCGCGGTTGATTCCCTATTATGAATTCGCTTTCCTTCTCCCGCCTCCATCAACCGCAGCGCGGCTCCGCGATGGTGACTGTGCTTCTTTTCTCCTTCGTGCTGCTGACCCTGGCGGCCTCGGTCATGGGTTGGTCAGTCTCTGAACGCCGACTCAACCAGCGCGCCAGCTACGTGCTCGAAGCCCGCAATGCCGCCGAAGCCGTGGCGGAATACGGCTGCTACCAAGTGGCCCAGGCGTTCAATCAAAACATGGCGCCGACTTTTGGCTCCGGCGGAAATACCCAGGTGACATTCAATTCCACCGTGACCTCGTCGTTTTTTGCCGGCAGCCACGTAGACACTAGCAGCATCGTTCTCAGCGTTGGCACCGTCCGGCCGGTCCCATCAACCGGCTACTATTTCGTCGATCCCGCTGATCCCAACAACAAGTATGACCCTCTCATCGGCCGCATGGTCAGGCGCCGCGACGTCGCCGTTCTCGCCAAGGTTACGGTGCAGCCCCCAACCAGCGGCAGCGCACCGGTGACCGCCTATATTAAGGAAACCGTCTCCATTCGCGGCGCCCCGCTGCTCGCCTACGCGATCTTTTATAGCGGCAACGATCTCGAAGTGAATCCCCAACCGCTGATGGATATCTACGGTCCAGTGCATGTGAACGGCAATCTTTTCATCGGATCGGTCGGTTCCTCGGTGATCAATTTCCATGGGCCCGTCAGCGCCTCCGGCAACGTCTTCCACGCTTGGAAGGGCACCACCAGCACGGCCCAAGAGGGCAGCGGCACCTCGCTGTCATCCCAAAATGTCAATTTTGCGACCGACAGCACTGGCAACAATCTGGCCAGCATGAAGAGTTCCGGTGGCACATGGAATGACAGCACCATGGGTGCCGACAGCGCCACTAGCGGCATCAACAACCTGATTCCCTTGGTCACCGCAGCCCGGACGACGGCATTTGCCCAGAACGCCTCGCAAACCTGGCACGGCAACCTCCAAACCGTCGCCAACGGTATCCAATCCTACAATCCGATGGGGTTCACCGAAATCGTCGCAGCCGACAGTTCCGGCAACCCGATCCTCGCCAGCGACATCGTCGCCGATACTCCTGCCACGGTCGGCACCACCGGACTGGCCGCCCAATTCGGTGCCGGTTACACCCCCGGCTACGGCCCCCACGCGCTCATCGATCCTGCGCTCACCGTGCCAACCGCCGACCCCTACAAGGTCGCCAAGCAAGCGATCGAGTCGGCAAAATTCTCCAACCAAGCGGGCCTTTACATCAAAGTCGTCGTCGCCGGCACTACCAGCAACACCGCCACCATTTCCCTCTACGGAGATCCCAATACCCACACTGGCACTACTACCGGTGCTACCGCCGACGGCCCCAACGGCGGAGCGGTGCTGTCGACCAGCGTTCCCGGATTCGTGAATTTCATCCCGTTTGCCGCCTCGGGAAGCAGCGTGACCTCTGGCCTCTACGACAAGCATCAAGCCACAGGCGTCAATCTCGTGCAGCTCGACATGGGAAAACTGCGGACGGCTTTGACCGACATGGGGGTGACGAGCAGCACCACCGGCATCGCCGGCACCGACATTCTCAATTACGGCACCACGACGAAATATGGCGCGACCTCCTACTCTAACGGCTACGACCCGAACAACCCGGGTTCCACCGGCTGGAATGGCGGAATCTATGTGGAGATCGACAACGGTGCCTCCACTCGGCACACGTCTGTGATCCTCACCAACGGAACAGTCTCTTCTGGCAGTTCCCTGGTCCCGAACAACTCTACCGTTCCCGCACCCAATGCCGTCACGGGCCTCACCGTTGCGACGAACGCCCCTGTCTATGTCTTGGGCTACTTCAATGCCGACGGTGTCGTGAGCACTGCGACGGCTACGAATTCAGCCCTCTATCCCGACGACACCTCCGCGACCGGCAACCTCAGCGCCAGCAAGGAAACCCCCGTGGCGATAGCGGGCGACGCCGTGACGATCCTTTCGCCGAATTACTTTGGCACGGCTCCTACCGCGACTACCGGCACCAAGACAGTCCCAGCTACCAATACCTCCGGCACCTCAGCTTACAGTATCTATAGCCAAAGTTCGTCCACCCCCAACTCGAGCGGAACCACCGAAATTGCCGCCGCCATAATCTCCGGCAGCAATTCTACCAGCCCCACATCCACCGGCACCCAATCTTATAGCGGCGGTGTTCACAACATGCCTCGATTCTTGGAAAACTGGGGTAGCGATACCGTCGCGATCCGCGGCTCGCTGATTTCGATGTATAGCAACAAAGTGGACGTCGGCGCCTGGAGTAGCAGCTACTACAGCCCGCCCACCCGCCAATGGGGCTTCGATCAGATTTTCGCCAACGGCAACTATCCGCCAATGATTCCGAACGTGCTCTCGTATCGCCGCGTCGACTTTGACTATGTGAAGTCGGGCGACTACGCGACCACCCTCAGCACGCTCTGACCGCCATCGGGCGGAGAGACTTCGCGCTCTCGCCTGCTTCGCCACTCTCCGCGGGTGAAAAATTAGCTTTGGGGCCGGTAAGCCGGATTCTGTCCTGCGCCTTGCGGCGCTTCGGCCGTCATTTCTCTCACGTCCTTACGGACGAGTTCCACGCGACACCACTTGCGCAGCGCCGCGTGAAATGCGACTTACCCGTGACTATCGGACGGGCCACCCAGTCACCTATTTAGTCTTGCACCGGAAGGGGTTTGTCGTGCCACCGACGTCGCCGTCGGCGCGGTGGGCTCTTACCCCACCTTTTCACCCTTACCGCGCGGTTGCCCGCGCGGCGGTATATTCTCTGTGACACTGTCCGTCGACGCACCTTGACGCGCGCCGCCCGCACTTGCCGTGAAGCTCGTGCGGCATCCTGCCCTGCGGTGTCCGGACTTTCCTCTCCGAACTTTCTAAAACGGACGCGGGTTTAGCCCGCGCCTTGGGATCAAAGAACTCGGAGCGACGACCAGGCCCCAAAGCTAAGCCGCCATATGTGCCCGCTCGCGGCGCCAGCGCAAGCTCGCGCCGCGATCCGAAGGCGCCGCGGCCCGGTTACTTGTCGACATCATCGGGTGGACGCGGCACTTCGGCTTTTTGGGCGGCGGCCTTGGTGCCGATGTGATCTGCTAGATTTTTCCCGTCGAAGCTGTGCGTGTAACTCTCGTCGAGGAGCGGGAGCATTGTCTTGTTCCAATCGAACCACGCGCGGGCAAGCCGGCGATAAGTCACCTTCTCGCGGTCCTTCAGGTTCGCACGCTCCATCGGATCGTCGACGACGTTGAAGAGAAACGTGTTTTCGAGGAGTTTCACATATTTGAAGTCGCCGTCGCGCACGGCCTGCTGCGCGTTGGCCTTGTAACGCCAAAACAGCTGGCGCGAGACGGTCGGCGCACCCTGCAACAGGTGCGGGAGCAGATTCATGCCGTCGCTGGGAAACGCCGGATCGGGCGCCGTGCCCGCGGCGGCGAGCAACGTCGGCAGCCAGTCCATGTGGATCATCACTTGATTGCTGGTGCGGCCGGGCTGAATCCGCGCCGGCCACGAAATGATCGCCGGCACGCTCAGGCCGCCTTCAAGTAATTCCGTTTTTCGCCCGGTGAACGGCCACATGTAGGCAAACCGCTCACCGCCATTGTCGCTCGTGAAGATCACGATGGTATTTTGCGTGAGGCCGTTTCTCTCCAAGGCCTGCAGCACGCGGTCGATCTGGCGATCCATCGCCTCGATCATTTCGACGTAGGTTTTTTGCGAACCGCCGTCGAAGTCCATCAGCGAGGCGCCGGGTTGGTGCAGGCGTTTGGATTCCGCCACGTCGCCGGGCCCTTCCCACGGCCAGTGCGGCGCATTGAAATGCAGGCTGATTAAAAAAGGCTCCCGGGTTTTCGCATACCCATCGATCGTCTCGACGGCGCGCTGGCCGAACAGGTCGGTCAGATAGCCTTCCTGATCGATCCGCCGGTCGTCGACCCAGAAATCGCCGCTGGCCGAACCGTGGATGAAATAATCCGACGCCCCGCTGCGAAACCCGTAGAACTGATCGTAGCCGCTCTGCAGAGGTCCGTATTTGGGCAGGCGGCCGAGGTGCCATTTCCCAATCAGCGTCGTGCGATAGCCGGTTTTCTTCAGCAGCGACGGAAGCGTCGGGTGCTCGGGCGGCAGGCCAACATCGACACTGGAAATCGGCTCCTCCAGCCCGACGCGCAGCCGGTATTGGTAGCGGCCGGTGATGAGCGCGGTGCGCGAGGCGCTGCACACCGCGGAATTTGCGTAAGCCCGCGTGAAACGCACGCCGCGGGCGGCGATCCGATCAATCGCGGGCGTGTGCACATCCGGACGGCCGTAGCACGCCACGTCTCCGTAACCGAGATCGTCGGCCAAAATGAAGACGATGTTCGGCCGCTGCGCCGGCAGTGGTGACGACGTCGGGTCTGCGGCGCGACCCGCCGCCACCAAGCATCCGATCAGGACGACCGCCATCGCGCGATGCACGATGCGGGCTACATGGCCAACACTACGGATGGAGGAGCACATGGAGTCAGTGGGGGCAAAAGCGCTTGGATCTGGCGGGCACCATCAACGCGAGGAATGACGACAAATTTCTCTGCGCCCCCGCCGCCCGCAACGAAATTCAGCTTTCCCAGTAGACGATCCGCCCGCACTGGTCGCAGGTGGGCAACGCCACGGTCGGGTCGATGCCTTTGCCCCGCACCGCCGATTCGACCTCGCTGGAAATCTTCAGGTGGCACCCGCCGCAACTGAGCCCATGCAGGGCGACGACGGCGGGCATGTTGCGCGCCGCAATGCGATCATAGACTCTCAAACGCATTTCCCCAACGGGAGCTCGCGCCGTAGTGACGTCGGCCTGCGCCGACTTCAATTCCGCCGCCAGACTCGTCTCACGCTCGCGGAGCATGCGGATCCGCCCTTCGTGGCCGGAAATATTCGCTTTCAGTTCCGCCTCGGCCGCCGCGAATTTTTTCTTCGCCTCGTCGATCGCATACATCACCTCAAGTTCCTTGCCCTCGAATTCGCCAATTTCCTTCTCGGTCGTTTCGATTTCGTGGCCGAGCGCCTGATATTCGTCGTTTTTCTTCACCAGCGATTGCTGAGTCCGATATTTCGCCAGTTTCGCCTCCGCGGAGCCGATTTCAGTTTCGAGTGCCTTCTTCTTGATTTCGAGCTCCTTGACTTCGATCCGGGCGGTCTCGATGGCGGCCTTTTCGGCGGCGATTTTGCGTTCCACAGCGGCAATATCGACCGGAACGGCCTTCAACTGGGCCTCCAAACCCAGCCGTTTGACATCGCGATCTTGGAGAATCAGGAGGGCTTCGAGGGCAGGACTGGGCATTTCCGGGGCACGCTGGCCGCTACCCCCACCCCGGTCAAACGAAACTCTCGGTTAAAGGGCAAAAGAAGGCCGTTTCCGGGGTCATTTTTTCTCAAGAAAACCCTCGCCACTGGCCGCGTTTCACGAGAGAATTATCCTTTCATTTTTCATCCTCCCACCACCCTTTCATGGCCGACCAAACCGACGCAGAACGCAACGTGATCAACCAGGCTGGGGCCGACGCTTACGACGCCTCCAAACTCGGCAAACTTGAAGGCCTCGAGGCCGTCCGCAAAAAGCCCGGCATGTATATCGGCGGCACCGACGAGCGGGCGCTGCATCACTGCGTTTCCGAAGTCCTCGACAACTCCGTCGACGAACATCTCGCCAACTTCTGCTCGCGGATCGAGGTCAACATCCACGTCGATGGCTCGATCAGCATCCGCGACAACGGCCGCGGCATTCCGGTCGACATCCATCCGACCTACAAGATTCCCGGCGTCGAGATGGTGCTCACCACTCTTCACTCGGGCGGCAAATACGGCCAGGGCGGATATAAATTTTCCGGCGGCACGCACGGCGTCGGCGCGAAATGCGTCAACGCCGTCTCCGAGTGGTTCGAGGTCGAGGTTTCCCGCGGCGGCTCCGTCTACCACATGAAGTTCGAGCGCGGCAAGACCGTGAAAAAACTTGAGGTCATCGGCAAAGCCAAGGGCACCGGCACCTACATCACCTTCAAGCCCGACGCGGAAATTTTCCGCGATACGACCGTTTTTCAGGCCGGCCGCATCAGCCAACGCCTGCGCGAACTCGCGTTTCTCAACTCGGGTCTCGAGATCATTTTCACCGACGAACGCCCCGCCGAACAAAAACCCGAGCGCTACTTCTACAAAGATGGTGTCGAGGAATTCGTGAAGCAGATCAACCAGGGCAAGACCCCGCTGCACCCGAAACCGATCCGGTTCGTCAAGGAAACCAAGCTGACGCTCGACGAAAAACCCGCCGAAATCCACTGCGAGGTCGTCCTCCAATACAACGACACCTACAACGATCAGGTTCTCTGCTACACCAACACGATTCACAATCCCGACGGCGGCACGCACCTCTCCGGGTTCCGCAGCGCTCTCACCCGCGCGATCAATCAGTTCTCCAAGGCCAACAATCTCCTCAAGGACAAGGATCCGCAAATCACCGGTGACGACGTGCGCGAAGGTCTCGCCGCCGTCGTGTCCATCAAGCACAGCGATCCGAAGTTCGAGTCGCAGACGAAAGTGAAGCTGCTCTCGCCCGAGGTCGAAAGCGTCGTCGGGTCCGTCACCTACGAGGGCCTGATGCAATACTTCGAGACGAACCCGCCGATCGCGAAGCGCATCGTCGACAAGTCGCTCAACGCCGCCCGCGCCCGCGAAGCCGCGCGCAAAGCCCGCGAGACCGTCCGCAAAGGCGCACTCTCCGGCGGCGGCCTCCCGGGCAAACTCGCCGACTGCTCCGAGCGCGATCCCGCGCTTACCGAACTCTACATCGTCGAGGGCGATTCCGCCGGCGGCTCCGCCAAGCAGGGCCGCGACCGCCGCTTTCAGGCAATCCTTCCGCTCCGCGGCAAGTTGATCAACACCGAGAAGGCGCGCCTCGACAAAGTTTTGGCGAACGAAGAAATCCGCACGCTCATCACTGCCTGCGGCACCGGCATCGGCGAGGGCGACGAATCCGTCGGCGGCTTCAACGCCGCCAAAGCGCGCTACCACAAAATCATCATCATGACGGACGCCGACGTGGACGGCTCGCACATCCGCACGCTGCTGCTCACGTTCATCTACCGCCAGATGAAGGGCCTGATCGAACGCGGCTACGTTTACATCGCTCAGCCGCCGCTCTACAAAATCAAGCGCAAGAAACGCGAACAATACGTCGACAACGACGACCAACTCAACCGCATCCTACTCGAACTCGGCTCTGAGGATGTCGTCCTCGCCCGCGTCGCTGACAACCACACATTCGCCCCCGCCCAAGTCGACAAAATCGTCGAGAACCTGGCGGTGCTCGAAAAACTCGGCGCCGGCGTCACCCGCTATGGGGCCGAGCTCGCCGAATACCTCGACACCCACGATGCCGCGACCCTCGCGCTGCCGCGCTACGTCGCCCGCATTCGTCAAGGCAACCAAGAGAGTCATGAGTTCCTCCGGGACGAACCGGCGCGCGCCAAGTTTCTCGAAGCCCATAAACTCAACGCCGATCTGACCGAGCAAGTCGAAGCTCCCACCAACGGCGAAGCTGGCTCGACCACGCCGTTCCCCGCGGAAAAGAAACCCGCCTTTGCCCAAAAGCGCGTGACGATCCACGAAATCTTTGAGAGCACGGAAATGGCGAAGCTGCTCAAGGCGCTCACGACCACCGGCCTCGACATCACCACATTTACCACGACCGAGGAGACTCGGTTTACGATCACGGAAAACCCCGGCCAGAAGAGCGAGGCCAAGACGGAACTCCACGGTCCGCTCGAGATCATCGCGCAAATCCGCGCCAATGGCCGCAAGGGCCTCAGCATCCAGCGCTACAAGGGCCTAGGTGAAATGAACCCGAAGCAGCTTTTCGAAACGACGATGGATCCCGATAAGCGCCGGCTACTCAAGGTGAACATCGACGACGCCGCCAAGGCCGATGCGCTTTTCACGCTCCTCATGGGCGACGAAGTGCCGCCGCGCCGGCAGTTCATCGAGGACAACGCGCTCAACGTGCAATTTCTCGACGTCTAAGCCGGCGCTCCGCGTCCGCCCACCGCCTCTCGTCTCCAGCCTTTCGCCTCTCTCGTGTATACCGCCAACGAAAAACTCTCCTCGGCCAACATCACCGACATCATGCAGACGGCCTACATCGAATATTCGATGTCGGTCATCATCTCGCGCGCCCTCCCCGACGCCCGCGATGGCCTGAAGCCCGTGCAACGCCGCGTGCTCTACGCGATGCTCCGGGAAGGCCTCCTGCACAATCGCCCGTTCGACAAGTGCGCCGGCGTCGTCGGCGAAGTGCTGAAAAATTACCACCCGCACGGCGACTCGTCGGTCTATGACACGCTCGTCCGCATGGCGCAGCCGTGGGTCATGCGTTATCCGCTCATTGATCCGCAGGGCAACTTCGGTTCCGTCGATGGCGATCCGCCCGCCGCTTATCGTTACACCGAGGCCCGCCTCAAGGACATCGCGGAAGATCTCCTCAAGGACATCGAGGAAGACACCGTTGATTTCGTCCCCAACTACAAGGAGTCGACCACCGAGCCGACCGTTCTTCCGTCTGCGTTGCCGAATCTGCTGATGAACGGCTCGACCGGCATCGCCGTCGGCATGACGACGAACATCCCGCCGCACAATCTTGACGAAATCATCGACGCCACCGTCGCCATCATCGACAACCCGCGTATCTCGGTCGACGACCTCTGCGACATCGTCAAAGGCCCCGACTATCCAACCGGAGGCATCATCTCCGGCCGCGAAGGCATTCTCAGCTACCTGAAAACCGGAAAGGGCATCGTCCGCACGCGCGGCAAGGCCCACACCGAGGAACTCAAGGGCGGGATGGAGCAGATCGTCATTACGGAGATTCCGTATAACGTTAACCGCAATACCCTCGTCCTCCGCATCGCCGAGCTCGTCGGCGAAAAACAGATCGATGGCATCCGCGATCTGCGCGACGAGTCCGACGAAAACACGCGCATCGTCATCGAGTTGAAGCGCGGCGAGCAGGCGAAGGTTGTCATCAACCAGCTCTTCCAGAAGACAGCGCTCGAATCCTCCTTCGGTGTCACCTTGCTCGCCCTCGACAAGAAGCGGCCGAAGCAGATGAACATCAAGGAACTCATCGAGTGCTACATCGAGCACCGCCGCGATGTCGTCACGCGCCGCACGCAGTTTCGCCTGAAAGAGGCGATGGATCGCGCACACATTCTCGAGGGCTACATCATCGCCCTCGATAACCTCGACGACTTCGTCAAAATCATCCGAGCTTCGCAGAATCGCGACGAGGCCAAGGTGCGCCTGATGGCGAAGTATCCGCTCTCCGAGCGTCAGACCGACGCCATCCTCGAACTCCGCCTCTACCAGCTGACCGGCCTCGAGCGCGGCAAGATCGAAGCCGAATACCTCGAACTCATGAAGCTCATCGCGGAGCTCCGCGCGATCCTCGAGTCCGAGGCCGTACTGCTCGCGTTGATCAAAAAGGAACTCGCCGAGATGAAGGCGAAATACACTTCGCCCCGCCGCACCGAAATTATCGGCGACGCCGCCGACTTCCGAATGGAAGACGTGATCCCGAACGAGGGCTGCGTCATCACCGTCTCGCACCTCGGCTTCATCAAACGCACGCCCGTCGCCGACTACCGCTCGCAGAAGCGCGGCGGCAAGGGCGTCATCGGCGCCGAGACCTACGACGAGGATTTCGTCGAGAACCTCTTCACGGCTTCGACGCACGACTACATCCTTTTCCTGACGAGCATTGGCCAGTGCCATGCGAAGAAGGTTTACGATGTCCCCGAAGGCACCCGCACCTCGAAGGGCAAGTCGGTCTCCTCTTTCCTCCGCCTCGCGGAGGGCGAAAAGATCGCCGCCATGATTTGCGTGAAGGACTTCGCCGAGGATCGCTACCTCGTCATGGCCACAAAGAGTGGCGTGATTAAGAAGAGTTCCCTCGCCGACTACGCCAACTGCACCCGTGAGGGCGGCCTCATCGGCATTAACCTCGCCGAGGGCGATGTCGTCATCGGCACCGTGCTCACTACCGGCAGCGACGAACTCATCCTCGTCTCGCACCAGGGCCTCGCCGTCCGCTTCCGCGAACGCGACGCCGAGTCCGGCGAGGATCTTTTCCGGCCCACCGGTCGCGCGACCGGTGGCGTCACCGGCATGCGGTTCAAGCTCGAGAGCGACTACCTCGACGTCATCGAAGTCGTGGACCACACCGCAAAATTCCTCGTTGCGAGCGAAGCCGGCCTCGGCGTGCGCACGCGTTTCGAGGACTACCGGCTCATCAACCGCGGCGGCAGCGGCGTCTGGGCGATCACGTTGCCCGAAGACGGTTCGGTGAATCTCGCCGGCGCACTCAGCATCAAGGATACCGACGAGATCATGCTACTCACCGCGAAGGGCCAGAGCGTGCGCTGCCCGGTAAACACCATCCGGGAGGTGAATCGTGGCGGCAAGGGCGTGAAGCTCCTCACGCTCGCGCCCGGCGACAAGCTCCTCAGCATCGCGCGCATCGTCGAGAGCGCGGAGGAGCAGGCTGCGACCGCCGCCAGCGAAGCGCCGGACACACCGTCGATCCCATAGTCGCGAACGCAGGGGAAACGGATGTGTTTCCCCTGCGTTCGCACTCGAATGTTCCGCGGTGCGACGATCGCCCCTGCGCGCAGCGGCTACTTGCCGCCGCCGAGCGGCACGACCCGCATGCGCTGGTTCACTCTTTCGATCGTCATCCAGAAACCGCCGAAGGACAACGGAACGATTGTTACTTTCGGACTCGAAATAAGCGGCGTGATGTTGGAACCCGCGTTGGCCAGTTGCCAGTGCTGCCCATTTTCGAGCGTAAAGATCGACCGGCCATCCCAACCGGTGAAATCGCCGATGAGGCGGCTCTCCGTGGTCGCATACTCCACCTCCGTGCCGGGCGTGAGCAGCACCTTCGCTTTCGCGAGCAGTCCGGCGCAGATTGCTTGTCTTTCGCCGCTTCGGCCTACGCCACGCGAGCGTTGGCCTCGGCTTCGGCCTTCGCAGCCTTGGCCTCGGCGGCCACCCGGGCCGCTTCCGCGACAGCCGCCTCGTGTTTCGCCGCGGCCAGTCGCACCGCGAGATCGTCGTTTGCGATGGCCGGTTTCTCAGGCGCGACTGCGGCGATCACAATTCGGCCTTTGAAATCGCGCACCAGCGCGTCGAGTCGAGCGAGCTCGTCAGGAGAAAGTTTCGCCAGTCCCGCCGCCGAAAATTCCTCCGGGCGCACCGCTTTTGAAAAAGCGGTGTCATCCGCACGCACGCCACTCCACACAACGCACCAGCAGCCAACCAGCATGAGCCATCGTTTCATGACCGTAACTCAGCGCGCCGCACCCGGTCGCGTAACGCGTTTCTGCTTTCGCCTGCCTCCTTTCTGATTTCTACTCTCTCTGTTTCGCATGGCCGGTAGAATTTCATCGCTGCTTCATCCGTCTCGCATCGCGCTGCACCTCAAGGGCACCCAGCGCTCCATCATGCTCCGTGATATCGCGCGACTCCTCGATGGGAACCCCGATGTCACCAACTTCGCCGTCTTCTACGACGAACTTCTCGCCCGCGATCGGCTCGACACCACCTGCCTCGGCAATGGCGTCGCCCTCCCCCACGCCCGCACCGAGCACGTGAAGAAAATCGTGATGGCCGTGGGCCGCTGCGATGCCGGCCTGCCCTTCGACGACAAGAGCGAAATCGTGAAGCTCATCTTCGTGCTCGGCACGCCGAAGTCGAAACCCGGCGACTACCTCGCCGTCGTGAGCGCGCTCTGCAAACTACTCCGCGATCCGGCCGACCGCGCCGCATTGCTCGCCGCTCCGACGCCCGAGGCCTTTATCGCCGCCCTCGCTGCCGTGGAGTTGCGACTGGGGTTGTAGGCGAGATTCGCCGCAAACGACTTGGCCTCGGCGCGCTTTTGGTTACGGTTCGCACCTTATCACGTCTTCCTTCGCATGAAATTCTTCCGATCTTGGTCCGCGTTACTTGCCGGCCTTTTTGTTCTCGCCCCGGTGGCCGCTCTCCGCGCCGCCGACGCGCCCGCCCCTCAGAAATTTGAGGGCTTCACCTATGTGAAAACCGTCGGCGCGATCTCCGAATACACGCTGGACGCCAACGGCCTCTCTGTGCTGCTCCTGCCCGAGCACTCGGCCCCGGTCGTCACGTTCATGGTCACCTATCACGTCGGCTCGCGCAACGAAGTCACCGGCACGACCGGCGCGACGCACCTGCTCGAACACCTGATGTTCAAGGGCAGCCCGAATTTCAACGACGCCAAGGGTAACAGCGTGAAGCAATTTCTCGAGACGATCGGCGGAAATTACAACGCCACCACCTGGCTCGACCGCACCAATTATTACTCCGAAATCGGCAACGAGCACCTCGCCGGCTACATGGCCATCGAGGCGGACCGCATGCGCAACCTCTGGCTGCGCGAAGACGACCGCCGCCCCGAAATGACCGTCGTCCGCAACGAATTCGAAATCGGAGAAAACGATCCTACGCAGGCGCTCGACAAGGAAATCTTCGCCGCGGCGTTTCAGGCGCACCCCTACCACCACTCGACCATCGGCTGGCGCAGCGACATCGAGAAAGTGCCGATCGAAAAACTCCGCGCGTTCTACGACACGTTTTACTGGCCCGACAACGCCACCGCAACGATCATCGGCGACTTCGAGCCGGCCACCGCCATGGCGCTGGTGAAGAAAAATTACGGCGGCTACCCGCGCGCACCAAAGCCCATCCCGCAGGTTTACACCGAGGAGCCCGAACAAAGCGGTCCGCGTCGCGTGACCGTCCAGCGCGCCGCCGAACTCGGTGTCGTCGGCATCAGCTACAAAAGCCCCGCGGCCACGCATCCCGATCTGCCGGCGCTCAACATTCTCGGCAACATCCTCTCCAGCGGCAAAACCAGCCGGTTCTATCGCGCGCTCACCGACAAAAATCTCACGACCAGCGTCGATGCCAGTGCCGGTTATTATCACGATCCGTCGCTCTTCCAAATCTATGCGAGCCTCGCGCCAGGGGCCACTCATGAGCAGGTCGAAAAAATCATCATCGCCGAAGTCGATCGCTTGAAAAAAGACGGCGTGACGCCCGCCGAAGTCGCCACCGCCCTCGGCAAACTCGTCGCCGCGACGGCCTACAAACGCGACGGCACCTTCGCCATCGCCGGCAGCTTGAACGAGGACATCGCCGCCGGCGACTGGACCCTCTATTACACGCTCGACGCCGCCACGCGCAAAGTCACTCCCGACGACGTGAAGCGCGTCGCCAACCGCTACCTCGACATCAACCAGAGCGTCACCGGCTGGTTCATCCCGATCGTCGCCGCGCCCGAACCGGCCCTGCCCGCCGCGAAGTGACCCACGTGTTTTGAAACCAGAAAACATTTCCCCATGAAATTCTTTTTTTGCCTCCCGCCTCCCGCCTCCAGCCTCCCATTTTTCCTCCTGAGCTTCGCGCTCACCGCCTCCGCGCAGGTCTCGAAAAACGCCGTCCGCACCACCGTCAACGGCATCGATCTCGTCGTCCTCAAGACGGGCGTGCAGGAAGTCGTCACCCTCCGCGGCTCGCTCGCCGCTGGTGATTCGCTCAGCCCCGACACCAACCCCGCCCTCGCCGATCTCACCGCCGGCCTGCTCGACAAAGGCACGACCAATCACGACAAGTTCGCGATTTCCCAAATGCTCGGCGACGTCGGCGCGAGCATTTCGTTCAACTCCACGGCAAGCTCCCTCAACATCAACGCCCACTGCCTGCGCAAGGATCTCCCACTCGTGATCGGCCTCATCTCCGAGCAACTCCGCACGCCCGCGTTCACGCCCGAGGAATTCGCCAAGTTTAAAAAACAATTCGCCGGCCGCCTGAAACGCGCTTCGGACGACACCGATTTCCGCGCCGGCGACACGTTCTCCCGCTCGATTTATCCCATCGGCCACCCGAACCGCCAGGTGCCCGTGAAAGAACTCCTCGCCGGATCCGACAAGACCACCCTCGAAGAAGTGAAGGCGTTTCACAAAAAGTATTATGGTCCCGCGACTCTGCGCCTCGTGCTCGTCGGTGATGTCGATGTCGCCGCCGCGCAGGGCGAGGTCACGAAATCGTTTGCCGGCTGGACCGGTGGCGAAGTCCCGCCGCACCCCGCAAAAGCCACCAACGTCGATGCCCCGCGCGATCAAACCGTGTTCATGCCCGACAAGACCAACGTCACCGTCATGTGGGGCCAGACGACCGGCCTCCGCTACGGCGAACCCGACACGCTCGCCCTGCGCGTCGGCACCGCAATCCTCGGCAGCGGTTTCACCGGCCGCCTCATGGCCAACGTCCGCGACAAGGAAGGCCTCACTTACGGTATCGGTTCCTTGGTGACCAACGACACCTTCGTCGATGGCGACTGGCGCATCCAGGCCAACTTCGCGCCCGGCCTGCTTGAGAAAGGCATCGACTCGACGAAACGCCAGCTCCTCGCCTGGTATCAGAGCGGCGTGACCGACGCCGAACTCGCCCAGCGCAAGACCGATCTGGCCGGCAGCTACAAAGTCGGGCTCTCGACGACCGGCGGCATGGCCGGCACGATCCTCACGACGCTCAACCGGGATCTCGATCTCAGCTTCATCGACCAATATCCGGCTCGCGTCGCCGCACTCACCACCGCGCAGGTCAACGGCGCGATCAAAAAGCATCTCGATCCGGAAAAAATGGTGTTGATCAAAGCCGGCACGGTGACTGGCGCGCCGACGGCGAAGTGATCGGCGCAAAAATAAAGCGGGCGCACGGCTGACCGGGCGCCCGCTGCTAAGAGCGAAAACTTAGCTCTGGTTTTCGATGTCGGGATCGATGATTCCGAGCGTTCCGGCGCTGTCGTGGATGCCGATGTAAACCTCCCAGACAAACGTGTCGGCCGCACCTTTGTGCCGGCACTTGTTGCGAATCTTGATCGTCGCGCTGCCGTCCGGCAGTTCGTTGATCACAATGTGCTCCTTCGGAAAGTTTTCCTTGCCGCACGGATCGCTTCTTCCCTTTTTCTGCCGATGGCTGATGCCCATCGGCACGCACGGACTGCCCGCCGGAAAACTGAAGGTGATGTCCGTATCGGCGGTCACGATCAATCGCCCCGTGGCATTTTGAGTAATGCCAGACGGTGGATTCGGTTGAATGGTAAACGTGGCGGTGGAATAGCGTTCGGCACCGGCGCCGAACGAGCTGATGACGTCGACGAAATCGATATTAGTGACGGTGACTGTGGCTTGGCCCATATGTTTTCCTTTGGTTGGGTGTGGTGGTGGAACGAAAGCCGGAACTAGGACGCGCGCGACCGGCCGCGCTTCATGGCCTCAGATTGATTTTCGATATCGGGATCGATGATGCCGACAAACCCGTGGCTGTCCTGCACCAAGAGATAAAATTCCCAGGTGGGCTGATTCGGCGGCACACCATGGGTGGAGAAGTCGTCGGTGATTTGAATCGTGGTGTCACCATTGCCGGACTCGTTAATCAAGATGCTGTCCTTCGGCATGTTTTCGCTGCCGTTCCCGTGCTCATCCCGGCGGGTCTTGGTGCCCTTCTGGTGCAGGCGAAACGCCGCGGAGCTGTTCCTGAAGGCGATGCCGGCGAGTCGATAGGTGGTCGCACCGAGCATCTTGAATTCGACTTCCACCGGAGCGTAGACAATGATCGAGCCGGTTTTCGGCGGATTTTGCGTGATCACTTTCGTGATGGATTTTTCCAAGATCACGGTGGCGGCGCAGACGCGGTTGCCCACGCCCAGGGGCGTGTTGAGGACATCGATAAAGTTCGTGACGTCGACGCTGACGCGGGCTCGTGGATTCGGATTCGGCATAGCGGGTGTCTTTCTATTTTGACTGAGTCAGGTTGTTGGGTGCGGGAAAAACTGGATGATTGAGATCGGGCCACGCTTCGAGCGGCTCATAGCCGGTGGCTTGCAGCCGGCTGATCAGAGCCTGGCCTTCGTCGTCACGGCCGAGGAAGCAGAGGGCACGCGCCGCCGGATCCAGCACGCGCCAGTTTCTCGATTTTTCGATGCGGGTCTGGAGCAATTCGACGACCTCTTGCCAGCGCCGGCGCGCCGCCTCAGTCTCGCCGCTGCGCCGTGCGATCTCGCCGGCGACGACACAGGCACTGGCATAGTCGCCAAGATTAGTCTCACTGGCGCGATTTTGCTCAAGCAGAGACTTGCCAATCGCCATCGCCTGGGCCACCGCGTGGGCCGCAATCGAAGGCGACGCCGCATCACTCGATTGCGCCTCCAGTCGCCAGCAGGTGGCCAACAACCCAGCGATCGCGCGGTCTGACGTCTCGCTCTTGGACAGCTGCTCGATCGTCGGCAGACATTCATGGACGATCTTGGCGGCTGCACTCCCGGGGCCGTCGGTGCGCAGCAAAATTGCCTCCTTCAATCGCGCGTTCATCACCGCATACTGCCATTCGCGGTTGGTCGTGTCTTGCGCCGCAAGGCTCTCAAAAATCTCCAGCGCCTGCCGGCGCCCTTCGCCGGCGGCCGATCGCTGCCCGGAGATCATCATCGCCCCCACCCGCAGCGCCACGGCGTCGCCGAACCGCCGTCGCCACCGCGCACTCTGCGGCTCGGCCTGCACTAATTCTTCGAGTCGGGCCACCTGTTGGCCATAGCGCGCAATCGCCTCGGGAAAATCACCGGCGCGCTCCGCCGTCGTGCCAAGAAACGATTCGATGTTCGCGATCTTGAACTTCATCGGGGAATCGGCGGGCGCGACCGCCGCCATTTTCTCGAGGGTCGCCAGTTCCTCCAAAAATCCCGTGCGTGCTTCCGCGAGATTCCCCCGTTCCAGTTCGAGCACGGCCAGGTTGTGCAGTCCTGAAACTTTCTCCAACTGCCATGTCTGGTTGCCCGGGTTAAGACCCGCGAGCGAAACCCCCGAGTCGCGATAACGCGCAAACCATTCGCCGGCAGGCGCCAGTTCGCCTCGTTTATATTGCACGAAGCCGACCCAATATTCCGCCTGCGCCCGATCGAACAACATGCCGCCGTCACCCGGATGCCGGTTCGCCAACGCAGCCGATCGGGCAAACGCCGTCGCAAACGCCGCGCTCGCCTCGGCGTAGCGCAACTGCGCCATCCGAATCTGCCCGATCTGCGTGAGCGCCTTGGCCTGCTGGGCCAGAGTGGTATCCGTCAGATCGCGCGGATCGAGGGTTTGAAAATAGCCCATCAATTTCGCCCCCGTTTCATCCAAGGCGTCCAGCTTGTCCGCCTTTTGCAGCCCGGCTTTCATGTCATTCAACATGACCGCGATCAGTTCCTCGCTGTGATCCTGCCGGCGTTGCGCATCGTTGCGCGCCAACACCGCCTCGTTGCGGGCATTCATCGCGTAGAGCGCGAGGCCGAGCGTGATCGCCATGCCCGCGACGGAGCTAACCGCAATCCACGTCAACCGGCGAAGCCGCCGGGCCTGTTCGCGCCGGCGCAATTCATCGAAGCCCAGGCCGAGGAGGCCGGCCACGAGGCGCACGAACGCATCTTCCTTGCCGTCGCCCTCCGGCCGCGCGTCGGCGGCCACATGTTCAGCGGGAGTCGCCGAGAGTTGTCCATCCGCGCCGAGTTCGAAGCGAAGCGCCGGTGAAAAACAATCTTCATCGGTGCCTTGCGCCTTCGGTTCGCCATCGACGATGAAAGCAAACACCCGCGCGCTACCACCGAGGCGCTTGAACGTCAGAATCTCCTCCCGCACCCAGCGCGACTTCGCCGAGGTCGGCGAGCAAATCACCACCAGCGTCGCCGATTCGCGCAGCGCCCCACGGATCGTTTCCCCGAGATCGCTCGTCGTCGGCAACTCATCGCGATCGCGAAACACCGGCGCGATGCGCGCGCCCACCGCACCGATCGGCGCGGCGCGGCCGTGAAACCGCGCGGGCACCCGGTAGCCTTCCAGCCGCCGCATCAGCCAGCGCGCCCACGTCGTGTCCGTGTGACTGTAACTGAGAAACACGCGGTAGCGTTTGCCGACGGTCGCACCGGGCGCAGCAAGTTGCTCCGCAGTTAAAATGGATGGTGCGCGCGCAATCATCCGAGGTGTGAGTGGGAAAGGTGTGCAAGCCGGACAAGAAACCTGCACCACACGCGCCATCAAACAGACGACGGCCCATAGAGCCAGCACGCAGTTTGCCAGCCGGTTACGTTTGCACGCCGGCATCCCAGCCGTCTGGTCGCTACGCACCACCCGCAAGCCATGGGAGGATATTACTTTTTGCCTCGAACCGCCGCTCCTCACCAAGGTCTGAATCAACGCTCCGGTTACCGTGAAAAACGTCGATCTCTCCCCGCTCTATCAACAACTCCACACCCTGTGGAGCGCCCTCGATTCGCTCTTCGGCGAACACCACTTCCTCACGATCCTCTGCGGGTTTCTGGCGGTGATGATGACGATCAGTTTTTACCGGTTGCTCAAGAGCATCAGTCCGGCGCTCGTCGCGTTCATTTGTCTGATCGTCTTGTTCATTCTGACACTGCACTGGACGATCACGCGCACCGAGCCGGCGATCCTGAAACCCGCCATCGACTACATCGCGCCGTTCTTTCCGACCTCGCCCGTCTATTCCGATCAAAAACCTCCGGCGCCTGCGAAGCCAAAAGCACCGCCCGCGAAAAAATAGCCGCACTCCTCGTGCCTATTTTTTCTCCACCGGCGCCTTGAGCAGCGCCTCAAACACGGGTTGCCCGCGCAGTTTGTCCCACCATGGATCGAGCGGGATCACTTTATGCGTGGTGAACGCATTCTGATCAATCTCCTGAGCGAGATACGGCATCGCCTTAGCGATGTCGCCCAAGGCCGCGTAATACCGCGCCAGCAAGGCCGTCCGCCAAAACTTGAACTCTTCCTTCCAAACCGGCTCGATCGGAGCCACGAGCCGGGCCGCTTCCTCGCGCTGGCCGAGCCACGCGAGAGTGATGGCGAGTTCGACTTGATATTTCTCGTTGGCGGGATCGTCCTGTAGCCGTTGGCGCAGCACGGTTTCAGCCGCCTGCCAGTCGTTGCGAGCCAAGTTATCCTTGCCGACCAGCCGGTGCGCCAGTGCGAGTGACCAAGACTTCGGTCGCAGCGGCATGACCGAGTCGTCAAAATAGTTGCGCGCGGTCAACGCTGCCGCCGTCTCAACGCGATCCGGCCGGTGTTCCAGCAGGCCCGCCCACATTTCCACGCAAACCGAGCGATCTTCGGATCGCTCGGCCAGCGGGAGCTTGTCCTGCTGGTCGAGCGCGCCACGCATCGCCGCAAGATCGCCGCGCCAGCCACCGAGGAGCATCGCCTTCAGAATCAAGGCGGAGGAAAATGGCTGGATCGCGATCGCGGTGTCGAGTTGTTCGAGCGCACCCGCAACATTTTTGGGATTCGCGCCATTTGCCCCGTAAGTCGAATAGGCCAGCGCTAGCTCGTAGCGCAGCAGCGGATCGCGCGGCGCGCGCTTAGCGGCTTCGAGCAACACCGTCCGGGCCTCCTCATCGCGCCCAGCGGTGTTCAGGGTGTAACCCAGCGCGCGCGCGAGCCGGATATGGGTCGGATTGGCCGCCAACGCCCGGCGCAGGTGCGCTTCGGCTTGGTCGAAAGCGCCCTGCGTCCGCAGCACGTGGCCGAGCGCGAGCAAGGCTTCGGGCTCCTTCGGATCGAGCGCGAGAGCGTGATTCGCGAACGTCTGGGTGTCCTGGAGTCGTTTTTCACTGGTGTCCCAGCCGCGGAACAGCCACGCGGACTGCACGCCGGCGCGCACGCCCCACGCGGTGGCGGAGTCGGGTTCGCGGTCCGTCGCGCGCCGCGCGAAATCCTCCGCTGGCGCCAGATCGTCGCGGGTGAAGCCGACCTTGACGATCAGCGCCAGCGCGCGCGCCGCGAGTTGCGCGCCTTCGCTCAACGGCTTCGCTTCGATTTTTTCCGCCGGCTCCACGCACAGCGCCTGAAACCGCGGGTCGTCGCGCAACTTGCTCCACAGCGGGTCGAGCCGGAGGACCGCGGGGGTGAGCGGCCAGCGGCCCGAAGCCGTGACCGTGAGAAATTTTTCGAGAATCGGCAGCGCCTCGTCGGCGCGCCCGAGCGCGGCGTAGATGCGCGCGGAGGAGAGCGTCCAGTCGGTGCGGTTGCGCGCGAGTTCCTCGAACGCGCGCGCCTCGCGCAGCGCCTCCTCGGCCTGGCCCGACCATGCGAGAAGTTCGCCGAGGCGGAGGTGGAGTTCGGGGTCGTTCGAAGCGTCTTGGAGGCGGCGGCGCACGACGGTGACGCCGGCTTCCCAGTCGATGCGCGCAGCTTCGGGGCGGCCGGCTTGCGTGTGCGCGAGGCCAACGAGCAGCGCCTTCGGCCCAGAATACCACGCATCGTTGATGAACTCGCCGGGCAGCCGGTCGAGCGCGCGCAAGGCATCGTCCGTCTGTTTGGCCATCAGCGCCACGAGCGCACTGATAAACACCATGCGCGGTTCCGCCCGCATGGCGGCGGGTGCGTCGGCTAGGGTGCGCTGCGCGGCGTCGAGGTCGCCGCGCCAGGCGATCTCAAGCATGGCGCGCCCGGTCAGGTTGTTGGTCGTGGGCAGTCCCGCGATCGATTCGCGCACGCAGCGGTCAGCTTCGGCGAAGCGCCGCAGGTAAAGGTGGATCAAGAACTGGTCGTAGAGGGCGAGCGACTTCACGTCCGGTTGCGCGGTGGCCCGCACGTAGAACGCGAGCGCCTCGTCGGGCCGGCCTTGCAGGCGGCAGACTGAGCCCAGGCTGAGCAGAATACGGCCGTCGTCCGGCGCGAGCTGGATCGCGTGGCGCAGCGCCTCCTCGGCCTGCGGGCGATCGGTCAAAAACAGGCTCCGGCCCAGCGCATGCCACGCCTCCGCGGAATCGGGCGCGAGCTTCACTGCGCGTTCCGCCTGGCTGCGCGAGGCCTCGGCGCGCGCGGTGCTAGCCCGATCAAAATTGCGCGTGACATAGGCGCTGTTGAGGCGCGCCGAGTAGGCCCAGATGACGCCGTCGGTAGCGTCGAGCTCGAGTGCGCGCTTGAGCAGGCTTTCGGCGATGGCGAAATCGTCGGCGTTGGAGTCGATCTTGTCGAAAAGCGCGCGGGCTTTTTCGCCGAGCTGGCGCGCCTCGGAAAACTTGGGAGCCAACGCGGCGGACCTTTCCGCGACCGGCGGCTGGGCATCCCGCGCCCGCGGCGGCGACCACATCGGGCGCAGCGCGTAGATCAGTGCAATGAGAATGCCAAAACCCATCCAAACATAGCGCAGCCACGACGGACTTTTCGATTGTAGGGGCGTGGCTCGCCCACGCCCGCGGGCGTCGTCAAGCGACGCCCCTATGACCGCGCCCGTTTTCATCGATTCGCCGCCGAGGATTTTTGCGACGCGCGCGGCGAGCGTCTCGGGCGTGTCCTTCACACTGAGCCGCGTCCACTGCACTTCGCGAAATTTGTCCGGCACGCGCGCCGCCGCGTCGGACGTCTCGTCGATCACGACGGGAAACAAAAACGGCGCGTCGTCCGCCATCAGGTGCGAACGATCGACGGCAAGTTTCCACTCGAGCCGAAAATAACCCTCGGCGCGGGCCTGGGTATTCGCGGAAATCACCGGCACGAATAGCGCACACTCCTTGATCTGCCTTCGAATTTTTTGGTCCCACGCGTCGCCGCCGACGAGTTCGTTCTTGTCGAACCACACCTCTATGCCCGAGGCACGCAGCGCCTCGGCGATGCGCTCCACCGCCGGCGCATCCTGCGACGCGTAGCTGAGGAAGACGGCTTTGGTCGACTCGCTCATTGTTTTGGATCGGTCGCGGCCGGCTCGGCGAAGAGCGCGGTGATTTCCCGGTCGTCGCGGAAATGCGCCATGCGCGGGTCGGTGCGAAAATGCACGCGGAGCGCTTCGCGGCCGACGGGGTTGGCCGCGACTTCGCGGATCAACACCAGTGCCGTGTCGCGGTCGCCGATTAAAAGGCTCTGCGCGATCGGCCCAAACCACCAACCGAAGATCGGCGAGAGGCGCAGCGGACGGGCCACCGTTTCGAGGTAGGCGCGATTGAGCGTGCGGGCTTCGTCGAGCCGGCCCAGTCCGCGAAGCGCCCAGACTTCCGCGCCGCGCACGTAGAGGTCCGAGGGGGTTGCCGCCTTCTGCCGCTGCGCCTCGCTGAGCGCGGCCTCATACTGCAGTCGGGCGAGCGCCGCCTTGCCTTGCAACTCGAACAATGTCGCGGTGAGGAGGGCGGTCGGTCCGCCGTATTCGCTCGATTCGACGAACCACAGATCGGTGAAACCGCGCAACGCCGCAAAGCCGATCTCAAATTCTCCAGTCATCGCGGCGTAGAGGAACCGGCTGTAAACCGCCCGCTCCTGCGAGTTGAGTCGCGCCGGCACCTTGTCGAGCCAGGTCTTCATGCCGGCGATGTCGCCATGCAATCCGAGCATCGCCCGGGCCTTCCACACCATCGCATTCGCGACCGGAGCGAGCGCCAACGCCGCGTCGGTCTCCCGCTCAAAATCCGCCCAGCGCCGCTGATTGCGGTAGAGAATGGAAAGATCGTAGTGGGTCAGCGCGTCCGCCGGAAACCGCCGCACGTTCTCCTCGGCGATCTTGATGGCCTCGGCCCGATCCCGATCAAAAACCTGGGTGGCCAGCAGCCGCCAGAAGCGCGGCTGGCCCGGCTGAAGTTCGCACGCGCGGCGCAGCAGGCTCTCCGCCCGCGTCGCATCGGCGCCCCGGCTGCCGAGAAAATTCGCCAGTGCATAGAGCGCCTCGGGTTCGTCGGGCGCGAGTTGCACGGCCCGCTCGCCGTATTGTTTGGCCAGCGCGGCGCGCGATTCGCGCCGGTCGAAGCCGCGGAGGAGATATTGGTTTTGCACGCGCGCCATCACGGTCGCGGCCTCGGCGTCGCCCGGCACCCGGTCGAGTTCATGCTTGGTGATCTCCTCGGCCAGCGCGAAGTCGTCGCGGATGGCGTCGAGCCCGTCGAGCAGGGCGATGGCGCGCTTCAGTTCGGGGTTATGCGGCCAATCGCGGGCGGTGAGGGCGATCTTCGGGCCGGTCGTCGTGGGCGCCGTGAGCAGCGCCTTGATTTCCGGATCGTCGCGGAACGGCGCCATGCGTGGGTCGACCTTCATGGCCACGCGCATGATGCCGCGGCCATCCTGGAACTCGACCACTTCGCGCATCAGATCAAGCGCCTTGGCGCGTTCGCCGATGATGAGGTTAAGGGTGATCGGGTTAAACCACCAGTTCTGGCCCAAGTAGATTTGGAACGGCCGCGGATATTCCGGGAAAATCACGGCGTTGCGCGTGCGGGCCTCCTCGCCCCGCCCGAGTCGCGCGAGAAGCCACGCGTCGAGCCACATGGAACGGAAGCTCACGTTGGCGACCGCCGTGTGTTTCGCGAGCTCCGCCACCGCCGACTCGAAGCTCAGCCGCGCGAGTTCGGGTTTGCCCTGCAACAACTGCAGCTCACCCGCCAGCAGCGCCTTGGGCCCGGTAAATTCGAAATCCACCAGCCACGGCTCCGGCACCGCCCGCAGCGCCTCGAGGCCCTCCTCATAACGACCGCTGGCAAACGCATATTGGACTTGGCTGAACACTGCGCGGTCCGTCGTGCGGTAGCGTTCGGGCAATTGATCGAGCAGGGCCTTCATCGCCGCGGCGTCGCCCCGCACGACAAGCGCCAGCCGCGCCTTCGCGATGATCGCGTTGGCGACGGGACCGAGCTGGATCGCGAGGTCGAGCTCGCGTTCGGTCGGCTCGAGCATCGCCGCATCGCGGTAGTGCCGGGCCAGTTCGTAGTGCACGAGCGCATCCTTGGGAAAACGTTGCGCCGTGCGCTCCGCCGAGGCGATCAGCTCCGCCCGCGGCACTTTGGAATCGTTCGAGAGGACGTTGTCGAGCATCCGGTAAAACCGCGGCTCATCCGGTCGCGCCATGATCGCCGACCGGAAAAGTTTCGCGGCGCGCGACAGCTCGATACCGCGAGCATAAAGATAGGTGCCCATTGCGGCGGCCGCTTCCACGTCGTCCGGAGCCAGGGTAAAGGCGCGCTCCGCCGCCTGCCGCGCCTGCGAGAAGCGCGCCTCGCTACGATCGAAGCCGCGCAACAAAACATAGCTCTGGACGCGCGCCATCATCACGGACGCGGCCGGATCAGTCGGACGCTGCGAGAGGACGTTGCGGCACAATTCCTCCGCCAGCGTGACGTCTGCGAAAATTGCCTCCGGGGAATCGATGAGTTGCTGCGCCCGCTTGAGTTCCGGGTCCCCCGAAGTTGCGGCCGGCGGCGCCACGACCGGCGCGGCCGGAGCCGTGGCGGCAGCCACCGGCGCTGACGATGGCGGTGTCGGCGGCTTCGATCGCGTCGCAAAGAAAACGCCGGCGCCGATCACGACGGCAGCGCCGACCGCGAGCGTCCACGTCGGAAATTTTTTATCGGGCGGCGACGCTAACGGGACCGAGGACGCCGATGAGTCGGAGTGCGACGCCCGCGCGGCAGGACGCGGACGCGCTGGCGCGACCTCGCCCCGGAGCAGCGCGAGCACGCGGTCGCAGAATTTCGCCGGCGTCTCGCCGCCGGGCAGCCGCGTCCACTGCACACTCATGAACGAGTCCGGCACGAGCGCGTCCCAATCCTTCGTGTCGTCGATGCACACTGGCACGAGGAACGGCGTGCCGCGCGCCATCAGGTGCGTGCGGTCGTCGGCGAGTTTCCATTCGAGCCGAAAGTAGCCCTCGCGCCGCGCCTGAGTGTTGGCTGACACCACCGGGAGAAACAGCGCGCACTCCTTGATCTGCTTGCGGATACTCTGGTCCCACGTATCGCCGCCACGCAGCTCGCTCCGGTCGAACCACACCTCGACCCCCGCGGCGCGGAGCGCGTCGCAAATTTTCTTCGCCGCCTCCGCGTCCTGCGAGGCGTAGCTGAGAAAAACGGCTTTGCTGGAATCGCTCACGGGTGGGAACTCGCGAACGGACCACTCTTGAGCTCAATGCTGACCACGTGCAACTCCGTCGCGCCGACATTTTCCAGCGTATGCGGCGGCAGCGGCTCACCCCACTGGATCCATGGCAGACTCGCCGGCGCCGGTCGGCCGCGCGTGTCGACGAGCACGCGGTCCTCGGCATCACGCCGCACAAAATCGCTCCAGTTCTGGATGTGATGCACGGACGCCCAGCGGTGCGTGTGCAGAGGAACCGTGTCGCCCGGGCTGATCCGCGTGTCGAGCACTCGCACCCGATCGTTTTCAAATGTGACGCAGTGATGCTGCGGCGCGGCCTGGAGCGCATCCAGCGAGTCGGGCCACGGCCACGCGCCCGAGGAATGGGTTGCGATCACGCTCATTTCTTCGCCTCCGATTTTTCTGCCGGATGCGCCTTGCGCCACGCCTGCGCACGGGCGTGGGATTCCGTGACGCCGAGCGTTTCCAGAAATTTCTTGAAGCGCGGATCCTCTCGGACCGGATCGAACCAGGGTTCAAAGAGGACGTCGTGCAAATAGGTTGACTCCATCTCCGCCGGATTGAGGGCGGCGAGTCCTTCTTCCGTCCGCCCGAGCATGAACAAATAATAGGCTCGGTTTTCAGGTGCTGTGGTCGGGAACGTTTTCTCCGCCTCCGCCCAGGCGCCTGCCGCCGCGAACGTCCGGAATCGCAGCCATTCAAGCGACAGGCTGCGGGCCAAGGCCAGCGCGGCCTCTTTCTGGCCCAGTTGGGCGAGCGCGTAAGCCTTGTGCTCGCGCGCGACCTCGGAGTCGGCCAGAGCCAGCGCGCGATCGTAGGTGGCGATCGCCTCAGTGTAGCGGCCCGCCACATGCAGCTTGCGCGCCAAAGACTCGATGGAGTCCTGCGATAGGGGATCCAGTTGCACCGCTAACCTCACCTCGGCGATGGCATCGTCCATCCGTCCGTCATCCATGGCCATGATCCCGAGTTGCTGATGGGCGACGGCATGACTAGGGTTGAGCGAGAGCGCGGTGTGTAGTTCGTTTTCGGCGCCGGCCCGATCCCACCAGGTCCACATTCCCATTGCCAGGGCGACGTGCGGTTCCGGTGCCGTCGGGTCGAGCGCGATCGCCTGTCGCGCCTTGGCTTCGATCCGCGCCCGCTCCGGCGAATGGCGCTGGCCGAAGCGGCTGATCGAGCTGGATTGCAGGCTGCCGCGCACCGTCCAGACCACGGCGAGCATGGCTTGGGCGCGCGCGAAATTCGGCTCGAGCGCCAGCGCCCGGTTGAGCAGTTCCTCCACGCGATCGGTGTTGATGAAAATCGTGTCGCGCAAACGCATCAATTGATTGGCTTGCAGATAGAATTCCAGCGCCTGCGGGTTCACGCTCGTCGCGGCCGCGGCGGAACTAGCGCCAAGCTTGAGCGAAAGTTGGTTCGCGATGAGCCCCGCGATTTCATCCTGCAGCGCGAAAACGTTTTTCAACTCGCGGTCGAAGTGCTCGCTCCAGACGTGGAACCCGTCGGCGGCCTTGATGAGCTGTGCAGTGATGCGGACGTTCTCGCCCGCGCGCTGCACGCTGCCCTCGATCACGTAGGCGACGCCGAGTTGCCTGGCGATTTCGGGAATCGGCAGATTTTTGCCTTTGAAGAAAAACGCCGACGTGCGCGCCGTCACCTTCAGTCCCGGCACCTTCGCAAGCACGTTGAGCAACTCCTCGCTGATGCCGTCGGAAAAATACTCGTTGCCCTTGTCGTCGCTCAGATTCGCAAACGCTAGCACGGCGACGGATTTGGCGTCGGCCGCCGGAGCCAGCGCGGCGCCGCCACCACCGCCGCTCTGGAGCGCCGCCGCTTTTTCGATCGCTTCGGCTTCGGCGATGACGGCGGCGAAGGCCGGTTCGCTGCGCAGCGGATCCCAGCTGGGATTGAGCCGCAGGTCGGCCGCAGTGAATAGGACGGCACGCTTGCCTCGTTTCAAGCCGGCGGAGATTTGGCTGATGGCTTCCGCTTGGCGGCCCAGCTGCGTGTAAGCTCTGCTCAGCACACGCGAGGTCGTATCGGCATCGGACCCCAGCAGTTGGGTCAGCACGCCAAGCAAGCGCTCCGCCTCCTCGCGCTGGCCCAGCCGGACCAGCAGGCCGACGCGATGACTGAGCAATTGCCAGTCGTTGGGACTGGCCGCCAGCCGTTGGTCCACCAGCTTGAGCGCCGCGCGCCATTCGAGAGCGGCGGCGTCGGGCCGGCCGGCGAGTTGCTGGGCGTCGCCGACGAGCAGAGCTTTGGGTCCGCGATAAAAATTGTCGTTGAGCCAGTCGCGCGGCACGACCGAGAGGTGGGCAATCGCGGCGTCGGGTCGGCGCGCATACCACTCGATGCAAAAGGCAAAGAAACAGGCGCGGTCCTCCACCAATTCCGCCGGGTTGATGCGGTTCAGCAGCGCCCACGCGCTGTCGAGATCGCCATGGAGGGTCGTCTTATACCAGACGTTCATCAGCAGCGCCCCGGTGAACGGCTTCTGTGCGATCGATGCCTCAATCGCCGCCTCGGCTTCGGCCGTGCGGCCGACCCACCAATAAATCTGGCTCTTGGTGTAGAGCGCGAGCGGGTCGCCGCCGGGCAGTGCCGCGGATTCGTCCAAGATCGGGATCGCTTCCTCCAAGCGGCCCAGACGATCGAGTCCCGTGCCCAGCGCGCGAAGGATCCGCTGATCGGTCGGCCGCTCGCGTCGCAGCACGCTCATCTGCCGCGTGCGCTCCAAGCCGTCGCTGCCAGTGTAACTCAGCAGAAAGGCTTGCGCAAAGCGCGCCTCGAACGACTGCGGATCGAGCCGCATCGCACGTTGCACCGCTGCACGTGCCGCCTCGCGGCGCGCATCGGAGGAGTCCCAGCCGCGCTGGATGAATCGCTCATGCAACTGCGCCTCGGCGGCACAAACCTCGGCGTCGGTGCCGTCCTTTGTCTTCGCTTGCGCGATCAATTCTTCCGCGAGCTTGTAGTCGTCGCGCGTGCCGTCGAGAGCGTCGAACAGCGCGCGCGCCTTCTCCGCGAGTTGCCGCGCCTCGGAAAGCGGCGCGGTGGCCGGAGCGGGGTTCGCAGGCGTGACGGCAATGGCCGGCGCGCGCGACGGCGCAGCGGGTTTGCTGCGTCCGCCGAGCAGCCACCAACCGACGCCGGCAACGATGACGGCGATCGCCGCCGCGATGAGCGCGTAATTTTTCACGCCGGGTTTGCCGATCGTCTCGGCGGCTGAAGGTGCGGCGCGAACTTCCGGGGCGCTCGCCTGCGTCGCCTCGTGCTTCAACACGCCGGTGCGGTGCGACCAGAGTTTCAGGAAACGCTGCTGCACCTCGGGAGGAACTTCGCCGCCGCGGAGCTTGGTCCACTGCACGGCGCGGAAACGATCCGGCACCAGCGCGTCGGGCTCGCGGGTGTCATCGATCACGACCGGCAAAATAAAGGGCACGCCGCTCGCGATGCCGCGCGCCCGCTCCGCCGCGAGATCCCACTCGATCCGGAAATAACCTTCGTGCCGCGCCTGCGTGTTCGCCGAGATGACGGGAATGAACAGCACGCACTCTTTTATTTGACGGCGGATTTTTACGTCCCATTCGTCGCCGTGTTCGAGCCCGCCGTCAGCGTCGAACCACACTTCGACGCCACCACTGCGCAGCACGTCGCAAATGCGCCGCGCCGCCTCGGCGTCTTGGGACGCGTAGCTCAGGAATACGGCCTTGGTCGGCTCGCTCATTTCTTCGACTCCGCCTTTCGTCGCTGATTTTCCGCGAGGAGGCTTTCGAAGCGCGGGTCGGCGCGCAGCGCCTGAAAGCGCGGATCGATCCGAATGCGCGCGAGGTTGCCGGTCGGCGGATGGGCGAAGAAGTCGTCGAAGCGGCCGAGCCGCGTGTAGACAAGCGCCAGGTCGAACGACAGCGGCGACTCGGCCGTGAATTTGACGCCCGCCAGTTGCTCGTGGGTGCGCAGCACTTCCTCGGCCGCCGCCTTCTCGCTGAGACACGCGAGCAGATACGCCTTGTAGAAATAAGGCGTGGGATTGTTCGGCGTCGCCGCGAGCCGCTTCTCGACCGCCTGCAGTGCCGCGCGCCACTCGATTTTCGCGGCGGCGTCGCGATGATCGAGTTCGTCGGCCAGGCCGATGATCAGGCCCTTGGGTCCGTCGTATTGGAAGTCGTTGTAGTAATCCCGGGGGAACGCGCCCCACGCCTCCAGCGCCGCATCCGCGCGCCGCTGATAAAAGCGCACGAGGCCCGCCGTGTAGTTCGCCCGATCCTCAAGCTGGGCAGACTGTGGAATCTGTTTCAATGTCGCCTCCGCCGCCACAAGGTCGCCGCGCCACGTCATTTCCATGATCGTCTTGAGCACGAGCGACGAGCTGAACGGTTTCTGCGCCAGGGAACGCTGCAACATCGTATAGGCTTCGGCCTGCCGGCCTCGCTGCCAGAGGTAGCGGGCGTTGTTGTAGAGGGCGAGCGCATCGCCGCCGGGCAGCGCTGCGGAGCGCTCGTTGAGCGCGAGGCATTCGTCGAGTCCGCCGCGATTGAGCACCGTGACCGCAAGAAATTTGAGCGCACCTTGATCGTTGGGCCGCTCCTGCACGACCTCGCGGAGCAATTTTTCCGTCTCAGCGCGGTTGATGCCAAAGGCGCTCCAGGCACCCGCCTGCGCAAGTTTCGCCTGCGCCGATTCCGGCGCCAGCCGGATCGCGCGCTCGGCCATCACGCGGGTTTGCTCGCGGCGCTCCGGCGAGGTGTCCCAGCCGCGGTAACCGAAGGCGGAGTTGACCTGCGAGTAGGCGGCCCAGACCTCGCCATCGGTCGAGTCGAGCTTAAGTGCGCGCTGACAGAAATCCTCCGCGAGGGCGAAGTCCTCGCGCGTGGCGTCGAATCCCTGAAGCAGGGCGCGCGCCTTGTCGGCGAGCTCGCGCGCGGCCGATAGCGGAACGGCGGGCATTACGGTCGGAGTCGCACCCGTTTTATTTTTTTCTGCCGCCGGCTCGGCACACAGCGCCTGAAAACGCGAGTCGTCGCGGATCTTGTCCCAGAGCGGATCGAGCCGGAGCAGCGCGGCCGTGAGCGGCCAGCCGACGTTCTGGCCGACGGGCGCCGCGCGAAATTTTTCCAGCAGCGGCAGCGCGTCGTCCGCGCGCCCGAGCACCGCGTAGATGCGCGCTTCCGAATTGAACCACGCCACGCGGTCGCTGCGCGCCAGCTCGGCCACCGTGCGCGCCTCGCGCAGCGCTTCGTCGTTCCGGCCCAGCCACGCGAGCAGCTCGCCTCGCATCAAGTGCAGCGAGCGGTTTTGCTGCGCGGCTTTCAGGCGGGCTTCGAGCACGGCGAGGCCTGATTCCCACGCGAGGCGCGCAGCCTCCATGCGTCCGGTCAGCGCGTGTGCGCGGCCCACCCAGTAGTCCTTCGGCCCGGCAAACCAGTTGTCCTGAATGTAATCATCCGAAAAACGATTTAGAGTTTTCAACGCCGCCTCGGGCGCGCGCTGGCAAAGTTGCACCAGCGCAGTAGTCCAAATCGTGCGCGGCTCGTTCCGCACTGCAGTCGGCCCCGAGGCGAGCACGTGCGCCGCTTCGTCCGCCTCGCCCTTCCACGTGAGCAACACCATCGCGAGCCCGGCCTGCGAGTTGGCGGAGGGCTGCGCCGCGACCGACTGCCGGATGCAGCGGTCCGCCTCCTCGAACCGCGCGTGGTGAAAAAACAGCAGGTATTCCGTGTAACGCGCCAGCGCGGGGTTGCCGCCCGGCGCGGCCGCGGCCCGCTCGTAGAGTGCCGCAGATTCATCTACCCGATCCGTTTGATCGTAAATCCACGCGAGACCGGCGAGCGCTCCAGAATGAAGCGGCTCGCGCGTGAGGATTTTCTTGAACGACGCCTCGGCGATCGCCGGATCGTCGTTGTCGCGCTGCCAGCGGGCGAGGGCGTAAAGCCCATCCAGGGAGTTGGGGTCGAGGCTCAGCGCGCGTTCGGCCTGGCTGCGGGTCGCGGCCACGCGCGAGTGCGCATGATCGAAGCCGCGGGACCCAAATGAAAAATTGAGGTGCGACGACAGCGCCCAGATCTCCGCGTCGTTCGGATCGAGTTCGAGCGCGCGTTTCACCATGACTTCTGCCGCTGCGTAGTCTTCCGGCGTCGAATCGTATTTGTCCAAGCTCATGGCCCGCGCGCTGGCCGCGAGCTGGCGCGCCTCGGAAATTGCCAAATTGGAAGCGGGTCGCGTTTCCCCGGTGGTCTTCGACACCTGCTCGGTGATAGTTTGCACCTGAGAAAGCAGCTTCGCGATCTCCTCGGGACTGCGCCGCGGTTTGAGGACCAGATAAGCCACCAACCCTGCGATCAGCGCCGCGACGGACCACGCCGTCGCCCTGGCAAAGCGGCCCACCAGCCGGGGTTTCTCCGGCACTGCGCCCTCGCGGCGTTCGGCGGGGCGAAGACGCTCCGGCTCCGTCGCGGGACCGTGCCCGAGGAGTCTTGCCACACGCTTCGCGAGCGTCTCGGGCGTGTCTTTCACACTGAGGCGCGTCCACTGCACCTCGCGGAATTTGTCCGGCACGCGCGCGGCGGCGTCGGAGGTATCGTCAATGACGACAGGAAATAAAAACGGCGCGTCGTCCGCCATCAGGTGCGAACGATCGACGGCGAGTTTCCACTCGAGCCGAAAGTAACCCTCGGCGCGCGCGTTGGTGTTCACCGAAATCACCGGCACGAAGATCGCGCACTCCTTGATCTGTCGGCGGATTTTTTGGTCCCACGCATCGCCACCGACGAGTTCGTTCTTGTCGAACCACACCTCGATGCCGGCGGCGCGCAGCGCCTCCGCGATGCGCTCCACCGCCTCCGCGTCCTGCGACGCGTAACTGAGGAAGACGGCTTTGTTTTCCGTGGCACTCATTTTTTCGCCTCCTGCTCCTTCAGCATCCGCGCGAGCGTCGCACGTGCGACCTTGTATTCCGCGGCGACCCCCAACTCTTCGACTTTGCGCAGGAACCTCGGGTCCTCGCGCACCGGGTCGAAAATCGGACTCCAATAAAGTCGATCCTGCGATCCGGGAGGGAACGGCTTCAACAACGGCAGCGCCTCCTCCGTCCGGCCCCGCGCCATGAGCACCATCGCGTGGAGGTAGGTGTTCGGTCCGTAGCGCGAAAGCAGCTCCTTGGCCAACGCCTCGCTTTCCGCCTCGAGCTTCGCATCCCGCAAATAGAAGACCAACTCCACCACACCCGAACCGGGGAAATTATCCGGCGTGATCGTCGACAGGAGCGCTTTGAGCTCGGCCGCCGTCTGCTCCACCATTCCGAGTTGAATCTGCGCATGAAATCGACCGATGACTAACCGCGCGTCGCGCGGGGCGGCGGCCTCGAAACGCGTCGCGGTCTCAATCGCTTCCTGAAACCGATGCGCGTAAGCCGACTCCCGGACGACATCCTTCACGATGAAAAGAGAAAGCGGATCGAGCTGCAAGGCACGTTGGTAATTCTCCAAGCCGGCATCGAGCCGGCCGGCGCTGATCATCACGTCGCCGAGCCGGTTGAACGCCAGCGCATCATTGGGGGCCAGCGCCAGCGATTCCCGCAGCATCCGTTCGGCTTCGGCGTAGTGCTGCCGCGCCCAAGCGATCGTTGCTCGCGCCACGTAGCCGTGCGACAATTTTGGGTCCAGAGCGATCGCGCGGTCAGCCTCTTCCGTCGCGCGGTTCAAATCACCCACTTCCGGCAGGGCGGCCATGTTGCGATATGACGCGCGGGTGCCGTAGAGTTCGGCGAGCCCGGCGTGAATCAACGCCGACTCGGGCTCGATCCGCAGCGCCGTCGCCAACGCGACTTCCGCGCCGTCGAGGGAGTCGAGGTTGCGCAAACTCCAGAGATGCCGGCCTTCGAGATAAAGCCGGTAAGCCTCGGGATCGATTGGCTTGGCTGCGCGCGCCGACGCGCCGAGCTTGAGTGACAGCGCGGCCGCGATCTTGCCCGCGATTTCGTCCTGCAACGCGAACACGTTCCTCGCCTCGCCCTCGAATTTCTCCGTCCAAATTTGTTCTTCGGTGTCGGCACGGCTGAGGCGCGCGACGACGCGGATTGCCGGGCCCGCGCGGCGCACGCTGCCGTTGACAAGATAGGCGACGTTGAGTTTCTGGCCGATCTCCTGTGCCGGCACATTTTTGCCCTTGAACGAAAACGCCGACATCGGCGCCGCCACGCGCAACCCCGGCACGCGTCCAAGCACGTTGAGCAATTCCTCGCTGATGCCGTCGGAAAAATATTCGTTTTCCTTGTCGTCAGAAAGATTCGCAAAAGCGAGGACGGCGACGGATTTTTGGTCCGCCTTCGCCAAGGCTACAGCGGGCGCGTCGGGCGCTGCGGCAGCGGCATTTCCCGGCGGTTGATCGAGCGACGCGAATTCCTTCAGCTGCGCCTGAATCTCCGGGTCGTCCAAGTAGGCGGCGAAACGCGAATCGAGGCGCAATGAAGCGGGAGTAAACGGCAGTTGCGTTCTCTCCGCCATGGTGCGGCGCAGCCAGTGCCGCAGCGCTTCCTTGTCGCCGAGCAGGCCATGGGTTTGGGCAATGAGCGCGATGAGCTGGCCGGAGTAGACGGTGGGAGCTTGGTCGTTGAGGAGCGGTTCGATGGCGGCGAGTTCGCGATGCGCATCGTCGCTGCGACCGAGCGCGGCAAGGTTCAGGGCGAGGACGGTGCGCAACTCCTGGTTTTCAGAATCGTGGGTGAGTTCTTCGCGCAGCATCCGCTCCGCGTCACGAAATTGCGACTGGGCGACCTCATTGCGTCCGGCGGATTGGTGGGCGAATCCGGCCAGCAGCGCCTTGGGTCCGTGGTAAACGCGATCGAGCAACATCGATTCGGGCACGCGCGCGAGTTCCTGCAGCGCTTGATCGAAATGGCGCTCGGCCATCGCGAGGAGAAAGCGGGAGGAGACGACCCGGTGCACGCCGCGCTGGCCGGCGGGCACGCGATCGAGGGCGGTGCGGGCTCCAGCAAGATCGGCTTGGAGGTAGTAACGCGCTTCAAATAAGGTCACGAGGGCGCGTGCGCCGGTGATGTCCGGATCGGCTGCGGCCTGCTCGGACCATTTGACGGACTCGGCTGGTTGGCGGCGCACGAGGAAGGATTGTCCGAGAATCCACGCCGGGAAACTCGCGTGTGGCTCCGCGGCCAGCCACTGGTGCGCGCTCCGGTCGGCGCCCTCGAACTGATAACCGAGCCAATAGGAAACGAGTTCAGCATAGCGCGTGAGCGGCTCGGAGGGGAGACCTGCGAGTCCGCGTTCGATGTGCGGCCGCGAAGCGCGCACATCACCGCCGCGGCTGATCATCGCGACGAGGTGGAGGCCGAGCCCAAGTTCGGCGAGCGGAGAGTTGGGCGCCATGCGCAGGGCCGTGTCGATGGCGGCCTTGCCGGATTCGAGGGGCTTGGTGCCTGTCTCGAAATTACGAATCACGAGCAGGCTGCTGGCGATGCTGCGAAGCGCCCACGCATCGCCATTTTCCGGGTAGGTTTGGACCAACCGGTCGACGACCGGGGCGAAGGCGTTGAAGTCGGCCCGCGTCCATTCATCCGGGCGCAGCTTCATCCTTACTTGGGCGATTTCGGTGGTGGCGCCGGTCGCGGCCACGGGTGGCGATGTGGTGACAGCTGCGGCAGTGGAAGCGGGATTTTTCCAAGGGCGCCAGATGGCGAGGGCGGCGAGGGCCGTGAGGCCGATGAGTGTCGGCGCGAGCCACGAACGCGAAGGGTTTTGTCGGAGCGTGGCTCGTCCTCGCCCACGGGTGCCGTCAAGCGACGCCCCTATATCGGAGCCAGTGAAAACAGTTTCGCCGCCGAGTAATTTTTGCACGCGCTGACAGAATTTTTCCGTCGTCTCGCCGCCAAGCAAGCGCGTCCACTGCACTTCGGTGAACGAGTCCGGCACATGCGCGTCGGCATCGCGCGTGTCGTCGATCACAACGGGCAAAAGGAACGGCCGGCCTTTCGCCATGAGGTGCGTGCGCTGATCAGCGATGCGCCACTCGAGCCGAAAATAACCCTCGGTGCGCGCCTGGGTGTTGGCCGAAATGATTGGGACGAAAAGCGTGCAGTCCTTGATTTGGCGGCGGATTTTTTGGTCCCACGCGTCGCCGCCGACGAGTTCGTTTTGATCGAACCACACCTCGACGCCGACGGCGCGGAGGGCAAAACAGATTTTCTTGGCCGCCTCCGCGTCCTGCGACGCGTAGCTGAGGAAGACGGCTTTGTTGACGGCGTCACTCATGCAATTGCTCGTCGGCGAGATTCATTTTGCGCAGGAACGGCAGCCAGCGGGAATCCGAGCGCAGATTGCGCAGGAGCGGATCGCATTTCAAGAGCGCGGTCCCCGAATCCCGCATCTGATAGCTCTTTTCGAGCCAGGCAAAGGCGAGATCGATCTCGCCGCGGAAAGCGTGCACCTGCGCCACCTGATAGGCCGCATGGGTGCCATCCTTCTCCTTTAATTCTTCCAGCGCCGCTTCCGATTCCGCGATCCGCCCTTGGGCAAACCGCGCACCCGCCAGGGCAGTCAGACGGGCCCAACCGGCTGGCACTTCCTCGGCGGCTTGCGCCGACTCGTCGGCCCGGCCTTGAAGCAATCGGGCCAAAGACAGGAACAACCGGCTCCGCAGCCCCGCCGGATTCAGTGTGACCATGTGTTCCGCCTGTTTTTCCATTTCGTCAAAACGGTCCGCAAAGCCCAGGCTTCTCGCCAAGGCATAATTTGAGAAGTAGTTGAGCGGATCGAGTTCCACGGCTTTGCGGGCCAGTGGGACGGACCGGTCAGGCCGCCCCGTGATGGATGCCAGATGAGCTATCAGGCCCACCGTATCCGAGTCTCCGGGAGCAAGTGTCGATGCCCGGTCAAGCAAGTCAGCCGCCTTCTTCCAATCCCAACCATAGAGAAGTTCGATGAAGGCCAGCGCCATGTGTCCTTTCGCCAGATCCGGATCTAAGGCGATCGCCCGTTGCGCCGCCTCGCGCGCCAGCTGGTTGCCCTTCGCGATCGACATCATACCCGAACCGGCGGACATGCCGTAGATCATGGCCAGCCAGGCCCAGGTGAGCGCCGACTCCGGATCGATTTCCAGCGACTGCCGGTAGCATTGGATGGCTCGATCGTATTCAGACGGCACCTCCCGGTTAAAAATCGTCCGGCCCTCCAGGAACAGCCGGTAGGCCGCCGGATTTACTTCGCGCACCGCCCGGTTCGCCGCGCCCAGGGTGAGCGAGAGGCTTTTTGCGATGAGCCCGGCAATTTCATCCTGCACCGCGAAGATGTCCTTCAGGTCGCGCGTGAAGGTCTCGGACCACACGTGAAAACCGTCCGCCGCCTTGATGAGCTGCGCCGTGATGCGCACGCGATCGCCGGCTTTGCGGACACTGCCCTCGACGACATATGCCACGCCGAGTTGCCGCGCGATTTCAGGAATGGGTGTGTTCCGGCCCTTAAAGTGAAACGCCGAAGTGCGCGCGGAGACTTTCAGGCTCGGCACGCGGACGAGCACGTTGATCAATTCCTCGCTGATGCCGTCGGAGAAAAATTCGTTCTCCGCGTCGTTGCTGAGATTCGCGAACGCGAGCACCGCGACGGAATTTCCCGCGACCGCCGGCGCGGCGTCGGCCAAACGTGGCGCCGTCAGAGCCGGCGCCGTAGCACGAGGCTGGGTTGCCCCGCCACCCGTCAGCAGGCGGCGCACGTGCTCCGCGACGGATGGCGGAGTTTCGCCGCCGGGCAGGCGCGTCCATTGCACTGCGAGAAAAGAGTCCGGCACATCCGCGCCGGCATCGGGCGTCTGGTCCACGCACACCGGCACGAGAAATGCCTTGTTCCTTCCCATCAAATGCGTGCGCTGATCCGCCAGCCGCCATTCGAGACGGAAATAGCCCTCGGTGCGCGCCTGCGTGGCCGCCGAAATAATCGGCACAAACAGCGCACACTCGCGAATTTGCCGGCGAATTTTCTGATCCCAGGCATCGCCGCCGACGAGCTCGTTCTGGTCGAACCACACCTCCAGCCCAGACGCGCGCAAGGCGTGGGCAATGCGCCGCGCAGCCTCCGCGTCCTGAGACGCGTAGCTGAGAAAAACGGCGCCGTAGGTCGGTGGGACAGACTCGGGCACAGCGGGAAGTGGGAAGACCCTACAAAAAAAGCCCCCGCCCGACGTAGCGAGGAGGAAATGTGCGGCAGGACGGCGGCTTCGCCGTTGACGCACGACGGGAGACCGCGTGCGATTCGCGCGCCCAATGAGCGAGTCGTCCCCACTCCCTTTGTTTCACGTGGTCGGGTTTTCAGGGCATCGAAAACTTGGCGACGCTGCCGGCGTCGAACGCACCCTGCGCGAAGTGCTCGTCGGCTTGCGCGCGGAACCGGGCGTCGAGTGGCTCGCACTCTCCTCGATCGCCATCGGCAGCGACATGCTGTTCGCGCGCGCCGCGCTCAAGGTCGGAATGGGCTGGGAGGTGGTGCTGCCGCTGCCGCCGGTGGAATTTCGCCGCGACTTCAGCGACCACGACTGGCGCGAAGTCGAGGCACTCCTCGCCTACGCCGAGCATGTCGGCGTCGTCAGCGATCGACCGCACCGCGACGACTCCTATCTCGATTGCGGCGTGGAAACGGTGAACCACTGCGACCTGCTCGTCGCCGTCTGGGACGGTGAACCCGCCCGCGGCCGCGGAGGCACCGGCGAGATCGTCGCCTATGCCCGCGACATGGGCCGGCCTGTAATCATCATCGACGCCCGCACGCTCGCCGTGCGCCGCGAGAATTTTTCGCGCCTGACGATCGGCGACCGGTATCTCGCGCAGTTGAACGCTTTGCCACCGGCCACTCGCTCCGCCAGCGCCGAGAGCGAAGACGATCCGGGCCGGCGCACCGTGCTCGCGTTTCATCTCAAGGTCGATCACGCCGCGACCGCCCATGCTCCGCATATCCCACGGCTCATCACGCTCGCACTCAGCCTGCTCATGACGGCCACGGCGCTCGCCGCGGCCACGCTCGCCTTCAATCTCCATCATGCGGCGCTGCCGTGGGGCAAGCTGCTCTGCCTGCTTGGCGCGACGGGCGCGGCGCTTACGCTCCTGCACTACCGCGGGCGGCAGGATTGGGTGCGCTGCCGGCTCGCCGCCGAAATCACCCGCAGCGCGATCGCCACCTGGGGCCTGCCGCGGTCGCTCCGGCTTTTCGACGATTTCGACTGGGCCGGCCTTGAGCCGCTCCGGCGCGCCCTCGACGTGCTGCAACGCCGCTCTTCGCGCACCCACCGCGTAAACTTCGATCAGTTCAAGCAACGCTATCTGCGCGAACGCATCGACGGTCAGCTCGCCTATTTTTCCCGGCAGGAAGCGCGGGCGCTGCCTCTACTCAATCGGCTGCGCGCGGGATTTTTCATCAGCTCCTCCTTGGCGGTGTTTTTCAGCGCCGCCTACGCCATGCACGCTGCTTTCCCCGGGGCCGTGCCACCGGTCTGGGTGCCGACGTGGGTTTACGGTTTTGGCCCCATCGTGCTGCCCGTGCTCGCAGGCGGATTTCTCGCGCTCATCTCGGTCAACGATCTCCACCGGCGGGTGGCCCGCTACCGCGAGATGCGCGTGCGCCTCGAGACCGCGCGCAAGGAGGCGACCTTCGTGCAAACGTGGGGATCGCTCGAACGTGTCGTCGCGAAAGCCGAGCGCGCGCTGCTGCAGGAAGTCTTCGAGTGGCACTCCATCACGAGCTTCGCCGAGTCGCACTGACGCGGAAGTTCACTTCCCGAGTTTCTTCAGCGCCTTGTTGATTTTTTCGAGGTCGCAGGCGGCAGGATCGTAGTCGGGGCCGAGCCATTCGATCCATTCGCGGCCGAGCTCGGTGTCGGGCTCCTTGATGCACGCGAGCATGTCGTGAAACGCTTCGATGCCGCCGCAATCCTCCGGCGGACCCGCGCGCTCGCCGGCGAGGCAGAGCGGATATTGCGCGCCCTTCTCGGCCATCGAAAATTTCTCGACTTTGAGATCGATCTGCCAGCCGTCGCCAAAGTGATAGCCGTAGGTGAACCGTTCGCGGTGCTCGAGATCGAGATCGGCGAGCGTGATGTCACGATCGTCCTCGATGGTAAGTTCCTCGCGCTTCAGCGGATTGCCGAAGCGCAGGTCGTCGAGGTTGAACGCGTGCGTCTGGTAATCGAACCAGTCGAACGCCACCTGAATCGAGTCGTGGAGCCGCGAGAGCCACATCGACTCGCGCACGATGAGCCGCCGCCAGATTTGCGGTCGGCACAACACGACGTTGAGTCGGAGGGAAATCACGCGCTCCGCCGGTTTCTTTTTCAGCGGCGAGCCTTTGCCTTCATGGAGACCGATCATGCGGTCGAGATTTGAACCATCCCGCGGGCGGCGGGCAAGCGTTCGCCGCGCCTGCCCTCGGCGCCGCCACTTCGGTCACGGCACGATCGGCGCGTTGTTCTTCGGATCACTGACGAGCGCTTCGAAGCGCGGGTCGCCGCGCAGCGGGAACCACGCGGTGCCGAATTTTGCCGAGTAAATATTCTCGCCAAACGGCGTGCGCAGCAGTCTCGCCAGCTCGGCCAGCGCGCGGTCCTTATCGCCGAGCCAAGCGAGGCATGAGGCGTAGGTCAGGCTGAAGCCTGGGCCAGCCACCGCATCTTTCGCCTCGGGGACGAGGTTCATTGCCTGCTGGGCACATCGGAGCGCCTCGACCCGATCTCCAAGCAACACGTAGGCGCCGCCAAGACTGGACCATAGGGTTGCGCTGCCGGGCTGTTTTTCCAATTGGGCCTTGAGATCGGCCACCGCGTCGGCAGCGCGCGCCTTTGCCGCGATGCGATCGCCGAGGGCCGCGAACACGTAAGCGGCATTCAGATCCTGCGCGCCATGCGGGCTGCCGAAGCCATCGTAGTAGCGAAGTTGCTGATCGAGCGCCACGAAGCCTTTGAAATCGCCCGCGGCGAGGGCAAAATTCTTGAGCAGCCCGACCACCAGCGGATCGTGTCGCTGTTCCGGCGAAAGCTTCGCGATCAATTCGTCCGCTTCCCGCAATGATCCGCGGGCCAGGAAGGGGATCGCGGTGGCTTGCGCAACGTTGGCCAGGTCGCCGGCCGTGAGGGCGATCACTCGCTGCTGTGCGATGGCGGCCTCCTCGTAGAGGCAAAGGGCCAGCGTGAGTTCTCCGAGTGTCCGCACATAGCGCAAGTTGCCCGGCTCAAGCTGAGCCGCATGGCGCAATTCACCCAACGATTCCGCGAAACGACCCTGCCGACGGTGAATGAGGCCAAGCGATCCGTAGACGGCGGCATCGTTTGGCCGCAAGACCGCGAGGCGCTGGTATTGCTCGGTGGCGCGTGGGTAGTCCCGATAACCGTAGTAATAGTAATCGCCGAGCTTCTCAATTACCTCCGGCGCATCGGGTGCCAGCCGCACGGCCGTCTCGATGGCCTCCTTTGCCGTCGCGAGTCGCGCGGGCGAGTGATCGATCTCGTTGAAATAACCTTGAGCATGAAACGCACCCAACTCAGCCCAAGCCGCCGCGAACTTGGGGTCGAGCTGCACCGCCTGCTTCAACAGAACCTCAGCTTGGAGCCAATCACCCAGCACACTGCTAACATTTTGCCGCAGCTGCCGCGCCTTCACGTAGGCGTCGTAGGCAGCGAGATTGTCGGTCGGACGGCGGTCAAGGAGTTGCTTCTCCTGCGGTGAGAGCGCAGCCTGCAACGCGCCGGCGATCTCGGTCGCGAGCGCGCTCTGGATCGAAAAAATGTCCGTCAGATCGCGGTCGTAATTTTTTGCCCAGACATGCTCGTCGGTCGCGGCGCGGATGAGCTGGCCGGTCACGCGCACCTTGTTACCCGCGCGCCGCACGCTGCCCTCGAGCACGTAGGCGACGCCGAGCTCCTGCGCGATCTGGCGGATCGTCTTCATCGTATTGCGATACTGCATGACCGAGGTGCGCGAAACGACGTGCAGTTCGCGGATGAGCGCGAGATTTGTCAGAATGTCCTCGTGAATGCCGTCGGAGAAAAACCCGCTGTCCTTCTCCTCACTCATGTTGGCGAACGGCAGGACGGCGAGGGACTTTTCGTTGATCGCCGGCGCGGCCACGATCGGAGCCGGCGCTGTCTTGGCCTCGGCCACCGGCCGCGGCGGCGGCAAGGCCGCGACGGGCTCTTTCGTGGCCGGACGCAGTGCAAAATAAATCGCCACCACAATCGCGGCCACCGCAATGCCGCCTAGCACGACGGGTAAACGCGACGCCGCTGGTGCGGATTCGTAGGTGTGTGCGGGCGCAGAAACCAACACGGGCTTCACAGACAAACTCTCCTTCGGCGCCGCGGTGACCGCCGACTTTTTCGGCGCCTCCAGCAGTCGCTTCACCTGCATCACAAACTCCGGGGTGGGCTCGCCGTCGGCAAGCCGTGTCCACTGGTAGCGCATGAATTCCTCCGGCACCGACGCGTCGGCCTCGCGCGTCCCGTCGATCACCACGGGCACGATGAAGGCCTTGCTGCCGGCCATGTCGTGCGTGCGATCGATGGCGAGTTTCCACTCGCGGCGGAAGTAGCCCTCGTGCCGCTCCTCCGTGCGCTGCGAGATGAGCGGCACAAACAGCGCACACGTTTTGATCTGCGTCCGAATCTTCGTGTCCCACGAGTCGCCACCGCGCAGCTCGCTTTGATCAAACCACACCTCGACGCCGAAGGCCCGCAACGCATCCGCGATGCGCCGCGCCGCCGCGGTGTCCTCGCGGGCGTAGCTGAGAAAAACGGCTTTGGTGGCGTCGCTCATTTTTAGAACAGCGGCGCGTTGTTCACCGGGTCGTTCAGCAGCGCCTCGAAGCGCGGGTTGCCGCGCAGCGGCGCGAGCCACGGACCGGAGCGAAGCGCGTAGGTTCCGGCCGCCGCTTGACTCGGCATGTGCAGGAGGTGCTCCAGCGCGGCGAGGGCGCGATCCTTGTCGCCGGTCCACGCGTAAACTCGCAGCAGGATCCAAAGCGAAAAATTCACACCGTCGAGCGCATCGCGCGATTCGGGCAGCATCTCGGCACCTTCGCGCGCTAGGCGGACGGCTTCGCTCTTGTTGCGCAGCAGCGCCTCCATCAGACCGAGTTCGCCGCGGATGCGGGCGTTGGTAGGCTCGGTCGAGATCCGGGCCCGCAACTCGGCCGGGAAATCCGCAAGCCGGCGGCGCACACCCGCCAAATCCCCGCTGGCCGCGTAAACGGTCGCGGCGTCAAGCGCCTGCCTGTAGCGCTCTTGCCCATCGATGTTGTTGTAAGGCTGAAGCCGGTCGAGGCGGATGTATTCCGCAAAATCGCCACGATCCTCCGCGATCGATTTGCGCACGAGAACCTGATCCGGAGAACTCGCCTCTTCGGACGGCAGGCTCGCGAGGAAACCGTCCATTTCCTTGGTTGAGCCACTCGCATAGAACGTAAGCCGCGCCAGGTAGGACTGCGCGCGGACCTTGTCGTCGACCAATGTCATCAATCGGCGCTGCTCCGCGAGCAGCTCGGGCCAGCGCCGGCCCGACAGCAACGTCGAGATCAGGTTACGCGAGTTGTTGACGTTACCAGGATCGAGTTCTGCGGCACGGCGGGTATTGAGCAGCGATTCGGCCCACCGCCCCTGCCGACGCTGGATCAGCCCGAGTGAACTGAATACCGTGGGATCGTTCGGCTTGAGGCGAGCGAGCTTTTCAAACTGCTCGGTGGCCTTGGCGTAATCACGGTGCGCGTAATAGGCGTAGGTGCCGACCTGACTGATCACATCGGGCGAGTCGGGCGCGAGCTCCACGGCGTGCGCAATCGCGGCATCGCCTCGCGCGAGGCGGGCGGGCGTCTTGTCGATTTCCCAAAACGCGTGCAGCGCATGCGCCACGGCGAGCTCGCCCCACGCGGCGGCAAACTTCGGGTCCTGATCGACGGCGGACTGGAAAAACTCCTCCGCCTGCTTGAGTGGCGCCGGCCGGCCGCTGACCATCGTGTTGCGGATGGTTCGGCCCTTGAGAAACGCGTCATAGGCAACCGGATTTTCGGTCGGCCGGCGCTCGAGGAATTTCTGCGCCGATGGCGTGATGGCCGCCTGCAGCGCGCTCGCGATTTCCTGCGAGAGACTGGCCTGAATCGCGAAGATGTCGGTGAGGTCGCGGTCGTAGTTTTTCGCCCAGACGTGCTCGTCGGTGCGGGCGTTGATGAGCTGGCCAGTCACGCGGACTTTGTTGCCTACGCGGCGCACGCTGCCCTCGAGAATGTAGGCGACACCAAGCTCGTCGCCGATTTGCTTCATCGTTTTTTTCGAGTCGCGATACTGTGTGACCGTCGTGCGCGAAACGACTTTCAACTCGGGCACGAGCGCGAGGTTGGTGAGCAAGTCTTCGTGGACGCCGTCGGCGAAGAACGCGCTGTCCTTCTCCTCGCTCATGTTGGTGAACGGGAGGACGGCGATGGATTTGTCGGCGGCTTTCGGCGCAGCGGGTGCGAGCGCAGCAGCTGGCGCAGCTTTGGTTTCCGCAGCCACTTTCGCCGGCGCGGTCGGCTCTTTCGGCGCGGGACGCAGCGCGAAGTAAGCGACGGCGCCGAGCAACACGACGCCACCCGCCGCAACCGCCCAGATCGGAACGCCGGTCGCGCCCGGCGCGGCGACGGCCGGTGCGGGCACGGCAGTCGCGGCCGGCGCCGCGACGGGAAATGCGGGTCGCGTGGGTGCAGCGGCGCGCGGCGCTTCGAGCAGGCGTTTCACTTGCGCGGCGAATTGCGGCGTCGTCCGGCCGTGCTGCAGGCGAGTCCACTGCACGCGCATGAATTCCTCCGGCACCATCGCCGCGGACTCGGCGGTGTCATCGATCACGACGGGCACGAGAAACGGAATCCCCGCCGCCATGTCGTGCGTGCGCTCCGCGGCGAGTTTCCACTCGCGGCGGAAATAACCCTCGCCGCGCCCCTGCGTGTGCGCGGAAACAATTGGAATCAGCAGCGTGCAGGAGCGGATCTGACCGCGGATTTTTTGGTCCCACGCCTCGCCGCCGCGCAGTTCGTTTTGGTCGAACCACACTTCGATGCCGTGGCTGCGCAGCGCCTCCGCGATGCGGTCCGCCGCGACGGCGTCCTCGTGCGCGTAGCTGATGAAGATGGCGGAGGTCGCTTCGCTCATGGCTCAGAGCTGCGGGGCGCTGTTCTTCGGGTCGTTGAGCAGCGCCTCGAAGCGCGGGTCGCCGCGCAGCGGCGCGAGTTCCACATATTCCCGGAGCTGGCGAACGCAGACGCCAGAAGACACCTGCAGCACGCGGGTCAGCAGCGCGATCGCGCGGTCCTTGTCACCCGTCAGCGCGAAGACTTCGGCCGCCAACTCAAGGTGGCTCGTTCCGTCCAGCGCATCGCGGGATTCGGGGAGCAGCTCCCGCGCTTTCTCGGCCAGTCGCACGGCTTCATCCCCGTGCCCAAGGAGTGCCTCGGCCCTCGCCAAATTGAAGAGAACGACAGGATTGGTCGGCTCGCGTTGCAAGCGAGCGCAAAAATCTGCGGGGAAATCCGCGATTCGCGCGCGGGCCGCAGCCATGTCGCCGTGGGCCGCGTAAACCGCGGCGCTTCTGACCGCCTGATCCGCGTGGTAGCCGATGAACTCATCCTCGCCGTCGTAGAATGGTTGAAGCGCATCGAGTCGCTTGAACTCCGCATAGTCATCGCGTGCGGCGTAGACCTTTCGAATCATGAGGCTGAGAGGTGAATCGGGCTCAGTCGCGGTTTCGCGAGTGAGAAAGGCGTCACGTTCTGTGCGCGAGCCGGTAGCGTAAAAAACATAATCGGCCAAGGCTCGCCGATCACGCCGGCTGTCAGGTAGCATGGCGACCAGCCGGCGCTGGCCCGCGATGGCCTCGTCCCAACGGCGGAGATTCTGGAACGACTGGATCAGCCCTCGCCAGTAGCCCGCGTTGCCAGGGTCGAGTTCCGTGGCTTTACGAAGATTGGCGAGCGACTCCGCCCAGTGGCCTTGCCGGCGTTGAATCAAGCCAAGGGACTCGAACACGGTGGGATCGTTAGGCTGAAGTCGGGCGATTTTCTCGTATTGCTCCCGCGCCGTCACGTAGTCGCGGTGGGCGTAGTAGGCAAAGGTGCCGACGGAGCGAATCACGTCCGGCGAATCGGGCGCGAGCCGGACGGCGTTGGCGATAGCCGCCTCGCCGCGCGCCAGTCGCTCGGGCGAAGCGTCCAAACTGTAGAACGATAATCGCGCATGCACCGCTGCCATTTGGCCCCAAGCGACCGCAAAGGTCGGATCCTGCTCGACGGCCGTCTGGAAGAATCCTTCCGCCTTCACGAGATCGGCGCGGCGACCGCTGGGCATTTTATTGATCGTGTCGCGGCCTTGCAGAAACGCATCGTAAGCGACGGGGTTTTCCGTGGGCCGCCGCTCGATCTGCTTCTTGGCCTCCGGCGTGATGGCGGCCTGCAGTGCCGTCGCGATCTCGTCGGCGAGGCTCGCTTGGATCGCAAAGACATCGGTGATGTCGCGATCGTATTTCTTCGCCCAGACGTGTTCGTCGGTGCGCGCGTTGATGAGCTGGCCGGTCACTCGAACTTTGTTGCCGACGCGGCGCACGCTGCCTTCGAGAATGTAGGACACGCCCAGCTCGTCGCCGATCTGCTTCATCGTCTTCTTGGTATCGCGATATTGAGTGACCGTCGTGCGCGAGACGACCTTGAGCTCGGGGATGAGCGCGAGGTCTGTGAGGATGTCCTCGTGGACACCGTCGGCGAAGAAGGCGCTGGCCTTCTCGTCGCTCATGTTTGTAAACGGGAGGACGGCGATGGATTTGTCGGCGACTTTCCTCGCCGCGGGCAACGGACTGGGAGTGAGAGGCGAGGGAGTCGGTTTCGTTTCCGCGACGGAGGTTGCCGGTGCGACCGGGGCACTTTCTTTCGGGGCGGAGCGCAGCGCGAAGAAGGCGACAGCGCCGAGCAGCGCGATTCCCACCACGGCACCGAGCCACAGGGGAATTCCGGTGGAGCGCGGAGTGGCCGCGAGGGGAGCGGCAGACGCGGGGCGCGCGCTGCCGGGCTGAGATTTACGCGGCGCATCGAGCAGGCGTTTCACGTGCGAGACAAATTCCGGTGTCGGCGCGCCGGCGGGCAGGCGGGTCCATTGCACGGCGCGGAAACTGTCCGGCGCCATCGCGTCGCCGTCGGCGATCGCATCGACGACCACGGGGAGGAGGAACGGCACGCCTTTCGCCATGAGGTGGGTGCGCTCGTCGGCGAGTTTCCATTCGAGCCGGAAATAGCCTTCGCCCCGAGCCTCGGTATGCGCGGAAATCACCGGGACGAAGAGGGCGCAGTCCTTAATTTGCTGGCGGATTTTTTGGTCCCATGCATCGCCGCCGCGCAACTCGCTCTGGTCGAACCACACTTCCACGCCGAAACCGCGCAACGCGTCGGCAATGCAGCAGGCAGCAGCCGTGTCCTCGCGGGCATAGCCGAGGAAGACCGCGCGGATCGCGGGCATGGAAGTTGGATCAGACACGGACGGGAACGGAACGCGTAAACCAGTGACAAGCAACTTGCGGCGTGACGAGGAGAAACGGGCCGATCCCCGACGGAGCCACTCACGTCGCGACGACGGTATGAACGCCAGCGGCAAGCCGCCGCCACCCGCCAACGCCGGGGACCGCGAACAGAATCAGAGCTTCTCGTTCATCCGGCGCAAACGATCCGCCATGATGGTCATCAGTTGGAGCGCGAAGAAAGGATTCTGCTGCACCAGAAACATAAAACGCTTCTTATCGATCCGCACCAGCTTTGCGTCGGACTTCACGATGGCGGCGGCAGTGCGCGGCAATTCCTCCACGAGCGCCATCTCGCCAAACACCCCGCCCGCCTCCATGGTCTCGACCACTTTACCCCGGATCACAATGTCAACCTGGCCGTCGATGACCGCGAACATCTCGTCGCCCTTGTCCCCTTCGCTAAACACCGACGAGCCAGCGGGAAAAAGTTCGGCCTGCTGATCCTTGTTGAAGAGGTGGATTTTCATCGTCGAGTTTAGCCCGCAGCGTGGTGGCAGTAACTCAAGTGACAATCTTTCGAGCATCACGTGACCGGTTTGTAACATTGCGGGTCGTCGGTGCCTTCAGAACGTCTTCTTGACGTAGCCCTGCACTCGCAGCGGGAGTTCCTGCATGATGAGCCCGCTCGCGGTGTAAGCGTCGCCGTTGTGGATCCAGTTGTGCTGGTCGGTAAGATTGAGCACGTCGAGATTCGCGGACCATTTTTTCGCTTCGTAGAAAAACGAGGCGTTGAGTGTGTATTGCGAGGGAATGTGCCACTCGTTGTCGAGGTTGCCGCGCTGCGGGCTCTGCCACTGGCCATCGAGACCGGCGCCGAAGCCGTTGCCGAAACGGTAGCGCACGCTGCCGTTGAAAAGCACGTGCGAGAAACCGACGAGCGGCCAGTCGCCCACGCCGACTTGATCGTCGAAAGGCGAAAAGCTGGTGGTCGCGTTGCCCTGGCCGCCGGGGCCGCGGCCGAGCGCAAACGTGTCGAGGATCGAGCGGCCGCCGAGCTGGAACGGCGCGGTGTTGAGATATTTTCCCTGCTGCAAGGTGGCGTTGAGCGTCGCGCTGAAGTTCGTGCTCGGTTGGTAAATGGCATCGAGTTCGAGGCCGCTCACCCGGATGTCGCTATGCACGTCGCCGATCGAAGTGTGGGCGCGCTTTTGCTTGAAGAGCGCGGCGCCGGTGTAGAATTTGTTTTCGAGCAATGAAAACTTCGCGCCGGCCTCGAGCAGATCGCTGCGGTCGCGGAGATCGTTGGCGTCGAGCGTGCCGTCGGATTGGAGACTGATGCCGCCGCCGCCGACATTGCCGTGTTGGGCGGCGACCGCCTGCCACGTGACATAGTAGCTGGCGGTGCGCGACGGGCGGAAGAGCAGGCTCGCATCGCCGGAGGCGGCGGCCTTGCTCGCCGACGCCGAGGCGGACTTCGTGCCGGCGGGCGGCAGCGGATCGGTTGCGCGGGCGGAAAAATCGTCGAGGCGCGCGCCGGCGAGGAGGCTGATGTTGTGATAAAATTTGATTTCGTCCTGCACGAAAATGGCGGGATTCCAGACGCGCGAATCGCCGGTCTCGGGATGCGGATAAACCGGATCCACCGGTGAGAAAAAGAGGACGCCATTGGGACCGGGCGAGCCAGGGAGGTAGGAATTGGGAAACGCGCGCGACTCGTTGAAGACCTGCGACGGGTTGGTGATGTCGAAATTGTAGAGGTATTCGTTGGCGTAGTTTTCGAATGCGCGGACTTTCGACCAGCGCACCGTCGCACCGGCGACGACCGACTGCGGGAATTCGCCGACCGACGGCAGATCGAGGTGGGCTTCGGTGCGGTTCTCAAACGTGTCTTGCCGGACGAACTCGGCGTATTCCATCTGGAGGTAGCGCTCGCGGTTCACGCGATCGTAGAGCGAGCGGTTCACGACGGTGAGCGACGGCGAGGGCACGAAGGTCGCGATGAGTTGCGCGGAACCGGCGTGGGCTTCGGCATAGTCGCCGCGCGAGTAGAGCGTGGCGTCGCGACGGAGCTTCACCTCGCCGGCGGCGGGAATCGGGCCGGGGTTGTAAGCACCGTCGGCCGAAGTGCCGGTGAAATAAAGCGAATGCCAGATGAGGTCCTGCGTGACGCGGTTGACGCCGAGCGACTCGGGCGCGTTTTGGAAAAGCCACTGGGCGTTGAATGCGATCGTGGTGATCGAATCCGGTTTCCACGTAAACGCGCCGAAGAGATCGCTGCGGTCGTCTTTCACGCCAGCGCGTTGGAAAAACGTGTCGCCGGTTTTCCCCTCGTAGCTGAGGCGCCATGCGAATTTGTCGGAGACGGGCGCGGTGGAGTCGATTTGGACGGAGCCGTTGGTAAACGAGGTGCGCGAGCCGGGCGTCCAGGTGCCGAAGCGCGTGGTGACAGTCGTCGCCGGACCGGAGAAGAGCGGCTGTTTGGTGACGTAGTTGACGTAACCGCCGGTGAGGTAGCCCGCGCCGAAGACGACCGAACCGGGCCCGCGCACGACATCGACGGCCTCGACGCCGTTGAACGATGGGAGGTAGCCGTAGAGGTTGTTGCTGCGGCGCTGGCCGTTGACGTAGGCCTCGGCGACATCGCCGCGGATGTAGGCGACGGTGAGTTCACCGTAACTCGACGGCGCGTAGGCGCCGGGCGTAAACTGGAGAATCTCGCGCAAGCCGTCGATCGCGCGCTCATTCACCAGCGCCGCGGTGACGGTGCTGAACGCCCGCGGCGTTGCGAGCGGGTTGCGGGCGTCGCCGAGCACGCCATCGGTTTCGCGCGTGAGCGGGTTGACGGATTCGTCAACGGGCACTCCGGTCACGACATAGGGCGCGAGCGTGGTGACGGGCGGCGGTGTGATCTGCGCACGCGAAACGTGCTGGGTCGCGAGGATTGCGGCGAGGACGAGGATGCGGGTCGGTAGGTTCATGTTGGTGATGCCCGGCCCAAACAGAACTCCCGCATGAAGGGGCGCTGGACGCGCACCCCAAGGCGCTCGTCGCGGCGCCTGCTGTTTCCTTCGTCGGCATGATCCGTTCAGGTTCGAAGGGTCGAGCGGCCGGTCGTGCCACAGTCTCAGTCCTCCGCGGAGGACACCCCTACAGGCAACGCGCACACAATGCGCGATGGTTCGGCGCGCAAGTAGAATCTGCGTCAGCCCAATCAGGGCCGACGGCCTGCTTTGCCTCAACTGGGAGGCCGAAAACACAAGAGCCGCCCCAATGAAGGGGCGGCTCAAGTGACCTAACACCAAGCAAACCGTAAGAACTAAAAACATTCACTGTCTTACCAGGACAGTGCTGACTACGCGGGGATAGACGGACTGGGATTCAAAACATTCAAAAATATCCCAAAGAAAACCATCGCATTTTTTCCGAAAATGCAAACCGCTGATAACCAGTGACTAAATTTATATCAATAATCGCTTTTCGACATCAACAATCTGACTCAGTGCACCATGATCGATTCAATTCCAGTCGCTGGGAGCGGCGCACCGCCGGCGAGTTTCCGCGGCGTGCTTTTTAACGGATAGTGGAAGCGCTGTCCTTCGTAATTTCTGAAGATCACTTCGTTGTCGGTGATCTTTTCAACATAATCCGGATTAATCGGCACCTTGCCGCCGCCGCCGGGCGCATCGATCACGTATTGCGGCACGGCGTAACCGGTCGTATGACCGCGCAGCGCCCGGATGATTTCCAGCCCCTTCCGAACATCGACCTTGAAGTGCGCCCCACCGGTGATGAGGTCCATCTGATAAAGGTAATATGGCCGCACCCGCATCCGCAGCAACCGGTGGACGAGCGCCTTCATCACTTCGGCATCGTCGTTCACGCCGGCGAGCAGCACGCTCTGGTTGCCAAGCGGCACGCCCGCAAACGACAACCGCGCACATGCGTCGCGAAGCTCCGCCGTGCATTCTTTCGGATGGTTGACATGAATGCTCATCCAGATCGGACCGTATTTTTTGAAAATCTCGCACAGCTCCGGCGTGATCCGCTGCGGCAAAAACACCGGGATGCGTGAACCGATCCGAATAAACTCCACGTGCTTGATTTCGCGCAACCGTGCGAGCAGGTGCTCGAGTTTCTTGTCAGACAAGAGCAGCGGATCGCCACCGGACAGCAGCACGTCGCGCACCTCGGTATGCGACTCGATGTAACGGAGCGCCTGCTCGTATTCTGGATGGAAATTATAGTCCTGAGCGTTCGAGACCAGCCGGCTGCGCGTGCAATACCGGCAGTAGGCCGCGCACCGATCCGTCACGAGAAAGAGCACGCGATCTGGGTAGCGATGCACGAGGCCGGGGACCGGCGAATGCTCGTCTTCCCCGAGCGAGTCGAGTTGCTCCTCATCGCTGAGCACCATCTCACCGGCGCGCGGGATGAGCTGCTTGCGAATCGGGCAATTCGGGTCCGAATGATCGATCAGGTTGAAGAAATACGGTGTGATCGCGAGGGCCAGCTTGTGGTTCGCAAACTCGCAGCCCGCCTTTTCCTCGGCGGTCAACGTCATGAACTGCTCCAGTTGCGCGGTCGTCGTCAGGCGATGCTTCAACTGCCACGTCCAATCGTGCCAGTCGGCAGCGGGAATGTGCTGCCAGAGACCTTGGCCTTCAAACCAGGTGGCGCGATCTTCGGTGTAGGGCATCGGGATTGCGGCGTCAGTTAGGTGGCTAACGATCGGCTGTCAAACCGGCGCCGCACATTTCTCCGGGTGCGACGGCGGCGGCGAAACATTGCGACACACAAAACCCTTGGCACGCGACGCCCGAAGCTCTTTCGTCCGGCTTTAATGTCCACCAAACCCGCCATCCTCGCGCTCGAAGACGGATCGATCTTTCGCGGCCGCGCCTTTGGGGCCGACGCCACCATCGCCGGTGAGTGCGTGTTTAACACCTCGATGACGGGTTATCAGGAAATCCTCACCGACCCGTCCTACTTCGGCCAAATCGTGACGATGACCGCCGTCCAGATCGGCAACTACGGCGTCAACGCCGAGGACGCCGAGGCCGCCGCGCCGAAATGCTCTGGTTTTGTGGTGCGCGAACTCTCTCCGATCGTCAGCAACTGGCGCAGCGATCTATCCGTCGGCGACTACCTTGCGCAGCACGGCATCCCCGGCATCAGCGAAATCGACACTCGCGCGCTGACGAAGAAACTCCGCGTCGATGGCGCGATGAAGTGCTGCCTCTCGACGCTGCCGATCTCTGACGAGGATGCAGTCCGCCGCGCGAAATCTTGGCAAGACATGGCCGGAGCCGATTACGTGAAGGACGTCTCGTGCAAGGAGCCGTTCCTCTGGCGCGCCGATGATCCGTCGAACCACAACGCGCCCTACCTCCCCGTCGGCACGACGATGAATGTCCCCGGCGTGCCCGCGAAAAAATTCCGCGTGGCCGCATTCGACTACGGCGCAAAGTTTTCCATTTACCGCAAACTCGTGAACCACGGCTTCGAGGTGCAGGTGTTCCCCGCGACCGCGACGCACGAGCAAGTCCGCGAGCACCAACCCGACGCCGTCTTCCTCTCGAACGGCCCCGGCGATCCGGCGGCGCTGCCCTACATCCACCAGACCGTCACCGCGCTGTTGCCCGACTTTCCGATCTTCGGGATTTGCCTCGGGCACCAGATGCTCACGCACGCCCTCGGCGGCACGACGTTCAAACTCAAGTTTGGCCACCGCGGCGGCAACCAGCCGGTGAAAAACCTGGAGACTGGCAAAGTCTCGATCACCGCGCAAAACCATGGTTTCGCCACCGACCCGAAATCGCTCGCACAGCGCGGCGCGAAAGTCACCGAGATCAATCTCAACGACCAGACGGTCGAGGGCCTGCGCCACACGACGCTCCCGGTTTTCAGCGTGCAATACCACCCGGAAGCCGCGCCCGGCCCGAACGACGCCGATCCGCTGTTCGTCGATTTCTACCAGATGGTCGAAGCGCGGAAGGCCGGAAAAATCTGATTTGCCCGCGCCCCGGCGCTCATTTCGCCGGCATGCCCAAACTGCGCCGGGGCGCGCGTGCTTCGATTCCGGTATTCATTTGCGCACGGTAGAGCCGCCGCAGATTCGCCGAGGTCCGCTGCTCGATCGGCAGCTGCCAAAACGCACCCAGCACTTTCGCCAGCGCCGCCGGCCCGTCCGTCTCCGCGATGTTGATGAATACCTGCCGGGCGAGGATCTGGTATAATTCCGTTTCCGGTTCCGACCACACCTCCAAATCGAACGGTTTGTCGCCGGTCTTCGCCACCGGGATTTGCGCCACCATCACCGCATAATTTCCTGCGGACTTCGCCGCCACGCTATGCCGGACGACGTCGCGCCACACATAGCCCGTCAGCCCTTCGCGCACCCACGTCGTCGCCGGCTCATTCGCCAGCGCGGCCTTGAACACGCGCCCAATCGCCACTGATCCGCTCATCCGCACGGCGAGCGGCTGCATGCTCCCGGACATTTGTTCCACGATGGCCGCCCAATTCTCCAAATCCTTGGCCGCTCTCGCCTCCGCCGCCGGATCGTCCAGCTTTTCGAGGCGCAGAAAGATCGCCGGCGGCATGTCGATGGTCTTCGTCAACTGAAACGTCTCCGCACTCACGTTCCAGTTGAATGCGAAATTCACCGTCGGTCGGTTTTCTTTCGCGTCCCATTTGAAGCCGGGCAACGGCTCGCCTGATTTCATCCGCTCACGCACTTCCATGGTCCGCCAGATTTCGATCGCGTGCAGGTCCAGTGCCGCGTGCAACGCCGTCTCCACCTCGCGCACGATCGCCGCGGCACGCTCGAACTCCCGGCGGAAATCCGCCTCGCCGCCTGGCCACGCGCCGGCCGCCGCAGCCTTTCTTGCGAGTTCGCCCGCCCGGGCCGCGAAGGCTTCGGCACCGAAGTCCGTCTTCACGGCGTTGATCGCGGTCAGGCGCTTTTCTAGGTCCGGAATTTTTTTCGCGACGGTCTCAGCCACTGTTCGGTCAGCCGGTGTGAAGCCGATAGTCCAACCTTGGTTCTCGATGCGCTCGCGCACCGGCCACTCGACCGCCACGAGCCGGGCGGCGAGCACTAGCATCGCCAACCCCACCGCAAAACCGTTGTTCGTTTTCATGGTAGAGAATTTATTTTTCCGCCGAGCTGCTCGAACCACTCCGCCACCTCGTCCGCAATCGGATCGAGACGGGCGCCGAGCGTTTCGTGATTATCGCCCGGCACGGGCACGAGCCGGCTCCCCGCCGGGGCCAGCGCGGCGAGTTTGCGGCTATGCTCGGGCGAAATCCACGTGTCGCCCGTCCCATGGAAAAATAGCACCGGCACCCCCAGCCGCTTCATCGCGCCGACCACGCTTGCGTCGCTCCAGGCGAATCCCGCGAGCGCCGGCGCGCGCTCTAGTGCGATGCCAAAAGTCTCCTCGCCCACGCCCGCGATCTTTTTCTGGAATGGCGGAAATCCGTGCGCGAACTCCGCCACCGCCGCCTGCGGATCGCTGAAAGGCTCGAGCGCCACGACCGCCTTCACGCGCGGATCGCGCGCCGCCCAGTGCAGCGCCATCACCGCGCCATACGACGATCCCAGCACGCCTGCGCCAATAGGCGCGAGCCCGCGCCGCTCCAATTCGTCCATCAGCTTCACCAAATCGTCCGCCTCCCTCGCGCCAAACGTGATCCAGTCGCCCGTCGATTGTCCGTGGCCGCGCAGATCGACGAGCACCGCGCGATAACCTTGCTGCGCGAGAAACAGTGCCCAGTGCATCATCGTCTCCTTCGAGGCGAGAAACCCGTGGAGGATTACGATCGTTCCGCGGGCGACGAGGGAGGGCGCGTTGGGCGCGAGAGATTTCCAATCCGCGGAGAATTTCGGCACGCGCCGGCCGGCCGCCCTAGTTTCGATCATCGTGCCGTAGCGGAACGCGTAGTCACCCGGTTCGACGACCGCGACTGCCAACTCGGCCGCGGGCGGCCCAACCGGCACGCGAAATTGCTGCGCGTAGGTCTGCTCGAACCGCTTTGCTGCCGGCGAACCTTTCGCCGGCCAAGGTGTGCCCTGCCGATTCGGCGCCATGACGATTTTCCGCGCCAGCAGGTCGCTCACGCAACCGGTTAACCCACCGCTCAACAGCAATGCCAGCAGGGCAATGGGCCAGCGGAATTTCATCGCGTGGCCTTACTCCAGCCACGCCTCAAACTTCTTCGCGTCCTCGGGTGTGTCGACGCCGATAGTGAGATCTTCGGTGAGGTCGCAGGCGATCTCGTAGCCGTTTTCGAGCACGCGGAGTTGCTCGAGTTTTTCGATTTGTTCGAGCCGGCCCAGCGGCAGCTGCGCAAATTTCGCCAACAAATCAGCCCGATACCCATAGAGGCCGAGGTGCTTGTAGCAGGGGTTGGCAGCCACCCACGCATCGTCCACCACGCCACCGCGGTCGCGCGCAAACGGGATGGGCGACCGCGAGAAAAACAGCGCGCGCCGCGCCGCCTGGGCGAGCACGACCTTCACTTGATTCGGATTCGCGAAATCCTCCGCCCGCCGAAACGGCGTCGCCAGCGTCGCCATCGGCGCGCCCCCCGCGAGCAGCGACGTCAGGGCGCGGATTTGCGCGCCTGTCACAAGCGGTTCGTCGGCCTGCACGTTGATCAAATGATCGGCGCGGACAGTGCGGTTCGCCTCAGCCAGCCGATCGGTGCCGCTCTGATGCGTGCCACTCGTCATAATCGCGCGGAAGCCCGCATCCGTCACACACGTCCGCAACAGCTCGTGATCGACCGCAAACCACAGCGGAAATTCCGGGGCCTCGCGGGCAATGCGCTCCGCCACCCACAAGAGCAGCGGCCGCCCTTTAATCTGGTGCAAGAGCTTGCGGGGGAAGCGGGTAGACTCAAGGCGACACGGAACGATGATCGCGGTCTGTGACATCATATGGCACACTGGCGGCTGGTTTTTGAGTTGCAAGCCGGGGCCTCCGCTCGGATTTTGGCCGACTCTTCCGCAACCATGAACAAAAGCGACGCCACGCCTGCAGTCCAACCACTCGTCAAAGAGCTGGTCGTGCAGAACAAGATGGGTATCCACGCCCGTCCCGCCGCCATGATTGTCCGCATCACGAACAAGTTCAAAGCGGAGGTCTTCGTCGAAAAGGACGAGGAGCAGGTGAACGGCAAGAGCATCATGGGCCTGATGATGCTCGCTGCAGGCAAAGGCTCGAAGGTGAAGTTTATCGCGACCGGCGACGACGCCGCGGCGATGCTCGCTGAACTCGAGGCGCTCTTCGCTCGCAAGTTCGACGAGGCTTAAGACCGAATCGCAGAAGCACGGAAGAGAAAAAGCACAGAAAGGCGGGGAGATTTTCTGTTTTCCTGGTTCCGTTTCGGCCCTGTCGCGTTTCCGCGATTAAATCCCAAAAAACTTCCGCGCATTCGCGGTGCTCACGAGCGCCAGTTCCTCGTCGCTGACACCGAAGATTTCCTTCGCGGCATACTCCGCCGTGTGCCGCACAAACGCCGGCTCGTTGGGTTTGCCGCGATGCGGCAGCGGCGTGAGGTAAGGCGCGTCCGTCTCCACCATGAAACGCCCAAGGCCTTGCGCTTTCGCCGCCGCGCGAATCGTCGCCGCGTTTTTGTAGGTCAAGATGCCGGTGAACGAACCGCAGCCGCCACGCCGCGTGAGTTCAGCCATCTCGGCCTCGCCTTCCGTGAAACAGTGAAACACCACGCGATTCCAATCGACACCGCTAGCATCAATCATCGCCACGCTCTCGCGGAACGCCCCGCGCGAATGCACGACCACCGGGCACGCCAGACGTTTCGCGATTTCCAGCTGCGCCGCAAACGCCGCGCGCTGCCACGCAAAGATCATCTCGGCCTCTGCGGCCTCCTTCGGTAGGTGAAATCGATCCAGCCCGCATTCGCCCAGCGCCATGGGGCGCGGTGACGGCTCGCTCCAGAAATTCTCGATCTGCGCGACCGCCGCCGCCCAGCCGGCATCGACTGCGCACGGATGCAACCCCACCGCGTAGTGAACGAAGCCAGGATTTTCGAAAGCGATGCCGCGATAAAGCACCCAGTCGTCCGGTGACGTGCCGATTGCGATCATCGCCTCGACACCGGCCTCGCGGGCGCGCCCAAGCGTCGCGGCAAGAGTGCCTGCGCGTGAGAAGGTTTCGAGGTGCGTGTGTGTGTCGATGAGGCCCATGTCAGCGCAGGTAGATCGCGCCGTAGCGTTCGCGCAAATAGCGCACGAGTGGCTGCGGCGACAGTGATTCGCCTGTCACGCGGCGGACGAGTTCGAGCGCGCTGAATTTTCGACCGTGGGAGTGAACCTCGGTGCGCAGCCAGCCCAGCAGCCACGAAAAATCGCCGCGGGCAAAATCTTCCTCCAGCGCCGGTCGCAGTGCCAGCGCGCGATACCAGAGCTGCGCCGCGATCATGTTGCCGAGACAATAGCTCGGAAAATAGCCGAACGCGCCGTCGCTCCAATGCACGTCCTGCAGCACGCCCTCGCGATCGGTCGCGGGTTCGAGCCCGACGAGTTCGCGCGACGCCGCACGCCACGCCGCCGGCAGATCGCGCACCGCGAGTTCGCCCGCGAAAAGTTTTTTCTCCAGCTCGAAGCGCAGCACGATGTGTAGGTTGTAAGTCACCTCGTCGGCATCGACGCGGATGAGCGTCGGCTCGACGGCGTTGACGGCGAGGTAAAGCTCCTCGGCCGAAAGCGCCTCCGTCTGCATCGGAAACAGGGCGCGCCAGCGCGGCTCGAAGTGCCGCCAGAATCCGCGGCTGCGCGCGACTTGATTTTCCCAGAGCCGGCTCTGCGATTCGTGCACCGCCATGCCCGCGTGAATGCCGAGCGCGGTGCCAAGATCAGCCACGGGCAAACCCTGTTCGTAAAGCCCGTGACCCGTCTCGTGGATCGAGCTGAACAGCGCATCGAGCGGGGCATCGACGTTGAAGCGGGTCGTCATTCGCACATCGCCACCCGTGCCGGAGCAAAACGGATGCAGCGAAACGTCGATCCGCCCGCGGGTGTAATCGAAGCCGAGCGCCGCGGTGACTTCGCGCAGAAAAGCCTGCTGATCCGCCACCGGAAAGCCGCGCAACTTCGCGTTCACCGCCCTCGCCTGCGCCGCCACCGGCGACGCCGTAATCGCGCGGACGAGCGGCACGAGATCGCGCTTTAACTCGGTAAAAAGTTTCTCGACTGCCGCCGCCGTCAGCCCCGGATCGAACTTGTCGAGCATCGCATCATAGGGCGCGGCGCCCCGGCCGAGGTAGGTGGCTTCGCACTGGGCCAACTCGAGATTTTTTTCCAGCACTGGCGCGTAGCCCGCAAAATTGTCCGCCGCCTTCGCCCTTGCCCAGGCATGGTAGCCGCGGCTGCCCTGCGCCGCCTTTTCACGGACGAAGTCCGCCGGCAACTTCGTGGCGCGATCGAAGTCGCGTCGCACCTGAACGACGACCGCACGCTGATCGGCGCTCAGCGTCGCGTCCTGCTGCTCCAATTCCAGCAGCAACTCCCCCAGCCGCGCCGCGCTCGCGGCCTCGTGCTGTGCCTCGGCGAGGGCGGCGTGTTGCGCGGCGCGCTGCTCAGCGCCGCCGGGCGGCAAGTTCACCTGCTCGTCCCACCCGAGCAGTTCTCCGATCAGGCCCAGGGTGTGGACGCGCTTCACTCGCGTGGTCAGTTCGGAAAACGCCGCATCGATCGTCATGCGATAAAATTGAACTGCGCGGCGGTAGCGAGGCGAGCGCGTTGTCGCGCAGGTTGCCCGCTCAATTCGTCCGCACCGAAATCCCGCCGCCGCTCGAACGCAGCTTGAGGAGCGGGCCGCCGCCATTGACGTCGCCCGCGAGCTGGCTGCGATTGCGACTGGATTTTTCGAGGGTGATCGTGAGGCCCTCGGCATCGACGCTGCCGCCGCTGGTCGAAGCGTCGAGGTGAAAGGCCGCGGATTTGTCGACACTCACTTTCACCGAACCGCCGGAAGTGCTGAGCACACAGTCTTCCTTGAGCGGGCCGGAGATGCCGGCGCGCACGCTGCCGCCGCTAGTGTTGGCGTGCACCGCGCCCTGCACGGAGTCGATCTTGATGCTGCCGCCCGAAGTGGAAATCTCCGCCGATCCGAGCACGCGGCCAACGGTGATGCTGCCACCCGACGAATGGAGTGTCGCCGCGCCGCGCGCTTCCTCCAGCGTCACACTGCCACCCGAGGTGCGCGCGTCGACTTCGCCGCCGAGTTTCCCGAGCGAAATGCCGCCGCCCGAGGTGCGCGCGTTCACCTTGCCGACCAAATCGCCGATGGTGATGCCGCCGCCCGAGGTGTGGACGTCGGCGGAAAAGCTCGCGGGCACGCTCACGATAAAATCGACCTGCACCGGCGGCCACGATCCAAAGTGCAACCCGATCGACTGGCTCTCGTATTTGGCGGACGCCGAAACGCTGTTGCCAGTCTGCTCGATCGCGAGATCGAGTTTCTTGAGCAACTCATCCGCCTCGGCGTCGCCGTTGGCGCGGATGCGCTCGCGGGCCGTGACCTTCGCCACGCCGTCGGCAGACAGGGTGACGCGGATTTCGCCGCCCGAGGTTTCGACGTGCAGCGCGCCGCCGGGCGAGACGGTGAAGGATTTTTCGACGATGCGCTCGATCTTGGCGTGCGCCGCGAATGGAGCGAGGGTCAGCAAGCCGGCCGCGAGGGCAAAACGGGGAATGAGTTTCATGCAGAGTTTGGGTGTTGACCCAAGAACCCGCCACGCAGCGGAAAGTTACAGCCAATTTCTCCCGCCCGCCCGCTCACACCTTCGCGCTGTTGTCGCACTTGAAATGGACCTGCTTGCGGCGGTTGGCCATCGTGCGGTGCGCGGACATCAGGGCGGCATTGCTACTCTGAATCAGGTGCCGCTCGCGCTCGACCTCCTCCGCCGCCGCCGCCAGCGCCGCCATGCAGATCATCGTTTCAGCGCGCGACTCCAGCCGGCTCGCCGGAAAACGCGTGTGCGTGGCGAGCCAGCCAACGGTCTGACGAAAGGGATTGGGGGCGGACGCGCTCATGGTTTGGTGTCGGCCGGTAGCACGAGGTGCACACGCATCCGCGTCAACCGTGCAAGCAGCTTCTGTTCGTCGCGCACCGGCCACCACGTGTAGAGATAAATCTCTAGCGGTCGCCACATCGCGACCCAACCCATGATCGTCAGGCCCTCGCGCACGATATTCGCGCCGGTGCCGGGGCCGAGCCGGCTGGCAAATTCGCCGAGAAAAAGGCAGCCGGTGAGAAACGAGAGCCCGATGATCAAGCTCCGCCAGCCGCGCCGCATCAGTTGCTGGAATTCATGCTGCTTCATCTGCGAACGCATCGCAAAATAATGATGCACCGCCTCCTCGATGCTCGCCGCGCGATCCTCCGGCGGCGGCGTGGCGAGGTGAATCGTCAGCTCCAACTCATGATCCTTCGGGTGCTCGCGCGCCCAGCTCATAATAAACTCCTCCGCATCGGCGTCCAGATCCCGGTCGAGAAACGGCGACGGATCCATCGAGTTGAACAACTGGGCGAGTTCGCGCAGGCGGAGCTGGATGCGGCCGGTTTTCATTTTTTAGGAAATGCCGCCGCCCAAGCTTTTGCGTCAAAGCCGACGAGCGCGACGCCGGCACCGAGGAGAAACGGCCGCTTCACAAGACTGCCGTTGCCGGCGAGCAGCGCGAGCGCCGCCGACTCGGTGAGCACGGGAAGTTTCTCGGCGAGCTTCTGTGCGCGATATTCGAGGCCGGAGGAGTTGAAAAGTTTCCGGACATTGCCGCCGTGCGCCGCGAACATCGCCCGCAGCTCCTCGAGCGTGGGCGGCGTCTCGCGAATCGCGCGCTCGGCAAAGGTGATTTTGTTTTCGCGCAGCCATCGGGTCGCGTCGCGGCACGTGCTGCACTGGGCGAGTGTGTAGATTTTCACGGGCGCGTTCATGGCACCTTCCAATCGATCGCGTTGAGCAGCTCCGCGAGGTGAAACGCCGCCTTCGCCAGTTGCGCCTGCGCGCGGAGCTTTTGCTCGGCCTCGTAGTCTTTCGGCAGCTCGGCCTCGATCGCTTCGAGCGTCTTGCGCTCGCTCTCGCCGTTCACTTTCGCGTTGGTGAAAACGATCCCGCGGTAGGCGGCGGCAGCTTCATGCACGCTGTCCGTCGCCCACGCCTCGGCCCACGCGTGATAGTCGCCCGTCGAGCGCCACGTGGCGCTGGCGATGCTCGTGTGCAGATGCGCGGCGAGTTTGTCGGCGTTGACGGTGCCGGCGATTTTTTCGACCAGCACGGTGTCCCAATACGCGTGGAGCGTGTCGAACTTCGAGTGGCCGGGGAGCACTTTGTTGCCGCCGAGATCGCCGTGGCTCGCCGTGCGCTCGCCCGGCACGGCGATGAGTTTCGGCGTGTGCGGATTGCGAAAATCAAAATAACCCGTCCCGACGTGCAACGGCTGGTGCAAATCCTCGACGAGGTGGATGAGCACGCGCAGGGCCTGCGCCGGCGTGAATCGCCGCGATTTGCCTTCAAGCACCGCGATCGACGCGTTGATCTGGTGGACGATGTCGTTGGCGTCGGCGAAGCGGCTGGAGTCCGAGTAGGCCGGGGTCTCGAGCGGCAAGTTGACGAAGTGCCACAGGTGGTTGTCGGGAAATTTTTTGTTGAAGGCGGCGGCGTCGGCGTCCTTGGCGAGCGGGCCCGTCCCCGTTCCCGCCGCGCGCAACTCGTCGAGCCACACCGAGGCCTCCGCCAGCTCCTCGGTGCCGAGGAGCTTCTTTACCTGCAGCCGCGCCTTTTCGTGCAGCAACCCGCTCGTCAGCGTGCCGATCGCCTCGTGGCCCAGCCGGCCCCACGCCTGCACCCACGGCGCGACGGGCAGGCAGAGTCCGATAAAAAGAATTCGCAGCCACATCACCGGGAAGTTGAGGCCCGCGGTTGACCGGCGCAACTCCGCGCGCGCAGACTTGCGCCCGATGTCACCCGTCCTCGAAATCACCGGCCTCCGCCTGCAGCGCGGCCGCACCGCGATCTTGCGCGGTGTCGATTGGCGCGTCGGGCCCGGCGAACACTGGGTGATCCTGGGCGCGAACGGTTCGGGCAAGACCTCGCTCCTGAAGGCGCTCACCGGCTTTCTCTCCCCGACGGCAGGAGAGATTTCGCTACTTAGCCGAAAATACGGCGAGAGCGACTGGCGCGAACTGCGACTGCAAATCGGCGTAGTCACGAGCGCGTTTGCCGCCTCGATCCCGCCCGCCGAGCCGGCGCTCGACACCGTGGTCAGCGGGAAATACGCCCAGCTCGATCTCTGGCACGCCGGCACGCGCGCCGATCGCAGCGCCGCGAAAAAACTCCTCGCGCTCGTCGGCCTCGCCCGGATCGCGGACCGCGAGTGGGCTTATCTCTCGCAGGGCGAACGCCAGCGCGTGCTCATCGCCCGCGCGCTCATGGCGCGGCCGCGGCTGCTGATTCTCGACGAGCCGTGCGCCGGGCTCGACCCGGTCGCGCGGGAAAAATTCCTGCGTTTTGTCGAGCGGCTCGCGCGCCGGGAAAACTCCCCCGCCCTCGTGCTCGTCACGCATCACGTCGAGGAAATCACGCCGGCCTTCACGCACGCTCTGCTGCTGCGCGATGGCCGAGTCGTCGCTGCCGGCTCGCGCCCCGCCGTGCTCACTTCGGCGAACCTCTCGGTCACCTTTCGCGCCCCGCTCCTGCTCGCGCGCCGCGGCGATCGCCTGCGGCTCGTTTTTCCGCCGTCGTGAACGCGCTTTCGGAGACCATCGACACGCTCGGGTTCACGAGCGTCTGGACGTATCTCGCGATTTTTCTCGGCGCGTCGCTCCTCATGATCTGGCGGCTCGATGCGATGCTCAAACACGGGCTCGAAGGCACGGCGCTCGGCACGCTGGTGATGCCCTATTGCTCGGGCCTCGGAAATTTGATCTTTGTCGCGATCATCGCGGCGCGGCGCGGGCCGGGGCAGGAAGTGCTGACCAACTGCCTCGTCAACAACGTCACCAATCTCACGCTCGTCCTCGGCCTGCCCGCCCTCGTGTGGGGACTCGATCTGCGCGCCGGTGCGAAAAAATCCGGCACGAAGAAAAAGTCGGCGGCACCGTCAGCGTCCGACGGCGGCGCCGCGTCCGCCAGCGACGACACCGAGCACCAGCTCAACAGACTCTCGCTTCTCCTCACGCTCGCCGCCGTGGTTTTTTTCAGTGGCGTGACGTGGGTGCTCGGAGCCGATGGCAAACTTGATGCCAACGACGGGCTCGTGCTCGTGGCGCTGTTTTTGTTTTGGCAGTGCTTCCAAGTCTTCGACGTCCTGAAGCACAACATCCGTCAGCGGCACTCGTTTGGCGCGCTGTTCTACCTCGACGTTTTCATCGTGCTGATCGGAGCCTACGGCCTCTATGCGAGCATCGACTGGCTCGTCGCCTGGCTCTCCGGACAAAAGGGCGGCTTCGTCAACGCCGAGCATCTCGGCTGGCTGAGCGGCTGGCTGATGGTGCTGCCGAATGCGCTCCTCGCGTTCTACTACGCGGCGCGCCGCCGTGCCGACATCGCCTACGCCTCGCAGATCGGCGACGGCCACATCTGCATCCCGCTGTGCGTCGGCCTGAGCGCGATGATCACACCGATCGCCGTGCCGAAGTTTTTTGAAACGGGCCTCGCGATCCTCGTCGGAGCGGCGGTGGTGCATGGGCTTTGCGTGCTTATCGCGCAGGGGCTGCCAAAGTGGATGGGCTGGCCGCTGGTGGCGGCCTACGCGTGGTTCGTCGGCGCGGGGCTGCTGACCTGAAAAACTCGCTCGGGCCGGCACGTCCTATTCCGCCAGCGGATCGGCGCGAAACTTTTCGCCGAGATCGAACAGCACCGCTTGCGCCTTCAACCAGCCGGGATTCGCGCGGATGTCCGCCATCGATTTGGCGGTGTGGTTGCAGACGAGGTAGCTCGCATCGCCGAGCCGCAGAAACACATCGTGGCGCGTCCCGCCCGTCTCGATCGCAAAAACAAGGTCGCCGACCGAGTGGGGCTGGCCCGCGGCCTCGGCACGCAGCGGCGCGGCATCTTCCGGCAGGCTGCGGCGAAAACTATCCGGCCGCGGTCCGACATAGGCGAGCACGCCGCGCGCGCCACCCAGTCCGAGCACGGCCCATTCGTCGAACACCGGCTGCCCGTAGGCGGCATTCATCCGCGCGAATGCGGCGGCGATGTGAGTGCGGGCGGCGGCGAGATCCATGCGCGCCAAAAAGGCGAAAGCCCGCGGCGATGCAAGCCCGCCCCTACTTTCCCACTTGCACCACGTCGCCCCCGGTCACGGGAGCGCTGGCGGTTTTATCCACGCCGTTTGTCGCCGAAAAAACCAACTGACCGTCGCGCACGACATCCACCGGGCGCTGCACCAGCTTCACGTTCGCCGCGTCGCCGGCGCTCGCGATCGTCATGCCGGTGCGCCATGGCACGCGCGTGACCTGGTTGTTGTTGGCGCCGTCGACAAATGTCACCGCCCCGGCCCGCGCGAGGCCGGCCGCGAGCTTGATCGCACCGCCCGCCACCGAGCCGGCGACCTTTACCGTGCCGACCGCCACGCCGCCGGCCACTCCCGCGGCGCCCACCGCCACCTTCACCGGCGCACTCGCCACTTCATAGACGACGCAACCGCCGAGCGGCGCACCGACTGCGATCGCCATCACGGCGACCCGCCAGCGTCCGCGGCCCAGCGTCAAAACGCTCACGGTTTCACCGCGAAAATCTCCGCGAGAAACGCCTGCATGTGTCGCCACGAGCGCGCATCGGCCGCGGCGTTATAGGCGATCGGCAGGCCGGTGGCGGCGGCGATTTTGTCGGCGCCCGGATTGGTGAACGCATGCACCGCACCCGCGTAGCTGATGAACTGGTAATCGAGCTTCGCGCCGTCGAGCCCCTTGAGCAGCGCGTCGAGATCCTCCTTTTTGACAAACGGATCCACCGCGCCGTGGCAGATCAGGATTTTGGCTTTCACCTTCGTCGCCGCATCGGCAGGCACGGGCACCGGGCCGCCGTGAAAACTCACCACGCCCTTGAGCGCCGCGCCACTGAAGGCCAGCGCCTGGCACGTCGAACCACCAAAACAATATCCGATCGCCGCTACGCGGGTGGCGTCGACGAGTCCCGTCGCGAGCAGCTGATCGATCCCGGCTTGGGCGCGCGCCGCCATCAGCGGCGAACCGTAGAACGGCGTCGCGAGTTCGCCGGCCTTTTTCGGATCAGTCGTCACCACGCCGGCGCCATACATGTCGGCGGCAAACGCCACGTAGCCGAGCTTCGCGATCTGCTCGGCGCGACCCTTCGGGTAGTCATTGAGCCCCCACCACTCGGGCACCACGAGCACGCCGGGCGCCGGGTGCGCGGTGGAGACGACCGCATCATCGTAAGCGAGGTAACCCTCCAGCTTCGTGCCGGCGTGTTCGTAGGCCACGGACTTGGTGATGATTTTGGCGTGGGTTTGCATGGCAACGGCAACAGAGACGAGCAACAGGAAGAGTTTTTTCATGACGGCATCACGCTGTGCCACCACGCCGCTGGCGTCAAATGCGCGCCTCGACTGCCCCGGCTCGAAGTTCCTCACCGAACAGGCTCACGACGGAAATCCGCCTGTGATGTAGTTTTTCAAATGCTCGGCCTCGGCGCGGTGCGCCTCAGTCACCCAGCGCGTGATGTCGCCGATCGAGATCACGCCGATGAGCCGATCACCGTCGACGACCGGCAGATGCCGGCAGCGCTTTTCTGTAAAAATGATCATCGTCTCGTCGGTCGTGGTGCTGCGCGTGACGGTGATCACGCCGGGCGTCATCACATCCGCCACGAGCGCATGGCGCGGATCGAGACCGGTGCCGACGACGCGGCGCAGCACATCGCGCTCGGTAAAAATACCGACGAGGCGCGCCCCATCGAGCACCACGATGGCGCCGATGCGATGGCGGTTCATCTCCGCCACAGCGTCATAGATACTGAGTGTCGGTGCGACGGAGTGCACGACGGCGCCTTTGCGATCCAACAGGGCGGAGATGGGAACATTCATGGGATAAACTCAGGGGGTTGTCGGCAGTGTGGGAAGACGTGATCGCATCGCAATCCGAAAGGCGGCGCGGGCTGAAGCACCAAGAGCAGACCGCTGGCATTGGAATCTTTCCGGCAAATTCAACCGCGATGCCCCTTGCGGCGCGCGGCGATCGCGCTTTCCGTCTCGCCACCATGAGTGCTGGAAAAATTCTTCTCGCCGTCTTCGGCGCCTTCATCGCCTTCGCCATCATTGTCGCGCTTTATGTGAGCGGCATCTTCAACCGCCTCGTCACGCTCCAGCAGGGAACCGACGCCGCGTGGGCCCAGGTGCAAAATGTCTATCAGCGGCGCGCCGACCTCATCCCTAATCTCGTCAACACCGTTGCGGGCGCCGCCAACTTCGAGAAATCCACACTCACCGAGGTCACCGAAGCCCGCGCCTCGGTCGGGCGCGTGCAACTCCCCGCCGGCGGCGCGCCGACCGATCCGGCGAAATTCGCCGAGTTCGAAAAAGCGCAGGGCGCCCTCGGCGGCGCGCTCTCGCGGCTGCTCGTCGTCGCCGAGCGCTACCCAACGCTGACCGCCACCGCCGGTTTCCGTGATTTGCAGGCGCAACTCGAGGGAACGGAGAACCGCATTAGTGTCGAGCGCGGCCGATTCAACGACGCCGTGCAGGCCTACAACACCGCGCAGCGCAGTTTCCCCGCCGTGATTTTCGCCGGCATGTTCGGCCACACCGTGCGCCCCTACTTCACCGCGGCCGCCGGCTCCGACAAGCCGCCGGCCGTGAACTTCGACTTCGGCGCGAAGAAATCGCCGTGAGCGCGAAACCGTCGTCGGCTTCGACCTGAAAATTTTCTCAGATGCGCTGGCGCTTCCTCCTCCCCCTGCTCGGCGCGCTCCTGATTCTCGCCAGCGCCGCCCGCGCTGCTGAAACGATTCCGCCGACGCCGCGCGATCATTTCAACGACTACGCCGGTATCGTCTCGCCCGCCGCCGCGCGCAGCCTCAACGACGAACTCGCGCAATTCGAGCGCGCCACCTCGAACCAGATCGTCGTCGCGATTTTTCCGCACATGGCGTCCGACTCCGCGATCGAGGACTACACGGTGCGCGTCGCACAGGCCTGGGGCGTTGGCACGCGCGACAAGAAAAACGGCGCGGTGCTGTTCATCTTTTCTCAGGACCGAAAGCTTTTCATCCAAGTCGGCTACGGCCTCGAAGGCGTGCTGCCCGACGCGCTCTGCAAACAGATCGTCGCCAACGAAATCACGCTGCGCTTCCGCGCCGGCGACTTCACGGGCGGCGTCACGGCCGGCGTCCACGCCCTGCTCGCCGCCACGCGCGGCGAATATCGCGGCACCGGCCGCACCGTCGCCGACGGCCGCGGCGGTAGCGACATCGGCGGCGGCGTGATGACGCTGATTTTTGTCGGCGTCATCGTCCTGAGCCTGATTCGCGCGGCGACCCGTCGCAGCGCGGTTTACAGCCGACGCGGCATTGTCACGCCCTGGATCACCACCGGCGGATGGGGCGGCGGCTCATCCGGCGGCGGGAGCAGTGGCAGTGGCGGCGGAAGTTTTTCTGGCGGTGGCGGCAGCTTCGGCGGCGGCGGCGCGGGAGGGAGTTGGTAGACCCATGAGCCTTTTCTTTACCTTCCCCAAAATCGATCACCCGCGCGTCGTCGCCGCCATCGGCGACGCGGAGAAGAAAACCTCCGGCGAAATCCGCGTCGTGATCTCGCGTCGAAAAATCGCCGAGCCCGTCACCGAGGCGCAAAAACAATTCGAACGCCTCGGCATGACGGCCACGTCGCACCGCAACGGCGTGCTCATCCTCCTCGCGCCGCGCTCGCGCACCTTCGCTGTGATCGGCGACACGGCGGTTCACGAAAAATGCGGCGACGCCTTCTGGACCGAACTCGCCGTCGCGATGACGGAGCATTTCAAACGCGGCGATTTCACCGCCGGCCTCGTCCACGGCATCGAGCACGCCGGCGCCCTCCTCGCCGATCATTTCCCCCGCTCCGCCGACGACCGCAACGAACTGCCGGACGATATCGAGGAGACGGACTGACGGCGCGGTTGGAAAAGTCGGCGCAGTTGAGCACCGTGCAGCATGGTTCCGTTTTCGATACTCGATCTTTCGCCGATTGTGCAGGGCGGCACGGCGGGTGAGGCGTTGCAGCGCTCGCTCGATCTCGCGCGGCACGCAGAGCGACTCGGTTATCGCCGCTACTGGGTGGCCGAGCATCACAACATGCCCGGCATCGCCAGCGCCGCGACCGCAGTCGTCGTCGGCCACCTCGCCGCGGGCACGAAGACGATTCGCGTCGGCTCAGGCGGCGTGATGCTGCCGAACCACGCGCCGCTCGTGATCGCCGAGCAGTTCGGCACGCTCGAGGCGCTATTTCCCGGCCGCATCGATCTCGGGCTCGGCCGCGCGCCGGGCACCGACCAGCTCACGGCGCGTGCACTGCGCCGCGGACATCAGGATCCCGCCGATTCATTTCCGGATGATGTGCGAGAATTGCAGGCCTACTTCCGCCCCGTCGTCCCGAACCAAGCCGTGCAAGCCGTGCCCGGCGGCGGACTCGCGGTGCCGATCTGGCTGCTTGGGTCGAGCCTCTTCAGCGCACAGCTCGCCGCCGCGCTCGGGTTGCCCTTCGCGTTCGCGTCACACTTCGCGCCGGACTACCTTGAGGAGGCGCTGGACATTTACCGGGAAAAATTTCGACCTTCGGAAACACTTAAACAACCTTACGCGATGGCTGCGATCGGGGTTTACGCCGACGACGACGACGCGGCGGCGGAGCGGCTCTTCACGTCTCAGCAACAGGGTTTCGTGAAGCTCCGTCGTGGCATGCCCGGTCCGCTGCCGCCGCCCGTCGACACGATGGATGGTCTCTGGTCCCGCGTGGAAGAAGCGATGGTCAGAAACGCGTTTCGCGAAGCAGTCGTCGGCTCACCCGCGACGGTGAAGCGTGGCCTTGAGAACTTTCTGGAGCGAACCCAGGTGGACGAACTGATGGTCGTTTCCGCGATCTTCGATCACGCGGCGCGACTCCGGTCGTTTGAGCTCGTCGCACAAGTGCGGAAGGGAAAGTAACTGCCGACGCTCAGCGCGGGAAGAGCTTGTCGAGCGCGCTGAGATTCTTCAGCGGGGTGGATTTTTTCGCAGCGACTGGCGCGCTGAGGATTGGTTTCGGTGCAGATCCGGGCGCCGACGTCGACGAAATTTCGATGCGCGTTGGCGAATGGCCCGACTGAAGCGACGCGAGCGCGCGATCAAGTTTCACCGCGGACACGGGCTCGGTGGTGCCGAGTTCCTGCGCGAAGAGGCTCACGCGGAATTCCTCCACCTGCCATCGGAACGCCTCCGCGCCGTCGCGGCTGCGCAGCTTCGCAACGGCCGCGGCATAGGGCGCAAGTTGCGCGGCACGCTCGGCGTCCTTCGCCGGATTTTGCCGCCAGCGGTCGGAGCGGAGTTTCATCGCCTTCAGGTAGCGCGGAAAATGCGCGAGCTGCGCATAGGGCGTCGTGCGCAGAAAATCCGGTGGCAACAGCGCCGCAAGATCGGCGTCGAGCCCGGAGTAGGGCTTCGGTTGGATCAACAGCTCCTGTCGCGCGGCCATGATCTCCTTCAGCAAATCGCAGAAGCGCGGCACGAGTCCGCGGATGTCCGCCTTCGCCCGATCGAGCACCGCGGCAAACGCCGCCGCCGTTAGGGGCTCGACCCGCCGGCCGCATAGCCAGCGGCGAATCGTATCGAACGCGTGCGCCTGCAATTCGTCCGCGGGCGCGAGTGTCGTGAGCAGCGGGCCGAGCATCCGCACGGCGCGCAAGTCGCGTTCGAGCCAGCCGAGGTCGTGCGACAGCTGGCGATCGAAGAGCGCGGGAAGACCAGCGCGCGTTGCGGCCGCGGCTTCCTCGGGCGTTTTGAAAAGTTGCAGGGCGACACCGTCCTTTAGTGTCTGCAGCCCCGGAAACGCGAACACCGGCACGCCCGCCTGCTCTGTCACCTGCACGCGTTCGGGAAATTCGCCAAAACTCCACGTCGTGTGCGCCAGTGTTTCCCATTGGGCGCGGGCGCGCCGCCACGCCTCGGGCTCAACGCGTGCGACCGCCGCGCTCGCGGTGCGCTTCTGCAAATGCAGCGCCGCATCAATCTCGGCGAGTTCACGGCTCGCCGCCAATTCGCGGCCCTTGTCATCAACCACCCGCACCCGGACGCGCAGATGATCCGGCAGTGGCTTGTCGTCCCACACCGCCGGATCGAGCGCGACACGGAAGCGCTCGGCGATTTGCGCCGCGAGCGCCTGAGGCAACGACTCGCGCCGCGCGGTCAACCGGTCGCGCGCGCCTACTTGCTCGGCGAGGCGCTTCGCAGTCTCGGTGAGCGGGACAAACAGACGGCGCACGTCCTTCGGGGTCGCACGCAGGTAGTGTTCGACTTTTTCGGCAAGGTGGCCGGGCACCGCCCAGTCGAGCGCAGCAGGCGTGAGCGCCTCGGCTTCGCGCACGCTCACGTCGAGCGTTACGCCGTCGTCGGCCTGGCCGGGTTTGTAGGCATAGTTGAGCGGCAGCGCGCGGTTGTCGATCGGCAGCGCGGCCGGAAACGCCGCGGAGTCGTGCGCGATCGTAGCCGGATCACGCAGGTCGTCCGGCGTCATCATCAGGAACTTCGGCTCGGCACCGCGGCGCTCACGCACCAGGTCGACTAGTTCCGCGACGGTGGAGATATTCTCGAGCCGCGCGGCGTAGAAACGATACGCGGCCTCATCGACATTGAGGAATCCGCTGTCGCGGGCGCGGGTGAGTGCGTCCTCGACTTTTTCGCGGACGGCGCGGTTGTGCGCAATGAAGTCGAGCGGAAAGGTGACGGTGTCGTTCACGAGTGCCTCGCGGATGAATATCTCCGTCGCGTGCGCCGGCTCGATCTTGCCGTAGCCAATGGCGCGGCTCTCGATTTCGAGGCCGTAGAGTCGCGTGCGCTGCTTCACCATCACGCGGCCGGCGCTCTCGTTCCAAAACGGCTCGCTGTGCGCCACCCGCACAATATGCACGCCGAGATCGAGCGCCCACAGCGGATCGAGCCGCGCGCAGGTGCGGGCGTAGAGCTTCGAGGTCTCCATGATTTCGGAGGCCATGATCCAGCGGGGCGTCTTGTTCTGATTTTTCTTCGCGTCGCCAGACGGGGCATCTTTCGACTTTCGCTTCGACTCGTCGCGCTTGAACAGCACCGAGCCGGGGAACAATCCCACGCGGCGATCGTGTGTCGCCTTGTAGCCGCCGTTTTCTTCGTCGAGCGTCGCGATGTTGCCGAGCAGCCCGGCGAGAATGCTGCGGTGAATCGCCCGGTAGCTCGGCGTGCCGAAGACCGTGGTTTTCTCATCAACGGTTTTTAGTCCGTGAAACGCGGACGAAAGCTTAAAGTCCTCGCGTTCACGCAGCACGTCGAACAACTGCGCGTGAATGTCGCGCCACTCCCGCATCCGCGTGTAGCTGAGAAAATGATCGCGGCAGAAGCGGCGGAGTTTCGCCTGAGAAAGGTTTTCAAACTGATCGTGCCACGCGTCCCAGACGTTGAGCAGAGTGAGAAAATCGGAGTCGGGATGCGCGAAGCGACGGTGGGCGGCGTCGGCCTGCTGCTGCTTGTCGAGCGGTCGCTCGCGAGGATCCTGAATGGAAAGGCCCGCGGCGATCACGAGCACTTCGCGCACGGCTTTTTCCGCGCGCGCCTGCAAAATCATCCGGCCAACGGTCGGATCGACCGGGAGGCGAGCGAGTTCGCTGCCAAGCGAGGTCAGCGCCCAGCTCTCGACGCCGGGCGCCGCTTCCTCGAGCGCGCCAAGTTCATCGAGCAGCGCATAGCCGGCGCGGATGGATTTCACCGCGGGCATGTTGATGAACGGGAACCGATCGATGTCGCCGAGGCCGAACGCCTTCAGGCGCAGGATGACGTCGGCGAGATTCGCCCGCTGGATTTCCGGCTGGGTGAAACGCGGCCGCTCGAGAAAATCCTTTTCGGAATAGAGCCGGATGCAAACGCCATCAGCGACGCGGCCGCTGCGGCCCTTGCGCTGGTCGGCGCTCGATTGCGACACCGGCTCGATCGGCAGGCGGCGTGTGCGCGCCTGCGGCGAGTAGCGGCTCAGCCGCGCGAGGCCGGTATCAACCACGAAACGGATGCCGGGGATCGTGAGCGACGTCTCGGCGATGTTGGTGGCAAGGACAATTTTGCGGCGCTGCGTCGGCGCGAAGACGCGTTGCTGCTCGGAGTTCGAGAGGCGCCCGAACATCGGGATCACTTCGCAGTCGCGCAGCCGCCGGCCCTCAAGGAGATCGCCCAACTCGCGGATGTCGCGCTCGCTCGGGAGAAATACGAGGATATCGCCGCTCGTGCTCTCGCGCACCACACGTTCGACGGCTTCGACAGCGCCGTCAATGTAGTGCAACGCCTCGGCCTTCGCCGAGGCGACGGCCTCCTTGTCGTCCTTTTCCTCGTTCTCGTCGTCGGGCGCGTAATCGCTGCCCATCCCATCGAGCGGCGCATAGATCACCTCGACGGGAAACGTGCGACCCTCGACTTGAATCACCGGCGCGCCGTCGAACGCCGCGCTAAACATCGCCGTGTCGATCGTCGCGGAGGTGACGATGATTTTCAGGTCGGGCCGCTTGTAACGCAGCGTGCGGAGATGGCCGAGGAGGAAGTCGATGTTAAGCGATCGCTCGTGCGCCTCGTCGATGATGATCGTGTCGTAGTCGCGCAGCATCGGGTCACCCTGCACTTCGGCGAGCAGCATGCCGTCGGTGAGAAATTTGATGACGGTCTGCGACGTGGTCTGATCGTTGAAACGGATTTTGGCGCCGACGACACCGCCCCACTCGACACCGAGTTCCTCGGCCACGCGCCGCGAAACCGACAGCGCCGCGACGCGTCGCGGCTGCGTGCAGGCGATGCGACCGTTGACGCCGCGCCCGGCGGCGAGGCACATTTTCGGAATCTGCGTCGTCTTGCCGGAGCCCGTTTCGCCAGCGAGAATCACCACTTGATGCGCTCCGATGGCCACCGTGATTTCTTCCACGCGCGCGGTGATCGGGAGTTCGGGCGGGAACTCGAGACGGTAGCGAATGGGCTGGGCGGGACGCGGCGGCACGGAAAGAGGCTTGAGATTCGGCGTCCGCGCGGGAATGACAAACCTTCCATGAAACCACCACCATTCCTGCCGGAAGAGACACTGCACCGCGTTTTGCGCGTAGCGCGACTCGACGGAATGAGCGTGGCGGTGATTTCGGGCGTGTTCGCACTCATCTCGGCGCTGGCGGGCGATGTGGTCGGCGCGGTGGTCGGGTTGCTGGTGGCCGGGGCCGGCGCGATCGAACTTCACGGCGCCACACTCCTTGAGCACGGCGAGGTGCGCGGGATGAACTGGCTCGTGGGCAGCCAGTTGTTTCTGCTCTCAACGGTGGTCGGCTATTGCGGTCTTCGACTCCTCCACCCCGCGCTCGCACCGCTGCTCGCCGCCGTGACTGATGACATGAAAGTTTCGCTCGAAGCCGCCGGTTGGACGCCGGACAAGTTTGTCGGCTTCATTTACAAATCGACTTACTACGCGGTGGCGGTTGTGACGTTTTTCTACCAAGGCGGCATGGCGCTGTATTATTTCCGTCGGCGCGGGCCAGTCGCACGGGCGCTCGCGGTGGAATAGCCGCGCTTGCGCACGGCTCCGACCGACCTACGTTTCGCGCCATGTCGAAGGAACGCTACATCGAGGCCAAGCAGAAGTGGGCTGAAAAACAAAAGGCCCGTGGCGTGACCGCGCGCACCGTCGCCTCGCGCGATCGGCTGCCGCCCGGCCAGAAACTCACCATCGGTTTTCCCGTGCTCGATCTCGGCGTGCAGCCGGAAATCGCGCACGAGAAATGGGCGCTCAAGCTCGACGGCCTCGTCGAAAAACCTGCGACGCTGTCGTGGAAGGAATTTCACGCGCTGCCGCAGGTCGAAGACGTGAGCGATTTTCACTGCGTGACGACGTGGAGCAAATACGACTGCCGCTGGGGCGGTGTGGCGTTCACGACGCTCTACGAACTCGTGCAACCAAAGCCCGCCGCGAAATTCGTTTATTTCACGAGCTACGATGGCTACTCGACCAACGTCGCGCTCGCCGCGTGTCTCGACGACGACGTGCTCGTCGCGACGTCGTTCGACAGGCGCCCTGTGCCACGCGAACACGGCGGCCCCGCCCGGGTGATCATTCCGAAACTCTACGCGTGGAAAGGATCGAAGTTCGTGAGCGGCATCACGTTTCTCGCCGAGGACAAACTCGGCTTCTGGGAAGTCCGTGGCTACTCGAACACCGCCGATCCGTGGACGGAGGATCGCTACGCGTGAGGTGGCGCCGCGGCGTTCGCACTCACAGCGACTTCGCCGATTTCAGAATTTCCTCGAACCGCGGATCGTCCTTGAGGCGTGACCAGAGCGGGTCGAGGCGGAGTTCATTCGGCGACTGGCCGGCAGGGTTGTGCATCATTGCTTGCAACAGCGCCAATGCCTCCTCGCGGCGGCCGAGCGCGACGTAGGCCCGTCCCGCCTCCAGCATCGCAGACCGGCCGCCATAACCATCAAGTTTAAGCGCCAGCGCCACGGTCGCCTGCAGTTCCGGCATCGCCTCAGCGGCGCGGCCAGCGAACGCTTTGGCCCGGGCGATACTGAGCGCCACATAGGGCTGTTGCCGCGGCGCCAGCTTCTGGCCGCGCTGCCATGCAATCGCCTCGTCGGCGAATCGCTTCGCCTCTTCGTTTCGACCTTGAAGCCAGGCGATCATCGCGCGGTGCAGCGCCGCCGGCTCAACGATGATGCCACCCAAACCGTCAATTCCGGTGCACCGCGGATCGGCCAGCGCACGATCCGCCTTGGTAAGATCGCCCATCAGCATCGCCAGATGATAGGCGGCGCGCAGTCCCGTGGGATCATCGTCCGCTGGGGGCAGTGCGGCGATGGCTTGAATAAAAGCCGAACGGTCGCCATCGAGCCCGAATTGGGCCCGCACCGCCAAATCGAGCACGAAGCTGTCGGCCGGCGCCAGCGGCACGAGACGGCGCGCGAGGTCGCGCGCGGCGGCGAATTGCCGCAAGTCGATCAAGAAGAGCGCCAGTTGGGTGCCGGAGTAATAATCGGCGGGGTTCAGTTCCAGCGCATGCTCCAGATGGCTGACTGCATCCCGCCACTGGCCGAGCCGGCGGTGGGTGAAGGCGATCAAGGACTGCAATCGGGCATCGTTGGGCAACTCCTGCTCAGCCTCCCGATATTCCCCGAGAGCCCGCCCCCAATTATTGTCGCAAAAATAAGCCATGGTGCCACGCGCGATGTGAGTTTCGGGTGCATTGGGCGAAAGCCGCTCGGTCGCCTCCATCGCGGCTTGGGCCAGCGCCCGCCGGGCAGGCGTCGGATCCATGCCACCAAACCAATACATGATGGCGTGCACGTAAGTGAGCCGCGCGAAAGCGAGTGCAAACTCCGGGTCGCGGGCGGTCGCTTGCGCGTAAAGCGTGGCCGCCTGCTCGTATTTCGCGAGGCCGCTGCGTGGCGTGAGCAAATCGTCCAACGACTTGGCGCGCAGAAACAGACCGTATGCTTCGGCATTCTGCGTCGGCCGGCGCTCAATCAGCGATCGTTCGCCGGGGGTGAGCGTCGCCTTGAGCGCGGCGGCGATTTTTTGCGCGAGGCTCGCTTGGAGGGCGAAGATGTCGCTCGCGTCGCCGTCGAAGGTATCGGCCCACAGGTGCTCGTCCGTGCGCGCGTCGATCAGCTGCGCGTTCATGTGCACCTTGCTGCCGACCCGACGCACGCTGCCTTCGAGGACGTTCGCCACGCCGAGCTCGGCGGCGATCTTCTTCAGGTTTCGCTCGCCGGTTTTGTAGGTCATCACCGAGGTGCGCGAGATGACCTTCAGGTCGCGGATCTTTGCGAGGTTGGTGATGACATCGTCATGCACGCCATCGGTGAAAAATTCGTTTTCCTTGTCGGCGCTGAGGTTGGCGAAAGGGAGCACGGCGATGGATTTTTCGCTGAGCGGCGGTAGCGTGGGCACGGCAGCAACTGTCGCCGGATTCTTTTCAACCGAAATTTTCGGAGGGGCAGCCGGCTCCTTCGTCGCCGGTCGCAGTGCGATAAACGCGCTCACCGCGAGCATGGCGAGGCCCACAACCGCGACGATCCACTTCGGAAACCCGGAGGTGCGCGGCGCGGCAGTGGGCGGTGCGGAGGCAACAACTGATGCCGCGATCGGAAACGCCGGCCGCGTGGCGGCGGCAGCTTTACGCGGAGCCACGAGGAGGTGTTTAATTTGCTCGACGAATTGCGGCGTGGGCACGCCGTGCGCGAGGCGCGTCCACTGCACGCGCATGAATTCGTCCGGCACCGCGGCTTCGCCCTCAGACGTGTCGTCGATCACGACGGGCACGATGAAGGCGACGCCCGCCGCCATGTCGTGCGTGCGCTCGACGGCGAGTTTCCACTCGCGACGGAAATAGCCCTCAGCCCGCCCCTGCGTGCGAGCGGAGATGATCGGCAGGAACAGCGCGCAGGCGCGGATTTGCCCGCGGATTTTTTGATCCCAGGTGTCACCACCGCGCAGTTCATTTTGGTCGAACCACGCTTCGACGCCAAACGCCCGCAACGCCTCGGCAATGCGACGCGCAGCGTCCGTGTCTTCACGGGCGTAGCTGAGAAAAATGGCGGCAGCGAGAGCGGGCTCGGTCACAGTCGGGGAACGACGCGACAATGAGTGACCATCACCCGGCAGGCTGACGAGGAGAAACGCGCCGCCGGGTGCACCGGGCCGAGGGCAACCGCTACTCGTCAGCCCTGAGCGCGGCGGCGGGCGTGCCGAAATTCGCCTGCGCCTTCGCATCGTCGAACTCGCCCTCCCAGCGCGCGACCACCACGCTCGCGAGGCAGTTGCCGACGACGTTCACCGAAGTGCGGGCCATGTCCATCAGCGCATCGACGCCCAGGATCATCGCAGCGCCTTCAAGGGGAAGATTGAAACTTTGCAGCGCGGCGATGAGCACGACGAGCGAGGCGCGCGGCACGGCGGCCACGCCCTTCGACGTGAGCATGAGCGTGAGCATCATTGTGATTTGCTGGCCGACGCCCATATGGATGCCGGTCACCGTCTCCGACGCCTGCGCGACGAAGACCGAGGCCATCGCGAGATAAAGCGTGGAGCCGTCGAGGTTGAACGTGTAGCCAGCCGGCAGCACGAAGGCGACGATGCCTGGCGGCACCCCAAGTTTTTCCATTAGCGCAAACGCCTTCGGCAAAGCCGCCTCGCTGTTAGCCGTTGAGAACGCGATTGTGAACGGCTCGCGCACCGCGCGGAAGAACGCCATCAGCGGCACCCGCGCAATCACGATCACCGTGCCGAGCACGAACACCACGAAGATCACTAGCGCCGCATAAAGCGAGAGGACCAGCTTCGCCAAATTCAGCAACGCCTCGGGACCCTGCGCGCCGACCGTGACGGCGATCGCGCCGCCGACGCCGAAGGGCGCAAATTTCATAATGATGCCCGCGAACTGAAACATCACCTGCGTAAGCGAATCGCAGAACACGAGGATAGGCTTGCCCCGCTCGCCCGCGGCAATGACGGCCATCGCAAAGAGGCACGCGAAGATTACGACTTGGAGCACGTCGTTCTTCGCCATCGCATCGATGATGCTCGTGGGAAACGCGTGCAGCACCGTCTCGAAGAACGTGAGCGGTTTCGTCTGCACCGCGGCCCCGAGCGCGCCGGCGCTGGCCGTCAGCTTCACGCCGACGCCCGGTTTGGTAAAGTTGACGACGAGGAGCCCGACCGCGAGCGCCGCGGTCGTGACGATCTCAAAATAGAGCAGCGCCTTGGCGCCAATTCGGCCCACCTTCTTCATGTCGCCGGTCCCCGCGATCCCCTGCACGACGCTGGCGAAGACCAACGGCGCGATCATCGCCTTGATGAGGTGGAGAAACGTGTCACGGAGCAGGATGAGCCAATCGACCCATGTCGCCTTGCCCGCGGCGGGGAGCCCATTGAGCCACCAACCCAAAAAAGCGCCGACCACAAGGCCGAGCAGGATTTGCTGACTGAGGGAAAGCCGCCACCACGCCTTGGGCGCGGGCGCGGCAGAAGCCGAATGGGGGGAAGCCATGGGATGTTGATACCTCCAGAACCGTGGTCGCCAAGCTTGAAGACAACAGACGCCAGTTACGGCGCGCGCCAAGTCCGGTCCACACACTGCAAGTTCACCGCACGGGTGCAGAGAGGCCAAGTCAGCGTGGACTACGCGGCGACTAATTTGGCTTTGTCGGTTTCTCGGGTGCAACCGCTGGCTTGTTCGGATCGAATGGTCGCCGGACACCGGGGAGTAGGACCGAATTGGGAGCCGCATCAGACGGGACTGGAGGAAATGCGGCAGCCGCGCCGGAGCCGGCGCCGGGATCGGAGCTTGCCTCGGGAGTCATCCCGACCACAGGCAGATCGGCCGCGGCCGTCCCTCCCGCGGTGCGCCGCTGAATTTCCTTTGAGATCGCCACGATGTAAGCGCGGGCCTGACTGGTGCGTTCGCGGACATCCGCCATGGTTTCAGGGATGCCAAAAATAAAATACGGCGCATCATTGAAATGGTTGAGCGGTGCACCCTCGAAGAAATTCTTTGCTACGCGGTTCGCGAGCTGGGCGGGCGCAATCCGCCACTTCCAGCCAAATTTTTTGGCCTCAAACGGCACGCGTACGACCAGCGGTGAGCCGGCCGGATGCAGGAGTTGGATGAGCTGCGGAAGGTCAGGAGGCTGCGGACCATCGTTCGAGGGGAAGAGATTGAGATTTATTTCCTGCTCCCGCGTCAGACGCAGACTCTCCTGCATCATCCGATAAACCAAAGTGCCGTTGGTCGTGGCGAGACCGTAAAGAGGTTCGCGTAGCCGCAGCGTGATCTCGGCATGGTAGCGAATGTCGTGCGAATCGAAGACGTCACTCAGCACTGCCACCGCTTGGTCAATCTGGAGTGGTTGATCGTTGCTCGAATAAAGCGGCAAGACTGCTCGAGCCGTCTTCTGCGCCTGATCGGCCAATGCCTCATCCGACGGGAAACGAAACAGCGCAAATGACACGAATAAATAGAGCGCCACGATGGCACCGACAACGACGGCCCCTAGCTTCGCCAGCCACCAGCGCCGGAGGCGTTGCTGCTCCCGCGCCTCCAGCAACTTTTCCTTGGCACTGACAAAAGGCGCATCGGTGATTGGCAACGGCGCATACTCCGCTGCCAATTTTTTGAGCGCAGCCGCCATTTCATCCGAGACCTGATGAGTGCGACTGCTCGCACGGCCCCAAGACGTGGGGGCGTCAACCGGCACACCGGTGGCTGCGAGCGGCGACTGCACGGCTGATGACTTCGCCGCGACTGGTGGTAGACTAGGTCGCACCGGAGACTCTCCGCGCGGGAACGGAACAGGCGGACCAGACAGCGGTGTCTCCGCTGATGCGGGCAAGGCCGAGTGCTCGGACGATGGAAGCTTTACGCCTTGCCGGGCGAGCGCCTTGGCCCACGGATTGGCCGGCTTCGCAGGTCGCGCTACAGGTGGATTAGCTGGATCGACCGCCCGCGGAAGCTCAACATAATCTGCCTTGGGAGGAGTAGTGCCGCCCGACGGCTCGGACGGCGGCGGCGCCACACCTTGCTTGGCGAGGAATTTGGCCCACGGATTTTTTTTCCTCGGCGGATCGCTCACAGCCCAATCATTACGACGGTCAACCTCAGGCCCACTCAAACAAATTCGCGATACCACCTAGACTTACGTCGCCGCACCTTCGCAAAGCACGGTGGGCTGCCTCCGTGTTGCCCGCAGCGGGTTAGCAGCGGAACTACGCAGCCCGCGGAGTAGTATCCAGATTCGACGCCACCGGATTCTCTTATCACCTCTATTACAGAATCGTGAACACCACCGCTCTCCAATTCGACGCCACGTCGCTCAGCTACTCCTCAGGAGTCGGGCGGCATCGTAGCCGCGGCATGACGATGGCCGAAGTGATGATCGCCGCGGTGGTGCTTGGCTTCGTGATCATGGGCAGCCTCACCGCCCTCTCTCGGGCCTATGGGTTCACCCGCCACGCCCGCATGGTCACGCTTGCCGGCCAAGTCGTCCAGTCGGTGATGGAGGATCTGCGGTTGAAAAGTTTCGCGACCCTTCAAACTTACGCTGCGCAGACGCAGCCCGTGGACTTCTCCTCCAAGCTCTCGACCGAGGGCTTTGCGTCGAATTTCACGCAAGGGTTCGCCATCTCGGGTAACTTCACCACCCTCGTCGCCTCGGCGGCGCCACAACTCGGTGAAATCTCGGTCACGCTCACGGTCACGTGGAGCGAGGCTGGAACCTCCTACCAGCGCAACCTGATCACCCGGTTCGGTGAAAAAGGTCTGAGCGACTACTACTTTGCAGGCTGGGCTCCATAGTCATCCCCATCGGCCAATCGCCGGTTTCTCTCTGCTTGAGCTGATGATTTCGCTCACGCTCGTGATGCTGCTCACGTTGGCGTTGCTCACCTCGTATGTCTTCATCGCCCGCGGCGACCGCTCGCTCACCAACTACGGCGACATGAACGCCCAAGCGCGCAAGCTCCTCGAACAACTCGGCCAGGACATGCGCTCTGCCACTGATGTCGTGAATTTCACCTCCAGCAACATCGACGTCCTCGTGCCCACTGTCCCCGATGCGAGCGCGACCCAAGACGTCGTCTGGAATTTCGACCCAGTGTCCGGCACGGTCAAGCGTCAGGATAGCACCGGCACACAGACTTTCGCCCGCGACGTGCAAACGTTCGCGTTTTACTACTACGACGGAAACAGCTCGCCGACCACCAGTCTCGTGCAAGTCAAACAAGTCCAGCTGAGCCTTCGTATGCTCCGGCTGGTCGCCTCAACCATCACCTCCGAATATGTCATCTCCGCTCAATTCACCATGCGGGCCAAATCCACGACGCACTGATCGCGGTAGCGCGATCATCAGTGTGCTCGTGCTCGCGGCCGTCACCTCTGTCATCGCCGCTGGCTTTCTCTATCGCTCCTCGCAGGAGGCGAAGATGGCCACGCGTTCCTTCTACGATGCCGTTGCCCTCAATCTCGCTGAGGGGGCTATCGAGGAAGCGATATATTCGCTCAACAGCGGCAACGCCTCCACCGCCAACGGCTGGACAGTCCCGGCTGATTCGGCCACCGCTCTCGTCAAATCGATCACCAGCGGCTTCACCTTCCAACAGGCGACCGGCGCGATGTATCTCCGCATCGACGGGGCCAACACCGCGACGCCCGTGCTCACCGCTGCCAGCGTCGTCACCCTTCCCAGCCAGAACCCGATCGTGAAACAGATCCGCATTTCCGGCACGAAGCGTCAGGTTTGGTCGGGTGGTGTGGTCGCCAAAGGCGGCGTCACCATGACCGGCAACAACGTCATCGACGGCTTCGATTCCACCAAGGGTCCCTACAACACGTCGACGAATCGCACCGACCGCGGTAGCATTTGTGCGGTCAGCGTGGCCTGCAGCGGCACTGGCAGCGTCTATGGTTACGCCACGCACCGATCAGATTCCACCTGGCCCTCCAGTTGCAGTGTGCGTGGGGCCACGACCCCGAGCGGCACGAGTGTCGACGCCACGCGCGTGCGCACCGACTACAGCGTCAATCTCACTAATTCCACGCCTCCCTCGAGCACCCCAATCGAGCTAAATCACATCAATTCAGCGGTCACGCTCCCTCGCACAGGCGATCATCCTGACGCCACCACGGGACGCTATCGTTACCACTGCTCGGGCGTCGACCTGCACAACAATGAGGCCATTTACGTCAACGATCTGGTAGATCTCATTTCCGATGGTGATGTGAACTGCTCGGATAACGCCCAACTCATAATCGGCACCAGCGCGAATTCGAACCAAAACAACTTCGGCCAGAGTAATGGGAACGGAAACCAACAAGGTAACGGAAATGGCGGCAACGGGAACCACTATGGTTGGGGCAACAACGCGCTCAACTGCACTAACCTCAACGCGCATCTGAGCCTCTATACCAGCCACAATATCGACATGGAAGGTGGCGGGTTCAATAATCTCACAGGCACACCCAGCAATGCGACGATTTGGGGCACCTGCACCTCCAACCAGACTCAATCCGTGAAATTAAGCTGCGGCGGGGCCAGCCATAAGGTCGCGCTCTACTGCCCGAATGCTGCCGTCGAATGCGACGACGATGAAATCCACGGTTCGGTGATCTGCAATACCCTCAAGCTCACGGGCAACGCCAAGTGCCACTACGACACCCAACTAGCCAACATCGCCAGCGACCCGAACGGCGACAAAAACAGCTTGGCGGTTTCCACCCTCGTGCTTGCCGCTTGGGCAGAGCTAAAGAAATCCCCCTACGCAGGCAGTGGCGCCACCGGAACTGTCGCGGTTAGCAGCGGAGCGGTGACTGGAGTTAGCATCGTTTACGGCGGCACAAATTATACTTCAACGTCTCCGGTAAAGTTCACCGGCGGCGGGGGCACCGGAGCGGCGGGAACCGTGACAGTGAGTAACGGGGTCGTTACTGGTGTCACGATCACCAATGCCGGCACGGGTTACACTTCCTCGCCCACATTGACGATCGGCGATCCGTTCGCCCGCGACAACCGCGCACCGTTTAACACCTTCTTTTGATCACGACTGGCGCGACTTGGTAAGGTGCGCAATGTGCAGCCGCCGGCGCGCTGCTCGTCGAACTCGAAAAACAACGCGAGCACTCCCGCCTCATCGAAATCGCGATCGTCCGCCACTACAACGCGCTGGTGGCGGACTACAACGACCGCGTCGATCACGCGCCCGGTTTTTGGCTTGCCCGCCTCGAACTGCACCCGGCGATTTTCGGCGGCAACCGGGAGTAAGCCTCAGGCCGAAACCGACGCCGGGACGTCCGCGGAGTCGGCCAGCATGCGCTCGGTTTCCTCGATGATCCGCTCCGTGTCACCCGGAAAGATCTCCGGCGCGACCTGCGCGCGAAACTGCTGCCACTTGATGAACAACGCGCCGTGCACCTCCCCGGTTTGCTGCGCGTCAGCGGCTTCGGCGAGCGAGCGCAATTCCGAAATACCGGCGTCGTAAAGCTTCTTGGTTTGCTCGAACAGCTGATCGAACTGCAACTGCGCTTCGGCCAACGGCAGCGCCCGGATGCGAGCCACCCACGCCGCAAACCCCGTTGGGTCCAGCTTCGGCAGCGGCCGGGATTTGAAACCGTGCGCGACAAAGATCCGCGCCCGCGCATCCGAGATCCGGTTGGCAAACGCCACCTCGTCCTCGACCTTCTGCGCCGCCTCAATCGCAAGTTGAAACGCCTGCCCTGCATTCTGCGAGTAAGCGTTCGATTTGCGCGCATTGCTCGAGCAGGCGAGATTGCGGACGTTGCCCAGCTGGCTCGCGAAATCGTGGATCTTTTCGCCAAATCGCGCAACGCACCGCACCCAGTCGTCCTTCTGCCGCAGCGCCGCCAGCGCCTCCACGTATTCCGGATGATCGGCGCGCAGGAGGTTTCCGATCTCCTCGGTGATTTGCTTTTTGATCTGCGGCTCGATCCGGTCGAGCACTCGCACGCCCTCGCGGAGCACGCCCAAGGTCTGCTGGACCTCGCCGAGCCGTGCCTCACCGTCCGCGCGTTTTCGTCGCGAAAAAACCGGCCAGAACGTCGGCTTCGTCGCCTGGATGGCGCGCAACTCCGCCTCCTTCTCTGCCCAGACCGGCGTCAGCTTTTCACGGCTAAGCCGCAGATGCGCCTCGCGCAGCAGCAGGTCTTTGAGCTTGGGATCGATTTGACTCATGGCAGACGATCAGGACCGAACAGTTCGTTTCATTTTCGCCCTAATTTCTAGTGCGACCGCCACCCGGTCCGCAACGGCTGAGAATACCTAGACCGAGCCCGCACGAAGGCAGAATGTGCAAATCCGGGATTATCTTTCCGCAACATCTCTTCACGCCAAACCGGATCCGGCTCCAGAAAATCGGACACCTTGCGCATGAACGAGGAACTCTAGCCCAACGAAAAAATCGATCGCTTTGAGCGCCCCAAAGATCAACGGAGCCACGATCGCAGGCCGCTATATCAATGCGTCGCTGAGGGCGCGGCGGGGCGTGTCATGGCTTGGGTTACCGCCGCGAGCAACGACCATTGATTGGGATGCGGCTCAGCGGAGAGGCTGACAGAAAGCTTGAACGGTTGATCCTTGGGCCACGTCACTGGCACTATGGCGGCGGAAAGCTCGATATCCTCGGAACCCGCCATCACGGGCTGGTCGGTCACGCGGACAAACTGGGTCGCAGATTTCAGATTAAAACCGAGGCTCAGGACACCTTTCGGATAATGGATGAGAGCGTAGTGCACCCGGATTGTCACCTTGCGGCGCCCGCTGGGATCGGGCTTTTGCTCCGTCACGCTGACGATTTCCACCGTGTCTTCGAGACCACCGTGGCGGGAACTGTCGTATGCGGGCCCCACCGGAGCTGGACCTCCGCTCTTGTCCGTTAGTGACGGCGAAACTTTTCGCGCTGGTGCGGTAATCTGCACGTCTTGAGCAGGCGCCCCAACCAGCAGATTGATCCCTGCCGCGAGTAAGAGTCCAGAAACAATATGCGCGGTTTTCATCGAGACCCATTCGGTGGCAGATCGAAACTTACCCACGACCGACCGAGAAGTCGCTCAGAAAATTCTGACGCCGGACCGCAGAAGAGACCACGTTCCCAAGCAATCAAGTTGTCGAGCGGCAGCGCCGGAATCTCCATTTTCCGCAAATCCTGCTGAGCGGCCAGATCCAACAAGACCCGGCCGATAGACCGGAGCAGTCCCGCCGTGTAAGCCATTCGAGGCTCGATCCCGATAGAGGGGGCCAACGTCTCCATCAGCAGGGCGCAGAAAAGGGCATTTTCTCGGAGAGTTGCGGCGATCCCGTGGGGCACAATTGTTGAAACTGGGAGGAAAATTGGCCCAAGCATTTGAATGAACCCGAGTCTCCATCTAAGGATCCTCTTGGAGGAGGGTGGACTTTTCGCTTGTGTCGCGCCAAAACTATGCAAGTAATTACTTGCATGCAAGCAAAGCGATCCACCTCTCCCGCCGAAACCCGCCGACGGCTCCTCTCCGCGGCCGCGGTGGTCTACGGTCGCGAGGGGCTCAACGGGGCGACGACCCGAGCTATCGCCGGCGAGGCCGGCGTTAACGAGGTCACGCTCTTCCGCCACTTCCATTCGAAGGAGCGCCTGCTCGCGGCCGTAGTGGGCGAAAATTTCGGCAAGCAGACCGCTGCCGCGCAGTCCGTGACTACGACGGAGACCGGCGATTTACGCACCGACCTCGCCGAGCATGCGCGGCGGTATGAACAGTTGCTTCGGGACAACCTGCCGCTGATCCGCGCGATGATCGGGGAGATCCATCATCACTGCGACCACGAACGCCAGGTGTTTAAGGCCATCTTCCGTCCGCTGCGCGAGGCGCTCGTGGCCTGCCTGCAGCACGCGATTTCCCAGGGTCGGATCCAGAAGGATGGGAACCCAGAACTGCTCGCCGATTTGTTCAACGGGATGGTTTTCACCGGCGTGCTGCGCCGCACGGGCTCCCATGTCCGGCTCGAATATTCCGCCGCGACGCACCTCTCGGCCATCGTTGATCTCCTCGTGCGCGGTGCCGCGTCCGAGCCCTGATGGGACTTCCGTCGCCCTCTTATGCTTGTCGTTGTGATCATCTTGATGCTGCTGGCGACTCTGGTTGCGACTGATTCCGACCGCGGCAGCGGCGATGGATCGCAATAGGTCGTCCTCCACCCGCCTCGCGAAGAAACTTTCCCATGCCCACCCAATCACGATTTGCCAGCCCGACACGATTCGGGCTAACGCTTTGCCTGGCACTCTCCGGTGTCGCACTGGCTGCAACCGTCGCACCGCTGCCACGTCCGCTGACCCTGCCCGCTGCATTGAGCTACGCGCTTGAACACAACCCGGGATTGCGCGGCATGCGGGAGCAATTGGCGCGGCAGGACGGAGTGCTGTTGGAGGCGAACGCACTGCGACTACCGAGCGTTGGCCTCAGCGGCTCGTTTGCTTATTCGGAGCCACGGCAGTTTGAAGGTATCCCTGGCTTCGACCAAGTGCCGAAGCCAGATCCAAACGCCTGCCAGGTTGGCGTCGCGTTTCGGCAACTGGTCTACTCAGGCGGCGGCGTGGATGCGCGTCGGCGCAGCGCCCAGGAGCGGCTGGATGCCGCTCGGAACACAATGACCGGCGCGGTCAATCGGACCATTTTTGCGGTCGAAGAAAGTTTTTTCGACGTGTTGCTCGCACGGGAACAAATCAAGGTGCAAGAGGAAGCCGTTCAGGTTTTGGAACGGGAAGTCGAGCAAGCGCGGGTGCGGCGAAAAGCCGGGACCGGATCCGATTTCGATGTGTTGCGAGCCAGCGTCGCGGTCGCCAACGCCCGCCCGGCGCACATCCGCGCCAACAACGCCTACCGCGCCCACCAGGATGCGCTTCGGACCGTGCTCGGTGCAACCGTCGAACCGACCGACGATGGCGAGACGGAGTTGGAAGTGCAGGGACAACTTTCCGTGCCGCCGGTTACCCTTGGTTTGGCTGACGCGATCCACGCCGCGCGTGCCCATCGCCCCGAATTGCTGGCCAATGAGCGGATCATTTCGGCAGGCCAGGAAGACATCAAACTGGCGAAGTCCGGCCAGCAACCCCAAGTGAGTTTGGTCGGCGGGTATGCGCTGAGAAAGGCCACCTATTCGAACAGTCTCGGCGAGACACTGAATGGCCTCACGCTCGGCGCGCAGGTCGACTGGTCGATTTTCGACGGTCGGGCGAACCAGGCACGCGTGAAGCAAGCGACCGCACAAGCGGCGCAGGCGGTGGCGGTGCAGGACGAACTGATACTCCGCATCGATCTTGAGGTTCGGAATGCGCACCGCGCCGTGGCGGAAGCCGCAGATCTCCTCGCGTCAGCGGCGAAGGTGGTTGAAGAAGCGGCCGAAAGCCTGCGGCTGGCCCAAGCTCGATTGTCCGCCGGGACGGCCAATCAGCTCGACGTGCTCGCGGCTCAATCGGCGCTGACCGAAGCCCGCTCGAATCAGTCTCAGGCCCAGCATGACTACGCGGTCAGCGCCGCGCGACTGCTCGCGGTGACGGGCACCACCTCGGTCCCCGAATAAAACTAGAGAATCCGAGCAAATCTAAATTTAACAGGGCCGCCACGCCGCGAAATCGGTCGGGCCAACCGCCCCAATTCCCGGCCCGCGATCGTTGCGAAACCGACCTACACCTAATTTTCACCACCCATATTTATGAATCCACCTGCTAAAGAAAATGCGCGCCCTCGCCAACCGAGTCGTGGAGCCCTACGCCGCGGCCTGCTCATCGGTGGACCGGTGCTGCTCGTCGTGATCGGTGTTTACCTCTATCTTCATGGCGGCCGGATCGTGACGAGCGACAACGCTTATGTTCACGCCAACAAACTCACGATCACCAGCGAAGTGGCGGGGAGCGTGGTGGAAGTAGGTGTGCGGGACAACGAACAGGTCGCGGCGAGTCGCCTGCTCTTTCGCCTGGATGATTCGTTATACCGCATCCGGGTCGATGAGGCGCGTGCGCGTCTGAATTCCGTTCGCACGGAGCTTGCCACCTTGCGCGCTACCTACCGCCAGAAACTCGCCCTCGTCGAAGAAGCCAAGGAACAGATCGCGTTTGCCGCGCGCGAACTACAGCGGCAGGAAACGCTGGCGTCGGGCAATGTCTCGACCGAGGCCGACCTCGACAAAGCCCGGCACGCCGTGGAATTCGCGCGCAAACACGTATATGTTCTCCAGCAAGACGCCACCATGGTGCTCGCTTCGCTCAACGGTGATCCGGAACTGCCTGACACCAAGAGCGCTCGGGTGGCCGCTGCCCAGGCGGAATTGGCGGCCGCCGAGCGCGATGTCGAAAAAACCATCATCAAGGCGCCCATCGCCGGCACGATCACCAATCTGAGCAATCTTCCGGTCGGCAAATATCTGGCCGCAAGCCAGCCGGCCTTCAGTCTGGTCGCCAACGATGATATCTGGATTGAGGCCAACCTTAAGGAAACCGAACTCACCTACGTGAAAACCGGCGATCCGGTGGGAATCGAGATCGACACCTACCCGCAGCATGAATTGCAGGGACGGCTGGAGGCGATCGGTCCGGCGACCGGCGCCGAGTTCGCGCTCATTCCCGCCCAGAATGCCGCGGGCAACTGGGTCAAAGTCGTGCAGCGAATTCCCGTTCGCATTTCAGTCGGCGCCCATGATGCGGCCCGTCCGCTTCGCGCCGGAATGAGCGCAGAGGTGAGGATCGATACTGGCCACGTCCGCACCCTCGGCGATCTCTTCGGCTCCGACCGGCAGGATTAAAATGGGCGCGTCGACCCCGGCAGTTTCCGCCCCGTCGCATCGCGGCGCCATCACGATCTGCGTGATGCTGGCGACGATCATGCAGGCCTTGGACACGACGATCGCCAATGTCGCGCTGCCGTATATGCAGAGCAGCCTTTCCGCGTCGCAGGATCAGATCAACCTCGTCCTGACTTCCTACATTGTCACGGCCGCCATCATGATGCCCGCAACCGGTTGGTTGTCGGCGCGCTGGGGGCGAAAGAATTTTTTCCTACTCTCGGTTGCTGGGTTCACGGCCACCTCGCTGCTGTGCGGCATGGCCACCAATCTGGATGAGATGGTTCTGTTCCGGTTGCTCCAGGGCGTTTTCGGCGCGCCGCTTGTGCCCCTTTCCCAAGCGGTGCTGCTCGATGAATACCCGAAAGAGCAGCATGGCTCCGCCATGGCGCTATGGGGTGTGGGCGTGATGGTCGGGCCAATTCTGGGTCCGACCCTCGGCGGCTGGCTGACGGAATATTACAACTGGCGTTGGGTTTTTTATATCAATTTGCCGGTGGGCGTGCTGACGATTTTGGGTCTGGTCGCCTACATGAAGCGCACGGAGGCGACCCCGGGACTCTTTTTTGACTGGTTTGGATTCATCACTCTGGCGCTGGCGATTGGGTCGCTGCAGATGATGCTCGATCGCGGCGAACAACTCGAATGGTTCGATTCGCCGGAAATCATGATCGAGGCGGCGTGCTCCGGACTCGCGGCCTATCTTTTCGTGGTCCACAACCTGACCGCCGAGCGCACGTTCCTGGATCTGCGTCTCTTCCGGGACCGAAATTTTGTCACCGGAATCATTTTTATTTTTGTGATCGGCGTGATCCTGCTGGCAACCCTGGCGTTGCTCGCGCCGTTCCTGCAAACGCTTTTGGGTTATCCGGTCCTCGATGCGGGCATCCTCTTGGCGCCCCGGGGCATCGGCACAATGGTGGCCATGATGATTGTCGGGCGCCTATTAGCCCGGGTGGATGCGCGTTGGATGGTGGCACTGGGACTTGTCCTCACCGCAGTGGCTCTGTGGCAGATGAGCCGGTTCTCCCTGGATGTGACGCCGTCAATGCTGGTCTCAACGGGTGTCATTCAGGGTCTCGGACTCGGATTTATTTTCATTCCGATGAGCGTCATCACCTTTTCATCGCTTCCCGCTGATCTCCGGACTTCGGGCACGGCGCTGTTCAGCCTGTCCCGCAACATCGGCTCCAGCATCGGAATTTCGGTGATGATTTTTCTGCTTGGACAGAACACCCACAAGATCCACGCGTCGCTCTCAGAATACATCCAACCGTTCCGTGCGCCGATGCAGCATCTGCCAGACATGCTCGATCCCGGGACGGTTACCGGCAGGGCAATGCTCGATGCTCTCGTCACGAAACAGGCGGCGTTGGTCGCGTTTCTCGACGATTTCTACATCATGTTTATCATCGCACTGCTAGCTTTGCCGCTCGTGTTGTTGATGCGCCACCCTGACCACAAGCTCGATGATGAAGAAGTCACTGCGGCGCTTGAATGACGCTTTCTCTGGGTAGACTCTCCGCGATACGCGACGAAGGCTAATTCGATCATGCCTATTCGCCGTTCCGTTCGTCGACGATCACCACCGGCGTGAGCTACTATCACAACTATGGCTCGCGCCCCAACTATGTCCCGCCTCGCGACAACATTACGTATTGGAAGCAGAGCGGCAGCCTGACTTGGGATCCGGTGGCGCAAGTCATCCACGTCAATGGCACGACCTTGGGGCCCTTTGCGAGCGCCACAGGCTTGCCAGACTATTTTCCCACGGGATTGTTTTTGATCGGCGCCAGCCCGGTGAATGTGGATCAAGGTGCGATGAGCTACTATTCGGCGAACAACGGCAACGCCACTGCAGCCGCTGATATACTCCCGAGCAACGCGGCACCCCAAAGGCACCATCTTCGGGACGGCGGTTTCAAACGCGCGAACGCATCGGTGGCCACGTCGAATTCTAACACCGAGCGACCGCATAAGTTTTTTTGACCCCTCAAAAGAAAAAAAGGAGGGGGGTCTGGATGCCTCGGCGCGCCGGTCGCCTGAAAATGGCAGTCATTGGCCTGCCTCATGCTGCGCGCGAGGGACATGAAATTTCATTTCCGTCTGGGCCTGATCGTATTGTTTTCCACTTCGCTCTCCGGCGCGACTGCCCCGCTCGGCGCCCCGGAAGCGAAGCCGCTGATCGCGCTGCTCGGAGCCTTTCCGTTCGAGCTGGCGGCCCTGCACCAAGAGTTCGGCGTCAATGCAAAGCCTAACGGCTTTTCCACCATCATTCTGCAGGGCGTGCGGTTTGACCGTGGCGTGGTGGACGGCCATGACGTGATCATCTTTCAGGCGGGATCGAGTTTGGTGAACGCGGCCTTCCAGCTGCAGTTTGCCCTCGATCATTTTCCGATAACGCACGTGCTCTTTGCCGGCATCGCCGGCGGCATCGATCCCGCTCTCCAAGTCGGCGATGTTGTCATCCCCGAACGATGGGCCTACCACGCTGAGGCGGCCTACCTGAACGAGGACGGCCAGGGCGGCTACATCCAGCCGGCTTTTGTCGCCGCCAATAAGCTAGAGAATTTCGGCATGGTTTTCCCCATGAGCGTCCGGGTGGTCCGCACCGGCTTGGAGAAACCGCAGGCGATGCCCGACTTCCCGGCCGATGCGGCCCTGCTCGATGCGGCCCGCAGGGCCCTGCCTAAATTACCAATGTTGACTAAATCGGGCCAGCGCGTGCACGTCACGATGGGCGGAGTAGGCGTCTCCGGAACGGTTTTTCTCGATAATGCCAAATACCGCGAGTGGGTCTTCCGGGTCTGGCAGGCGCGCTGCCTCGACATGGAATCGACCGCTTATGCCCAAGTGTGCTGGGCCAACGAAAAACCGCTTCTGGTGATCCGCGGCCTCAGTGATCTCGCCGGCGGCCAGCGCGGCCCGAATACGATCAAGATTGGCGACTTGGGGGAGGTTTTTGCCAACACCGCCAAGGTGCTGCACGGCGTCTTGGATGAGCTGCCGCAGTAGGCCCGTCGTGGCGCCATGGCTTGGCGAATGGAAGTGAGTATTCCGTTTCTGCTACTACGGTTTGTGCAAAAACACCTGGGGTCGCCGACGTAGGCCCGATAAGATCGCTGGATGCACAGTCGAGCATCCATTCTCTAGATAATACTGATCAGCCGCTGCGGCAAGCTGCCGAGCCAAATTGAGAATCGCCTTATCTTGCGACGCTGCGGTGACCCGAGTAAACGCCGGGATAGCCGTCGTCAGATCTTGACCAATGACGCAAAGGTAGCGCGCGAAGGTGGCACTACCGAATAGGTGATCGATCGGCACTATCACGAGTTGGTGGAGCCGGCCGATGCGCGAGAGTGGGCAGGGCTACGGCCGCAACAGAACACAACCAAGTCATCTCCTCGCGGGGGCTAGGTCGGCTGCATCACGCCTGTGTAACAGACGAGACGGCGCCGTCGCCCCAGTCTCCTCTTAAGTTGCTCCAGTGCCCGCCCGCCAGCAGCGCGCTGCTCCATCTGAGCACTGCCCGTCTCGAGCCAGCGGCAAACGCCCGTCCAAAATGTTGGCTAAATGTTGACTGAAATTCGTCAACATTCGCCCTTTTTGTCCGAAATCACCTTTCGTAAAAACCAACCCGTTTTACCTCTGAAAACGAGTTGGTGCCCGGGAGCGGACTCGAACCGCTACACCGTAAGGCACAGGCTTCTGAGCCTTGTGTTTTAGGCTTAATGGATTTTCTTTAAGAGGTAGCTATCGGCACATGAATGCACATTTTTGCACCAAAATGCCAAAATAATGGCACCATAGTGGCACTATCCGCAACCCCGCTGCCAGCCCGCACATTTGACACGTAATTTAAAGGTTTTACGAGGAGAAATGCGCTAATTGCGATTCTTCATCTTCGAATTAATCGGCGTTCGATTGGACAATGTTTCTGGGAAAGGTCGCCATCGTCGGAAGATACACCACCTTTTCACTTTTTTGGAGCAAACGGAGTCACCCTCTCCGACTCCAAGCTCAGGCCCAGCTTGGATGCTTTGGATTCTAGTTTGGTTACCATCTTCTCCATCTCGGCACGGTTTTGAATTCGGTAAATCCCCGAACTTTTCCAGATGGGATAATCCAGCATGTGCTCATCGAGCCTTGGACAAATTGTGACCTGCAATTGGCGTTGGTGGTACTTGTCCCAGAAGACCTCCCCCACGAACTGCTTGCCGTCGGCGTCGGTGAACTCAGCGATGTAATGGGTGACGGTCATTGGTGGTTCAGATTGCCCAATCAATTCCGAGATATCCCGGCGCGTTGCACTCTGGGTCGCAATAAACCGCAGCGGAAAGACCGCCGCTGAACACAATCACTGGCAATATATCGCCCTTGTACGTTTCAAAACGAATCTCGGTAACCTTGCGCCCCCAGAGTCTCGCGTAGTGCTCCACCTCGAAGTTTGTAACATTCAAGCCCTGCTCCGCATAGACGGTTGCATGAACGGAGCAATTCGCCGGGGCAGGCAACCGCCTGAACTTCACAAACTGGCTGTGGTTCTCTGGGTGGTTCATGCGGCAACCTTGGTTGATTTGCTGCGCATCAGCACCCGTTGAACCTGAGTCGGATGCCACGCCTTGCCCGAGCGAGATTTGACGCCGCTGGCGTTCAACTGCCCGGCAATGGCGACATAGCTCATTCCTGACTTCCGATACTCCACAATCGAATCCACAACCTTGGCCTCCTCGGGGGTGTGACCGTATGGTTTTTTGCCTTCACACCTTCCACCAGCGCGACGAATGCGAAGACGGGAGGCGCGCAACTTCTGGACCAAGGCGCATTTTTCCCACTCGGCAACCGCACCTAAAATTTGGCGGATGAGTTTTCCGCTCGGGTCTTCATTCTCTTGGCATATATCGAAGCCGCCGTCTGCACTCACAACCCGAACGCCAATCTTGCGGAACTCCCCTAGGATGATTTCCGAAATCATTAGGTCACGAGCAAGGCGGGTGGCATTCTCCACGATAACGGTCCGTACCCCATTGGCGTTCAGCGCCACGAATAGGTCAGTCAGGCCGGGGCGGTCCATCGCGTCTGTGGTGCCGCTCACGGCTTCGTCACTAAACTCCTGCACGATGACAATGCGGTTGGCCTTTGCGTAACGGTTCACCGCATCGCGCTGACGAGGAAACCCGCCGTTGCCAATTTGGCCTTTTCCCGAAGTCCTCAGATACGAGAACGCCTTAACCTTCTCTTTCATGACAAAAGATTGGCGCCAACATCCATCAAGGGCAACACGATATTTAAAGAAATAGTGTTGTTTTTTACTTTAGATTTTACTCCTTAGCTTGTTATGTAATTTCATCGGTTTCGTAAGCTCCTTCCGCCCATTATGGCCGACTTCCTTTCCAAGCCCGAACGTTCCGAGCGGATGTCCCGTATCAGGGGCGCCGGAAATAAGAGCACAGAGTTGCGGTTGGTGGCGATATTCAGCGCCAACCGCATCACGGGCTGGCGCAGAGGTTCAAAACTTGTCGGCAGACCTGACTTCATTTTCCAGAAGGAGCGTCTGGCTGTGTTCGTGGACGGCTGCTTCTGGCATGGTTGCCCAATTCATGGGCACAGGCCCCACGCCAACCGTTTATTCTGGCAACGCAAGATAGCTCGCAATCGGCAGCGTGACCGGGAAGTTAATCGGAAGCTCAAAGCCAAAGGCTGGCGCATCCTGCGGGTCTGGGAACATGACCTCGTCAAGAAACGAGCGGCGAGATTAGTCAGGAGAGTGCGTAAGTTCTTGGTTCCCCAGTGAACAAGTCCGTGAATTTTTCTTGCCGCACCCTAAACAGGTAACTGGGCTTGCCTCGAAAGAATGGACACCAATTCAGGCGGCTTTGATGTCTTTCGGTTGTTGTTGTATTTCGTAGGCCACAGGTGAGATCTGACCGAGCGAGCTGTGGCGTCTCGTCGGGTTGTAAAACGTCTCGATATA
>CAIMFY010000109.1 GCA_903840415.1 uncultured Opitutia bacterium | reverse complement strand
GTGCCTGTCGCGCTGGCGGGGCGATGCCGCGAACTGACGCGGTGCTCATTGTGTCCGGTGCAAACCCGGAGATTAACGGCCGCACTCGCTGTTCGCGCGGCCTCATTGGCTCTTTATCTCAACCCGCCTTCACAGGCTCGCTGTGATAACAGCCTATGGTTTTTCGAACGGTTTAGTTTCATGGAAGATCGCCCAGGAACCGAACTAGGTAACATCACAAAGAATCAGATCGCGCAGAAAGACGAACTCACGGCCGAGAAGTAACTCAGCCCAGATTCATTCCACATCTCGCGCCAGATCCCCATCCGCGGATTTTTCAAAAAAGTAGGGCGGACCGCCTACCCCTAAGCGGTCCGCCCATTGCTTTCTTACTTACCCCAATTCTCCCCCGCTAAGCGGAGGAGAAAAATCTATGTTCTTACGATAGCACAGGGCGACAAAAGTTCCACTGACCGATGTATTTTTTTAGACGGAACCGGCGGCGAGCGTTTTTTTGGGCTTGGGTTCCACCCACAACCGCAGGGTCAGTTCGGCGAGGTTTTTCATACTCGTCCGCTGCAATCCCTCCAGCCGCGCCGCCTCACGGAATGCCGGCACTACCCCGCTACGCTCCAAGAAGTAACGCCACAACTCCCCCTCCAGCTTCGCCGCCGCCATATGATGATCGGCAGCGATCTTCGCCGCTCCACGAACCTTCTCCTGCCAGAAGTGTCTCTCGTCGCGATGACGCTCCCAGTAATCAAACACGCGCTGCTCAAAGCGGTTAAGGCTCATTGGCGCCACCGTGGGGCGCACCGCTCGAAAAACAACCGCAAAAACCTCGCCACGGAGGCGTTGCAATTTTCTCAATTCCGTAACTAACCTTTCCCTCGTCCGATCAACCAATCCCTTCCCGCCATGTGGCAAAAATTCAAAGAGCAAATTCCCGCAGTCTTCCTCACTGCCATCCTCGTCATCGCCGGTGCCTTCTGGGTGCACCAGCAAACCGTCGCTGAAATGGGCGCCCGCCAGCAGGCCGAACTCGCCCCATTGCGCGAGCAAAACGACGCTCTTAAGGCTGCCTCCGAGGAAAATCGCCGCCAAATCGAGGCGACCAACAAACTTCTCAAGGACGCCATCTCCAAACGCGAAGCCGACATGTTCCGCACCGATGAGGAAATCCAGAAGCTCAACACCGAGCGGATGGACGCCCTCGCCGAAGTCATCGCGAAGAAGATGCAGCCCTATAACCCGCTCCCGAAGTCGCCCGAGGAAGCTGAAAAGATGCAGAACGAGCAGGTCGACAAGGTCTCCTCACGCATGGCAGAGAAGATTTCCCCCATCCTCTCCGAGATGTCCAAGGATCAAAATCTTACCCGCGATTCTATCGCGAAATATAGCCAACGCATCTCCGACCAAGTCGGCACTGTTCTGACCAACGAACTCGCGAAGAACCAGCAGTTGAACAACAACCTTCAGGCGACGCAGGCGGTGGCAGACGATGCCATGAAGCTCTCGCACGAGATGACCGCCCTCTACCTCAGCTCCTTCAAGGATCAGGGCCTCATCACCCGCCTGCTCACGCTGCCCGCCAACATCGTCAAGGACGCCGCTAGCTTCAGCATCGTGAACAGCTCCGACCGCAAGAAGATCGAGGAGCAGCTCGTCCAGAAGATGAACGACATCGACAAGCGGCTCGCCGACATTCAGGCGCAGGCGCCGAAGAAGTAAGCGCCAAGTTTACGCGCCTCACTCTCCTGCCACGCGACTCCGGTCGCGTGGCTTTTTCTTGGGAGCGCGGCGACTACCGCGCGCGTTTTCTGTTGTTTCTCTGCGTGGGTTCCGTGTGTTTCGTGGACTCATCATGAAATTTCTCGTCACCAACGACGACGGCCTCGACTGCATCTTCCTCCACGAACTCGTCCACGCCCTCCGCGACGCCGGGCACTCGCTCGCGGTCGTCGCCCCGAAGCACGAACAGAGCTGGATGGGCGCCTCCAAGTCGCGTAACCGCCCCGTCCACGCCGCCGTCGCCCATCGCCATTTCCAGTGCCCGACATGGTGCGTGGACGGCACGCCGAGCGACTGCGTCAACATCGCGCTCGATCACCTGCTGGCGCCAGACTTCAAGCCCGACGCCGTCCTCAGCGGCATCAACATCGGGCTCAACGCCTCCCTCGGTTTCATCATCGCCAGCGGCACCATCGCCGGCGCGTGGGAAGGAGCGCTGCACGGCCTCCCGGCGATCGCGTTTTCTCAGGATCTCTCGTCTGAAGTCTACGACCGCATCAAGGCCAGCGGCGATCGACCCGACCCTGACTTGCACGCCATCCTGAAAATCTCCGCGCAACACGCGGCGCGCCTCGCGCCACAACTCGCCGCCGTCACCGCACCCCGCAGTTTTATTGTGCACAACGTCAACTTCCCGCTGCCGTGCCGCGCCGACACACCCGTCCGCCGCACCGTCCCCGCGCAAGTGATCGTGCCGAAGCTATTTTCGCCCGCCGCGGACGATGGCACGCACCGTCTGATCTGGAACATCGGCGACGATCTTTCGCCCGCCGGCCTCGCCACCGACCGCACGGCGCTCACCGCCGGTTTCATCAGCCACACCGTGCTCGACTACACGAAGCTCGGGCAGTGAGTCACTTCGCCGGCTCCGGCGGTGGATCCGCGCTGAACACGACGCCGTTGCGGAACACAACTTCGCGTTCCTCCACCGGTGTGCGCGCCACCGGCATACCTGAGCCCATCCCGCCCATTCCACCCATGCCGCCAATCCCACCCGTGATTCCCGTGCCACTGCCGATGCCAATGCCGACCGAAGGCGGAATCACGCCAATGCCACCGCCTCGGCCGGGCGCGATCACGATGCCGCCACCCGAGTTTGGCGGATAGCCAGCTCCCGGATAACCGGTGCCAGGATAGCCTCCCGCCGGATAGGAAGGACCTGGATACATCATGCCCGGATCCTGATCGACGCCGCCGGTGCGGTAGATCCACACCTCATCGCCACCCGTCGCCGGCGTGCCGTTGCGGGTGATGACTTCCGTCGGCTTGCCGATGGCCATCTCCACCATGTCGGGGGTCATGCCCTGCTCGACCTTGCCGTCGAGCACCGCCTGCCGGACCTCGATCGGCCATTGCTCATAGACATCGCGATTGGCGTCGATGCGCCGCATCTGCGACGACGACGAACAGCCCGTCAGCAGGCAAACTGCGAGCCCGAGGGCCAGACCACATTGTTGAGGGCGCTTCAACTTGCCCTCGAAGATACACCAATCCGCCGCCGCGTAAAGTTTCCCCTCGCGAAAATCTTGGCGGGCCGCACGGCGCCCCGATCGTTGCTTGCGGTTTGCGGTTTCACCCCCTGAAGTTTCCGTTCCGCACCGTCATGATCGAAGTCTCCCACCTCACGCGCGTCTTCCGCACCTACAAGAAACAGCCCGGTTTCTGGGGCGGCGTGCGCGGATTGTTTCATCGGGAGTTCGAGGAAACGCGGGCTGCCGACGACGTTTCCTTCTCGATCGCCGAGGGTGAGTTCGTCGGTTTTCTCGGCCCGAACGGTGCCGGCAAGACCACGACGTTGAAAATGCTCTCGGGTCTCATCTATCCGACGAGCGGCAGCGCACGCGTCGCCGGTTTCGATCCGACGAAGCGCGAAAACGCCTATCGCCGACTCTTCGCGCTCGTGATGGGCCAGAAAAACCAGCTCTGGTGGGATTTGCCGGCCATCGAATCGTTTCACTTGCTGCGCGCAATCTACGGGTTGCCCGCGGATGAGTTTAAGAAGTCGATCGACGAGCTCGTGGCGCTGCTCGACGTGGAGAAGAAACTCAACGTGATGGTCCGGGAGCTTTCCCTCGGCGAGCGCATGAAGATGGAGCTCATCGCCGCGCTGCTCCATCGGCCGCGTGTGCTGTTTCTCGACGAACCGACGATCGGGCTCGACGTCGTGTCGCAGAAAAATGTCCGATCGTTTCTCCGCGACTACAACCGCAAGCACCGCGTCACGATTCTCCTCACGAGCCACTACATGGCCGACATCAAGGAACTCTGCGAACGCGTGGTCGTCATCCACAAGGGCAAGAAAATCTACGACGGCGCACTCGATCGGTTGGAGAACGCCGGTGGCGCGAAAAAGAAAATCATCACATTCGTGCCGGGAGTCGGCTCGGCGTTTCCGGAGACGTGGCAATCGCGCCACGGCGAGACGAAGCGGGATAGCGACGGGAAGTTCACGCTCAGCGTGCCGAGTGAAAACATTGTCGCCGTCTCCCAGGAGATTTTGAGCACCGGCCCCGTCGCCGACATCACGATCGAGGACGTCCCGCTGGAGGACGTGATCGCGGAGCTGTTCACCTCGCGCGCATAGGCGTAGGTGCATGTCGCGAAAGCAGTGCCTGCATTGGCGCGGGCGCACCCCAAGCGGGCACGAGTTCGCGCATCAATTCGTCGAGCCCCTCGCGCGCGCGCCACGCAGCTGCCGCAATCTCCGCGTGGTCGAGGCGGGCGCTGACCTGAACCGTGGAGAGTTGGGCAGGCGTCACAAGCTGCTCGACGCGACGCGCCTGCTGATACGTCACATCGCCGCGGCGCATCCGCAGTTCGTGCAGCAGCACGACGTTGGTTTCATGCAGCGCACGATGCAGGATGCGTTGGGCGGCGACGAGTTCGCCACGCTCAAGTTTTTGCAGCACCCAAAGCAGATCGCACAAAAAACTGTCGGCGAACTGGCGCGCCTCGTCGTCGCCGATGCGGTAACCCGCCATCTCAGCGACCACGCGCGCATAGAGTGGCCCCCAAGTGCGCTCGCCTTTCAAAAAACGATAGCCGCCGTCCATGATCGTCGCGAAGGTGTTGAGAGCGTGGGCGACGGAGCGCACACGGCGGTGCAATCCGAGTCGCATCGCAATCGACGCCAGCCGCATTTGACTCGCACGCACAAGCACGAGATCCGTTTCACCGCCGGCATAGAGCACCGTGAGCTTGCGCACGCCACCGGTCGCGGGACGAAACACTTTTAGGCAAAACTCCTGACCACCAATTGCGCGCGACCAGTCCGTGTCCACGATGCGCTCGATCGAGGTCGTCACAACGTGCAAGTCTAAGTCAGACCAGTCGTCCGCGGCCGCGGGCGAGTTTCTTCCGCGGGCGCGTGAGCCAAAAAGAACCGCGGAGCATACCGCCGGCTCTCCGCGCAACCATGTTTCGAATGCCGGCAGCAAATCCGTTTGGTTTGCTTTCACAGTTTCCGCAACGAGATCAAAATCTCCGTGCCCTCCATGCCCGGGCCGGCGTGGATTTCGCCATGGTGGAGGCGCAGGATTTCCTTCGCGAGAAACACGCCGAGCCGGCCTTGGTTCGGCACTGCGCCCTCGACTGGCTCAGGCAAAATGCCCTCGAGTTCGAGCGTCCGGCCCTTGATTGAAAGCAGCGCGGTCGTCGCAGCCCCGGCGCCGGTGGAGCGGACTTGGAGCGACATTTCGCGCGCACCGAGTTCGCCGCGATTTTCTGTGACGGTCTGAATGAGTGCGCGCAGCCCGAACTCGAGCAGCTTGCCGCACACCACGAGCGTGACCGGCTCCGGCCCGACTTCGACGCGCACACCGAGCGCGCTGCCCACCCGCTGCACGATCTCGCGGATGTCGGCGGGCCCGGCCTCGACCTCATGCAGCGACGGCAACATCGCAATGTGGGTGTTGAGCGTCTCGAGTTTCGCGATGTCGCTTTTCGCCGCATCGAAAATCGCCGGCGGCAGCGGCTGTTCCGGCGTGCTGAAGCGAAACGTCGCGAGCGAGACGAGGGCATTGCCGAGTTCGTGGTTCAGCGTGAGTCCGAGCTCGCGCAACAAAGCCCGGCGTCCGGCACGCTGCCGCTCCGCCGCATCCTGCACTTCCGCACTCGCCTCCTGCCAGAAGGCCCACGCACCGCCCGTCTCTGCCACCAGCCCCGCACTCGCCCGAAACGGCTGTCCCTCCCCGGGCACCACGCGGCAGACATCGCGGGTCCGCCGTGCCTGCCCGATCAGATCGCGCACGGTGAGCGGCACGTGCCGCGGCGCGCTTTCATCGGGCCCCAGCACCAGCGTGCTCGGGAGATATTTCGCCCCGAGACTCGCCTGCTCGGCCAGCACATGAAGACGGGAATACTGCGACGACTTCGCCAGCAGGTGCCTCAAGAGCCGGGCAAAAAATACCGCGCGGCCGTGATCCGCTTCGTCATAAGGTTGCCCGTCGTCGCGCACGCCGAGAGAGATGAGCCCGAGGAGCCGGCCGTTGTCGTGCACCGGCACGAGCAGCCGCGCACCCCATAGCGCGAGCCGGTTGCGCACCGCGAGTTCGGCCACCGGATCGGCAGGACTGCGCCAATCCGCACCATCGACCACCACCGGATGCGCTTCGAAAAACGCCACCAGCGGATCATCGGCGGCGAAGAACGACGTGCCGCGATCCGCCCGAAAGCCGTCGGCCTCGCGCAGGAAAAACACCGTGTGCGACGCACGCAGCAGATGGCGCGAGGCACGACGAAACTCCGCCACGAGCCGTTCGCGGGAGTCCAAGTTTTCCACCGCACCCTCAAGAAAATCCCACAGCTCGGCCGAGTCCGCCGCCGTGCGAGTCACCGCTCGCATCGGTTCGGCCCGGCGATTTTTCTCGGTCAGCAACTCGACGAGCGATTGTTTTTCCGCCACTTCCTCGAGCAGCGGCAACAAATCGCGCAGGCGCGTCGCGCTCTCCTCGTAAGACAGATAAAGGCGCGCGCGTCCGCTCATCCTTGCCTGTTCAAACGGCAGGCTGCGCGGCTCGCCCACAAAAATCGTCGGGCAACGCACCAAGGCCGGCGGCAGCGCAGCCTCCGCGACGGCATCAAGCACCACCACCGCCCCAAAACCCGGCGCCGTTCCGCCCGACAAAGTCAGCGCCGACAATCGCAGCGCGGTGCGGCCGGGTAGCAGCTGCCGTTCCCAGGCCTCCGCGAGGGCGGCATCGGTCGTTGCGAAGATGACTACGGCTGACATGGAAAGATCACGCGAAACGTCGCGCCCTGACCTGGGGCCGGCGGATCGACGGCAATGGTGGCATTTAAATTGGTGAGAATGTCACTGCAGATCGCGAGTCCAAGTCCAAAGCCGGACGATTTCGTCGTTTGAAACGGCTGAAACAACCGCGGACGGATCTCCGGCGCGACGCCCGGGCCGCAGTCCGACACCGCCATCTCGATCCCGGTCGCGACGTTGCGCGTCGAGATTTTCACCCAGCGCAAACCCGATCGCGATTCGACGGCTTGGATGGCGTTGAAACACAAATTCAACATGACTTGTTTCGCCGCCGACGCATCGGTATAAGCCCGATCGGGGTTCGCCCCAAAGTCCGTCAGGAACTCGATGTTCTTATCCGTCGCCTTGGCCGCGACGAGATCGAGGCTCGTGCGCAATACCGGGTGCAACTCGATCGTTTCCGCCACATAGGTCCGCGGCGACGCCAGATCGAGCAGCTGTTCCGTTAGCCGGTCGATCCGATTTACTTCGCTACCGATCAAGCGGAAAAATTTTTCGCGAAACGCCGGGTCCTGATGGTGCTGCGGCAGCAACTGCACGAACGTCTTGATCGTGACGAGCGGGTTGCGGATTTCATGCGCGAGGCTCGCGCCAAGCAGACCGATCGTAGCGAGTTGCTCCGTGTGTTGGACTCGCAGCGAGAAATGTGCGCGCTCGAGTGCGCTCTCAATGATCGACGCGAGCTCCATGAGCTGCGTGACCTGCGGATAAGTAAACGGCCGCCGCGACGCCGCGATGCCGACACCGACCAAGACCTTGAGTGTCGGGCCTTCGCCGATGACGAGCACACCCAGCGCATGCTCCTGCAGAAAGCGGCCGACTTCGAGCCGTTCCGGAGTGGAGCGCTCGCGCATCAGTCGCTCGGGAGTCGCCCAACGCAGTTGCTGCATCGTGTTGGCCACCGGACCATCGCTCGAGAGTTCAAGCCGGCCGCCGCGAAGGCTGCCCTTGATCCCACCGTGAACCAGCAGCGCCTGTTCGCTCTGCCCCCAACCTTTAAGCACGGCAAGAAAAGCCCGTTCGAGATTTTCGAGCCGCGTCTCCTTGCCTGCCACTGCAAATGCCGCCTGCCGTGCGGCCGTGGCCTGTGGATAGAAATGAAACATTCGATCGAACCAACTACTCAGCGACGAGGCAAACCACAGCACCAGCGCAATCATCAACACAAACGCCAGAACGTCCGGAAGCTGCACCAGCTTAAGAGTGGAGAAAACGATAAAGGCGAATCCTGCAATCACGACGACCAGCATAATTCTCTGTAAACCCACCAAAAAAATCTGCCGGGCGTCGAAAATACGACTGGTGGTGATCGCCACAACCGTGCCGGTGTAAAACACGAGCACGGCAATCGGCTGCAACTGGATAAGCCACGGTTGCGCCAGCAACGCCCGCAGTGCCATGAGCAAAAGCACCGTGCCCACCGCGACGCTTCCGCCTAATACCACTATGGTGAGTTCGATCCGATGCACTCCCGTCCGCTTCCGGGCCTGCCGCACGGTCTGACCACTCAAAGCAATATACATCGCGATGATGCCGACGATATACGCATAATAGCCCCAGCCGAAACCGTGCAGTTCGCGACTGGACGCCGTCGCAACATACCATTCGGTCGGCGTAAGGCTCGCCAACATCGCACAGGCCAGAGCCCAAGGCCAACAACGCGGCACTGCCATCCGCCAAGGTTCGTCGCCATGCACTATTGACTCCTTGATGAACCACAGATGCAGCGGGATAAACGCTCCGACCGCCGAGGTCGTTCGCATCCAAAGTTGGCCATAAGCACCACCTTTCACTGCCAATCCAAGACAGATCAGCCAACTGGCGGCATGCAGGGAAAGGGTAAGAAAGACTTGGTTGATTCGGCGATGTGGATTGGACCAGAACGCCACAAACCCCACCACGAATGCCGTAAGGGCGGCAATGAACGGAAGGTCTAGTCGCATCGTTGGAGCATCAGGCACGAGTTCGTGCCCGACAAGCCGTGGGAGTTTACCAACGCGGTTGCAAAGGGCATAAACCGCGGTTGTGCCGAAAGATTCAGCCGGCACGCCGGATCGGGATGCCGCCAGTTCACCGTCGGTGGAATAAAACCGTCGCGCATTCCCAGCGCCACGCATCCGGCCTGAATCGCCCCGGCCGCCGCAAACGGATTTCCGATCGCACCCTTTATCGAAACCGCAGGGATCCGATCGAGTTCATCGCCAAAAAACCGCCGCAGCACTCTGGCCTCCACTGCGTCGATCATCTTGTGACCCGGTCCCCACGCGCTGATCACATCGATGTCACACGGTCGCACGCCAGCATTGGCCAGACAAAGTCGAATCGCCTCCAGCAACCCCAAGCCCGGTTCAGCCGCTGGATCGGTGGCAAACGAATAGCCGGTCACGAACGCGTAGCCTGGTCGTGGACTCGACTCGGGTTCAAGAATCATGATGCACGCGCCCTCCCCGATCACACCCGTGGTGCGCCACATATCGAATGGCCGGCTCAGTTGCGTCGACCGGTCGACCGTGCCGGGAGCCAAGCCCGCCATCTTGAGTTCGAGCATCGGATGGTAGAAGAGCGGCGCCTCCGTGCCCCCGCAAATCGCAAGATCGCTTTCACCATTCGCCACCATCGCCACCGCATGTCCAATCGCATCACTGCCCGAGCAACAGGCGCTTTGGAGCGAGAGCGTGCGGCCACCACCCACGATTTCCGCTACCGCCGATCCAATTGACGCGATCGGCCCTTGAAACACCACGCGAGTCAGCCCGAAGCGTGGCCCTTTCCTCGTGACATTCTCGATCGTTTTGTTGACGACTTCGCTATCCATCAACGACGTACCCGTCACGATCACTGGGATGAGCTTTTGCACCACCTCACCGTTCAAGCCGGCGTCTGCGAGAGCGAGCACCGTCCCGGCCAGCGCGAATTGCGTGTGCCGCGGCAGCCGTTTGGCCCCTGGCGAATCGATAAAATCTTCCACGCGGAATTTTTTCACCTCGGCCGCCACAAACTCGCCGGCCTCAACAGGAAAACGCCTGACGGGTCCGACATAACTCACGGGCTCCTGAATCCCGCGTCGAAAGGCTTCCTTGCCGATCCCCGCCGGAGTGACGAAGCCGAGGCCCGTGATTTTGACGCGGCGCCGCTTCATTCCTGCGGCGCGGCGGGAAACATCAGCCGGATAATCGTGCCGTGACCGGGTGCCGACTCGACGTTCATCGTCGCCCCGTGCGTGCCCACGAGGTGCCGACAAATGCTCAGGCCGAGCCCGGTCCCGTTGGACTTGCTGCTGAAACCGCCGTGCAGGGCACGCTTCAACCGCTCGGGTTCCATACCGGCGCCGTTGTCCGCTATGATTAGTTCGACATGCACTTCGTGGCGCACGCAGGTCACCGTCAGGCTTGTCGCTCCCGCTTCGAGCGCGTTCTTGAATAGGTTTTGAAACACGCGCATCAGCTCAAATTTCGAGCCGCGGACCCAACCCGTCGGCTCGCCCTCGCATTGGATGGCGACGTTGCTGAAGAATATCACTTGGCGAACTTCCTGCACCAGTTGCACCAGATCGAGCCGGACGAAGGCGGGCGCCTGTTTCGCGGCGGTCCGCCAGTTTTCCGAGAGATGGTGGCAATACTCCGCCGCCTTTTCGACCATCGCAGAATATTCGGTGAGTTTCTTCCCAGCCTCCGGATCGCGCTCGGCCATCCCACGAGCTTGCTCGGCGACGAGCGCGGCGTAGCCGATGACGACCGTGAGTGGGTTGTTGAGATCGTGGACGAGCTCGACCGAGGCGCGCGCCTGCCAGATTTGCGGCTCGTTCTGCTCGATCTCGCGCTTGAGGGCCACGTTGAGCTCGTGGGCCTCGTTGACCAGACTCGCCTGCGTGCGGCGAAGGCGGGTGCCCTGAGTCTGCTTGCGCACAGCCTCGATCAATTCCGGGATGTCGGGCGGCTTGCGGAGATATTGGTTGGCACCGGCCAGCATCGCCTGCTGCGCGGTCAGCAGCGTGCCGTAGCCGGTAAGCATGAGGACGGACACGTGCGGGTCGATCTTGCGGATCTCCTCAAGCGCGCGGATGCCGTCCATCTCCGGCATACGGATGTCGAGCACGATGGCGGCATACTGCCGGGCGGCGATTTTCGCCAGCGCCTCTTTCGCCCGCTCGGCGGTATCGACGGCGAATTCCGCCGCGAGACTAAACGCGATCGATTCGCGCGGGCCGTATTCATCGTCGACGACGAGCACCGGTAGTTTTTCCACCCTGACGACGGGTGGGACGGCGGAAATATTTTCGGTAAACATGCGGCGAGCGGCAGGGCAGTCTCCAGCGGTGAATCCCGGGGCGGGCCGCGGAGCATAACCGTGTTTGCAGAGCGTGATCTCGGGTGTCAAGGCACGCATCGGGGATTGATTTGCGCTCATTCCGCGGGAAATCTCCCGCTGTGGTTTTCACTGCTGCCCTCGCTTCCGCCGTCCTCGCCGGCCTCCTCGTTTGGCTCTTTTTGCAAAGCCGCACCGCCGCGCTCGCGGAGCGCGCGAAACTTGACGCCGAATCGCTCGCGAAAGCCGAGATCGAACTCGCCGCCTTGCGCGCCCGCGCCAGCGAACTCGAAAAACAGGCCGCCACCGCCACGGAAAAAGTCGCGGCGTTCAACGAAGCTCGCGAGCGACTCACCATCGAGTTCAAGGCCCTCGCCGCCGACGCCCTCTCGCGCAACAGCGACGAATTCCTGAAGCGCGCCGGCGACTCCCTCGTGAAGCCCATCCGGGAGTCGCTCGACAAGGTGGATACCAAAATCGTCGCGCTCGAAAACGCCCGAAAGGAAGCCTACGGCTCGCTGTCCGAGCAGCTCAAGGGCCTCGCTACCACGAGCGCGTCGCTCCAATCCGAGACGACCAAACTCTCGCGCTCCCTACGCTCCACGAGCACGGCCGGGCGCTGGGGCGAACTGCAGCTCCAGCGCGTCGTCGAACTCGCCGGTATGTTGGAGAACGTCGATTTTATCCAGCAAAGCGCCGTCGGCGAAGTCCGCCCCGACATGATCATCCGCCTCCCCGGCGGCAAATCGATCGCCGTAGATGCGAAGGCGCCGATGCAGGCGTTTCTCGAGGCGCTTGAGGCCAGCGACGAAAGCGTCCGCAAGGCGAAATTTGTCGAACACGCCCGCGTCGTCCGCGGCCACATCGATGCGCTCGGCAACAAATCCTACTGGAAAAGCATCCAACCTTCGCCCGAGTTTGTCGTGCTCTTCATCCCCGGCGAGGCCTTCTACAGCGCCGCACTCCGCTATGAACCCGATCTGTTCGAACGCGGAACCGCAGTCGGCGTTATCCTCGCCTCTCCCGCCACGCTCATCGCGCTGCTCAAAGCCGCCGCCTACGGTTGGAAACAAGAGGCGCTTTCTAAAAACGCCGACGAAATCCGCCGCCTCGGCCTCGAACTCCATGAGCGCGTTTCGGCCATCGCCGAGAATCTCGACGTCCTCGGCCAGCGCCTCACTCAATCGGTCGCCGCTTACAACAGCACCGTCTCGACCGTCGAAGGCCGCGTCCTCGTCACCGGCCGCAAACTCGAAAAACTCGGTTCCGGCAGCGAAAAAAAGATCATCGAGCCGCGCCTGATCGAAGAGTCACCGAAATCGCTCACGGCCCCCGAGCTCAAGCCATGAGTGAGGCGCTGCACGGCACTTGGGAAATGATCCGCGCGGAAAGCGGCGGTGAACCCTCCACCGATCTCCTCGCCCTTCGCGTCGAGTTGCATCTGACCGCCGAAACCTATCAGGTTCATTTCGCCGGCGAACTCGCTGATCAAGGCACCTATGCGCGCACACCGGCCGGCACCCATGCGACGTTCCTGCTGCTCGGCGCCAAGGGCCCAAATGCTGGCCGCACTATTCCGTGCATTTACCAACTCGCCGGCGACCGGTTGCGCGTCTGTTACGGGCTCGACGGCACCGTGCCGGAAAAATTCGCGACGACCGCCGGTTCGTCCCACTATCTCGCGACTTACCGCCGCAAGGCGTCGTGAGAGTTTGTTTGTCATTGGGCCAAGCCGACGGCGACGAAGCAATCCATCCGTTCGATCACCCGCGCGATGCACCTTTCCGGCCTTTTCATTTACCCTGTCAAAGGACTCCGCGGGTTTTCCGTCAATTCAGCAGACGTCGATGCGCTCGGCCTTGTCGGCGACCGCCGCTTCCTCGTCGTCGATGAGACTGGCCGCTTCCTGACGCAGCGCACGCTGCCACGCATGGCGCTCATCGCGACCGCGCTCGATGCCACCCATCTCACCCTCTCCACCGAAGGCGCCGACCGCGCTCGAGTTGCACTCACCTCCGATCCGGCGGCAGGGCGTCACACCGTGAGTATCTGGAAAAGCGATGGTTTACAGACCGAAGACTGCGGTGATGAAGTCGCCACGTTTCTCTCCACCTTTCTCGCGACGCGCTGCAGGCTCGTCCGCATCGGCCCCGCGTTTCGCCGGCCCGTGCTGAAATCCGCCGCACGCGCCGGCGACGTTTTTCATTTCGGAGACGGCGCGCCGCTACTCGTCATCAGCGAAGCCTCGATCGCCGATCTCAACGATCGCCTCGTCGAGCAAGGCAAGGCCGCGGTACCGATGGATCGCTTCCGGCCGAACCTCGTCGTGAGCGGCTGCACCGCATTCGCCGAAGACACCTGGCCGCGATTCCGCCTCGGCACCGCAATCTTTCGCGCGGCCGGCCAGTCTTCCCGCTGCATCGTGACGACGACCGACCAATTCACCGGTAAACGCGGCACGGAGCCGCTCCGCACGCTCGCGACCTACCGGCGCGACGCCACTGATCCGACGGACGTCAACTTCGGTCAAAACCTGATCAACGAAACGAAGTCCGGCACCGTGCGCGTCGGCGATGCGGTTGAGTTGTCCACCTCCATGCCATGAAACTGATTCCACTGCTCCTCGTTTCACTCTGCATCAGCCCAGCGCTGCGCGCCGCGCCCGCCGACGATCTCGCCCGCTGGCAGCGGCACGCCGCCAACGTCACCATCATCCGCGACACCTGGGGCATCCCGCACGTTTACGGGAAGACAGATGCCGACGCCGTGTTCGGCCTCCTCTACGCGCAGGCCGAGGACGACTTCAACCGCGTCGAGTTGAACTACGTCAACGCCGTCGGCCGCCTCGCCGAAATCGAGGGCGAAAAAGAAATCTACCGCGATCTGCGGATGAAACTTTTCATCGATCCGGCCGACCTGCGCGCGAGCTACGCCGAGAGTCCCGCGTGGCTGCGCACTTTGATGGACGCCTTTGCCGACGGATTAAATTTCTATCTGCACACGCACCCGGGCGTGAAACCGAAACTCCTCACGCACTTCGAGCCGTGGATGGCGCTCGCGTTTTCCGAAGGCAGCATCGGCGGCGATATCGAGACGATTTCCCTGAAACAGCTGGAGGAGTTTTACGGCGCGAAGTCCGGGAAAAAATTGGCCACCGTCGAAATCGAATTTTCGCACGACTCGAGAGGCTCCAACGGCTTCGCCATCGCTCCGGCAAACTCCGCCTCGGGCAACGCGCTGCTGCTGCTCAATCCGCACACCTCGTTTTATTTCCGCCCCGAGGTGCAGGTCGTGAGCAACGAAGGCTTGAACGCCTACGGTGCCGTCACCTGGGGCCAGTTCTTCGTTTACCAAGGCTTCAACGATCGCCTCGGCTGGATGCACACGTCCGGCGGCGGCGATGTGATCGACGAATATCTGGAGACCGTCATCGAGAAGCCAAACGGCGCTTTCTACAAATATGGCGACGCCGAGCGCCCGCTCACCGCTAAACAAATCACCATCCCCTACCGATCGGGCGCCACGATCGTCGAGAAAATGTTCACCGTTTACTCCAGCCACCACGGCCCGATCGTCCGCGCCGCCGGCGGCAAATGGATCGCGGTGCGACTGATGCAGGAGCCGGTGAAGGCGCTCCAGCAATCCTACCTTCGCACGAAGGCGAAAACCTACGCGGAGTTTCTTGAGGTGATGCAGCTCCGCACCAACTCGTCGAACAACACCGTCTATGCCGACGCCGACGGCAACATCGCCTACTGGCACGGCAACTTCATCCCGCGCCGCGATCCGAAATTCGACTGGACCAAGCCCGTCGATGGCAGCGATCCGGCGACCGAGTGGCGCGGGCTGCACGAGGTGAAGGACACCATCGCACTCTTCAACCCGCCCAACGGCTGGATCGCCAACACCAACAACTGGCCGTTTTCCGCCGCCGGCCCGAACAGCCCGCGCCAGCAGGATTTCCCGCGCTACATGTGGGAGCGGCCGGAAAATTTCCGCGGTATCCACGCCGGCCGCATGCTCTCAAACCGCCACGACTTTACGCTCGATAAACTTATTGCCGCGGCGTTCGATCGTGACCTGCCGGCGTTCGACGTGCTGATTCCCGGCTTGCTGAAAGCGTTTGATGCAACGCCCGCCACCGATCTGTTAAGAGCGAAACTCGCCGAGCCAATCGCGGTGCTCCGCACCTGGGACCACCGCTGGTCCGCCGACTCGGTCGCGACGACACTCGCGATTTTTTGGGCGCAGGATTTGATGATGAATGTCAGCGCCGCGGCGAAAGCCAAAAATATCGCACCCTCCGATCAGCTGCCGATGTTCGACTTCATGGCGAAGCAAACGACGCCAGCCGAGCGGCTCGGCGCACTCGATCGCGCCGAGGAAAAACTGACACGCGACTTCGGCACGTGGAAGACGCCGTGGGGCGCCATCAACCGTTTCCAGCGCCTCAGCGGCGAAGTGAACGCTGGCTTCGACGACACGAAACCGAGCCTGCCGGTCGGCTTCACCGCGAGCGTGTGGGGATCGCTGGCGGCATTTAGCGCGGCGGGGCCGCAGCCGACCAAGAAAATTTTCGGCGGCGTCGGCAACAGCTTCGTCGCGGTGGTGGAGTTCGGCCCGCGCCTCAAAGCGAGAAGCCTCCTCGCCGGCGGCGAAAGCGGCGATCCCGCCTCGCCGCACTTCAATGACCAGGCCGAGCGCTACACCAAGGGCGAGTTCAAGGACGTGTGGTTCTACCTCGACGACGTCGAGCAGCACGTCGAGAGCAGGTATCACCCGGGCGGCTGACCGCGCGCCGGGGTTTAGCCTTCCGTGTTGTTCGAGAGGCGCTCGAAGGGCAAATTAGGCGCAGACTTTCTCGGTCGATAAAGCAGATCGTCGTTGATGCGTTTCGACTGACCGCTTGGAAATTTATACGCACCCGAAAAGAAACCATAGCCGTTGATGAAGTTCGGGACTTTGTCCGGCGTGCCTTTGATCGTGGCGTCGAGTGCCAGCAGGGCGTAAGGCTCGATCGCGTTCACGCTGGCGTAGATCGTGTCCTCGAACGGCGTGAAATAACCGTGGTGATATTTCTGCGCGACGATGTTGTCGCCGATGGCACGCGCCAGTTGCAGGTAGTCGTCCGCGTGCGTTTGCCGGTAAAGATCGAGCATGGAGAAAAGCGCGAAGGGATCTGCGCTCTTCGTTTTCAGATTTACCTTCACGCCCTGACCGGGAGCATTTCCGATCTCACCGAGATCGGAATCCGCGGCGATGTCGCGTGCCATCGTCCAGAGCGCGGAATCGCCGGTGATCATAAAGCCGCGCGCATAGGCGATCATCAACTCCGGCGTCGCGCGGTAGGCCGTGAGCTTTTGTCCCTTGCTCTCGTAGTAACCGTTGCGTTTGACGACGAAGTCGGTGAGGTCGGTGCCATCGGTCAGCATCGGCCGGAGAAGATTGGTGCCGGAGATCCGGGCGTAGTGGGCAAACGCCGCCATGCCCTCGTGCGTCCAGTCGAGGAGATCCTTTCCATCGCGGCCGAGATCCTGGCCCAGTTGGAGCTGCATCAGGGCGTTCTCGGAATAGATCGTCATCGCGAGGCGCTTCAGAAGCATGGTCGCTTCAAGCACGACGTGGCCCGGAAAATCGGGGCCGAACTGCCGCTTCGCGCGATCTCCCATCCAGGACAACGTGATGCTGTCGTCTTTCGGCTCTTCGGTTTTTCGCGGCTGGGTATATTGATAAGCGCCGAGTTTTGTCTGCGGGTCGCGTGCCTTGACGAATTGGTGGGCCAGTCGCTTCGTCCAGAGCAGCGCTCCTTGGTCACCGGTCAGTTTGTAGAGCATCGCGCCCGAGTAGATCAGGTCGTTGCCGGCATCGAGAAACGAGAGGCCTTTGGTTTCAAAAAACGGCGCGGGATCGTCGAACGGGTTGTTCCAGTGCGGGCCGGGCTCGTGACCATACTCGCCGTGGCGGCTCACTTCGAGCGTCCGCCAGTTGAACACGTGCGCGTTCCAAAATCCGGTGATGAAACGCTTGGTCGCCTCCGGGTTCACCTCGAACATCAGGTCATAATAGGGATAGGCGTTTTTCAATTCGTGCGGGCTGTCCGGCGGTCCGGAAAATCCCATGACGGCGAGCGACTGCAAATCGACGAACCGGTGGCCGCCCCACTGGAGGAGACCGCTCGTGTCCTGATAATGCGCGAAGTAGTAGGCGTATTGCGCCTTGGCCGCCGCCTTGAATTTCGGATCGCCGGTGAGGTCGGTCAGCGCGGCCAGCACCCGCATGAGGTTCTGTTGCTCGACGAAATCCGACATCACCGCCTCCTTTCCGTCCGGATAAATCCACTTCAACTGCTGCTTGCTGTAAACATCGACACCGTTCGCCAGCAGCGGCGTCGGCTCCTTGTGATAATGATCGGAAGCGTCGGCCAGCACTTGGTTCGCATAGGCGACGACGCTGGCGAGCCGGGCTTCGTCGCTTTTCGTGACGGTGGCGCCCTGCGCGACGAGCGAAGTGAGGCACGTCGCCGCGACGAACCGGGCGAGATTGGAGAATCTTAAAATAGACATGATGGGGTTTCTTAGGTTGAAGCGTTGTGGCGGTTGAAACCGCTGAACCGTCCGCGGTTCAATCGATGATCTTGATGTTGCGCGTATTTTTTTGGACGACCGCCGGTGTCTCCGGCGTATTGATCTTCACCTGTTTCAGCGTGATGTCGGTGGCATCGGTGGCGCGGAAGCCGCGCCGCGCCGTGAGGATCGCGCGCTCGATGGAAATCTGATGCAGCGGTTGCTGCGGAAGTCCGGTCATCGCGATCGCCGAGCCGGCGCCGAGGCAGTAAACGTCGCGGATGAAGAAGTCGCGGAATTCGGGCGTCTTCGCCGGATCGCGATTCGGGGCGGCCTTCGCCGTCGCGGCGCTGACGGGCGTGTTGTCGTAGAAGGTGTCGAACAGGATCGCCTCGTTAAGAATGTCCTTCATGTAGATGTGATCGACGTAGACGTCGTGCACGAGGCCACCGTGGCCGAGGCCGCTCTTGACGCGGATGCCGGTATCGGTGCCGATGAAATCACACTGCGTCGCCCAGAGATTTTGCATTCCAGCCTCAGTCGAGCCGCCCACGACGAAGCCGCCGTGGCCGCGATAGACGGTGCATTCGGCGACGATGACGTTTTGCAGGCCGGGCTCGCCGGGCCACGGGCTTTTGCCGCCGGCCTTCATGCAGATGGCGTCGTCACCGGTGCTCACCGTGCAGCGATAGACGACGACGTTTTTGCATGGGCCGATGTCCATGCCGTCGCCGTTTTGCGCGGACCACTCGTTGAAAATCGTCGCATAGCGGACGGTGACATTGATGCACCGCGCGGGCACGAACACGCCGCTCGGTGAGTTGCGCAGGGTGACGCCTTCGATCAACACGTTTTCGCAGCTGGTGAAAGTCACCAGCGGCGAACGCCGGAAATCGCGCGCCGGCAGCGACTCTTCGGCCGTCGGATGTTTCGTCTTCTGCGCCAGCGTCGCGAGGTAGTCTTCTCCCAACATGGCCTCTTTAGTCGGCCACCAGTTCGTGTCTTCGTTGCTGGTCACGCCACCCTTGGCGAGCAAGCGCTGCCACTCGGTCTCGGTCGTCTTCGATTTCCGCACCGGGCGCCACGTCTCGCCCGCACCGTCAAAAACTCCTTCGCCCGTGAGGGCGATGTTCTTCTGCCCCGTCGCACTGATCCCCGAAGCGGCCACGAAACCACGATCCTCGCGCGGCACCATCGGATAGGCGGTGTGGTCGGCGGTGAGTTGGACGAGCGCCCCGCGCTCAGTGTGGAGGTCGACGTTGCTCTTCAGCACAATCGGGCCGGTGAGCCACAAACCCGCCGGCACCACCACGTGACCTCCGCCCGCCTGGGCGCAGGCGTCGATCGCCTTGGCGAACGCCGCGGTGTTGAGCGTGTGTCCGTCGCCAACGGCACCGAAATCGGTAAGGGGAAATTTGCGATCAGGAAATGACGGCACGGGCACGGCCGGCATCTTGAATGGCGCGGAGGCGAGATAGTCGTCCAGCGTGGCAGCGCCGCCAACCGGCGCAGCGAGAGCGAGGACAGACAGAGTTAAACCGGACAACACCGAACGCGGGGTAGGCATCATGGTATAGCGATTTAACGAATGAAATTGGCGAAAGATGCGCTTTCGATCAAAAAAAGAGACACGTGTCCGAATAAAGATTGCGCGCTCCCTCATGAAGGGAAATATGCCGACCGTGATGACACCCCTTCATTCGACACGCCGCCGCGGCATTTTCGCCGCGTTCACTGCAACCAGTCTCCTTGGCTGCCTTAGCCCAATGCTTCAGGGCGCCGAGCCCGGACTCTTGTTTTATCTCTCGGGCGACCACGGCACGACCGCCGAGGTGGCCGCGCCGAAAACCGCGGAGCCAAACTTCGTCGCCGAAATCACGCCCGTCGCCGATGGGGCGAAGGGCGCCGCGCTCAGTTGCAGCGACACCCAATTGCTCTCGTATTGGGCGCCGGGCAACATCTACGCGCAGCGAGGCACGCTCTCGTTTTTCTGGCGCTCGCGCTCTCCGGTCGGACCGACTGAGTTTCCGATCTTCCGCGTGGGCTACGCGGATCACTCGAGCTGGGATATGGTCTGGCTGCGGATCGACTACAACGGCCACGGGTTCGACGCCTTCGTGACCGACGCCAGTCTGGCGCGCATCCGCGTGTCCGTGGCGCTGCCCGAATTTCCGAAACCCAATGCCTGGGTGCATCTCGCCCTCTCGTGGGATGAGACGCGCGGCATCCGCTTTTACGTGAATGGCAAACTCGCCGCCACGCGCGAGACCACCGCGATCCTCAACGCCGGACTCGATCAGTTTGGGCCGCACTCGCGCATCATCAGCCCCTACAACGTCCAGAGTGACTATAATTTCACGCGCGGCGGCGACATCGATGAATTACGGATTTACGATCGCATGCTGGACGACACTGGCGTCGCGACCCTCGCCCGCGGCGACGCGGTGACGAATCTTTCCCCGCTCCCGGCCCGCACCCTGGCCGACACCCGTTCGCGCGACGAATGGTGGTTTCGCTACGGCTGGAACCGCCCCGACGATCCGCCGCCCTATCTCGCGGACGCGGCGGTCGCCATTAGGAAGGTTGAAATCCACGAAGCCTACGATTTGAAACGCTGGTGGTGGAAAGCCTGTGACGGCATTCGCGAGACGACCTGGCCGGGCGTTTACAACCGCTCCCGTCTGCCGGGACGCCATGATTATTTCACGCTGCCCGACTGGGACTGTTACGTGGAGTCGGGCAAGGCGATCACGTTCTACATGCCCGACGAGCCGTGGAATCATCTCGAAATTTCCGGCGCCGCGTGGGGCTCGATGAGTTTGCTGAACGCCACCGACGCAAACGATGCCGCCGCCCGCGCGCCGCTGTTCGAACGCCCGAAAGGCCAGGAAAAAACCGTTCACCAACTCGATCATGCGATCGTCGGCCAAAAAATTCGCTTCACCAACGTCGAGCAGGAAGAGCCCATCGGCGAACTCGCGGCCTACCACGTCACTGCCGGCCGCGAGCCCGCCGGCAGCCCGAAACTCGAATACCGTCTCACCGGTGCGCCCGCCGCGGAAGCGAGCCTGCAACCCTTGGTCACATTTATTGCGGGACGTTTCGCGGCCGACGAGCGCACGCTCCTCACCGCCCGGCCCGCCGGCGCCGCCGCGCCTACGAACGTGACTTCAGCCACGTCCGCCCTGCCGATCGTGCATGTGCTGATTCCGACCGAGTCCGCCGATTCGGCTTACCGGCTCGACGATGTCGCCGGCGGACTCGACGGCATCGCGATCGATTTGCCAGCGCTCACGGTGCCACCGACGCACCACGGCCTCATCCCGCTCAATATCCAGATCAAAGATCCGCTCTGGCCGCTGCGAAACATGTTCGACTTCACCTTCAGCGTGAAGCCCGGCGAGGCGAAAACTCTGTGGCTCGATCTGCGCGACCGCATCCTGCCGCCGGGGCGCGGCCTCTATCTCACGATCGCTTCCGCGAGCGGCGAGTTCAGCGCGGCGTCGCTCGCGAATGCCAAACTTCGCCTCGTTTTCAAACCGCGCGAGGCCGCCGTTGCCGAGCACGCGCTCGATCGGTTCACGCAGGCGCGCGACAGTTTTGCGATGCTCGTCGAGGAGCATCCGCAGCACAACCCGAAGCTAAACCTCTGGAACCGTTTCGAGGGCGACATCAAGGATCTCATTCGCGTCGATCCGAATCACAATCCCGGCCGCAGCTATTACGCCGTGGCCGTCACGGGCGAACCGTCGACGTATCAGGCGCCGCCACCACCTGCCGGCGTTCCGCTCTGGGCTTATCAACAAGTCACGCTGCTCGGTCAGCTCCGGCAACTCGTCGAATGGTATATCGACAACCGCCAGGTGCCTTACGGCGATTTCGGCGGAGGCATCTCCGACGACGTCGACTTACTGAACGTTTGGCCGGGCACCGCATTGATGGGTTGCGTGCCAGAAAAAATCCGCCAATCGGACCGCGCCCTGATCGAGGCCGCCTACAAGAATGGAATGTTCACCAACGGTCTTCCCACCATTCAGGCCGACTACCTTCACAGCTTCGAAGAAGGGATCAATTGTCTGAGCCAGAATATGATTCTCGACTACGGCAACCCGACACTGTTCGAGCGCGCGATGGAAACGGCGCGAGGTGTCGCCAGCCTCACCGGCGTCAACGCCGCCGGCCACCGGCATATTAAGACCGCCTATTTCAGCGGCACCAAAATGTCGGAAGACGGCGTGTGGGGATCGTCCCGCGGCTACTCCTACCTCGTGTTGCAACCGGCCGAACTGCTCGTGGATTTCAACGGCAATCCCTCGGCTCGGAAAACCATCGTGGAGCTAGCCGATGGCCAACTCGCCCACCGCCAAAAGAACGCCAAGGGCCAGTTCGAGATGCCGGCCGGCATTCAATACCAGACCGATGAGAACATCAAATTGGCCAAGGCGCTTTTCCCGTGGCCGCTGTATTGGTCCGCGTGGAAATGTACCGGCGAGGCGCGCTACCTCGATCCGATCTTCGACGGCGGGGCCGGCGCCATCACCACCGTCAACGCCAACCTCCTCGATTTGGCGGGTCTGCGGCCGGCGTGGAGCCAGCGGATTGTGGCCGCCGCCGAGGATTTCACCGCTCCGGCGCAGGTGCGTGACTACCTTGAGAAGTCGCGCTCCAGCGAATACCGCAATCCCGCCACCAGTTTCCTCGCCTGGCAGGTGACCGGCGACAAACGCTACCTTGAGCGACTCTATGCGGTGCAAATCGGCGAGGCCAACCTGCTCAACTACATCAACACCGAAGGCAGCCTATGGATCGATCGCGTGGGTGTGCACCACGCCGACTTGCAGCGCGCGCGGCTCGGCGGCATCGCCCTCGTGCGCAACGGCACCTATCCCGGAAACGTCGTGAGCTGGCAGTTCCGCGCTCCCGCCAGCGAGCAGAGTCTGGCCATCCTCATTCCCGACGCCACCACCACCGCCTTCAAAGTGATCGCCTACAACCTCGACGGCCTGCCGGTGCATGCGACGTTGACCGGTTGGAACATCGACCCGGGTCAATGGGAAATCTCGCAGGGCCTCGACACCACGGGCAAGGATGTCGCGGATACCGCGCTCGAAACGCGAACGGCGCTGTTCGAGCGCTCCCGTTCCGTCGATCTTACTTTTGCGCCACGCGCGACCACGATTCTGACGTTCAAGCTGAAGACTCCCGGCACGCCTTACTGGCAGCGCCCCGATCTCGGCATCGACGTGAACGACGTGAAAGTCGACGGCCGCTCCGTGAGCGTGCGGGTTCACAGCCTCGGCTCGGTGGCCGCGCCCGCTTCAACGATCGCGATCCGTAGTCGCGACGGCCGAATCGTCGCGACCGCGGCCGTTCCGCCGATCGCGGCGCCAGTCGATTTGTTGCCGAAGTCGGTCGACGTTCGACTGAATTTGCCGGCGGTCGCCTCGCTCGACGGAGCCAGCGTAGAACTCGATCCCGAACACCAGATCGAGGAAATCACGACCGCGAATAATGTCATCAAACTCTAAACTCTCCTCCACAAAATCCATTCCAATGAAATCCCAATTCAAGCTCCTGCTCGCGGCCGCCATCTTCGCGATCGCGCCGCTTCAGTTGTCTGCGCAACTGCTCTCCAAGAGCACCATCAGTCTGGAACTCGCGAAAAAGATCGCGGCCCGCGCCGAAAGCGAAGCGGCCAAGAACAAATGGACGATGGTCATCGCCGTGCTCGATGACGGCGGCAACCTGATCTACCTGGAGCGGATGGATGGCACCCAGCTCGGCAGCATTGTCGTCGCGCAGGAGAAAGCGAAGACCGCGCTCCAATTTAAACGCCCGACCAAAGCGTTCGAAGATGTCGTCACGGGTGGTCGCACCGTTATCCTGTCACTCCCGGGTGTCGTCGCGATTGAGGGCGGGTTGCCGCTGGTGGTCGACGGAGTGATTGTCGGTGCAATCGGCGTCAGCGGGATGAAGTCGACGGAGGACGGCGTGGTAGCCCAAGCCGGAGCGACGGTTCTCACCCAGCCATGAATGCGCTGCGGCTGATGACGCCGCCCCGGCTGCGTTGGCCGCAACCGCTCCCACAATGAAAACGCTCGGCATCGGCATGGTCGGCGCCCGCTACGGGGCGCAGATGCACCTCACAAACTTCACCAATCTGCCCGCCGGGGCGGTGGAGATTCGGGGCGTGTGCTCGCGCTCGAAAGAGAGTGCGGAGGCGTTTGCGCGAGATGCGAAAGTCGCGTTTGTCACCGACGACTTCGATGCCCTGCTCGCGCGCAAAGACATCGACGTCGTCGATCTCTGCGTGCCGCCGGCCAAGCACCATGAGTTCGCGATCCGTGCCGCGAACGCCGGCAAGCACATCATCATGGAGAAACCGCTCACCGGATATTTCGGCGAGCCCGGCGACCCGGAGCCGATCGGTTTGAAGGTGCCGCGCGCAAAAATGCGCGAAGGTGCCCGGCGCAACGCCGAGGCCGTGCGCGAGGCCGTGCAACGCGCCGGCGTGAAATTCTGTTACGCCGAGAACTGGGTCTATGCCCCGCCGATCGACAAGATGCGCCGGCTGATCGCGGCCTCGCAAGGATCGATTCTTGAGCTGCGCGCGGAGGAAAATCACTCGGGCTCGAACTCGGTTTTCTCACGCGATTGGAAAAACACCGGTGGCGGCGCGCTGCTGCGCATGGGCGTTCACTCGGTCGGCGCGTGCCTGCATCTCAAGCAATGGGAAGGCCAGCAGCGGCTCGGCCGTGGCATCCGGCCCACCGCGGTCGTCGCCGATGTCGCGGATTTGGTTCACAGCGATGCCGCCGTCCGCGCCCGTACCGCCGGGGCAAATCAGTGGATTAGCGCCAATCCCATCGACGTGGAAAACTGGGCCAACCTCGTGATCCACTTCGAGGACGGCGCGCGCGCCAACGTCATCGTCAACGACACTGGCCTTGGCGGTCTGAACACGCGCGTCACCGCGTTCATGACAGACGGCGTGATCAAGGCGAACATGACGTCGAACGACGCAATTGAAACCTACGCACCCGATGCCGCCGTCTTCAGCAACGAATATTTCACCGAAAAGCTCGAGACGAAGGCCGGCTGGAATCGACCGAGCGTAGATGAAGACTGGTTCCGCGGCTTCGCGCAGGAGATCCAGGATTTTGTCGGCGCCATCCGGGAAAACCGCGAGCCGCGCTCCGGCATCGATCTCGCGGTGGATTGCGTCGAGGTCATCTACGCCGGCTATCAGGCGGCCGAAGAAGGCCGTCGCGTCGGTCTCGTCTGAGCCGACTCGGAATTCGCGTCCGAAGGTCTAGCGCTCCTCCGTTGGAGTCGCGGCGTTTTCGAAAACGTTGCCCGCGAGGTGAAGCGATTTCAGTTCTCCGAGGCCGGTGGAAAGGAAGGTTCCGGTCTGGGGAAACGCGTGGCTATCGCGCAGGATCGCTCCCAGTGACTGGGTCAGCCGCAAGACGGAAAATCCGGCGTTCGGCTTGCTGGTCGTCACGCCGTCGAGTTCCAAATGAGAAGCCGTTTCGATCGAGAAGACCGGACCGCGGTCGACGTTCAACTGCACGTGGTGCAATTCCAGCGCCTCGGTGTGGCGCGCCGTCAGGCCCACTTTGCCCGAGCCCAGGATGTCCGTCAGCCGGAGCGCCGTGATGGGCATCTCGGGCAGTCCGTCGATCTCGATCACTTTTTTCGCACCGTGGATGGTGACATTGCTGATGCCAATATTTCGGAATACCGGTGTGCGTTCGGAGAGCGGCTCCTCCGTCGTGGAGGTTTCGCCGCCCATGACATAGTAGCTGGTGACGACGATGCCCGTGCCGACGTTTTCCATCGTCCAGTTGTCGAAGCGCGCGTCCTCGACTACTCCGCCGCGCCCACGACGGCTCTTGATCCGGATGCCGACCTCCGTGTCGATGGCCGTGATATTGCTGGCCACGACGTTGCGGACGCTGCCCGCGGTCTCGCTCCCGATCACGACCGCGCCGTGGGCGTGATGCACGGTGCAGTTCGTGATGGTAATGTGCTCGGAGGGGCGATTCACGCGCAGTCCGTCGGCGTCCTTGCCTGACTTGATGACGATGCCGTCGTCGCCCGTGTCGACGTAGCAGTCGGAAATATGAACGAAGCGGCAGGAATCCACGGCGATGCCATTGGCGTGCGGGCCGGGGTAAGTCTGGATCATGACGTTGCGGACGGTCGCGTTCTCCGAATAAAGCAGATGAACCACGAACATCGGCGCACCAATGATGCGCACATCTTCGATGAGGACGTTCTTCGCGTTCATGAAGCAGACAAAGGACGGGCGCAGCTCGCCTGCCGCGTCACGATATTCCTGCTCGGAGGCGGGCTGCTTGGCTTCGAGCACTTTCAGCAGGTGATCCCAGTGCGGGCCGTTGGCGCTCATGGATTCGTCGCCGCCGGTGGAAACGACGCCTTTGCGCGCCGCGAGGTAATTTTCGTAGGCGGCCGTGTAGGCCTTGCGCCACGCTTCGTAGTTGCCGGTGGTGACGATGCCGCGCCCGGTCACCGTGACATTTTCCACATCATGGCCACCGATGAGTGGCATCGGAACGAGCGCCTCGACGCCGAGATATCGGCCCTTCGTGAACGGCAGCGGCGCGACGGGAAACTCAATCGTCGCGCCGGCATCGATGTCCAAGGTCATGTTGCTGAACAGCTCGATCGGCCCAGAAGAATACTTGCCGGGAGGCACGTAAATCGTGCCGCCGCCCGCCGCTTTCGCGGCCGCGATGGCCTGATGGAAGGCGTCGGTCGCCAGCGCCGAGCCGTCGCGTTTGGCACCGTAGTCGGCAACGTTGAATAATTGCCGACCCGACGCCGCCGCGTGAGCTTGGCTCGTCACCAAAGCCGAGGCCGCCAGAGCGATGGCCCAAAAGGTGAGAAACGTGAGTGGTTTCGGAAGGGAGGAGTGTTGCATGGACTTCATTGCGGGAATCTTTGCTCCAGCGGTTACCGGTTGCAGATGGGATAAGAGGGCAGACCGTTTTCAGATGAGATGAAAACGAGTTCCAATGAAGGCGAATCAAGTCGACGCCGTCGCGTCAAATCGCGCCGCCATGAGGCATCACTTTCGCCCGCCTGATCGGAGCGGGACCAAACAATTCGAGCCGGCGGCGACGCTCACATCTTGCAGCACCACTGATTTCCCCTTCGCCACCACTCTCACTCGTCGCCGCTCACGCGCCCACGCTTCGCTTTGTGCCGGGCACGATGCTGCTTGGCCTGAATCATCCGCACTTTCTGCCCGTGCGATTTATGGCGCGTGCGGCGGCGCGCGGCCTCCCGCACATCGACCACCGCCATCGCGGCGGCGCGGGCCCGGGCCTCAAATTTTCCGACCAGTTCGAGCCACGCCAGCTCTCGGTTCGCCGATTGCGAGCGTTCGCGCTGGCATCGAACCTCGACTCCGGTCGGCCCGTGTCTCAGCCAGACGGTCGAACTGGTCTTGTTGATTTTCTGGCCGCCCGGGCCCGTTCCCCGGACAAAACGCTCCTCGACGTCGGCGGCGCACGCGCCGACCGCCGCGAGCCGTTCGACGATTTGGGTTGGTAAAGCCATGGCTGCTTCTTTTCCTCTCTAGGAAACTATTCTTCGCCCGCCGAGTCAAACGCCCTCCTCCTTGTTACTTCAACTCGTTCCGCTCCCACGCCTCTCTCCATGATCACAGGTCCCGCCTGGTCCCAGAAACTCCGCGATGAAATCGGCAAGGCCGTCATCGGTCAGGACGCCGCCGTCGAGCGCCTGCTCGTCGCGCTGCTCGCCAACGGCCACGTCCTCCTCGAGGGCATGCCCGGCCTCGCGAAAACCCTCCTCGTCCGCTCGCTCGGCACCGCGCTCGGCGTGCAGTTCGAGCGCATCCAGTTCACGCCCGATCTCCTGCCGAGCGACGTCACCGGCACGATGATTTTCCAGCCGAAGACCGGTGAGTTTACACCGCACCACGGGCCAATTTTTGCCAATCTCGTACTCGCCGACGAAATCAACCGTGCCCCCGCGAAGGTCCAGAGCGCGCTCCTCGAAGCGATGCAGGAACGGCAGGTCACCATCGGCGGGCAAACCCATCTGTTGCCGGCACCGTTTTTCGTGATGGCCACGCAAAATCCCGTCGAGCAGGAAGGCACCTATCCGCTCCCCGAGGCGCAGACGGATCGGTTTCTGTTCAAGCTCATCGTCGATTATCCGAGCGCCGAGGAGGAATCCTCGATGATGCGCCGCTGGGGCCAGATCACCAAGCAACCCGCGCTCGCCGCCGTGACGAGCGGCGAGGAACTGCTCTCGCTGCGCGCCCAAGTCGACGCCATCCACCTCTCGCCGGCGGTCGAAGGCTACATCCTCGCTCTCGTTCGCGGCACGCGCGCCCTCGCGGAAAAAAACAGTGGCCAGAAACGCTATCTCAACTTCGGCGCCTCGCCCCGCGCCTCGCTCGCTCTCTACCAAGCCGGCCGCGCGCTCGCTTGGCTGCGCGGCGGCGATTATCTGTCACCCGCCCTAGTGCAGGAAATCGCTCCCGACGTCCTCCGCCACCGCATCGGCCTCACCTACGAAGCCGAAGCCGAGGAGATCACGCCCGACAAGATCGTCGCGCAGGTCGTCGAGCGCACGCCGGTGCCGGCCGCCAAGTAAGGAACGCCGACCGCGAATCACGCGAATGAAGAATCAGCCATTCGCGTTGATTAGCGTGATTTGCGGGCACTCCTGTTGATGCCAATCGAAAATCCAAACTCCAAAATCGAAAATCCCCTGGCGCTCCTGCGCCAGCTGGAGTGGCGCGTGCGCCATGCCGTCGAAAACGTCCTCAGCGGCGAGTATCGCTCCGCGTTCCGCGGCCGCGGCATGGAGTTCGATCAAGTCGTGAAGTATACTTTCGGCGACGACGTCCGCGACATCGACTGGAACGTCACCGCGCGGCTCGGCGAACCTTACCGCAAAAAATTCGTTGAGGAGCGCGAAGTCACGCTGCTCGTCGTGTTCGAGGATTCGCCGTCGCTCCACTTCGGTTCCGGCGCGCAGTCGAAACGCGAGGCGCTGCTCGAACTCGCCGGCCTCGTGATGCTGCTCGGTGCCGTCAACCGCGACCGCGTCGGCTTCGTCCACGCCGCGCCCGGCGGAAATCTTTTTCGCGAACCCGTCCGCGGTCGCGGTCAAATCCTGCACGCCGCCGCCACCTTGCTCGCCCGCCCCGCGCCTGGCGCCACCGATCCTGCGCCGGAAATGCCTTGGCGCTTTCTCGCCCGCGCCGCTCCGAAACACAGCGTGATGCTGTGGCTCGGCGATTTCGCGCCGCGGGCCGAACCCGAGGGCTGGGCCGTCCTTCAGCGCCGCTACCAGACAATGGGCTTCCGCGTCGACGACCCGTGGGAGCGCGCACTGCCCGCCGGGGAGAGCTTTGCCGCCTACGATCCCGCCGCCGGCCGACTCGTCACCATTGAGGGCAGTGCCGCCGAGCGTGCCGCACACGCGACGTGGTGCGCCCAGCGCGAAACCTCGTGGCAGAAACTCTTTCCCAACCCGCTCAGTCGTCTCGTGGTCACGACTGAGGACAACCGGCTCGATGCGCTCGTCCGATTCTTCCACGCCCGCATGAAAGCCGGCGTCACGCGCTGACGGACATGAACCATCTCGCCTTCAAAGATCCGATCTGGTTTCTGGCGCTGGCGGCGCTGCCGCTGATTCTGTGGTTGCGCGGCCGTCGCCGCGTGCCGGTGTTTCTCGTGCCGTTCGCCGCCGCGTGGCACCGCCCGTCGATCGCCGCACCGTCGCGCTGGCCGGTCGGGCTCGCGTTCACCGGACTCGTCCTGCTCATCGTCGCACTCGCCCGACCACAAAAGATTGAGGACAAACGCGAAGTCCACTCGCAAGGCTACGACATCGTGCTCTGCGTCGATCTCTCCGGCTCAATGCTCGCCGAAGACTACGTGAAGGACGGCGAGCGCATCAACCGCCTCCAAGCGATCAAGCCCGTCATCCAAGCCTTCATCGACCAGCGCCCCGCCGACCGCATCGGCGTGGTCCTCTTTTCCGGCCGCGCCTACACGATGGCGCCGCTCACCTTCGATCACGACTGGCTCGCGAAACAACTTGAGCGCATCCGCATCGGCATGATCGAAGACGGCACCGCGATTGGCGATGGGCTCGGCGTCGCGCTCACGCGACTCGAACAGGCAAAACGGGAAGCCGGCGGCAAGCGCCAGGGCGCGTTCATCGTGCTGCTCACTGACGGCGCGAACAACCGGGGCGCGCTCACTCCGCAACAGGCCACCGAACTCGCGAAATCGCGCGGCATTCCGATTTACACCATTGGCGCGGGACAAGACGGGCTCGTGCCGTTCCCGGTGTTCGACGACAAGGGCCGCAAGATCGGCTACCGCCGCATCGCCGCCGATCTCGACGAACACGCCCTCCGCGAAATCGCAGACGCCACCGGCGGAAAATTCTTCCGCGCGTTCGACACCGACACCGTCGAAAGTTCGTTCAGGGCGATCGACCGGGCGCGAAAAATCGAATTTCAGGCCAAGAGTTACCTGCTGACGACCGAGCTGTTCGTGTGGCTCGCCGCGCCCGGACTCGCGATCCTCGTCCTCGCCGCGATCTTCGCCCGACCGGCGTGGCGCAAGGAGGCGTTCGCATGAGCTTCGCATGGCCGCAACTCCTCTGGCTGTTGCTCGCACCGGCCGCGCTGCTCGTGTGGGAATTCACGCGTCGCCACCGCACCAGCTCCGCTTCGCATCCGAAAATCCTCCGCGCCGAGGCGGGCGCTCGTTCGCTGGAGCTTGCGGCCCTGAGCGCCCAGCCCTCCGACCGCCGTTCACGTCCGCGCGTCTGGCTGTGCCTCGGGCTCGCGCTCGTCATCGCCGCAGTCGCCCGTCCGCAATGGGGCCGCCTCGAGGAACCCGTCTTCGATCAGTCACGCGAGATCCTCCTCGCGATGGATCTCTCGCGCTCGATGCTCACGCCCGACGTCGCGCCGTCGCGGCTCGCACGCTCGCAGCTCCTCATCCAGTCGCTGCTCGAAAAACTCTCGGGCGAGCGCGTCGGCCTCGCGGTGTTTTCCGGCACCGCGTTTCTCCAAAGCCCGCTCAGCGCCGACTACGAAATCCTCCGCGAATTTCTGCCAGCGCTCGGCCCCAACTTCCTGCCCGAGGGCGGCACGAACTACCGCGCCCTTCTCGACACCGCGATCGCCGCCTTCGGCACTAGCAACACCGCCGATCGCTTTCTCATTATCCTCAGCGACGGCGAGGCGACCGACGACGACTGGAAAGATCGGATGCCCGAGCTGAAGAAAAAGGGTATCCGCGTGATCGGCCTCGGCATCGGCACTCCGGGCGGTGGCATGATTCCCGACGGCGCCGGCGGCTTCGTGAAGGACGAGCGCGGTGCCGTCGTGCTCTCCAAGCTCGAGAGCAGCACGTTGCAGGAACTCGCCTCGGCCACCGGTGGCGTTTACCGCGACTCCAGTTCCTGGCTCGATCTCGCCGCGCTCATCAAGGAAACGGTCGAGGCCGGACAGAAAGGAAAGTTTGTCGAGAAGAACACGGTCCGTCTTGCCGAGCGCTTCCAATGGCCGCTCGCCTTCGGGCTGTGGTTTCTGCTGGTGAGTTTCTTCTACGAGTTTCCCGTCCGCCCGCGGCCGCGCGACATCAAGCTCGCTGTTCCCTCCGGCGCGACCAAGCCCGCGGCCGAGAAACTCGTCGCCACCGCCGCGACACTCCTGATCGTGCTGTCGATTTTCCGGTTGCCGGTTTCCACCCACGCGGCCGAGGTCGCCGCGCCGCTCTCGAAAATCGTCGGCCGCCTCTCCGCCGCCGACGCCCGCAACGCCCGCGACTGGTCCGAACTCGGCCATGAAACCGTCATCTGGGGCTCACACCTGCAAGGCGAACAGCAGTCCGTGCCCGAAGGCCCGGTGCGCGACGCCCTCGCCGCCGTCGACGCCGGCTCGCAGCTCGATCCCAAGGCGACTGACTGGCCCAAACTCCGCCAAGATCTCGAGGCGCTGCTGCAAAAACCCGAGGAGCCAAAACAGGACAAGAAGGATCAAAAACAGAACGACCAGCAGAATCAAAATCAGGACCAGCAGCAGAAACAGGATCAATCGCAGCAACAGGAGAAGAAAGATCAGCAGCAACAACAGCAGCAGCAGAACCAAAAACCCGACGACCAGAAAAAGCCGGGCGAGTCCGCCTTCGGCGACATGCAGAAAAAAGACCAACCGCCGCCACCCCCGCAGAGCGGCACGCAAAAAGTCGGCGGCACCCCCGAGAAAAAGGATCAATCGCCCGACCAGACCGATCCGTCGCTCGCACTGCCGCTCCAGAAACTCGATCAGCTTCGCAATCAGGATTCTCCCGCCCAGCTCTTCCAGATGATGGACGGCGAAAAAAAGCCGGCCGTCAAAAAGCCCGGCAAAGATTGGTGACACCCATGCGTTTCCTTCGCCTTGCCTGCCTCCTCGTCCTTCCGCTGCTGCTCGCCGCCGCTGCCCGCGCGCAAACGGCCCGCTGGGAATTGTCCGACGATCCCGGCGAACTCGTGCTAACATTTGAGAACTGCACACCCGACGGCACACCGACGTTGCCCGCGGTCGAGGGCGTCCAGTTCGCGCTCACCGGCCAGTCGCAGCGCACTGAGTTCAACAATTTTCACCGCTCCGATTATCTGCAGCTCACCTACCGCATGAGGGCGCGCAGCTCCGCGTCGATCACGATTCCGGCGTTCGACGTGAAGACCGACAAGGGCAACGTGCGCGTCGGCGCGTTCACCGGCGGCACCGGCCGCCCCGCTGGCCTCGACAACGCTGCCACGTCGCGGCTCATGCCCGCTAACGCCACGATGTGGGCCGGCGAGGTGTTTCCGCTCACCTACACCCTCGACGTCATCCGCCGCAACTTCAGCCAGCTCTCTCCCACGATCGATTGGACGCCGACGCCGCTCATCACCGAGGAGTGGTCGAAGCCCGAGGCCACCGAGATGGTCGTCAACGGCGAGCCGCGTTTCGCCATCGCCTACAAGTCTCGCGGCCTCGCGAAAACGCCCGGCGTACTCAACCTCGCCAGCGCCACGCAGCTCGTGAATCTCCAGACTGGCAGCATCGGCTTCGGAATTTTTCAGACACCACGGGTCGAGCAGGTCAGCGTCGAGTCGAACCGCCCGCACCTCACCATTAAGCCGCTGCCGCCTGCGCCGCTCGGCTTCAGCGGCGCAGTCGGCGACTTCAAACTCGTCTCCAAAATCGTGCCCGAGACCGCCGCCGTCGGTGAACCCGTCACGTGGACGCTTGAGCTGAGCGGCACCGGCAACTGGCCCGACATCGTCGGTCTGCCGTCGCGCGAAGTCTCCAACGATTTCCAAGTCGTCCAGCCGAAAGCCAAGCGCACGCCCGCCGAGGGCAAACTCTTCGACGTCACGCTCGCCGAAGATGTCGTCCTCGTCCCAACGAAAGCCGGCGCCTACACCCTCGGCCCGATCAATTTCAGCTATTTCGATCCGAAAAGCGGCGCCTATAAAACGATCACCGCGCCGCGCACCACGCTCAACATTACCGCGCCCAATGCGCCGAAACTTTTCAATCCGACGCCCAGCCCCACGCTCGAAACTACTGCACCCGCGCCGGAAACCAGCGCGAAGCCCAGCGCGCCTCCTCCGATTCCGGCCGCGCCCGCCGGCATCCCGCGCGATCCGATCCCCGGTGCGGATGCGGTGCGCTCACCGCTCGATGCCCATGAGCTGCTCGCGGCGATCGCCGCGCCGTTTGCCGCCCTCCTCCTCGGCTGGGTTTGGCTGGCTGTCCGCCGCGCGCAGCGCACCGATCCAGCGCGCGCCCGCCGCGAAGCCCGCACCCGTCTCGCCGCGACGCTCGCGCAACTTCGCTCCGCGCCGAGTCCGCACTTGCTCCTCGCGTGGCAACACGACGCCACCGCCCTCTGGCAAATCGCCCACGCCGCCCCACCCGCGATCGCGTTTTCCGACGCCGCCTGGTCCACGCTTTGGCTTGAGGCAGATCGTTCGCTCTACGGAGCGAGGACGGACCTGCCGGCCGACTGGGTCGCACGCGCCGAGGCCGCGCTCGCCGCGAAACGCGTGCCCGGTTTCAACCCGCTGCGCCTCTTTCTTCCGCGCAACCTGCTGCCGTTTGCCGCGCTGCTCTTCATCGCGCTCGTGCCTGTCGCGCTGCTCCGCGCCGCTCCGGATCCCGGCACCGCCTATCGCAGCGGCGATTTCGCCGCCGCCGAAAAATCCTGGCGCGCCGCCGTCGCAGCCACACCGACCGATTGGATCGCGCGCCACAACCTTTCGCTCGCCCTCGCCCAGCAGGATCGCGCCGGTGAGGCGGCGGCTCAGGCGGCGGCAGCGTTCGTGCAAAATCCCGCCGATCCCGCCGCGCGCTGGCATTTTGCGCTCGCCGCCGAGAAGGCCGGCTTTGCGCCGGCCCCACTCGCCGGATTCATCGCGCCCAATCCGACGGCGTCGCTCGCCCGCCTCGCCTCACCCGTCACCTGGCAACTCGCGTTGATTGCCGCTGCCTCGCTCGCGGCGCTCGCGCTCGGCTGGCTGCTGGTCAACAGCTACGGTCGCCGCGCGTCCGTCGTCACGTGGGCTGCGAACAGCCTTTTGCTCATCAGCGTTTTGCTCGCCACCGCCGCGCTGCTCGGGCTCCGCGAATTCGGCGAGACCGCCGACGCCCGCGCTGTCGTCGTCTGGCGCGCCGGCACACTCCGCTCGATTCCGACCGAGGCCGACACCGCGCAGAAATCCACAGCCCTCGCTGCCGGCAGTGTCGCGATCGTCGACAAAACTTTTCTCGGCTGGACCCGCCTCGCCTTCGAAAACGGCCAGACCGGCTGGGTGCGGAAGGAAGAACTCGTCGCGCTCTGGCGTTGAGCGCGGTCATCGCGTTTAGAGTGAATTCACGCCATCGGTTCAGTCGATTGCGATCATCACGATTTTCGATTAACGCACCATAGACAGTGTCGCTTATGCTCGGACAATGCCAAGTCGGCGTTTCCGATGAAAATATACCGCTCTCCCCTTCGACTTATAGGCACCGCGATTGCCTGTGGGTTCGCCAACTCGACGAGCTTCGCCGAGACTCGAGATCTTTCCGCACCAACTGAAATCAACGGCGTGCCCTGCCAGCACCAGGTCGAGCTTCACAGCAAGGGCGCGATCAAACGCTGCACGCTGTCGCGCGATTATACTGTCGCCGGCGTCGCGCTGCCGATCGGGACTGAGCTCCAGTTCAACGGCGCCGGCGAAGTGGAGGCATGTCGCCTGGGGCAACCCGCCATACTCGCAGGCCTCGCGCTGCCCGCCGGGAGCGCGGTGCAGTTTCACCAGAGCAAAATGTTCAGTGGCACCCTTCCGCAGGCCACTTCGATTCGCGGCCTGCTGTTGCCGACGAAGGCCACGTTGTTTTTCAGCAATGTTTGGGAGCCAGAGGTGCACGACACATGGCGATGCTGGCTGCCGGCGAAAACGCTTCTTCAGGGACATCTCTGCACGGCGACGGAAGACGGCATTGGCCACGTCATCTACCTAAGCGGGAAGCTGAGGGCGATCTGGCTGGCGCAGGATGAAGAGATCGACGGCGTTCCCTGCACCAGCAGTCAAAATCCGCTCCGGATGCCGATGCGGCTTTTGTTTTACGGGACGGACTGCATGGCGTGGTTTTACGAAAATGGCCACCTCCAGCAAGGGCTCGTCTCCCGCGATTGCACGATTCAGGGACGCAAGTGCAAAGCAGGCGATATCGTCCGACTGACTTTGGATGGGCAGTTAGATCCATCCCAGAAAACGCTGGGCGTCAGCAGTCGCGGCCCGGTGGTCCCAGGTCGGTGACTGACGTTCGCGCCGGTCTGCTTGGCGTCGCGTTCTGGCGCTGACCGTAGCGGGACTGCGTAGTTTTGCGCAGCGGTTTGGGACGGAAGCGGCGAATCGATTCGCTGGCAGCTTCGCGAAACTACCCTGCCGAGGCGTAGTTCCCAAAGTTGCAAACCGACGCGCCGCGACGTCCATTGGGTGCCGAGACCAATCACGACTTCTCCATATGAGCGCCACCGAAACCAACGAAGTTGCAGCGACTCCTGCCACTGGCGGGTCAGCCTTTCCTTGGGTCACCGCGACGCCGAGCATCAATCCCGATGCAACCGCAAAACTCGTCGCGGCTTTGCCCGAGGACACCTTTCAACTTATCGTGCGTGAGGCCTACCTCTACCGGGCCGGCGAACTGATCCTGAAGGCGATGAACGAAGCCAAGGCGCAGCACGAGAACGTCAGCGCGACCCGGCCGCCCTTTCTGGCCTTTCGCCGATCCGGGACCAAGGCGGCTTACCAAGCCAGTCTGGAGGCGACCACCGCGGATCTTTCACTTTATACTAAAGCTCTCCAACGCAATGCCGACGCAATGAAACGCCTCCGCAAATGCGCGGAATTGCACATCGAAGATTGGCTGCGGCAAAACGATGCGACCTATTATTCCGGACTCATCTCGGAGTCGCTCGTGGCTGACTGGCATCGTTGTGTCGCCCGGCTCGACCTTGAGTTGCAGGATTTCATCCGAGCGATCGGTTGCGCGCGCAACAGCCTCGTATCACCGCGGCTCGACGCCGACGGCAACCGCTACGTCTCGGAGACGAGTCGCGAAGCCATTATTCATGCCGCCAAGATCGGCGCCCTGCTCGCCTCGGACGTGGCTGCCACGAATGCCATCGCCGACGAGCGGGATCGTTTTCTCCACGGCACGGCATTTGAGTCGGAGTTTCCCCGCCTGCCCACATTTGATTTCGCCCAGTCGATGGAAGCGGCAGCGGATCTGCCCGTCTCATCCATCCAGCAGCAATTCGCCGCCATCATGGAGCGTTGCCACGAACTGCGGTCGCTCGGTTTCCCGGCCCTCTTGGAGCGGGTGCAACAGGCCGAAGCTCAGCACACCGCCGTGAAGGAGAGTTATCTCGTCGGCGTCTGGCAGGCGTTGCGCGATTTTTCGCTGGCTCATTACGTCGATGAAACGGATTTGAACCAAGTCGCCCAAACAACCGAGCAAATGTTTGAGCGCGGCGCGTTCGCCTGAGCCGCTCGCCTCACAGCCCCGCCGCCACCCGCCGAAAATGGTGGCCGACGATGGCCAGTTCGATCGCCACGCGGAATTGCCGCGGCCGGCGCAGCATCGTCCCGATCATGAACCACCAGTAGGCCAGGCGGCCGCGGTGCCACACGCCGAGCAGCCAGAACGATTTCAGAAACGCCGTGCAATCCACCCACGATAACCGCAGCCGTTCGCCGCGACCATGGTGGTTTTTTAGGAAAACGCGGATGCGACTGTAATAATTTCGCGGCTCGTAAAGCCGCCGCATGAGTTCGCGATAGCCGTTCTCTAGCCATTGCCGGTCGAGCCGCGGACGAAAATTCAGGGCCGCCGAGGTGTTGTTGCCCGTGCTCTCGGCGAGGAGCCGGCCCTCGCGCTGCAGGCGCTGGTAGAGCCGCGTCTGCGGCAGCGCCGTGAGTAAACCGACCATCGCCGTCGCGACGCCCGAGCGCTGGATGAAATCGAACTGCTGCTTGAAGATGTCGCCGGTGTCGCTGTCGAACCCGACGATGAATCCGCCCATCACCTCGAGCCCGGATTGCTGCAGCACCTGCACCGCGGCCACGAGATCGCGGCCCGTGTTTTGCAACTTGCGACACTCGTCGAGCGACGCCGCCGAGGGCGTCTCGATCCCGACGAACACCTTCCTGAAACCCGCCGCGACCATCAGCGCGCGCAACTCCGCATCGTCCGCGAGATTGATCGACGCCTCGGTCAGAAAGCCCATGGCCGGATGCGTGCGCTCGCGCCACTCGATCATCGCGTGGAGGAGCGTCTTCGTGCGCGCCTTGTTGCCGATGAAATTGTCGTCCACGACGAACACCATGTCCTTCCAGCCGATCCGACGCAGCGTCTCCAACTCCGCGATGAACTGCACCGGCGACTTCGTGCGCGGCACGCGGCCATTCATCACGATGATGTCGCAAAACTCGCAGTCGTAGGGACAGCCGCGGGAAAATTGCGCCGCCATCGTCACGTAGTTGCGCAACCTCAGCAAATCGTAGCGCGGGATCGGCGTCTGATCGAGCGCGGGAAAACGCGGAGCGTGATAGACCCGTTGCAGCGTGCCGGCGCGCAAGTCCGCGACGAGCTGGGGCATAATCTCCTCGGCCTCGCCGAGCACAAAGTGCGGGATTTCCGGAAACAACTCGTGACCGGTCGTGAAGAGCGGCCCGCCCGCTACGACGCGCGTGCCGAGCGCCGCCGCGCGCGCCGCGATTTCGCGCACCGATTCCTGGTGCACAATCATCGCGCTCAACAGCACGGAGTCGGCCCAGCGCAAATCGCGGTCGTCGAGCCGATCGACGTTCAGATCGATCAGCTTGAGCCGCCACTCGCGCGGCAGCATCGCCGCCACCGTGATCAGGCCGAGCGGCGGAAACGCCGCGCGCTTCGCCACGAACCGCAACACATGCTTGAAACTCCAAAACGTGTTCGGAGTTTTCGGACTGACCAGGAGGATCTTCATGCGCAGAGGCCACGGCCGCACGCGCGTCCAAGGCACCTGTTCAATAGCGCATAGACTGATTTACCGCTAGTGGGGTCTTGGCCCCATCACCAGTAGTCACCCACCTTTTAAGCCGGATCAATCTTGGGTGCGACCTTCGCCGCCTGCGTCTTTCGCACCATTCGCGCCATCGACTCCGCAGGGTTGAGCGCTGCCACTCCTATGATTTCGACCCAAGCCAGATCTTTCGACTCGCTGGAAATCACTAGCGGTTCATCCGGATCGGCTTCGATCATGAAACGCACGTCGTGGTGATAGTGCTCGGGCTCATGGCCGCGCGCCGGAATTAAGTGCCGATCCACGTCGAACGGCACCGCGCTCACGGCGCGTAGCCGCGTCAGGCCACTCTCCTCGCGCGCCTCCCGCATCGCGACGCCAGCCAGATCGGTTTCGCCGTCGGCGTGCCCACCGAGCTGAAGCCACCGATCGAGTTTGTGATGGTGCGTGAGGAGCGTGCGCGTCCGCTCCGGATCCACGATCCAGGCTGAGCCGGTCAGGTGACCGGGCACGCACGACCGCAAAAAACAGTCCGCGTGCGTCTCGACGAACCGGATAATCTCCGCCGCCATCGCGGCCTCATGCGCGTCCAGCGGCTGCGCCGCGTGGCGCCGCAGTAACTCCAAAATCGGTTGGCGATGCATCGGCTCCACTGCCGCACGGTCCTGTGCCCGCGGCAAGATTTTCAGCGTCGGAGCGAAGATGAGCCAGCCGGATTTAAGTTTTCGCCCCGTGTGACGATACGAGGCAACCGGCCACGCCTCCCGCGGTCGACCATGAACCGACCCCTGCGATCTGCCCAACGATCTGCGTCCAGCTCCGATCGACGGATGCTGGCGGCTGGCCGACTGTGCTCCGCCTTCGTCACCGCCGCGTTGCTGGTGACGCTCGAAATCACCGGTGGCTGCGCCAGTCCCGCAGCGCCCGTCGCGCCGGCGATCTCGCGGGCCTCTAGAATCGAACTCGTCAATGTCAGCGAATGCGACTGGCGTATCGCGGTCGCGGCGGCAGGTTCCGGCGAACGCATTCTGCTCGTCGGTGCGCACGAGACGCAGCGTTTAGAATTCGCGGGCGGCGACTACACGATCACGCAGACGGCGCTCTCCGGTCTCGCCGGGGCAGAGTTGACCCGCCAGTTTTCCGCCCGCCTTGCACCGGGCGAAGTCTATCGCTGGCGACTGGCCACGCTCATCGCCGCCCCGGCCGGCGTCAGACCATGAACCGTCCGGACGAATCCCGCCGCGCCGTCGCCGCACTCAAGCGCGGTGCCGGTCAGCCCACGCCACCGATGATCGGCCAGCGCTCGCTCCACCACTACTGGTCGCTTCTCCTGCCGCATTTTCGTGGCATCCTTCTGCCCCCGCAAACGCGCTCGGACGACGGAGGCGTGCAGTGGTCGTGGCGCGAGCCCGCCAACCGCCCGCCGATCGTGGCGGCCGAACTCGCCACCGTGCGCAAACGCCTGACTGGTGCCCTGCGCTCACTCGCTGATTCTGTGGAAGATGCGCCTCAAGCCGCCGCCGATGCGCGCCGCGGGGCGTCCGTCCTGCCCCAGATCCAGGCGCGGATGAACGAGGTCGTCGCCACGCTCGCCGGCCTGCCAGACGTTTCGCTCGCCGGCTACGTCGTCCGCGCCGAGCGCAGTCTCATGGTGCACAGCTGGGGGTTGGCGGCACCGCTGTCTCCGCAGTATCCCGACGCGACGGATTGTGAGATCACCGGCACCGTCTTTCTCGCCAATGCGGTCGCCCCCGACCACGAGGTGGTCCTCGAACGCCCGGACGGCGGCACTCTCGCTCGCACGCGATCCGATGCCGCGGGAAAATTTCGCTTTCCGAAAGTTACACCGGGGCGCTACCACGCCTGCGCCGTTTCTCCCCAAGGAAAATTCCCGCCCGGTGGCGTGTTGGTGGAAATCGAACTCACCTCTGTCACCGGACTCGAACTGCGGGACCGCGCCGACGACGGTGCCGCGATCCTCAGGGGCGCTCCGCCCAATCGACGGCGCCCGCGCGCTCTGTTTTTTTTATTTGCCGCGATCGCTCTCACGATTACCGGCGTCACGTGGTGGCGCTGGCCGGCGGCGCCGCGCGCATCGCAGGCGACAGCGAAAGCGACGGCCGATTTACCCGCTCCGGCCAAGGTGACACCGAACGCTTTTGTCCGACCGCGCACCGACGCTACAAAGGACAACTCAACACCCGGTCCCTTCGCCGCTGGAGTCGCGCCGGGTATTCCGACCACCAAAATCGCGAGCCTCGAAGCGCACTCGCAGCGATCGAAGTCCGAGGAGTTTCCCCAGCGCGATGGTGGACGGCGACCAACCGTTTTGGTCGAACAGCGGGTCGCGGGATTCGCCGCTGATTCCTCGGGAGCAGTCGCGAGCGCTGCGCCACCCTCTTCCGCGGCGAACGCGGCGGCGGCGAATTCCGGTGCACCTGGCAACACCTCGGCCGGCGCAGGTGCCGCCGCCGGCAGCGCCTCAACAACCGCCGCCGCTTCCGTCGGTGCCGCGGTCGCGTCGAGTGCGAGTGCCATCGCCGCGGCGGCCGCCAGCGCTGCTACTTCGACTTCCGCAGTCAGTGTCGCACCACCGCTACCTCCGCCCAATCCATCAACGCCACCACCAGCGCCGCCGCCTGTTCCACCAGTCGCTTCAGCCCACCCGCCCACACGCCAGCCTTCTCCCGAAACCAAAACCGATCAACCGGCACCAGTCCCGTCGCCACCCGCCACCACGACGGCGAACAACGCTGCTCCGCCGCCACCGCCATTCGCTGCCGCCGCGCCGGCCGACGATTCGCCGGCCGAAAAAACTGCGCTGGCCACCGGTGCTGATCCAGCCAGCGCCGAACCTCCGGCCGACCGCGCGGCACCGGCCGATCGTTCGTCGCCCACGTCCGCAGTCCGCGTATCCGACAAATCACCGCCGACCGCACCGACTACCGCTGGGGCGCTCAGCCCAAAGGTCGCCGATCCGGTATTCGCGACGGCCGCCACTGACCATCCGCGCCGGGTGCGTTTGCACATCACGGCGTGGCAACCACGGCTGCTGCAGGACGCCATTTTGCCCACCGCACCCACACGGGTGGGCGACGACGACGACATCGAGGTGTTGCGCGCACGGCTGCTGCGTGAACGCCAAGCTGCGATGCCGCTCACGTTCAAGCACCCGGCACCCCGGATCGGTTTCGCCATAGATCTTCCGGCTGAGACCATGGCTTCTGGCCGGCCCCATTGGCGAGACGTCGCGGGCGGCACTCCTACGTTCGCCAGCGTCACCGCGACCCGCGCCGAAGTTTACTGGTCAGGCAACCCACCCACGCTCACCGAGTGCACGCTGCTCGATGACGCCGGTCGCGAATTCGCCCGTGTGACTGCCGATGGAAGCGGCGGCGCGCTCGTCACAGCGCCGCGGATTCGCGGCTGGCCGTGGGTGGGCCTCGAACGCACTGCGGCCGACGACACCGCGCGCAACACCACGGAATGGGCCACCCGCTTGGAGTGGCGGGTATTGAGCGGCGCTCCGGCTCCGCCCTCGTGGCGGCGAGACGACTTCTGGTTGAACAACCACGGTCATCGTCTCGATCTCATTCTGAGCGACCACGACAGCGGTCCGGCGCAACACACTCTAGCCCTCGTCGATCGCCCTACCGGCTGGGCGCTGGTCTGCGAAATCGATCAAGCGCAGGACCTCCCCGAGTCCACCAGCACCGGCCGGACGCGTTAATCTTTTCTGACCCGCGCTCCATCGCGCGGCGCACTTACCGCCGGCTCAGCCAAATCGCGTCGGCCTCGAAGGCGTGTGGCGCCTCGATCAGCGGCCACACTTCATCCACCTTCGTGGCGACAGCGGCGAGTTTGTGTAGGCCGGGCGATTTGAATTTCTCCTCCGTCATCCGCTCGAAGAAGCGGAGCAAGTCGTCGTAGAATCCATCCTGGTTCAACAACACGATCGGTTTGTGGAGGAGGTTGATGTAGCGGAGCGTCATGACCTCGGTGAGTTCCTCGAGGGTGCCGATGCCACCCGGCAGCGTGAGAAACGCCGCAGCGCGCTCCTCCATGAGGCGCTTCCGCTCCCGCATCGTCGTAACGGTGATCAACTCGTCGGCGTCGTGATACGCCAGCTCCCGCGCGATCATGAACTCGGGAATCACGCCGACCACGTGCCCGCCGGCGCCCTTCACGGCGTGCGCCACCTCACCCATCAGACCGACGTTGCCACCGCCGTAAACAAGACCCCAGCCCCGCGCGACCATCGCCCGGCCAAGTTCCTCCGCCACGTCGTGGTATTTCCGATCGAGCTGGCGGCTGGAAGCGCAATAAACGCAAAGCAACTTTTCCATGTTCATTTGATTCACCATCGGACAGTAGTTCGCACGCACAAAAATGCCGACCTATCGCGGACGCCTCGCCCCCTCGCCGACTGGCCTGCTGCACCTCGGCCACGCGCGGACCTTCTGGTTCGCCGCCGAGCGCGCCCGCGCCGCTGGCGGCACGCTGCTCCTCCGCAACGACGATCTCGATGCGATCCGTTTCCGACTCGATTTCGTCGACGCCATGATCGCGGATCTCCGCTGGCTCGGCTTCATCTGGGAGGAACCGGTGGTGTCGCAAAGCCAGCGCCGGCCGCGCTACCGCGCCGCGCTCGCCCGGCTGCACGCCGCCAACCTGATTTATCCCTGCACCCGCTCGCGCCGCGATGTGATCGAGGCCGCCGGCGCTCCACACGAAGGCGGCGCCGATGACGAACCGATTTATCCGCCATCCTTCCGACCGTCGGCCACGGCACCGCTACCGCCGCTCGACGAAACCATCGCCGTCAACTGGCGCTTCCGCGTGCCTGATGGTGAAGCGCTAAGCGTTCGCGATGGAAAATTCGGTGAGCAGCGCGCCGTGGTTGGCCGCGACTTCGGCGACTTTCTCGTCTGGCGAAAAGACGATGTGCCAAGTTACCAACTCGCCTGCGTCGTGGACGACGCCGAACTGGGCGTCACCGAAGTTGTCCGCGGCGCCGATCTAATCCGGAGCACGTTTCGCCAGCTCCTGCTCTTTCGTGCGCTCGGCTGGGCGGTGCCGGATTTTTTTCATTGCCCGCTGATGAACGACGACCGCGGCGAGCGACTCGCCAAACGCCACGACGCCCTCGCGCTGCGCACGCTCCGCGAACGAGGCGTGACTCCCACTGAGATTCTCGCGAAGTTCGCGGCCGAAAACGCATGACTGCAAAAATTGGCGTCCTCAACATTTCCGACCGAGCGAGCGCTGGCGTCTACGAAGACACACCCGGCCAGGCCTGCGTTGCCCTCCTCTGCGATTGGATCGCGACGCCGTTCGAGGTCGACTACAAAATCATTCCCGACGAGCAGGCGATCATTGAAGCCGAATTGCGGCGGATGGCCGACGAAGCAGGCTGCGCGCTGATCGTCACCACGGGTGGCACCGGCCCGGCGCCGCGCGATGTCACGCCCGAAGCGACCGTCGCCGTGTGCGAAAAAATCATGCCCGGGTTTGGCGAACTCATGCGCGCAACCTCGCTGAAATTCGTGCCCACCGCGATCCTCTCGCGCCAGACGGCCGGCATCCGCGGCCGCTCGCTGATCGTGAATCTGCCCGGTCGCCCGAAGGCGATTCGCGAAAATCTTGAGGCGGTGTTTCCCGCCATTCCCTACTGCATCGATCTCATCGGCGGTCCGCGTTTGGAGACGAACGATGCGGTGATGAAAGCGTTTCGGCCAAAGGCGTGACGCTCACGGGCCCTTCACGACGGCCCCGCCCTTCATTACGAACGCGGCGTTGCGCAAGGTGCCGATGTCGCGCGTCGGATCGCCGTCGACGGCGATCAAATCTGCAAACAGTCCCGGCTGCACGCGGCCAACATCTTTTTCGAGGTGCAGCACGCGGGCAGCCGTGGCGGTGGCGGCGGTGAGCGCAGCCGTCGGCGTCATCCCGAAGTCGACGAGGAGTTGAAGCTCAAGCGCTTCGGTGCCGTGAGGGAAGACGCCGACATCGCTGCCGCTCACGATCGTCACGCCGGATTCGAGCGCGGCCTTGAACATCGCGCGGCGCGCGGTGTCGCGGTTGCCGACGGAGAGCGTCGGCACGAAGGCCACGCCGCGCTCCTTCATCAGCTTGAAAATATCCGCGGTGCCTTCGTTGCCGTGTTCGATCGTCTCAACGCCGGCGAGGGTGGCTCGCCTCATGCCTTCGGCGGTGGCAGCGTGGGCGCTCACGCCTCGTCCGCTGCTGCGGGCGGTCTCGACGATAGCCTTGAGTTCCTCGATGGAAAAGGTCGGCGCGGCTTCGCGGTGCGCGCCCCAGCGGTAGTCGGCGTAAACTTTCACCCAATCGGCGCCACGGCTGATTTGATCGCGGGTGACGCGGATGAGTTCATCGACGCCGCTAGCTTCCTCGGCGCCCTGCGGCACCGTCCACTCGGGTGCAAAACCGCGCGGGCCATAGGTGCCGGTCGCGACGATGGCGCGCGTCGCGACGAGCATCCGCGGACCGGGGATGATGTTTTGTTCGACGGCTTGCTTCAGCCCGACATCGGCATAGCCCGCGCCCTCGGTGCCGAGATCACGAACCGTCGTGAAGCCGGCGAGCAGCGTCACGCGGAGGTGGTTGGTCGCGCGGGCGACGCGGAGCGCGAGCGGCTCGCGGGCGACCTGATCATTCCACGTCGTCTCGTTGTAGGGATGCAGCAGCATGTGGCTGTGCGCCTCGATGAGGCCGGGCAGGAGCGTCGCACCCGGCAGATCGATCACCTTCGCCCCGGCGGGTGCGGGCAGACCGGCGGCGGGACCGGCGGACTCAAGGCGTTCGCCGCGGACGACGACGATCCAGTTTTCGTAGAGGGCCACACCGTCGAAGACGCGAGCGGGCTTCAACACCACGACCGCTGGCGGCGGAGTTTGCGCTGCGAGCAGTGCGGCGGAAAAGAGCAGCAGAGCGAGGTGCTTCATGCGCCGAGCGTGCACGCTGACTACGCGCGAGGGAAGTCCGGAGGCATTCACCGATGCCGCGACGGATTGCGCCACTCCGACGGGAGAATCGATCCGACTCCGTAAACATCGACCCGGTAATAGAGCCAGAAAACGACGAGACCGAGGACGAGGAGAAACAGGATTTCCCCGAGTTGCCCCCACCGAGCACGGGTGCCCTGGTGCAGCGAGCCGACCAGCGTGCCAATCAACGGTTCAGCGACGGAGCCGACCAGCGTGCCACCGAACAGCACCATGGCCATGATGGCGGCGGTGCGGAGAAAGACATCGTCGATGATGCGAGCCTTGTAGCTCGCGAGCTGGTTGCAGAGATTGAGGAGCAGCAGGCAGCAGGGCAGGACGTAGAAATTGCGGACGGCGTTTTTCATCGGGCGATTTGACTTTGCCCGCACTCTCGCCACTGAAGCGACACTGCTCAATCACTTCCGATGACTACCTACGTTTACGAAACGATCCCGCAAATGTCCGGCGCCACGCCGCGCCGGTTCGAAGTGCAGCAGTCGATGCAAGACCCTCCGCTGAAGCGACACCCTGAAACGGGCGAGCGCGTGCGCCGCGTTATCGCCGGAGGCTATGGGTTTATCGCCCAGAAAGCCGTGCCGCCCGCTCCTCCGTGTGGCTGCGGCGAATCGTGCAGGAACTGCGAACTAAACTAATTTTTCCCTATGATTAACTATAGCACTCCCGACCTCACTCAACATCCGCCTCGCAGCGTGCGCGTCCGCCTCGGCGGCTACGCGCATCTCGCCCGGCTGCTCGACAAGGCGCGCGCCGTCCTCACGGGCAAAGGGGGAGACTACCACTACAACTGCCCGCTCGATCAGCGGTTCTTCGCATTCACCGGCATCGGCCACGAGGCGATGCTCGCCGAAATCAAGACGGGCAAGACCGACGTGCAGATCCTCGAGTGGGTCAACGTCCAGTCGAAGCGCCCGACGAACGAAGTGATCGCGTGGTCGGGCTGGCTCGAGAATCTCGGGCCCGGCGGCGCACCCGGCCACGAGTGGATCGCGAGCGTGCTCAAGCAGAACAAATCCGAACGAGACGACATCCGTTCGTTCTCCGACCTGCTCGATCTCGACGACTATCTGAGCTACGGCGGAAAAGCCTGAGCCCAGTATCCGTCTCTTTCTCGATCGCGAAGCGCCAGTGCGCTTCGCGTTTTTTGTGGGCTTAAAGCTCGTTGTATTTTTCCGAGCGGCCGCGCGATTTCTCGACGGGATATTTTTGCGCGTTGGCGGACATCTTCGCCTCGATGGCCGCGGCGAGATCGAGGCCGGTGATGTTGGCGAACTCGAGCGCGTAGATTACGACATCGGCAAGTTCGTCGGCGATCTTGCCGCGTTTCGCGGGGTCGAGGGCGACGGCCTGAGACTGCTCAGGCGTCGACCACAGGAAATGCTCCATCAGTTCGCCGGACTCGGCGGCGAGCGCCATGCTGAGGTTCTTCGGCGAATGAAATTGCTCCCAGTCGCGCGCGCGAACGAAGGCGAGCACGCGCGCTTTTAGGTCGGCAAGGGTCGTGTTGGAATCGGTGAGCAAGGCCATGGGCGGAGCGTGGGCACCGGCACTGTGGCCCGCAATCCCGGCCGTCATAAAATATTTCGGGCTTGGCACGCCGGCTGCAATATGCAGCTTCGCACACCTGTCTCAATGACCGCGTCTCTTCAACATCACGTCCGCCGCGCCGGCGCCTGCTTTACGCAGCGCCAGCAGCGTTGTGCCGCGATGCGACCGGTCGTTATTTCCGTTTGGAATAAAACCGGCGCGGGCAACCAGACCTAAACTTTCCTTCAAGGAAGCGTTTAGCCCTCTGAAAGCCCGGCGGTCACCAAACCACCGAGGGAAACGCTTCGTTCGATTTTTCCTCCCATGCATACGATCATCAGTCCCCTCCCGAATCGCACTCGCAGTCTCGGCCCGGAGCCGACGTCCCCGGACGCCTTCCGCCAGCCCAACTACGAATGCCAGGAGCACCGCGAAGCGATGAAACTCACCGTCTTCGTCCCCGGCGTCGAAGCCGTAGGGGTGGACATCGAGGGTCGCGGGGCCGATCTCACCATCACGGCCCGCAAGGCCCACGTCGTTCGCATCAACTGGCAGGCGCTCCACCTCGAAGCGGCGCAGCGCGACTACCGGCTGAAATTGCGGCTCGGCACGGGCTTCGACTACGCCGCGATGGATGCCGAGATTCGGCATGGAGTGCTAACGATCACGCTGCCGAAACGCAGCGCGTCGACCAGCCACCTGCGCCGAGTCGCGTGACGGAAACCTTTCACCCCGGCCGCCAGCGGCCCGCATGAGCGGGGCGTGTTGTTCTGAAACGACGCGTCGCGCTCAAGGCCACCGCTGCGGCCCGGGGCATTTCCCGGCTGCTTCTTTTCCGCAGGCCATCCGACTGCATGACGCTCCGTTGAACCGGAGCGCGGTGGACACGACCTACGACGATAATTTTTGCGATGGGCTCGAAAGCCCGAACTTGAGCGACGTCTCAGCGCGTGTGTGCGCCTTTTTCGAGTTTGCTGCGCATGGCGAACAGGACCCCGAAGGCCACGATCAGGACGATCGGAAATGTCGACATGTTGCTCAGCGTGGCCTGACCCGCGGAAAGTTCGACAGCGGAGCCGGAGAGACCGGCCTTTTCGGCGGCGGTGCGGTGCTGGTCGATCCAGTGTCCGATGATTGGATTCCAGATCGAAACGGCGAACATGCCGGCGCCACCCATCAGCGACATGCCAAGCGCTCCGGTGCTGGGCAGATACTCGGCGATGAAACCAATCATGCAGGGCCAGAAGTAGCATACGCCGAGGGCGAAGACGATCGTCGCAAGATACACCATGCCACCGGTCGCCTTGCTCAAGAGGAACAGGCCGATCGCGGCGAGCAGCGCAGAAACCAGTAGCACCCCGACGGTGTGGAGCTTGTGAACGAGCACGCCGGCGAACTGCCGACCGACTGCCATCAGACCGGTGCCGAGCGCGAGGATAATCATCGGCGAGGCGCCGCTCTCCTGCAGAATGCGACCCACCCACTGCTGCGTGCCCAATTCGGTCGTCGCCGTGAGGGTCATGCAGACGATCATGAAAATATAGAGCGGCGTGAACAGATGCCGGATGTTCTTGCCGGTCGAGGTCTCGATGTTAGCCGACTTGGGAAATTCAGTGGTGAAGATGAGGAAGCCGTAAATCGCGGTCGGAACCAGCATGGTGGTGATCTGCCATTGCCAGCCGAAATGAGCCGACGTCATGAACTGCGAAATCAGCGAGCCGATCACGATGCCACCCGGGAACCAGACATGGAACCGATTGAGCATCGTCGTTTGGTTTTGGGGAAACATGCTCGCGATAAGCGGATTGCAGGCCGCCTCGACCGAACCGTTGGCGAAACCGATGCAGAAGGTGGAAATGATCAGCCCCCAGAATCCGTTGGCCGTGATCGTCAGCAGCAGTCCGGCAATGTGGCCGACGAGCGCGATCGTCAGCAGGATTTTCGGCCCGAGCGAATTGTAGAGAAGACCGAGCACCATCATCGCCACGGGAAACCCGAGGAACGCCATTGAGTTGACCCAGCCGAGCTGGGTGTCTGTCAGGGCGAAGTTCTTGCTCAGTTCGGTGAGGATGCCCGCCCGGATGGCGAAGGTCATGGCCGTGACAATCAACGCGACGCAACTGGCCGCGAACAAGCGTGAGGGTTTCATTCGATGGGGATAGGATTCGGGGGTTGACCGGACGGCCGGCAATCAGGAAGGGCAAGCAAACGTCCGCCGTTTCTACTGAGACCCGGTCGTGGCGCAAGGGGCGATTTCGCAGCCGGAAATATTTCTGAACCGTCCGCGAAAACTTTTCTCAACCTCCCATGCCTGCGAGCCGATGAGACCCATTGTTCCTCCTCGTCCCACGATGAACTCGCCCTTCGATCTGTTTCGCTCCCAATCCGCGCCCGCCCGGCGTGACGCGGGGCTCATTCGTGTCGCGCCTCGCACCGACGTCCAGTGGGGTGGTCCGATCTTTCGGGCGCCGGCCTTGCCGACGTCGCAGCCAGCGGGCAGCGAGGCACCGTTTTTCGTGAATTTTCGCTCAAACCTCAGAATAGCCCGTTAACGGATTGTTTTTCGAAATTTGTGCGGCACTTCTTCGTCGCATCCCGGTCCATAATCCCCCGCCATGCACCTGCCGCCTCCCTTTGTCTGCCCGCAAGCCGCCACCGAGCCTCCCGCTCTGGTGCGCGTCCTGTCGCGCGAAGACGTGTTGTGGAACCGGCCGGTCTTCAAGGCGCCGCCGCTCGTAGTGCGGCCACCGGCGATCGAGAAGACGGTATTTCCGGCCGACGCCGTGCGTTCGATCCGGCTCGTTTCGTAAGATCGTTCGACGCCGCGCCGGATCATGGCGCTCGCGTTTCCGCCTGTCCGAGCCATGCTGGCACCACCTGAACGTCGCATGGGCTCCGCCGCTTCCAACTCTCTGCCGACGAGCCCGCTCGACCTGCGCGTGCGTGCCGAACTCTTGCGCACCGCCTACGAAGATTCGCTCTATGGCGCACCGTTTGCCGTCGGTGTCGCCGTGCTGCTGGGGGTGAAAATGCTGCCGGCGTTCCCGGCCCGGACCGTGTGGATCTGGACGGCAGCAACCGTGGCGTGCAACTTTGCCCGCCTGGCGATGCGCTGGCTCTTTCTGCGTTCCCCGGCCCAACCCAGGCACACCAATCGGTGGATTGCAGGGTTCGTCGCCGTCAGTGCCGCCACGGGTTTGAGCTGGGGTGCTGCCGCATGGATTTTCTACACCGCCGGCGATCCCGCCTATCGCGTCCTCCTCGTCCTTGTGCTCGCGGGCCTCACCACCGGGGCCGCCCGACTGCTCGCGCCCATTTTTGCCGCCAACGTCGCCTACCTCTATCTTTCCATCGGGCCAATGATGGTCCGCCTGATGATCGATGCTGGCTCTCGCAGCTACACGCTCGGCCTCATGAGTGTGCTCTATCTCGGCTACATGACCGTCGCCGCGCGTCAGCAACTCCGCACGCTCCGCCGCTCGATCCGGCTCGGATTCGAAAACGGCGAACTCGTCGAATCCCTTGGCGCGGAAATCACGCGGCGCGAAGGCACCGAGAACGAACTCCGCACCGCCCGCGAACGCGCCGAGGCCGCCAACCGCGCTAAGAGCGAATTTCTCGCAACGATGAGCCACGAGATCCGCACGCCGATGAACGGCATCCTCGGCATGCTCCGCATCGTCCGCGACAGCCCGCTCACCCCCGACCAACACGAGCATCTGGAGACGGCCGCCGGCTCGGCCGATACGCTCCTCGAACTCATCAACGACATCCTCGACTTCTCCAAAATCGAGGCCGGCCGGCTTGAACTCGAACGCATCGCCTTCGCCCCCGCCGCCACGATCAAGAGTGTCGTCGATTTGTTGCGACCGCGCGCGACAGCGAAAGGGCTGGAGCTCGCCGCCGAATTCGATCCCCGGCTCCCCAGCCGGCTGCTCGGTGATCCCACCCGGCTGCGCCAAGTGCTCTTCAACCTCCTCGGCAATGCGATCAAGTTCACCGACCGCGGCCGCGTGACACTCACTGCCGTCTGCACCGCCCACGACGACGCCACCACCAAGCTCACGTTCACCGTCGCCGACACCGGCATCGGCATGGATCCGGAAACGGTCGCGCGGATCTTCACTGTCTTCAGTCAGGCGGACAGCTCGATGAGCCGCCGCTTTGGCGGCAGCGGGCTCGGCCTCGCCATCTCGCAAAAACTCGCCGAGGCGATGGGCGGCAAAATCACCGTCGAGAGCGCCGTCGGCCATGGCTCGAAGTTTACCTTTACCCTGCAGCTCGCGCGCCTCCCCGACGACGACCCCACGCGCCGCCCCGCAGAAAACGATGCGCGCTACGTCGCCCCGACGCTCCGCGGCCGGGTGCTCGTCGTCGAAGACGATCGGATCAACCAGCGCGTTATCGGACATTTTCTGAAACAGATGGGCCTCGAAATCACATTCGTCGAAGATGGTTTCGATGCCGTGCAAGCTGCGACCACTACCAGTTGGAATGCCATTCTGATGGACTGCCATCTGCCCGGGCTTGACGGACTGGAAGCCACCCGTCGTATCCGCGAAAAACTCGCCGGGCGCGCGCTCCCCATCATCGCGCTCACGGCCAACGCCAGCACCACGGACCGCACGGCGTGCCTCGCGGCTGGCATGGACGATTTCCTCACCAAACCCGTGCGCCGCGAACTGCTCGCCGCCACCATGGAAAAATGGTTCGCGGCGCGCTCCGACGGCCCGGCCGAAAACTAACCCGCGCCAACCTGCGCTCGCCTTCGTCAGCCGATCCCTTTTTCTTCCAGTGTCCGATTTCTGATTATGCCCGATCTCGCCCAGCCCACGTCCGCCGCCATCCCAATCCGCTCGCGCGATCATCCCATTGAGATGAAAGTGCGCATCGAGTTTGTGCGGATGGCCTATCGTGAGCTCAACGGCACCGCGGGCATCGCCGCCCTGACGGCGCTGATTTATACCGTGGTTCTGAGCGTGCTCGGCGTCAGCCCCGCGGTCTGGGTCTGGTTCGGGCTCGTCGCGGTGGTGACCGCGGCGCAAGCCGGATTGTCCTATGCGTTTCATCGCGCCAATCCCGGCCCCGCGCTCAGCCCGCAGTGGGGCTTGCGCTTCATCATCGTGAGTTCGCTCCTCGCCCTCGCCTTCGGCGCGCTGGTGTGGATTTTCCCGATTCTCAGTCGCGCGCCCTATCGCACGGCGCACATCCTCGTCCTCGCCGGCATCGCCACGGCCTCCGCGCGCGCACTGCTGCCGATGCGCAAGGGCAACCTGATCTACGTGCTCGTGCTGATGCTGCCAATGTCCCTGCGGTTTTTTGCCGACGGCGATCTGTTCGGCGCATCCCTTGGCACGTGCGTGGCGATCTACGTTTTCTTCACTAGTTTCACCAACCTCCGCAGCCATCGCACACTGTCTGCCGCGCTTGTGATACGCTTCGAGCGCGAGGCGCTCGCCGAGGAGCTCGCCGCCGAAAACAGTCGCCGCGTCAACCGCGAAAAAGAGCTGGAGGAGGCCACCCAAAAAGCCGAGGCCGCCAACCACGCCAAGGACGATTTCATCGCGACCATCAGCCACGAGATTCGCACGCCGATGAACGGTGTGCTCGGAATGCTTCGCGTCGTGCGCGATACGGAACTTTCGCCCGAACAGCGCAGTTACTTGAAGACCGCTTCCGACTCCGCCGAATCGCTCCTGCTGCTCCTCAACGATGTCCTCGATTTCTCCAAGATTGAGGCCGGCCGGCTCGAACTTGAGCGCGCACCGTTTCCACCCGCGACCGTCACGAAGAGCGTCGTCGATCTGCTGCACGCCCGCGCCCGCGACAAGGGGCTGAACCTCGAACTCAAACTCGGCGAAAATCTCCCCGGCGTGATTATCGCCGACTCCGGGCGCATTCGCCAAATCCTCGTCAACCTGATCGGCAACGCGATCAAGTTTACCGAAAAGGGGAAGGTCGAGCTCGCTGTTAATTGCGTCGAACGCTCGGAGACCAAAGCGACCCTGCATTTCGTCGTCACCGACACCGGCATCGGCATCGACTCGGCGGCGCTCAGCCGGCTGTTCAAACCCTTCACGCAGGCCGACAGTTCGATGAACCGCCGCTACGGCGGCACCGGTCTCGGCCTCGTCATCTCGATGCGGCTGGCGCAGGCGATGGGCGGCATCATCCAGGTGCAGAGCAACCCGGGCCGCGGCTCGAAATTTCAGCTCGTCCTACCCTGCCCGCTACCCGATGCCTCCTCGGCGGCGGCTAACCCCACCGACGCGCCGAAGTTTGTCACGCCTTCACTCAGCGGACGGGTGCTCGTGGTCGAGGACGACTCCGTGAACCGTCAAGTAATCGACCTCTTCCTGAAAAAAATCGGCATCACCTGCACGTTCGCCGAGGACGGTGAGGCCGCGATCACCGCCGCCACCGGTCAGGAGTGGGATTTGGTGCTGATGGATTGCCAGCTTCCCGGTATCGACGGACTGGAGGCCACGCGCCAAATCCGGACGCAGCTCGGCGAGAAAAAACTCATCATCATCGCACTTACGGCCAACGCGAGCACGCAGGTGCGCGAGAACTGCCTCGCCGCCGGCATGAACGATTTCCTCAGCAAACCGGTGCGCTTCGAACTGCTCTGCGGCGTGCTGGCGAAACACCTGCCGGCCGCCTAGCGCGTTCCGTGTTCCCGCTTCGGCCTCAGTAGCTGAGGCCGAAGCCGAAGAGATAAAGCGTGTCCTTCGCGGGATAGCCCGGCGCGTCGGGATCGTTGGCGACCACCGCTTCGATATTGCTGGCAAGCGCGAACGGCAGCTTGCCCTGCGGCCCAAACTTGCCCGTTAGCACGTCCATCAGCGCGCTGTCACTCACCCCGAAGGTCGCAACGATCGCCCCGATTTTTCGCAGTCCACTCGCCTCGTCGATCACATACGGTTGCCGGAAATAGATCGCGAGGATCACCTTCTGCGCGTCGCCGATTTCGGCGATCGTCGCCTGGATGTCCGCGAGTGACGGAGAAATCTCCCACGATTTCGCCGTCGCCATCTGGCTGAACGAAAGCATGCCGGCCTCGAATGGCATCGCGCCGCCAAACATGATGCCGTTGTCCAATTTGCCCGGATCCTCCGCGCCCCACGCCTTGCCCGTGGCGGGGTTGATTTGACCGCCCGTGGCGGGGTCTTCGCTGCGATAAGCACTCGTCGCGGATCGCGGGTTGGAGACCTCTACGCGAATAATCGCGCGATCGGTGCCAGCCGGGACGGGAACGCGCGTCTGCTTATTGGCCTCCGAGCGATCGCCCGCAGTGACGGCGTAGCCACCATAAACCGGATCCGCGACGACCGTGGCGCTGAGCCCGAGCGTGTAGAGCTTGATCGGTTTCGCCGCGGTCGGCGCGGCCAGCGGAAGCGCGTGATCGTCATTCTTCAGCAGCACGATCGATTTGCGCTGCGCATTCATGGCGTTGGCGCGGAAGTCGGCCCGGCCGACGATGCTGTCCGCCCGCTCCGCATCGACGTAGGGATTTTCGAACAACCCCAGCGCAAACTGCTCACGCAGGAGGCGCCGGGCCGCGGTATCGACGCGCTCCGGCGTGACTAATCCGGAGTTCACGAGATCAACAATCATCTTGTTGGTGTTGAAACCGGAAAGCACATCGGTGCCCGCGTTGACGGCTGTCGCGACGCGTTCGGGGATCGTTTTGTTTTCCAGCCCCCACGCCCGAGAAGTGATGACGCCCGTGTCGGAATTCACGTAACCCTGAAAACCAAGCTTGCCGCGCAGCAGGTCGGTCACGATTTGCTTCGAGAACGCCATGCCGATCTGATCGTAGGTGACACCCTCGTAGGTCAGGCTGATCGGCACACCGTAATAAGGCATGATCGAGGAAACGCCCGCATCAATCGCGGCCTTGAACGGCTTGAGGTGGTCGGCGAACCGGCCCGCCGGGTAAACTTGGTTTTTGCCGAACGTGTAGTGCGGATCGAGGCCCAGTTCCTGGGGTCCGCCGCCCGGGAAATGTTTGATCGTGAGTGCGACTTTGGTCTCACGGCTCACCGGCCCGCCCTGCAACCCGATCACGAGCGTGCGTATGATCTCGGCCGCAAGATCGGCATCCTCCGTAAACGTCTCGTGCCCGCGAAACCAGCGCGGCTCCGTCGTGAGATCGGCCATGTAGGCGTAGGCGGCGCGCAGTCCGATCGCGTTCCATTCCGCGCCCATGGCTTCAGTGAAACTGCGGATGACGGCCATGTCGCGCGTCGCTGCCAAGCCTGCTTCCTTTGGCCACTCGGAGAACGAGCCGGCGGCTTCGTTGATGCCGCCGCGGGCCTGCCGCTCATAGTGATTGCGCGCGTTCGATTTGAAGAGCGCCGGAATGCCCAAGCGCGAGGCCTCGGCCATCTCCTGAATCGCGTTGGTAAACTGAGCGGCTTCCTTGGGGGTGACCTGCGCGCCGCCGAAGCCCCGACCCGCCCGGCCGTCAGGCTTGGCCGTGACCACATTGCGCAAAATGAAACGCGTCATGTTCTGCTTCTTGATGAAGTCGGTCGCGGCCTCCGGCACTTGTCCGCCCACGCCGGCACTCAGGCTGTCGATCAACATCATGCCGGCTTTCTCCTCGAGCGTCATGCGTCCGACGAGATCGGCCACGCGCGACTCCACCGGCAGGCGCCAATCCTCGTAGGGGTCGAGTGTGCCGTTGCCGTTGGCGTCCTTGAATTTTTTCCCGTCAACGGTGAGCACAGCCTTGGACCTCGCGCCGATGGCGGGATCGGCCGCGACCGCGAGGTCGAGCGAGGCCGCGAGCAGGAAAATCCTGGGCGCATGACGAACGAGGGACAAAACCAGGAGCGAGAACAGATTGGATAATGAGGCAGATCGCATGGGGTTGGCGGGGTTGAAAAATGAACTCAGGAGGCGGGGACGAAATGCCGGCCGGCAGTGCGCTTCGAGATGCTTGACGATAGGTTTTATCAGGTGGGTAACACTCTAAAAATGACTGGTTCTCCGAGTGAAGGTGCAATGGCCGGCGTTTGATGCGGGGCAGACTCGCTCTTCAACGCCAGCCCCCGTCCTCACGGCGCGGACGCCGCCTTAAGGGTCCAAGTGCATTCGTCGGAGAGCGAGGCGCCCGCCGAGACACGGATTTTGTTGTCGCCGGCGGAAAGCTTTACGCCCGGCCAACGGACGATTCGGTCGGGGCCGACGTTTTTTTTGCCGAGCGATGAATCATTCACGAACAACTCGACCTCGACCGCGTTGGAGTAAATTTTCACCTCGGTCAACGAGTCGGTGCGCGGAGTGAAACGGCGGCTCGCGATGTGCAAGACCGGCTCGGCGCTCCAGTTGGCCTTGTAGAAATAAAACGCATCCTTGCGTGTCTTGCGATCGAAGGTGACGAGTCCCTTGTCGTTGCGGCCCGGATGATCGCCCTCGTCGCGGCCATCGGAGGCGAAGTCGAACATGTTCCAGATGAACTTGCCCCAGACGTAGGGCCGCGCCGCCAGCACTTTCCATGCACCCTCGTGGTAGTAGGATTGATATTCCTCGGGATGCTGCTTCGCAAAGGCCACCAGGCGCCTGCCCTCCATCGGCGTGCGCTGGTAGCCGGCACCGCCGTAGTTCGCCACCTCGTGCTGCGTGATGCAGCCACCGGCGCCATATTCGCTGACGCCGACGCTCTGCGCGGGATTACGCGTGTGGACGCTGTCGAAAAATTCCGCGTTGTCCTCCGGCTCGCCATAATACCAGCCGTAGTATTTGTTGAACGCAGTCACGTCGGTATACCAACGCTGTGGTTCGCCCTTGTAGCTGATGGCCGGCTGGCCGGGGATGGCGAAGTTCACGTCCTTCTCCGAGTGATAGGAAGCGTAGGTCGTGAGGCGCGTGGGATCCTCGACCTTGGCGAGGGCGTGGAGCGCCTGAATCTGCCGTTCCGATATCGGCCCATATTTCGCGATGCCTTCAACGAACGGCCGGCCGAGATCGCCGTTTTCGTTGCCGCAGCCCCAGAAAAAGATCGCGGGGTGGTTGTAATTTTGCCGGATGAGCTCGCGCATCTGATCGAGCGCGTTGTTGAAAAACACCTCGGTCGGCACGCCTTCATCGACAAACGCGATCTCGGCCCAAAGCGCGAGGCCGCGCTCGTCAGCCAGCCGATACCAGAGCGGCGACTGCTGATAGTGCGCGACGCGGATCGCTGTGCATCCCATTTCCGCGATCAACGCCATGTCCTCGCGATCGTCGTCGGCGCTTATGGCCCAACCTTTGTCGAGACGGTCCTGATGGCGGCTCACGCCATGGAGATCGAGATACTTGCCGTTGAGAAAAAATCCCTGCGCCGGATCGACGCGGAAAAAGCGGAGGCCGAGCGGTTGCTCGACGGCATCGCGCACGACGCCGCCGACGCTCACTTCGGCGCGCACGGTGTAGAGATAGGGATCGGCGCGGCCATTCCAGAGATGCGGCGACGCGAGCACGAGGGGAACGGTGACTTCGCCGGCGCCGTTGGCGACGAGAGCAGCGGGCGCGCTGGCTTCGAGGACGACCTTGCCGGTGGCGTCAACGAGAGCGACGCGAACGGAAACGGCGGTGGATTTCGTATCGTGATTGGCGAGTTTCACGCGGGCGCTGACTTCGGCGCGCTGGTCCGTGACGCTGGTTTGCGCGAGGTAAACACCGGGCGACGCATAATCCATCGTCTCGATTTGCACGGCGTCGGTGACGAGCAGCGACACGTCGCGGTAGAGGCCGCCGAAAAACGTGAAGTCGGCGGAGTGCGGGAGAATGCCGTTGTCCTCGTTGTTAACGCGGACGGCGAGGAGGTTGTCGCCGTCGGGCCGGAGCGCGCGGGTGACGTTGAACCGGAAGCGGGCGTTGCCGCCGAGGTGCGTGCCGACGAGCTGACCGTTGAGAAAAACATCGGCGCGGCGATTCGCCCCGTCGAATTGGAGATAAACCTGCCGGCCGGCCCAGGCGGCGTCGGACTTGATCGTGCGGCGATACCAGCCGGAGCCGCGGGCGTAGTCGCCCTTCATGAGCGCGAATTCAGCCGTCTTGACCTTGATACCGTCCTGACCGTCGAACGCGTTCCACGTGTGCGGTGTGTCGACCGACGTCCACGACGAGACATCCAACGAGGCGGCTTCTGCTCCGGGCGTTTCGCCGAAATGAAAGCGCCAGTCGGCGTTGAGGTTGACTGCGGTGCGCGGTGCGGCGACGAGCGCAGCCGGGATGAGCGCGAGGGCGGCAAGGGAGATAATTTTCAACGAACGAAACGGTGTGAACATGGGGATAAGGGAAAGTAAGCAAGAGTTTGAACAGCTCACCAGCAGAGAGTGTCGGTGCAGAAACAAACTTGGCACAAAAAAACCCATAGCCCGGCGCCTTCTGCTGCGGCGCGAGCTATGGGTTTAATCAAAACAGATCTCGCGGTGCGATTAGAAGGTATAATCGACGCTGAACTTCACGTTGGTCGACTCACCGGGAACGATGACGTTCACGCTGCGGACCGAATAGATGTATTTTTTGTTGAGCAGATTGTCGATGTTCAGCGAGTAGTTGATCTGCTTGCTCCAGCGGTAGGTGATGTTGGAGTTCGCGATGAAGCGACCGGGCTCGTAACCGAAGAAGACCTGGTTCGCGTTGTCGGTGATGGCGCGCTTGGAGAGATAGTTGCCGCCGAGCCCGACGTTCAGCCCCTTGAGGCTGCCCTCGTTGAAGCGGTAGAGGCCGAAGAAGCTGCCGCTGTGTTGGGAGATGTTATCGACCGGGATCGAGCCGGTGAGAATCGTGCCCGTGCCGGGCTGCACAAACGTGGCAGCTGCCGGCCCGAGGATGGACTTGGCATTAAACCAGGAGAACGAGCCCATCAGGTATAGGTTGTGAGTGATCTGGTAGGTGAGGTCGCCGTCAAACCCGCGGGAAATCACGCCCGGGATCAGCACGTTCGGGTTAAGCGGATCGAGCGGGGAGGAAGGCACGGTGTTGTTCTTCTGCTGCACGTCGAAATAGGAGATGTTCATCGTCATCTTCTTGTCGTCGAAGACCATCTTCACGCCGAATTCAGCCTGCTTGCCCTGCTTCGGCGCGAGTGGCGTGCCGGTGACGCCGTTCACGGTGCCGACGCCGTTCAGCGCGTAATTTTCGTTGTAACCGTAGAAAACGTTTAGGCCGTCCATGACTTTGTAAACGGCACCGTATTGCTTGAGGTTCTTGTTCACCATGTATTCCGGCGTGGTCACAACCTTGGTCAGTCCGTTCGTGGTCGAGGCGGTGGCGCGGGTGCGGGTGAAGCCGTAGGAGAGGAGCAAGCGGTCGCTAAACAGTTTAAACGTCTCCAAAGCATAAACGCGTGCGAACGTGCTGGAATTCTGGCTCCAAGCGCTTGGTGTGGCGTAATTCACCGTGACGGTGGGCGCGGTGACCACCATCGGGTCCCACGGCGATGAGGTGCCGGCGTAGGACAGCGTGCCGCTCGGATTGTCGCGAATTTCGCTGCCCAACAGGAAGCTGTGGTTGACGGGGCCGGTTTTGAAATTGAAGTTCAAGTCGGCTTGGATGTCACGGTAGCGATTGGTCGCATCGTCTGCTGTCGTCGTGCGCGGATAGGCGCCGCCGGTGTAGGAAGTCGGCGTGGTCGCCGGATACCAGGCGCGGCCACCGTCGTTCCAAGTGTTGGCAAGCGACTCAAGCCGATCGGCGCGGTCGTAGGCGTTCATCGCGGCGATGCGCAGGGCGACGTTTTCATTGAGACGTGAGGTAAAGCTCAGCCAGACCCGATTCACCGAATCGTGCCGCCAGTTGTAGGGCGAGGCTTCCGAGGTCGAGCGGGTGTAGGGCACATTCCAAATCTGGAGCGTGCGCGGGTCCAGCATGAGGCCGTTGTAGGAGGGCCAGTTGGTCTCGACCAGCATGCTCTTGAGTTCGACCTTGGTGTCCGCGCTAAACTGATAGCTGAGCTCCGGCATCAACGTCATGCGATGCATGTAGGTGTTGTCGTAGTAGCCGTCGGCATAGGTCATGCCGGCTACGACGCGGTAAAGCAGCTTATCGTCCTTCGTGATCGGGCCGGTGGTATCGACCCCGACGTGGTTCGCATTATACAGGCCGGTCTGCACGCTCAGCGTCGTCTGCTGGGTGGAGAGCGGGCTCTTGGTGATCTTGTTGATGACGCCACCCGGCGATCCGTCGGCCGCGAGGAAGATCGTCGAGGGGCCCTTGATGACCTCGAAGCGATCGTAGATCATGTTGTCGACCACGCTGCCCATCGTCGGGGCAAAGCTGTCGTTGTAATCGCCGTCGCCCGCGAACCCGCGGATGGCGAGGCGGCCGGGCGTCCAGTTGAGCGCGCCGTTTTGCGCGCCGCCGATGTAGTTCAACACATCCGCCAGATTGAACGGGTTGACTGCTTTCACGAAGGAGTTGTTGAGCACTTGCACCGATTGCGGCAGATCGGCGATGTCGACCGCGATGCGAGTTGAGCTGAGGGAGGACTTGCCCACAAAACTCGTGTCGGATTCCGAGCTAATCGAGAAAGCGGGCAACTGCACCACCTCCTCTTTGCTGGTGTCAGGTGTGGCGGGCGTGGTTTGGGCCCCGAGCGGGGCAGCGGCAACAGCCGCGAGCAGGGTTAGGATCGGGTAGCGGAGTTTCATAGGCAGGTTTTGGTGTGTGAGTTCAGTCACGCGACTGAAAAAAAAGGGGGGGGTGACCGTGACTGTAGGTGACGGAGCCTTTTCTTTAAAGTTCCACTTGAGCAAGCGATATTTAGCTTTACAGTAAAGCTCATGAGCGCTCTCCATCCCACCCTGCGCAGCCTTGCCGCAACGGCGGGAGTGAGCGCAATGACGGTGTCGCTCGCGCTGCGCAATAGTCGGGAAATCTCGACCGCCACCCGACGCCGGATCCAGCGGCTGGCCGAGGCCCACGGCTACAAGCCCGATCCCACCATCACGCGGTTGATGCATCACTTGCGCGTGCGGTCGCCAGCGCGAAGCCAGGCCAACATCATTGGCCTGACGCAGTCGTGGTCCCCTTACCGTCGCGCCGTCGGCGACTATGTCGACCGGCTCCGGATCGGACTGGAGCAACGGGCGTCCGCACTCGGCTATGCGTTTTCCACGCTCAATCTCAGCGATTTCACGACCGGCGTACAACTGCAACGGATGCTGCTCAACCAGGGCGTGGAGGGCCTCATCATGCTGCCGCTGCGCAGCGCCACCGATCTGTCCACATGGTTGGACTGGTCGTTGTTCTCCAGCGTCTCAACCACGCCGACGCTCATCGCGCCCGCGCTGCACAGCGTGACCCCCAACCACTTTGACAATACGCTCACAGTCTGCCGCGCGCTCACGGACGCCGGCTTCCGCCGCATCGGGCTCGCCATCTCGCACGACTGGAACCTCAGGGTGAAACATCGCTGGTCCGGCGGCGTGGCTTGGCAGAATCAGTTTGGTGGCACCGAGCCAGTGCCGCCGCTCATCACCGAAATGCCCGGCCCCGAAGTCGACCCCGCCAGCTTTTCCAAATGGCTCAGACGCCAGCGGCCCGACGTCGTCATCACCGATGCCAATATCCGCACGCCCTTCGCCGCCGCGCTGGCGTCGATTCCAGTCGGTGCGCGGCCGAAAATCGTCACTATGAACTGGCCCGACGTCGCGTGCGACGCCGGCATCGATCAACGCCCCGAGCGCGTGGGTGCCGCGGCGATCGATGTGCTCGCCGGCCTGCTCACGCGTGGCGAAAAAGGTGTGCCTGAGTTGGCCAACACTACCATGATCGACGGCCTGTGGACCACGGGCCGTATTGCTCCCGGGCCGCATCACCCGCGCCTAGAAAACTAATCAGCCCGCCTCGGGCACGAGCCAAGTCACGCGCTGGCTGCCACCCGGCGCCTGCGCGAGCACCGGCGCCAGCCAAGCAAGCGCCGCCGCCGCCTCCCGATCGAATTGCCATGGCGGGTTGATGACGAGCAGGCCGCAGCCTTTCATTTTCATCGGTGCGTCCTCACCTGCGATCGTCAACTCCGCAAACAGCGTCGGTGGCGGCCGCAGTCCAAGCACGGCATCGAAAAAATCGTCCACGCGCGCCCGCGCCGTCAGTGGATACCACACGGCGAACACCCCACCCGCGAGCCGTTTCAGCCCGTCGCTGAGCGCCCCTATGATACGAGCAAACTCATCCTGCTGTTCAAACGGCGGATCGATCAGCGTAAGGGCGCGGCGCTCAGCAGGTGGCAATGTCGCGCGGAGCGCCGTGTAACCGTCCATCTCAAGCACGGCCACCCGCGTCGCGGCCCGAAACTCCGAGGCCAACGCCAGAAACTCATCCGGGTGCTTTTCGCTCAGCACCACCCGATCCTGCGGCCGGGCCAGTCGCTGCGCGAACCAGGGCGAGCCGGGATAGAAACGCGGCAGGTGGTTAGGCTCGCCTCCGGCGCGCGCCGAAAACTCCACTACCAGCTGCCAGTAATCGGCCACCGCCGCCGGCAAATCTGATCCTCCCGCGAGTCGGCCGACACCCGCGGGCCATTCCGGCTGGCGCGCCAGCGTGTCGCCCGTCGCCGCCGTTGCGAGATCGTAGCCACCTCGGCCGGCGTGAGTGTCGAGAAACAGGAAACCTTTTTCCTTTTTCTGCATGGCCCGGAGCAGCGCCACGAGCAGCGCGTGCTTCATCACGTCCGCGAAATTTCCCGCGTGAAACTGGTGCCGGTAATTCATCCGCGCCCCCCGAACCGTCCGTTCAGGCCGGCATCGGAATCTTCACGACGCACTTGCGCACCGTCATCGCCTCGGCGCGCACCCGCAAGGTCGGCATATGCACATCACAGGGGAAAAACACCGCCGCCTGCCCCACATAGACGCGCAGCAACGAAGCCTCCGTGCTATCCTCGTAGATGATGAGGTCGCGATTTTCGTTGTAGGGCTGCTTCACGTTCATGCGCGCGATGTCGGCGACTTCCATCAATTCTTCGCCTTCGAAAATTGCCTGCACATCGATGAATTTCCGGTGAGATTCGAAAAAACCATCCGCGCGCAACCGCGTCGGGTAAGCCTGTTCGATCACAAACGCGCCGCCGGCCAGTTCCGTTTTCACCGTATCGCCGAGCGCGATAGCCTTCACGCGGGTGTGGGCCGGCGAGCCCGGCCGAAACAACTCATCAAGGTAGGTAAAGGCGGTCGCGAAACCCGCGGTCTTCGGCGTCTGCGCGTGGATCGTGTCAAGAGAACCGTGGAGTGACATGTGTAGGACTCCAGCGTCGAACGCGAAAACTGGCAAGCCGTGAAACCGGCACAGGCCGAGTCAACCAAAGGGGATTGCGCGTGTCCTCCGATCATGTTGGCTCCGAGCCGTCGCCTTCCTCCATGAAAAAAATCCTAACTCTCCTCGTCGCACTCCTTGGGCCAACCGTCCTTTCCGCCGCCACCTTCGAAGGAACCATCACCATGAAAATGTCCGGGCCCAAAGATGCGCCGCCCACGATGACATTCAGCGTCAAGGAAGGCTACACGCGCCTCGACATGTCGGGAGCCGAAGGCCGCAACGCAGGGATCATCTTCAACATGGCGAAACAGGAAATGACGATCCTGATGCTCGATCAGAAAATGTATATGACTCAGGCGCTGACTCCGGCGCAGGTCGCGGCCGCAAGCGGTGCTGAAAGCGTTGCCGGCGTCGCCGTCACGACCACCCGGGAAAAAATCCTCGGCTACGACTGCGTGAAATATGTGGTCCAGTCCAAGGAGGGCACTTCGGAAATTTGGGCGACCGATCAACTCGGTGCGTTTCTCGGCTTTGGCGGTTCGCCGACGGGCGGTGGCCGGCGCGGTCCCGGTGGTCGGCAAGCGCCGCAAGGCTGGGAAGAAGCGATCACGGGCAAGGGCGTGTTCCCGCTGCGCGTGGTCACCACCGTCAGCGGGAAGGAAACTTTCCGCCTCGAAGCCACCGCCGTCGAAAAGGTGACGTTGCCCGCATCACTTTTTACTCCGCCCGCGGATTTTCAGGACCTCAGCGGCATGATGCGTGGCATGGGTATGCCGAGCGGCATTCCTGGTCTGCCGGGTGGCGCGAAGCTCCCCGGCCGCGAATAGCGCCCTGTCACCGCACTGGCGCTATGGATTTTCCGGTGGCGCCGACCGCGCCGGTTTCGGTCGTGTAAACGTCTCCGGCGTCACCTCCGGGTTCGTCTCGATTTTCTCCATTACCATTTGCTGCTCGACGCGACCGTCGGTCATCACCGTGAGACGATGCGGCAGTAAGATGCCGTCCACCGGCCGAAAATCGTCGTAGCGCGTAATGATTTGCCGCTTCCGGCCGCCAGCAGTCGTGCGCTGCTCGACGCGCAGTACGATGAAATAAGTTTCCTCGTCGAGCAGGAGTGCGAACGTGTCGGCGAGTTTCCGCGTCACGAGCACGCGCAACATTTTTTGGCCGTCGACCTCGGTCTCACCCGCATATTCGAGGGTGAAGCCGCGCGCCGCTCCCGCCACGAGGGGATCGTCAAACTCGGCATCGGCGGTGAACGACTTCGCCGCTGCCTCGTTCATCGCGCGGTAACGCGGCGGCCACGTGCCAGTGTCAAACTCCCACGGCGCTTCCTCGCCGTCGGTCGCGTTGATCAGCGTGCGACCATTTCCGCCCGTCTCCAGCCGCACGCGATTCGGCCGCGCCGCAATCATCGTGAAGCGCACGCGCGTTTCGCCGACCACGACGACACCCGACATCCGCAACCCTGTCAGCGCCGCTATCCGCTGCCGCCCACCGATCGCTTCGAGGTGAATCTGCGCGATGTCCGTCGCCTGATCGGCGCGTGCGAGCGCCGGCGGAATCGTAAAGAATAACAGTGCGATGAAAAAACACCCCGGGCGCATCGCGTGAACTTCGCACGGCGAACCCGCACACGACAAGCCTGCCGGTGTCCGTTGCCGCGGTGGCCTTGGACCGCTCAGACTCTTGCCGCTTTGCAGTTGTTCGCCGTGAATCCGGCGGTCATAGACCGCTCCGAAAGTTTTTCCTGTGGCCGACCCACCCATCCGCATCTTGTCCGATCTTCATTTCGGTGACCGCGCTAGCCGCGTCGGTTCACTGGCGCAGCTCCGGCCGCTACTCGACGGCGTGGCGCACCTCGTCCTCAACGGCGACACACTCGACACCCGGCCCGGACCCGCTCCCGCCCACACCGCCGCGTGCCTCGCCGAGGTGCGCGCGTTTTTTCCGGCGCACGTGCCGCGCGTCACGTTTCTCACCGGTAATCACGACGCCGATTTCACCTCCGACCACGCGCTCGATCTTGCGGACGGTGCGGTCTTCGTCACGCACGGCGACATTCTGCACGACGACATCGTCCCGTGGAGCCAGGACGCGGAATTCATCCGGCCGCAAATCGCCGCTGGCCTCGCCGCGCTGCCCGCCGCCGAACGCACGCAACTCGCCCCACGCCTCGCCCTGTGGCGGCGCGTGGCTGCGGCGATCCCGCAGCGCCACCAATCCGAGTCGCACGGCCTCCGCTACGCCGTGCACTTCGCCCGCGACACCGTCTGGCCCCCGTCGCGCGTCTTGCGGGTGATCCGAACGTGGCGCGGCGAACCGGCACTGGCCGCGGCCTTTGCCCGCGAGCACCGGCCGCTGGCGAAATTTTTCCTCATCGGTCACACCCATCGGCCGGGCGCATGGTCCGCGCCGTCGGGTGTCGTTGTCATCAATACTGGTTCGTTCTGCCGGCCGTTCGGCGGCTGGGCGGTTGATCTCGGTGATGGCCGCGTGAGCGTTCGCCGGCTGATCGAACGCCGTGGCGAGTTTCGCCCCGGTCCCATCGTCGCGGCGTTTTCGCTCGCGGACGCAGGCGCTTCGCCGACACTCGCGCCATGAGCATCGAGTTCGGTTGGTGGAACAAGGACACGGATGGAAAAAAATTCCAAGTCGTCGCCAACGTGCATGGCGCCAACATCGAGTGGACCCGCCACCAGGGCCACCACACCGCGTGGGAACCGCACATCCCCGACGACGAAGATCGCGCCCGACTCGTTTACGAAGCTGAGAAGCGCGTGCCCCGCCGGCTCATCACGCAAAAACAGTTCGAGGAAATCAAACGGCTCAGCGAAAACTCCGGCGCCGGCGGCATTGTCGGCCGCCGGATGCGCAGTTCGCCGGAGATGTAGGCCAGCGCGCTGGCGCAGGCCTTTCCGCAGCGACCGCCAGCGGGCTGCTCACCGACCGAATTCCGCCGTCACGCGGGTCCAAATCAGTTTGAAAGCCGAGCAATAATTTTTCGGCCGCACCGCCAATTTTTGCGCAAGATCGGCGGGTGCCACCCACTCGCCGCGCTCGATTTCCTCAGGATGCAACACGAACGGCCCGTCGTGCCGCAGCCGATAAACCCAGCAAAATTCCTGCGCCGTCTCCGCGCACGCCTCGATCCGAAACCAGCGCACCGGCTTCGCGCCGGGCACGCCGAGTTCCTCGCCAAGTTCGCGCACTGCCGCGGTGTCGTAATCCTCGCCTGAGTCGAGGTGACCCGAGCACGACGAATCCCACAACCCCGGCGACATGTCCTTTGTCATCGATCGCTTTTGCAGGAAAATCCGCCCCGCGCTGTCGAACACCAGCACATGCACCGCGCGATGCAGCAGTCCACGGGCATGCACCTCGCGTCGCTTCGCGCGCCCGACGACCTCGTCGCGCTCGTTCACCACGTCGAACCACTCCTCTTTATCATGGGTCATGCACCGACAGAAGACGCGGTGGGCGTGCATCCTTCAAGCTCGCAGCGCTCCCGTCTCTGCGTAGTCTTTCGCCCGGCGCCGGCGTAATTCCCGCGTGTCAACACTTCGTCAAATCTGGCCACGCCCCTTGGCCCGCCCGCCGCTTTCAGCCATGCTCCGTCCATGAACGCTTCCTCAGCCCAGCCGCTCCCGATAATGCCTGCGGTCCTCGTGCTCGAAGACAACGAGGCGTATCGCACGCTGATTTCCGAAGTGCTCACGCAAGCCGGCTTCGACGTCAGCTCCGCCCCCGATGGCCGCCGCGTCTCCACCATTCTTCGCGAACGCCGCATCGACCTCATCATCACCGACGTCTCGATGCCAGAGCGCGACGGACTCGAAACACTGACCGAGCTCCGCTACAGCCACCCGCACCTGCCCGTGATCGCGATCTCGGGCGATGTGCCGCTCAACCGCGATCTGTTCCTCAACCTCGCCGCGAAACTCGGCGCCGCCCGCGTTCTCGCCAAACCTTTCAAGATGGACCAACTCCTCACCATCGCCCGCGAAGCGCTCGCCGCCGGGAACGCCTCCACCACACCGCCGGCTGAGGCAAACTGACGCCGGTCGGTCTTCGGCAGATTTACTCGCCCGAGCAATCGCTCCGGCCCGAAGATTGGCTTTGTCATCCGCGGAGCTTCGTGTCCTTTCGTTCCCCTCTTACCAAAGCACACCGACCATGGCCAAAATTGACGTCAGCAAAGTCGCCGAGATTCTGAAGAAGAACCACATCGATCCCGCCCTCCTCCGCAAAGTCGTCGAGGAGATGAACCTCGCCGTCCAACCCGATCCCGGCGACGACGAGAAGCCGCCCGCGGTGAAAAAACAGTTTGTGATCGTCGTGAGCGATCCCGACGGCAAGATGCCGAAGACCGATCTCGTCGGCTGGGTGTTGCAGATCCCCGAGAGCGAAAGCCCCGCGACCACGCCCGACCGCGTCTTCCGCAGCGCCTACGATTTCAACACAACCAAAAAGGGCCAGCTCCTCCCCGTGAAAACCGTTGGCGAAGCGATCGAAAATGTGCCGGCAAAGTTTTTCAAGGAGACTGATGTCTGGGTAAAGACGAAGACGCCCGTGCTCGTCCTCAAGACAAACAACGACATCCCGAAAGAATGATGCGATGAAGGCCGCGGTCTGGTGGCTCGGAGCGACAGTGGCACTGGCCGGTTGCGGCAAGCAGCCGACCCCAGCGGCCGACGTGATCCCGCCGCCCGTCGCTGCGGAGGCCGAACCGGTGGCCTACACCTACGACGTGATCAACGTGTTTCCGCACGACCGCGGTGCCTTCACCGAGGGACTAGTTTTCCTCAAAGGGATCCTCCTCGAAAGCACCGGACTCAACGGCCGCTCCGAGCTGCGCAAAGTTGATTTGTCCTCCGGCCGCGTGCTCCAGCAGGTGCGGCTGTCGTCGCAGTATTTCGGCGAGGGCATGACCGTGCTCGGCGGAAGAATTTATCAGCTCACGTGGAAAAACCAGGTGGGCTTCGTCTACGGGCTCGACTCGTTCGAGCCGGAGCGCGAGTTCACCTACACCGGCGAAGGCTGGGGTCTCACGACCGACGGCCACTCGCTCATCATGAGCGACGGCTCGGATCAAATCCGCTTCCTCGACCCGGCGACCTTCAAGGTCACGCGCACGATCGGCGTGCGGCGCAGCGGCCAACCGCTCACTCAACTCAACGAACTCGAATGGGTGAAGGGCGAACTCTACGCGAACATTTGGCAGACCCAGACCATCGCCCGCATCGATCCTGCGACGGGCCGACTGCTCGGGCTCATCGATTTTTCCGGATTGCTCACGCCCGACGATTATCGCGGTGGCGGCATCGATGTGCTCAACGGCATCGCCTACGACGCCGCGGGCGACCGGCTCTTCGTCACCGGAAAAAACTGGCCGAAGCTGTTCGAGGTCCGCGTGCGGCCAAAGTGAGGTTCGGGTGCGAAATTCCGGCTCTCTAGCTGCGCCTTATGACCGCTGAATGCCTCACACTTAATTCTCGTCGGCGGTCATAGACCGCCGCTACAAATAGCGCGCCTTGGCCTCAAAAAATACTCCGCCTCCCCTCCTCTACGCCGCGACCGAACACAGCTCGGATGCCCTCTACTTCGGGCAGGTGAGCGTGCCCGACGCCTTTGTCGCCTTCGGTCTTCGCGGCAAAAAATATGCAGTTGTCAGCGCCTTGGAATTCGGTCGCGTGAAGAAAACCTCCGACTTCGACGTCGTGCTCCCGCTCGAAGCCTACACCAAACGCGCCCGCGAACTCTGGCCGCAGCGCCAACCCGGCCCGGCCGAAGTGATTTACCTGCTCGCGAAGGATTTCAAGCAACACCGCTTCACGGTGCCGGAGGATTTTCCCGCAAAAGTCTACGACCAGCTATTCGAACTCGGCCTCGACCTTGATCTCGCCGACGGCGCGCTGTTTCCGGGGCGCGAAATCAAGACGCCCGCCGAAGCCGCCGCGATCCGCGAGGGCAACCGGCTCAGCGCGCTCGGCTTCGCTGCCGTCGAAAAAATCCTGCGTGCCAGTAAAATCAGCGGGCACTCCCTGCGGCATCGCGGACAACTCGTCACCAGCGAGCTACTGAAGTTTGCCATCGAAGTCGCGATCCTCGAGGCTGGTGGCGTGTCGTCCAATACCATCGTCGCCGGTGGCGATCAGGCGTGCGACCCGCACGAGCGCGGCTCTGGCGCGATCCGCCCACACGAACTCCTCATCGTGGATATTTTCCCGCGCGTCACGACGACCGGTTATCACGGCGACATGACGCGCACTTTCCTCCGCGGCCCGGCGAGCGACGCCCAGCGCGCACTCGTCGCCGCGGTCCGCGCCGCCCAACTCGCCGCGCTCAAGATGATTCGCGCCGGCGTCAACGGCCGCGCGGTGCACCTGAAATGCGTCGAGATTTTCACCACGCGCGGCTACGAGACCAAGGCCACGCCAAAGGGCTCGGTCGGATTTTTCCACGGCACCGGCCACGGACTGGGCCTCGCGGTGCATGAGCCGCCACGGATGAGCCCGGCGATCGATTACCCGCTGAAGAAAGGCTCCGTCGTCACCGTCGAGCCCGGCCTTTATTACCCCGGCCTCGGCGGCTGCCGCATCGAGGACGTCGTGCAGGTGACCGCCGCCACGCCGAAGATGCTTTCGTGTTATCACTACGATTGGGAACTGCGTTGACCCGATGAAATACCTCCCGGCGCTCCTCAAAAAAATCTCCCGCCTACGTATCCTCGTCTTCGGCGATGTGATGCTTGATCGTTATGTGTGGGGCGACGCCACCCGCATCTCACCAGAAGCGCCCGTGCCGGTGATCGATGTGGATCGCGAAACGTGGACCGCGGGCGGCGCCGGCAATGTCGCCCTCAACATCGCCTCGCTCGGCGCCCGCTGCACTGTCGCCGGCTACTTCGGCGAGGATGAGGCGGGCCGCAAACTCACCGCCGCACTCCACGAGAAAAAGATTGCCACGCTCAGCACACCAGGCGACGGCCAGACGATCGTGAAAACGCGCGTGATGGTGCAACGCCAGCAACTCTGCCGCATCGATCGCGAATCCACGCCCGCCACATATTACGTCAGTGCGGCGCAAGCCGAGGCGCTCCTCGCGCAGGAAATCGCCGCGTGCGATGCCATCGTTCTTTCCGACTATGCGAAAGGCGTGCTCAACAACGCCAACGTCACCCGTGTCACCCAGTTGGCCCGCGCCGCGGGCAAGTTCATCGCCCTCGATCCGAAGCCGAAGCGCGCGCTCGCGTTTCACGGTCTCGACCTCATCACGCCGAACAAGCAAGAGTCGCTTCAGCTCGCCGGGATCGAACTCGCGCCCCACGCGTCATTTTCCGCCGCCGCCGTCTGCGCGCGTTTGCACGAGCGCTACGCGACGAAATATCTCGTGATCACCCTCGGCGCCGAAGGCATGCTTCTCAGCTCCGGCGGGAAAATCCTCAAAACGATCCCGACGGCCGCCCGCGAAGTCTTCGATGTGTCCGGCGCCGGCGACACTTCGCTCGCCGCGCTCGTGCTCGCCCTCACCGCCGGCGCCAAACTGGAGAGCGCAGCCCATTTCGCCAATGCCGCCGCCGGCGTCGTCGTCGCGAAGCTCGGCACCGCCACCGTGACTCCCGCCGAGTTGCAGGCCTACGTCGCGCACGAATCATGAGCCGGGCGCTGTTCCTCGACCGCGACGGCACGCTCATCATCGACAAAGTTTATCTCGCCGATCCCGCCGGCGTGGAGCTTTTTCCCGGAGTCGCAGCTGCGCTCGGCCGCGCCCGCTCGCTCGGCTTCAAACTTTTCCTCTTCACCAACCAGTCCGGCATTGGCCGCGGCCTGCACACGCTCGAGGACACCCACCTCGTCAACGCTCGCATGGAAGCATTGCTCGGCCTGCCGCTCCCGATCTTCGATGGCATCTGCATCGCTCCCGACTGGCCCGCCCAGCCTGGCGGCTACCGCAAACCCTCGCCCCGCTTCATCCTCGAAACCCTCGCCGTCCACGCGCTCGATCCCGCGCAGTGCTGGATGGTCGGCGATTCCGCCGCCGACATCGGTGCCGGCCTCGCCGCGAAAATCCACGTCGCCGCCGTGCAAACCGGCAAAATCGATCCGCGGTCGCTGCCCGAAGTCGTGCAGCACGGCGTGCCGGTGTTCGCCGATTTTCCTGCTTTTGCTGCGACGCTGTTCTGACTTCTGCGTCATGCCCGAGCTTGCCGAGGCTGAGTTTTTCCGCAAACGCTGGCACCTCGCCGCCCGCGGCCAAAAAATTACTGTGGTGCAGACGCATGATCGAGCGAAGATCTTTCGAGGCACCGGCGTTCCAGTCCTTCGACGTGCCCTCACCGGCGCGCGCTTCGTCGGATCGGAAGCCCGCGCGAAACAGATGCTCTTCCGCTTCAACGGCGGAGCGTGGCTCGGCGTCCACCTCGGCATGAGCGGCGAACTCCGCGCCGAGCCGCCCGGCTACACACCGCAGAAACACGACCACCTCGTGCTCACGACTAAGCGCCACGCCCTTGTGTTCACCGATCCGCGGATGTTTGGCCGCGTGCAATTCCACCGCGGCGCCGAACCACCGTCGTGGTGGACGAAGATCGCCCCGGCGATTTTATCGGACGCGTTCACCGCCGAACTCATCGCCTCATTTCTCCGCCGCCGCGCCCGCGCACCGATCAAAGCGGTGCTGCTGATGCAGGAACGGTTTCCAGGTATCGGCAACTGGATGGCCGACGAAATTCTCTGGCGCGCTGCGATTCATCCGGCCCGACTCGCCGGTTCGCTCTCGGTCGCGGAAACCCAAAAACTCTGGCGCGAATGTCGTCGCGTCTGCCGGCTCGCGCTCGACACCATCGCAGGGCGCGGCGATCACCTGCCGCCTGACCTCAACGTGAACATTCCCCGCACTTGGTTATTCTGGCACCGTTGGGCTGAAGGTGGCCGTTGTCCCAAATCCTGTTGCCTGCTCGTGCGCGAGGAAATCGGCGGCCGCACGACATGCTGGTCGCCGGCGCGGCAAAAACTCACCCTACCATGAGTGCCCCAAAAAAACTTCGCCTCGACGAGTTGCTCGTTGCCCGCGGTCTCACCCCCACCCGCACGCAGGCGAAGGCGCTCATCATGACCGGGCGGGTGCTGCACGGCACCGAGCGACTCGACAAACCCGGCAAGGTTTTTTCTGTAGATATCGATCTCATAGTAGAGCGGCCACCGCGCTTCGTCAGCCGCGGCGGCGAGAAACTCGCGGCCGCGCTCGAAAAATTCGCCCTTGATCTCCGCGGCGCCCACGTGCTCGACGTCGGAGCATCGACCGGCGGATTTACTGACTGCGTGTTGCAGGTGGGGGCCGCCGATGTCGTGTGTGTTGATGTCGGCCGCGCGCAGTTGCACGCCAAGCTCCGCGGCGATCCCCGCGTGACCAACATCGAGCAACTCAACGCCCGCCACCTCACCGCCACCGATCTGCCGCGCGGCGAGTTCGACGCCATCGTCATGGATCTTTCGTTTATTTCGCTCACTTCTGTGCTGCCGGCGGTGTGGCCGCTACTGCGTGCGGCCGGCGTGCTCGTGGCACTCGTGAAGCCGCAGTTCGAAGCCGGCAAAGCCGCCGCCGACAAAGGCCGCGGCGTGATTCGCGACGCCATCGTGCAGGACGCCGCGCTGGCCCGGGTGCGCGACTTCGCGCTGGCGCAGCTCGCCGGCGCACGGCTCCTCGGCGCGATCGATTCGCCCATCACCGGCGCGGACGGCAACCGCGAGTTTCTGCTCGGACTCCGGAAGGAAAATGGCCACGCTGGCTCTTCCGCATGAAGCCCATCCGCCACCTCGCATTCGTCGTGAACAACGACAAGGACGGCGCGCCCGCGCTCGCCCGTGAGCTGGCGACCATTGCCCGGCGCGCGGGTGCGACGGTCAAACAGACTTCGCGCTCAAGCCTGCCGCAAGGCTGGCTCGATGGCTGCGACGCGTGCTGCGTAATCGGCGGCGACGGCACGCTGCTCGGTGTCGCCCGCGAATCCGCCCGTGCGAAGGTGCCGATCATCGGCGTCAACCGCGGCAGCCTCGGCTTCCTGACGACGTTCTCCGCAGACGAGGCTCTGGTGCATTTTGCCGATCTGCTCGGCGGCGCCTTTCACATCGATCAGCGTGCGATGCTCGACTGCTCCACCCGCCCGGGTCTGCACGATCTCGCGCTCAACGACGTGCTCATCAAGGACGAGATTAACTCGCGACTGGTGCGGCTCGAGGTGGTGGCCGACGGCGAACTCGTCACCGACTACACTTGCGACGGTCTGATTTTTTCCACTCCGACCGGATCGACCGCCTACAACCTTTCCGCCGGCGGCCCGATTGTCCATCCGTCAGCGGCCGTGATCGCAATGACACCCATCTGTCCGCACACGCTGAGCAACCGCACAATCATTTTCCGCGACACGGTTAAGGTGCGCATCTTCAACCGCTCGGCGGGTTCGCGGCTGCTCGTCGCGATGGATGGACAGCGCAACCTCAAGGTCGGCACGAGTTCGCCCGTCGAGATCACCATCGCACGTCGCCGGCTGCCGCTCGCGCAGCGCGCGGGCTACGAGCATTTCTCCGTCGTCCGCACGAAGCTCAAATGGAGCGGCGGTTTCGTGGATAAAAAGTAGCTCCGGTGGCGAACGGGATCACGGCCGGACGACGAGTTGGGTGCGCTGCACCCGCGTAAAATAGCGCGAGGCAAAAGCCGCAAGATCCGCTACCGAGACCGCCTCGATGCGGGCGTCGTAGTTGCGCCAGTCGTTGATCGGCTGGCCTTGCAAGGCGTTGAGGCCGGCCTGCATCGCACGCGAGGAGTTGGTCTGCATCGCCTGCCGGCGCCCGGCCTTCAGACGGGCGTGGCAGCGCGCCAGCTCGGCGGGCTCGACTCCGCCCGCCGAGACGCGCGCGATTTCGGCGTCGATTTCGGCGAGCACGTCGGCTTCCTTCCCCGGCTGCGTGCCGGCGTAGAAATAAAACATACCGGCGTCGAGTCCGGTGATGCGGCTGGAACGCACGAAATACGCTAGGCCTTTCTCCTCGCGCACCCGCTCGAAGAGCCGCGACGCCATGCCACTGAAAATCTCGTCGGCCACTTCACCGACATAGAAATCGGGCGCATGCGCCCGCGGACCGGGAAACGCCTGCAACACGACGGCCTGTTCGCGTTTTTGAATCTCAGTGAAATCTCCGACGTGCGCGGGAAACGGATGGCGCTGCTCTGAGATTGCCGACACCGGCGGCAACGTCCCACGCGGCAACTCGCTCAGGAACTCTTTCAACTTCGGTGTCAGTTTCTTCGGATCGAAGTCGCCGGCAACGGCGAGAACAACGTTGCCGCCGACGCACAGCCGTCGATGCAACGCGGCGAGCGAGGCCGCCGTGAGCGCCTTCACGCCCGCGGCGTCGCCGTGATCGTCGAGCGCAAGCGGATGCGCGCCAAAGAATTTTTGCCGGAGAAGTTTACGCGCCAGCGTGACGACGTCGTCGGCATCCTGCTGGAGATCGGCGAGTTGGGCGTCACGTTCGGTCGCGACCGTCGCGGCCTTGAAGGCGGGCTGGAGCACCGCGTTGGCGATGACGGTGAGCGCCCGGCCGGCGTCGGGCGGCAGCACCTCGGCGGCGAGGCCGAGACTGTTGTTGCCCGAGAACGGATAAAATGATCCGCCGACTTCCTCGATGAAGTTGGCGACGGAGGCGGCGCTGCGCGTGCGCGTGTCTTTCGTGAGCATCGTCGCAAGCAACGCCGTCGAGCCCTGCTCGCCCGGTGCCTCGAAGAGCGGACCAGCCTGCAGGACGAGGCGGAGATGCAAATTTGGGAGGTGCGGATCGCGCTGCAGGAGCAGACGCGTGCCGTTTGACAAGCGCATCTCGGTGAAATCCTGCGTGGCACCAACTGCAACCATCACGGGCGCCGTTGCGGCGGCGGTAACCACCGGGTTGATCGAAACGGCGGTCAGGCGGCCGGACACGAGGTAGCGCTTAAGCGCCCGTTTGAGTTCGCCCGGCGCGACGGTGCGGAGGCGTTCGAAATAGCTGCGGCTAAACTCCAGATCGCCGACGATGACTTCGGCGGCGCCGAGGCGCGAAGCCTGGCCGCTCATGGTTTTGCGGATGTTGATTTCACCGACGACCAGTTGGCGCAGCGCCTTCTTGAGCTGGGCTGCGGTGAACCCGTGAGTGACTCGACGAGCGAGCGTGCGTGCGATGGCCGCGGTAGCGGCTTCGCGTTTCAAGGCATCGCACGTGAACGAAATGCAAAACAGGCCGCTCGTGCCGGGATTCCAAGCGGACGCGTCGATCGTATGGACGAGCCCGGCTTGCTCGCGAATTTCCTGCCACAATACTGAGCTGTCACCGTGGCCCAAAATCGCCGCGAGCAGATCGAGCACCGGCGCATCCACGTCGGTGAGACCGGGGATCGGCCACGCCAGGGAGGCGCGGGTGAGTTCGACCGCCTCAAAGCGATGCGCGGCCCGGGGCGCCAATTGGAGGGGCTCCGCCGGCACGAGCACGGGCGCGAGCCGCGAACGTGGTGCGGCACCAAAGTGCTCGGCGACAGCGGCGCGCGTTTTTTCCAAATCAATGTCGCCGACAATGACGACCACGAGATTGTTCGGCACGTAGCGTGCGCGGTAATAGTTGAAAAGATCGTCGCGCGTGACGGCCGAAAACACATCGCGATGGCCGATGATCGGCTGACGGAAGGGATGTTCGCGAAAGGAGGTGGCAAAGAGCGTGTCCCACAGCCGGTTGTCCGGGTCGTCGCGCGTCATCGCGATCTCGCGGAGGATGACCTCGCGCTCCTTCGTAACCTCGGCGGCCGGCAGCGTAGAATGGAGCACGGCGTCGGCGAGCATGTCGATCGCGACGGCGGTATGCTCGCTCGGAAGATCAATGTAGTAAACGGTGCGGTCGAACGTCGTGTAGGCGTTGATGTAGCCGCCGTGGGCTTGCACGGTCGCCGAAATTTCCCGACCGGCGCGGCGCGCCGTGCCCTTGAACAGCATGTGCTCGACAAAGTGCGAAAGGCCCGCGCCGAGATTTTCAGCCTCGTGGATACTGCCGGTCTTGACCCACACCTGCACCGATGCGAGCGCCGCCGAGCGATCGGGTTTAAGGATCAGCGTGAGGCCGTTGGGCAGGACGGTGCGCTCGACGGGCTCGCTCCAAAACGGATCGAGCAAGCGGAGATCGGCAGCGGCGGACGACAGTTGGGCCATGATATTTTTAACGTAGCGCGGGAGTAAAAACGACGGTCAGCGACCGCCGCCAGAAGAGTGACTCACAGGGCGCCGAGCGCCTCGGAGGTGGAGGCGCCGCCGCGGGGACGGCGGACGGGCTGGAAGGGTTTGACGAATGCGTCGTTGAAGTCGTAGAGATCGGAGAAATCCTCGCGCCGGTCGCTGTCGGTCTTGGAGAAGACTTTGTATTCGATCAGGTTGAAGACGATTTCGCCGAAGTCGCGGCAGCGCCGGACGCCCCACGACTCGAGCACCGTCAGCGCGAGCGGGCCATATTGATCGAGCGCGTAGACCCGCAGGCCGTGCAACAACTCCGGGCCGGTCACGTGGCGCGATTTATCCGCCCGCGGGGAATCTTTCTTCCGGAGTTCTTTCACCGTATGGTCGAGACCCACGCGCACAAAGTCATAGGCTTTGCGATCGAAGCGGGTGTCTTCCTTGCAAATGAGGGTGACTATCTCGGGGAAATCCGGGTCTTGCATGATTCAGGGCGGCGACGTTGGCATAACCGGGGACAAGGCGCAACCTTCGGCGTCGGCGTGCGTCCTTATCTCAGGTGCTCTCCCTATGAGTATTGACTGGCAAACCTAGCCCGCCTTGACCCAATTTATTTCAAAATGATTGCCTCGACTCAGACGAATCACCCGCTCGCCGGCGGTAAAACTGGCAGTAAATCAGGTGGCAAAACGTTGACGGCTGTCGAGTTTGCGACCGCCAAATTGAAAGCCGCTGGCCTCCGCATCACGCAGCCACGCCTCGCCATTCTTGCTGAACTCGCCCGGCAGCCCCACCCGATCAACATCGAGCACTTGCACGAAAAGCTCGGTGCCAGCACCTGCGACCTTGTGACGGTTTACCGCTGCATGACGGCCTTCGAGAAAATCGATCTCGTGCGACGCGCTTTTTTTCACAACGGCACCGCCCTCTACGAAATCAACCTCGGCCAGCCGACCCGCTATCACGTCGTCTGCAAGGCCACCAATCGCGTTGAGGAACTCGATGTGGAGACATCCCGCGAACTGCATCGCGCGTTGAGTGTGATTGAAGGCAAACTCCGCGCCAGCGGTTACGAGGATCTCGGACACATCGTGGAGTTTTTCGGGGTCGCGCCCCAAGGCGGGCGGCTCGGACTCGCGGCGGCACCCACCTTCCCGCACACGCACTGAGTTTCGCCAGCAGCCGTCCGCCGGCTAACGGTTGCGCCCACCGAACCGAATGCGCGGATCGAGCCAAAGCAGCAGGAGATCGCTGATGAGCGTCCCGACGATGCCGAGCAGCGTCAGCAACATGAGCATCGATCCGGCGAGGTAGACATCCTCGGCCAGCAACGAGTCGAGCAGCACCGGCCCGATCATCGGCAGACTGAGCACCATCGAAACGATGGCCCCGCCCGAAATCAGTTGGGGAAAGTGGCTGCCGAGGCCGGAAATGAATGGGTTCAAGGCGAGCCGCAGGGGATATTTCAATAGCAGCCGGAGTGGCCGCACGCCTTTCGCGCGCGCGGTGGTGACGTAGGGTTTCTTTAATTCGTCGAGCAGGTTCGCGCGCAAGATCCGCATCATACCCGCCGCAGAACCGATCCCGAGGACGAAGACCGGCAGCCAAAGATGGCTCAACAGGTCGGCCACCTTCGCCCACGTCCAGCCGTGCGTGGAGGCAAAAGCCGGCGAGAATAGTCCGCCCAGGCCCAACCCCAGCCAGCGTTGCGCGAAATACATGAGCACGAGCGCCAGAAGAAACGGTGGCACCGAGATGCCCAGAAACGCCAGCAGGGTGAGCCCATAATCACCCGGCGAGGAGGGACGGACCGCCGAATAAAGGCCCGCGGGCACAGCCGCCGCCCACGCAAAAACTACGGTCGCAAACGACACGAGCACCGTCAGCAGGAGCCGATCACCGATAACCTCATTCACGGATTTCTCGTGCTCCATGGACTGACCGAGGTGGCCTTGGAGCAGACCGCGATCGGCGGATTGAAAAGTGGTGAACCACGTGAAGCCCATCCAACGCGCGTAGCGTTTCACCATCGGCTCATCGAGGTGAAATTCCCGGCGAAGATCGGCGGCGAGTTCGGTGTTATCGGCCGTGCCCTGCATCTCAAGCCGCGCGATGCGAGTGACGACGAAGTCTCCCGGCGGCAGTTGCACGAGGGTAAATACTATCACAGACACCACGAGCAGCGTCGGAATCATCAGTAGCAGCCGATGACCGATCAAAGGATGGCGCACCGCGAGCGTCCCCAGCGCCAACGCCAAGCCCAACAAGATCGGCGCCCACGGAAACGCACTCGGAATCTCCACCGGCGCCGCGAAGGTCTCGGCTTCGGCAGTCGCCGCCACCGCGCCCGGCGGTGGCGTGATGGTGACGATCGCGTGTTTCGTTTGCGCGGAGACCGCAGGATCGTCAGCGGCATGCGACCAGAAATACGTCTCAATGCCCGTGTTCGCCGGCGACATCAGATTGGAGCCAAACAGCGCCGTGCGTGGGACGTTGCGGAAGCCGTCCTTCACCACCACGAGCTGCGGAGGCGGCGTCGAAATACTAATCGTCCAGACTTGGTCGGCGGCGATTTCCTCGATCTGGTTGAAGAGCGCGATGCGCGTGGGCTCGGAGGGCTCGGTGTTGATTTGGTCGAGAATCTCCATCGCGCGCCGCAACGGATGGCCGGGCGGCGGCTCGATCGCGTTAGGCCGCGAGGCCGCGGGATCGCCATAGAGTCCGCCGTATTGATACCACGTGCCGAAGCCCGGCGCGAAAAACGATTCGATGTAGGTCGGCACGAAATTGCGTGGCTCGACGAGCGGATAATATTCGCTCTCCCCAGTCCACACCGTGAAGTCGTGCTCGTAGGTGAGTTTTTCCTGTTCGAAAAGCTTCCGGGCCCGGGCGCGCGGCAGCACGCGCACGCCGACCCGGGCCCAATCGCTCACGACAAACTGCGTTGGGCCTTCAGAGGTGTAGTCGGTAAAGTTGAGCAAGAACGTCATCCGCGTACCGTCGGGAAACGTCCGGTAGCCCTCGCCGTCTCGGCCGGTCAGGCGCAGTGCATCGAGCAACTGGTTGGCGCGCGTCGGATCGAAGTCGGTGAACGCATGCATGAGCCGTGCGTTGTGGTAAGGCGAGTCAGCCGGCGGCGCGATCTGCGCGGGCTCGGTCTGGCCGTGATACTCGGCGGCGATGATGTCGCGCCGGTTAATTGCGAGGGAAAGGGCCTGACGGAAACGCGCCTCGTTGATCAACTCGTGTTTCCACCGCGTATCGGGTCGATCGGGATCGATGAGGCGGTTGAGATTAGGAAAGACGGTGAACAGCGACTGCGTGCTGGGTTTCCAATGAAAGACCTCGTAGCCGTTGCGCGCGGCGTTGCCGACGAGAACGACTTGATCTTCGTAGCGGATGTGGCGGTCCTGCATCGAGGGTTCGCCGCTCGCAGCGGCGACGGCGATGAGGTTGTTGGTCTTCACATCAAGCACGAGCCGATCGAGATAGGGCAATTGCTGGCCGCTCGCATCGACCGCGAAGTAATAGGGATTGCGCACGAAGGTCAGCGGCGGCGTCGGTTCGTAGGTGTGCAAGACCCAGGGCCAGAGTCGCGGATGCTCCGGATTGAGGTAGTGCTTCATCTTCTTGTAGACGGCGATCGGACTTGAGAGACGGAGCGAATCCATCGTGCGACGGATGAGCGCCTGATCGCCCAGCGCAGGGTGATACTGGCGCAGGTAGTGCGCCGGCACGATGAGATCGGTGTAGTCCTCGTAGTTTGCGGCGGTCGAGGCGAGGCGCTCGAGAAATAGAGGGTTGGGTTGGTCGAACACGAAACGCACGCGGTAGTCGTCGAGTTTCTCAACTCGACCGAGAGTCGCGCCCGCGCGCAGCAGGTGGCGCGGCTGGACGTTGAAATAGAGAATCTCGTTTTGATACCAATAGGCGATGTCCTCACTCGTCAGTGGCGCGCCATCAGACCAGCGCACGCCCCGGCGCAGCGTGAAGGTGTAAACGCGATAGTCCGGAGAAATTTCCCATGCCTTCGCGAGATGCGGCACGAGCGGATAACCCTGCGGCGACCAGCGCACGAGGTTGGAGGCCGACAACCGCCAGTAGATCGTGCTGAAATCCTGAATCGAATTCACCAACCGCTGCCACGTGCCACCATAAAGCCCGGCCCCATCGACGCCCGCCATCACCACCGGCTCTGACCCGACGCGCTCAGCTACCGGCGGCAATTTTCCCTCGCGCACCAGTTCGGTGAGCACCGGAGCCTCGCTTCGCGGCCACCAGCGACCGCGCGATCCTTCGGCGTAATCCACCGCTTGCGTAACCACCGGCGGATGCGCGAAGTCGAGCCGCTCGGCGTGCTGACGCGCCGAGCGGATGGCGGCAAGTTCAGCGGCTGGCGGCGCCGGGGGCGCCATGTTCACGTCCGGCCGAAAGGCCGCGCCAAAACCATACAGCAACGCGATGAAACCCAACGCGGCGGTCGCGAATCCGGCGAAGGTAACCAGCAGTCGCTTTTTCACAATGTCAGTCGGCGGTGAAAACAAAAACACGCCCTGCGTGAACGCAACGCTCTTCCCCACACTTGCCAAATTGCGCCTGCCGTCCGACCGTTGCCGCACCCCGATGACCACTCCGATCACCCGCCGCACCGCCCTTCGTTCCCTCGCTGGCGTCGCCGCCGTGGCAGCGCTGGGCCGCACCCGCGCGGCCGACGAAAAAATCCCCTCCGCCATGCCCACCTCAACCACCGACTCGTTTCGTCATTCAGCCTGCAAATGGTGCTACCCGAAAATCTCGCTCGACGAACTCGCACGCGTGGCGAAAGACCTCGGTCTCGCCTCCATCGAACTGATCAACCCCGAGGATTTCCCGACCATCCAGAAATACGGCCTCGTCTGCGCGATGGTGAATTTCCCGACCGGCAAGACTCCCGCCGGCGTCACCGTCGGCGGCATCACGAAAGCATTCAACCGCCGCGAACACCACGACACCCTCGTCGAACTCTACACGAAGCAAATCGCCGCGACCGCCGGGGCCGGTTTTGAAAACCTGATCTGCTTCTCTGGCAACCGCGAAGGCCTGAACGACGAGCAGGGACTCGAAAATTGCGCCATCGGCTTGAAGCGCCTCATGCCGCTCGCCGAAAAAAGCAAAGTCACGATTTGCATGGAACTCCTCAACTCGAAGGTGAACCACAAGGACTACATGTGCGACCACACCGCCTGGGGTGTCGAGCTCGCGAAGCGTGTCGGCTCCGATCGTTTCAAACTGCTCTACGACATCTACCACATGCAAATCATGGAGGGCGACGTAATCCGCACGATTCAGGACAGCCACGACTACCTCGCACACTACCATACCGGCGGAAATCCCGGTCGCCACGAAATCGATGAGACGCAGGAGCTGAACTACCCCGCCATCGCCCGTGCCATCAAGGCCACCGGTTTCCGCGGCTTCGTGGCCCAGGAATTCGTCCCCGCCCGCGATCCGCTCACCTCGCTGCGCGCCGCGATCAAACTCTGCACGGTGTGAAACTCGATCCGCGGTTAAAGAAGTTTCTCGGCTTCGGATTGATTGCTACCGGGGCGCTCGCCGCCATGTCGGGCGTCGTCAATATCGTCGCCGCCTACCGGCTCATCGACGAAGCCGATGCCGCCTCGCTCGGCGTGTCGCGCCAAGAATTGGTGATCACCTACGCTGGCTTTCTCCTCGTCGGTGCCGTGCTGATTTTCCTCGGCTGGCGGTTGAAAAAATAGCGCGCCGCCCAGCGTCGCTCACATCGTCCCGAGGAGCCGGCGCAGTGTCTCGTCGACGAGCTTCGGGTTCGCTTTGCCTTTCGAGGCCTTCATCACCGGACCCTTGAACGCATTGATCGCGCTGTCCTTGCCGGCCTTGAACTCGGCGAGCGCCTTGGTGTTCGCCGCGATGGCATCGCGGCACCACTGTTCGAGTTCGCTCGCGTCGGTCGGCGCAGCCTTGAGTCCGCGCCGGTCGGCGATTGCGTCAGGCTGATCGCCAGTGGCGAACATCTCGACGAAAATTTCCTTCGCCGCATTGGCCAGCACCGCACCCGTATCAACGAGCTGAACGAGTGCCGCGAGGTGCGCCGGCTGCACCTTGGATTCGGTGAGCGCAATTTTCGCCACGCCAATCTCGCGCAGCAGATCGTTGACGATCCAGTTGCCGACAGCCTGCGGTTTGCCGCTCAATTTCGCCGCCTCCTCAAAATAATCCGCCAGCGCCCGATCCCAGACGAGCACCGAAGTCAGCGTATAGGGTAACAGGTAGTCGGCAAGGAACCGGCGCTGCTTGTCGAACGGCAGCTCGGGGCACTCGGCGCGGAGTTTCTGTTTCCACGCCTCATCCACCTTCACCGGCATCAAATCCGGATCGGGGAAATAGCGGTAATCGTGCGCCATTTCCTTGGTGCGCAGCGACTGCGAGGTGCCGGTCATGCCGTCGAAGTCGCGCGTCTCCTGCATGAGCGTGCCGCCGCGTTCGACGACCGCGAGCTGGCGCTTAATCTCATGAGAGATGCCGTCGCGGACGAACGAGATCGAGTTGAGGTTCTTCAACTCCACTTTCACGCCGAGCTTCGCCTCGCCGATGGGGCGGATGGAAATGTTGGCGTCGCAGCGGAGCTGGCCTTTCTCCATGTCGCAATCGGAGATGCCGCCGTAAATCATCGTGGCGCGGAGCGACGTGAGATAGGCGTAGGCTTCCTCGGCGGTGTGCATCGCGGGCTCCGAAACGATTTCCATCAACGGCGTGCCGGCACGGTTGTAGTCGACGAGCGAGTCGCTCGTGCCGTGGTTCAACTTGCCGACATCCTCCTCGAGGTGAATGCGCGTGAGCGGGATTTTTTTGTGCTCGCCCATCACGTTGCGCGCCGATCCTAGCAGCTCGATTTCGACGGAGCCGCCGAGGCAGATGGGCTGGTCGTATTGCGAAATCTGGTAGTTTTTCGGCGAGTCGGGATAAAAATAGTTTTTCCGATCCCATTTGCAGACCGGCGCAATTTCGCAGCCGAGCAGCAAGCCGGCTTTGATGACGGCGTCGAGCGCGGCCTTGTTCATCACCGGCAGCGTGCCGGGCAGCGCGAGCACCACAGGATCGGTGAGCGTGTTCGGCTCGTGACCGTAGCCCGCGCCGACGCGGGTAAAAATCTTCGAGCGGGTTTTCACCTGCACGTGGACTTCGAGTCCGATGACGGCTTCGTAGTTCATCAGAGTGACGGCATCTTGGTTTTCCAGTCGTGGGCCTGCTCGTAGGCCTGTGCCACTGCGAGCAACTCGGATTCGCGAAACGGCTGGCCAATAATCTGCGCACCGATCGGCAGACCGGACTTCGTAAATCCGCACGGCACGTTGATGCCAGGCAGGCCGGCGAGATTCACGCCAATCGTGTAGATATCGCAGAGGTAGAGCGCGAGCGGGTCGGCTTTTTCGCCAATTTTGAACGCGGGCATCGGCGACGTCGGCGTGATGAGCGCGTCGACTTCGCGGAAGGCGGCGAGAAAATCGTTGCGGATGAGGGTGCGGACTTTTTGCGCGCGGAGATAATAGGCGTCGTAGTAGCCGCTCGAGAGCACGTAGGTGCCGAGGATGATGCGGCGTTTCACCTCCGCACCAAAACCCTCCGCGCGCGACTGGAAATAGAGATCGACGATGTCGGTCGCATTCTTGGAGCGGTGGCCGTAGCGGATGCCGTCGTAGCGCGCGAGATTTGACGATGCCTCGGCCGTGGCGATGACGTAGTAGGTATCGAGGCAGTAGCGTGTGTGCGGCAGCGAGACCTCTTTGATTTCGCAGCCGAGTTTTTTGTAGAACGCGATCGCCTGCTCGACGGCCGCACCAATCTCGGGATCGAGACCATCGGCGAAATATTCCTTCGGGATGCCAAGCCGCCATGGGCCGGTGCGTTTTTTCAACTCGGCGCGGTAGTCAGGAATCTCGGTCTTGAACGACGTTGAGTCGCGCTCGTCGTGCCCCGCGATCGCTCCGAGCACGATCGCCGCATCCTCGACCGTGCGCGCAAACGGCCCGATCTGGTCGAGCGACGAGGCGAACGCGATGAGGCCGTAGCGCGACACGAGGCCGTAGGTGGGCTTGAGGCCGACCACGCCGCAGAGCGCCGCCGGTTGGCGGATCGAGCCGCCGGTGTCGGAACCGAGCGCCGCGAGCACTTCGCCCGCCGCGAGCGCCGCCGCGCTGCCGCCCGAGGAGCCGCCGGGCACGCGGGTAAGATCCCATGGATTGTGCGTCGGGCCGAACGCGGAATTCTCGGTGGAAGAGCCCATCGCGAACTCATCGCAGTTGAGCCGGCCCCAGAGAACGGCACCGGCGTTTTTCAATTTCGCCGTGACCGTGGCGTCGTAGGGCGAGACGAAGTTCGCGAGCATCTTGCTCGAGGCCGTGAGTGGCTGCCCGGCGACGGCGATCACGTCCTTCAGACCGATCGGGATGCCGTCGAGCGGGCCCCTCGCCTGCCCCGCAGCGCGGCGTGCGTCCGACTCGGCGGCCTGCGCCAGCGCGTCCGGTTCATCGACGGAGTTGAAGGCGTGCACACGCCCCTCGACAGCTTTCGTGCGCGCGACGACGGCCCGCGTGAGCTCGATCGACGAAAGCGTTTTCCCCTCAAGCGCCGCAGCCAACTGCGTGATCGATTGGAAAAAAAACTCGGAAGACATGGGCGCGCTCACTCCACTACTTTCGGAACGACGACCATGTGGTCCCGTTGCGAGGGCGCGTTTTTCAGGGCAAGTTCGACTGGCAGGCCAGCCTGCACCACATCATCTGCCCAAACATTGAAAACCGGGGCCGCATGCGCGGTCGGTTCGACGCCGGTGACGTCGACCGTCTCGAGTTGCTCGATGTGATGCAGCACATCGCCGAGTTGCTGCGCAAACGTGGCCTTCTCCTCTGGCGTGAGCGCTAGGCGCGCGAGATGGGCGACGTGATCGATATTGAGGTCGGCAGACTGTGACATGGCGGCGTAAAGCGCAGTTGTGCGAAACCGCCGGACCGACGCAACGGGCAAATCAGCGCCCACTACCGCGCAAGCGCCGCCTCGACCGCCGCCTGGTAAGCCCGGCGCATCGGTGAGTTGTCCGGGTTGTTCGGAATCTTGTCGCGCTGGATCATGAACACGTAAACGAGTCCGCGGATCGGATCCGCCCAACTCTGCGTGCCAAACGCACCACCGTGACCAAACGTGCCCGGCGACAACGTCGCATTCGCCTCCATCTTCGTTGGATCTTCGACGACGCAGAAGCCGAGGCCCCACGGCATCCCGGGCCGCGCGGCGAGAGCGCCCGTTTGTTTGCGCGTCATCTCCGCGACTGTTGCGGGTTTGAGAATTTGCCGCCCATTCGCCGCGCCGGCGTTGAGCATCATCTGATAAAATTTTGCCACGTCTTCAGCCGTGGAAAATAAGCCCGCCCCGCCGAGCGCAGGCCGGGCCGCATCGGTCACGGCGCCGCCATACATGTAGAAGATCGGTGTCTCCTCGAGTTTGCGCGTCTGCGGGTTGAGACGATAACTCGTCGCGCCACGCTGCTTCTGGTCGGGCGTCAACCAGAACGTCGTGTGCGTCATTCCGAGTGGATCGAGCAGGCGCTTTTGCATGAACGCGGCGAACGGCATCCCGCTCACGACTTCGACAACCCGGCCGAGGGCATCGATCCCGGCGGTCGAGTAGGCCCAGCGGCTGCCCGGCGCGAAGCGCAGCGGTTCGCGGGCGAGGACCTTGCTCATCGTAGCGAGCGACCAATGCGGTTCCGTTACGGCATAATCGCCGAGTCCGCTCGTGTGGGTGAGCACGTCGCGCAGCGTGAGCGGTCGGGCCGGCTTAACGAGCACCCGGCGGTCGGCGGTCGCCTCGGAAATTTGCCAGGGGGCACGAAACTCCGGGAGGAATTTCTCCAGCGGATCGTCGAAGGAAATTTTCCCGTCATCGACGAGGAGCGCGACGCAAACCGCCGTCATCGGTTTCGTCATCGACGCGATCCAGAAAAAATCTCCGGTCTCCATCTTGCGCCCGGTCGCAAGGTCGCTCTGACCGGCGGCCGAGAGATGAAGCACTTTGTCCTTCGTCGCGACGAGCACCACCGCGCCAGAAATTTCGCCGTTATCGACATACGACTGCGCGGCTGCAGCCACACCGGCAAATTTGTCCTGCGCATGAAGACCGAGGCCGGGAAACGCCACGGCCACGAGCGCCGCCACAAGCAGGGGTAAGCGGATTTTCATGCCCGTTCCTTGCCGACGGACGCGTCGCGGCTCAACTGGAATTCACTCCGACAGTCCGCCTCAGGCGCGCACACTCCAGCGACCATCGGCCGCGATGTCCGCTTGGATTTTCGTGAACGCGGCGTTCACCTCGTCATCGGTGAGGGTCCGCTCGGCCGAACGAAACACCAGCGAGAAGGCCAAACTTTTTTTGCCCTCGGGCAGACCCTTACCTTGGTAGACATCGAAGGCGTTGACACTCTCGACGGCGAACGCGTTGCCCGCCGCCGTGTGGGCGAACTTCTCCAACGTTTCTTGCACGTCTGCCGCCGGGATGGCTTGATCGACGACGAGTGCAAGGTCGCGCAGCGCAGCAGGAAACAGACTGAAGTCGGAGTAGCGCCGGCGCGCGAGGCTGGCGGAGAGCTTATCTGGCAAAATCGCGAAAATGCCGGCGTAAACTTTTCCCTCAATGCCAAGCGACTTCACCATCGCGAGATTAAGGAGGCCGAATCGCGCCGTCCATCCCAGCTCGATCGTGCCGGCGGCGGCCGACTGCCCTTCCTGCCAACCGAAGAACGGCCCGGCCACTGGCGCGAGCGACTGTCGGGCGAGATCGATGCCGGCGGCGGCGGCGAGCGCCGTGACGTGATGTTTCACGATGTAAAAGTCAGCCGGTTCCCGCTTGAGCCACGCGCGCTCGCCCACGGGTTCGGCGATGATGAACCCGACGGCGGCACATTCGAGATTCTGCCCGTTGTGCTCGATGAAAACACGGCCGACTTCGCAGAGTCGGGACGCCACCACGCCGCGCGACTGGTTCAACTGGAGCGAACCCAGCAATCCCATGATCAACGTCGGCCGCAGATGCGACTGATCCTCGACGAACGGATTCGCGAGCGCGAGTTCCTGCGCAGCCGTCTGCGAAACCCAGGTGGCGAGTTCTTTCGCCGGTCGGAGCGTGTAGTTCACGCACTCGTGAAAATCGTGGCCGACGAGATAATCAGTCACGCGGCGATTAAACATCACCACCGGATCGTCGTCGTTCACGAGGCCGGGCGAAGTGACGACGGCAGCGGGAATTTTTTCCGTGCCGAACAGCCGCAACACTTCCTCGACGAGATCAATCGGGCGGTCGAGGTCGTCGCGCCAGCTCGGGATGCTGACAGTCCATGCGGGACCGCGCGCCGGCAGTTCGGTCGGTTCCTCGCGAGTGACGGTGAGCTCGAGCGATTCGAGGGCCGCTCGCATGTCTGCGGCCGGAATGTCGAAGCCGATTTTTTCGGTGATGTAGTCGTGCGTGACGACGATTTCGCGCTGCCATGGCACCTCGCCGCCGACTTTGTAAACCGGCCCGACGACGTGACCACCCGCAGTTTCGAGAATGAGATCAACCGCCCGCCACGCCGCCTCGAGCGCGCCGTGCGGATCGACACCGCGTTCGTAGCGATAGGACGAGTCGGACGTGAGGCCGACCTTGCGCGACGTGGCGCGGATCGACTGGCGCTTGAAAATGGCGCACTCGAGCACGAGGTCGGTGGTGTAGGCGCTCACGCCAGAATTTTCGCCGCCCATGATACCAGCGATGACGACGGGCTTTTGCGCATCGGCGATCACGAGCATCCGACTTGTCAGCGCGCGTTCCTTGGCGTCGAGCGTAGTAATTTTTTCACCGTCGGTCGCGCGACGGACAATGATTTGACCGCCGCCAAGTTTCTTCGCGTCGAACGCGTGGAGCGGCTGGCCGGTCTCGAGCATCACGTAGTTGCCCACGTCGACGACGTTATTGATCGGGCGGAGGCCGACGGCGGCGAGCCGCTCCTGCATCCACGACGGACTCGGGCCGATCTTGATGCCGGTGATGATGTGCGCGGTGTAGAGTGGGCAATCCTCGGGCGAATCGACGCGAACGGCATTGAGCAGATCGGTGCGAACCGCGGCGGCCTCGACATCGCCGCGAAATTTTTCCTGCGGGTAAATAAGCGGAAGTTTGAACCACGCGGCGAGCTCGCGCGCGATGCCGAGGTGCGATTGGCAGTCGGGGCGGTTTGGCGTGATCTCGATGTCGAAAACGGTGTCGCCGGGCGGCAGCACGGCATTCATCGCGGCGCCGAGGTCGGGCTGGCCGGAGAGAATGAGCAGGCCGCTGTGGTCGCTGCCCATGCCGATCTCGTCGGGCGAACACATCATGCCCTGCGAATCCTGTCCGCGGATCTTCGACAGCTTGATTTGGAAATTGCCGGGGAGGACGGCGCCGGGAAGCGCGACGAGCACGCGGTTGCCGGCGTCGCAGTTGTGCGCGCCACAGACGATCGTTTTCACGCCGCCGGCGGGACCGACATCGACGGTGCAGACGGAGAGTTTGTCGGCGTTCGGGTGCTTCGCGCGCGTGAGTATTTCGCCAACGACGACGTGGTCCAGTTTTGGCGCGCCGGTGTTGGCAACACCCTCGACCTCAAAGCCGAGAAACGTAATCGCGCGGGTGATTTCTTCGACGGAGGCATCGAGTTGGACGTAGTCCTTGATCCAGTTAAGGGAAATTTTCATCGGCGTCGCTCAGGCAAACTGCTTCAGGAAGCGGAGATCGTTTTGGTAAAAATAACGAATGTCATCGATGCCGTAGAGGAGCATCGCGAGGCGCTCGAGGCCCATGCCGAATGCGTAGCCGCTCCAGACTTCGGAATCGTAGCCGACTGCCTCGAAGACGGTGGGATCGACCATACCGCAGCCACCGATTTCGATCCATGGCTTCTTCACTTTCGGAAGGTGCGTGGCAGTGAGATCGACTTCAAAGCTCGGCTCGGTGTAGCCGAAGTAGTGCGGGCGGAAGCGCGTCTTCGTGTCTTTGCCAAGCAGCGAAACAAAGATGTAGTCGAGCAGTGCCTTGAGGTCGCGGACGGTGACATTCTTGTCCACATAGAGGCACTCGAGTTGGTGAAAGTTCGCGCTGTGCGTGGCGTCGGTGGTGTCGCGGCGATAAACGCGGCCCGGCGAGACGATGCGGATCGGCGGCGGGCCTTTGAGCATCTCGCGGATTTGCACGGACGAGGTGTGCGTGCGGAGGAGGTATTTTTCCTCGGGCGTCTTCTTGGAGACGTTGCCGAAGCGGGCCGAGGTGGGGAAATAGAACGTGTCCTTCTCGTCGCGCGCCGGGTGATCGGCGGGCGTGTTGAGGGCGTCGAAACAGTAATACTCGGTCTCGACCTCGGGGCCGTCGGCGACGGTGAAGCCAACTTTGCGGAGGATGCGACACATCTCTTCGCGGACGAGCGTCAGTGGATGATAAGTGCCGGGGCCGGTGTCGGGCGACGGCAGCGTCGGATCGATCGCGGGTCCGAGTTGCGCGGCGAGTTCGTCGGCTGCAATGCGGGCGAGAGCGGCATCGAGTTGGGCGGTGAGGCGCAACTTCGCCTCGTTGACGAGTTTGCCGACGATGGGCTTTTGCTCCTTCGGGATGCCTCCCATCTGCTTCATGAGCGCAGTGAGTTCGCCGTTGGGGCCAACATAGCGGGCCTTGGCGGCCTCGAACTCGGGGCGCGATTTGAGTGTGGGCAGTTCGGCGGTGGCTTTCGCGACAAGGGCGGAGAGTTTGTCTTGCATGAGGGCGATAGGCTAAGGATTGCCCGCGGAACACATGGAAGACACGGAAAATTCTGAATGATCTGTCTCCGTGTCTTCGGTGTGTTTCGTGGACTGATAAAAAAGAAGGACGGCACCTCGCTTGGCGAGGCCCGTCCTCCGAAATGAGACAGAGAGCGAGCCGGCCCGGCTCGCGTTTTTGGTTAGACCTTCTTCGCTGCGGCGGCCTTGGCCTTCAACGCGTCCTGAGCTTGTGCGACCAAGCCAGTAAAGGCGACTTCGTCCCGAATCGCGAGATCGCTCAGGACCTTGCGATCGAGCGTGATGTTCGCGGCGTGGAGGCCCTCGATGAAGCGGCTGTAGGTGATGCCGTTGTTGCGGCAGGCGGCGTTGAGACGCACGATCCAGAGGCCACGACGGTCACCCTTCTTCTTTTTGCGGGCCGCGTAGGCGTATTGCCAAGCGTGCTGGACGGCTTCTTTCGCGTAGCGGAAGAGCTTGGATTTATTGCCGAAATAGCCCTTGGCGTATTTCAGGACTTTCTTGCGGCGCTTGCGCGACGCGGGGGAGTTAGTTGCACGAGCCATGTTTTAGTGGATCCTTTTTAGGTTAGTCGTCGGCAGGTCGGCTTAGTTCACCCGCCAGACGAAGTTTTGGTTGGACGCCCCGGTTTAGCGCAAACCGGTCGGCAGACAGCGCAGGAGCGCCGGTGCATGGCCTACGTCGACCAGTTTGTCACGAGAAGCACGACGTTTGGACTTCGTGCTCTTCGCGGACAGCAGGTGACGGAAGCCGGGCGTGCGGCGAATCAGCTTTCCGCGGGCGGAAAGTTTGAAGCGCTTGGCGACGGACTTTTTGGTCTTTTGCATGGAGAGAGCGGTCGAAAACAGAGACTCGTGCCCCTCCTGTAAAGGGTAAACTTGGGCAAATGGCTAGTAGCCGGCGGCGGCATTCGTCCGGCGAGGGTCGGCGTAGCCCGAGAGTGTGCGGTTGGCGTTGAATTCGATGGCGTTGACGCCGCCAAAGTGGCGACCGATCCCCGATGCCTCCGGGAGGACGACATTCCAACCGCTGGCACGCAGTCCGTCAGCAACTTCCGTCGAAAGCGATTGCTCGGCCTCAAACGTGTCTAGTTCCTCAGGTTTCACGGCGGCTACATAATGGAGACGCGTGTCGCCGATGGCCTCGGCGAGTGGCCGATCAAACATGAGCCGATCGAGCAACACCTGGAGCATGGCAGTTGGAATCCGCGCGGCACCGGGCACGCCGAGAGCGAACAGCGGTTTGCCATCGCGCTCGACAATCGTCGGCGAAATCGTGCTGCGCGGACGGCGTCCGGGCGCGACAAAATTCAGGCTGGTCGTGTCGACGTAGGCGAAATTGCTCATCGAATCGTTCATCACCACGCCGGTGCCGGGCGGCACGACGCCAGCGCCGAAGTGCAGACTCAGAGACTGGGTGCAGCAGGCGATGTTGCCCTCGGCATCGACCACCATCCACTGCGTCGTTGCCGCCATCGGACTTTCGTAGAATGCGCCGTCATCGATCCACACCGCCGATTTACCCGTGGGCACTGGCGCCGCCGATCGCACAGCCGCCTGCTCGCGAATCGCGCGAATCGATTCGGGCGAAATTAGAGTTTGGAAATTCAAGCGCGACTGCGGCGAATCGGCGATGAGCCGGCGTTCCCGCGGCTCGACTACCCGCCAGACGCGGCCAACGCGATCGAGGTTGGCGGCGGTGCGCAGCGGCCCGCGGCCGAAGTCGTCCGCCTCGAGCGCCTTCAAGATTGGGAGAAAAAGCGAGGCGCCGTTGGCTGGCGGAGGTGCGCTGAGAATCCGGTAGCCCCGAAAATCCATCGCTAGCGGTTCGATGATGCGCGCCTCGTAGTTCGCAAGATCAGCGAGCGCCAGCACGCCCCCACCCTGATGTGAGGCGGCGACCATTTTCTCTGCAATCTCGCCGCGATAAAATCCGTCGCGACCGCGCGCGGCGAGAAGCTCCATCGTGTGTGCGAGGTCAGCGTTCTTCAATCGCGTGCCGACAGCCGGCAGTGCGCCTTCGACCAAATAAAGCCGCGCGATTTCGCCATCGCCGCGGTGAAGTTTCTTTTCCTGCTCCTCAAAAAAATCGCGCGTCTTCGGAAGAATTTCGAAGCCATCGCGGGCGAGTGCACTGGCGGGCGCGACATCGTCGGCCCATTTCTTCACTCCCCATTTTTGGTGTGCCGCCCACAGACCGGCCGCCAGACCGGGCACGCACACCGCGCTGTAACCATAGCTGTGTGCGTCCACCGAAAGCTTGCGATAACCCTCGATGTCGATGGCCGAACCGCAGGCATCCATCGCCTCCACGGCGAAGGTCCGACCGCTCCTCGCGTCGCGGTAGAGCAGCATGAGTTTGCCGCCGAGGCCGGAGCCGTAGGGTTCGGCGACACCGACGGCGAGCGAGACGGCGACAGCCGCGTCGATTGCGTTGCCACCGCGTCTTAACACCTCGACGCCGATGGCGGCGGCCTGCGGATGGGCCGCGACTACCATGCCATGCGGCGCGGTGACTGGATCGACGGCGACCGGCACGGCCGCGCGCATCGCCACGCTGATCGCGAGGCAGTTGAACAACAATGTGAGTTTTCGCACGAAGAGCATTTCGGTCAAAACAGCCTACCCCAGCGAACTTTTCTTTGGAAGGCCGGAAAACTTTCATCTCCACGCACGCTCAGGCGATTAATCTCGAGTAGATCCGGCAGCGGTAGCGAATTGATCCGGTTGCCAATGCGAAACGCGAGGCGCACTCCGCTCTCGCGCAAAGCCGTCGCCATGGCCTCGCGCTCCACGCCTTGCGGTCGACGGCCAAACGGATAAGCGAGCGCAGGGATGGGTGTGAGTTCCAAGGTGCGAAAGGCCGCAAAATTCTCCCGCACATCGTCGGCGATTTGCGTGATCGAAAGCGTGGCAAAATTTTCATGTTGATGCGAATGCAGGCCGAGTTCCAAGCCCTCGCCCGACAGAGTCCGCAAGTGCCCCGCGGTCATCAATGGCCGGTCGCCACCGTCCCACGCGTTCACCTGCCCCACGAACGCGGTCGGCACAAATACCGCCGCAGGCACGGCGCGAGCCTGCAGCACGGGCCAGGCAAGTTCGAAAACATCGCGGTAGGCATCAGCCGTGGGGCAGCTCTTTCGGGATTCAATTAGCTGGCCGACGCCCGTTGACCTCGCGCAACAAAAGATATTTCCAAAACACAGTCTGCGATTTGTAGGCGCTAATCACGAACCGTTCGAAAAACCATAGGCTTTTATCACAGCGAGCCTGTGAAGGCGGTTTGAGATAAAGAGCCAATGAGGCCGCGCGAACAGCGAGTGCGGCCGTTAATCTCCGGGTTTGCACCGGACACAATGATCGCCGCGTCGGT
>CAIMFY010000108.1 GCA_903840415.1 uncultured Opitutia bacterium | reverse complement strand
GCTCATCGACAACAAGGACGACTTCGAGCGCACCCAGGCCCTCGTCTCCCAGATCTCCAAGCGCTCCCGCTCGCGAATCGCCTTTTACAACGACAGCATCCCCATCTTCGAGCGCTTCAACATCGAGCGCCAGATCGAGCAGACCGGCCAGCGCAAGGTCCCCATGCCCTCCGGCGGCGAAATCATCATCGACGAGACCGAGGCGCTCATCGCCATCGACGTCAACACCGGCTCCCACCGCAACCGCGGCGGCGACGAGAAAAACGTCATCTACGCCGTCAACCTGGAGGCCGCCGTCGAGGCCGCCCGACAGATTCGCCTGCGCAATCTCGGCGGTCTCATCATCATCGACTTCATCGACATGAAGGAGCGCCGCCACCGCAACGGCGTTTACGACAAGCTCATCGATGCCATGGCCGAGGACAAGGCCAAGAACCACATCCTGCCCATCAGCCAGCTCGGCATCCTCCAGATGACGCGCCAGCGCCAGCAGGAGTCGCTCTCGTCCAACCTCTACACCGACTGCCCGTATTGCCGCGGTCGCGGCATCGTGAAATCGGCCACGACCATGTCGGTCGAGTTGCAGCGCAAGCTCAGCGCCATCGTCCGCCGTCTCACGACCCGCAACGACGGCAAGGAGTATAACCTCCGCGTGCTCGTCCACCCGTCGATCCTCGAACGCCTCCGCAGCGAGGACGCCGACCTGCTCGTGCGCATGGAAAAGCTCTTCGGCGTGAAGCTGGCCTTCCGCGCCGACCCGGCCTACCACGTCGAAAATTACAAGATCATCAACGCCCTCACCGGCGAAGAATATCGGTAAACGACTCGGTCTCCCTCTCCAAACGCCGGCCCTCAACAGGCCGGCGTTTTTTATGTCCGCCGACTAGCCGCCGAGGCTCAATCACCTCGACTTTCAACGTCCCGCCGGTCTTCGTATTACCCCCGTCGAAATTCGAAAGCGCACCCCTGATCTCGCCATGCCTCATTTCAAAAATCGTCCCTCGAAATCGGCGAGCCTTTGTCGAAATGTTATCCAGTGTTTTTCTTCGTAAAACGCAGTGCAGGCTAACAACACTGTTCGGAAAAAATGAGACCATCGCTCATCATTATCATTCTAGTGCTAGTCGGATTGGTCGTCGCGTTTTTCATGAATACTGCTGATCGACCTCGTAAACCCTCGGGAAAAATCGATCCAGTGGAAGCGAGAAGCACTGGTGAATCGGAAACCAAAAATATCGGAAATAAGACGACCCAATAGGGTCAGGACATAGATGCTAGATTTGAATAAAATTCCTTACGGTCGCCCGCCGCCCTGCGAACGCCACCCAATGAAATTCTCCCGTCTCCCGCTCTACGTCTGGCTTTTCAGCCTCGCGCTCTTTGCTTTCTCGGTCGCGACTTCCTTCCCGAGCCTGCCCGAACGCCTCGCCACGCACTTCGATGCCGCCGGTCATCCCAACGGCTGGTCCTCGCGCACCGCCTACGTCGCCTTCTTCCCCGCTTTCACGCTCGGAGTTTCCGGGTTAGTGCTGGGGCTTACCTATTCGATCCGGTTCTTCCCCTCCTCGACGCTCAATGTGCCGCGTAGCGACTACTGGCGCACGCCGGAAAACTATCCCCGCGCCTGTGTCTTCATCTTCCGGCACACCTTCTGGTTCGCCGCGCTCATGACGCTCTTCATGCGATACGCTCACCAAAGCATCGCGACCGCCAATCTCGCCGCCCCGCCCATCCTGAACACCGGCGAACTCAATCGCAGCGCCGGTCTCTTTCTCGCCGGTCTCGCCTTGTGGATATTTTCCCTGGTCCATTTTTTCATCAAAGACGTCCGCTCCGCCAACTGACGGAATCCCCTCGTCAACCCCGCTTCGCCAGCAGCGCGTAGATCAGCACCGCGCCCGCCACCGACACGTTGAGCGACTCTACGCGTCCGCTTCCGGGAATCGTCACCAACCGCGTGCAGGCTTTCTCCACCTCCGACGCAAGTCCATGCTCCTCGTTGCCGAGCACGAGCGCCACCGGCTTGGCCGGACCCGCCAGCGCCACCGGCTTGCCGCCGCGCGCCGCCGCACCCGCCACGTCGTAACCGGTCGCCGCGAGTTCGCGCATGAATTTCGTCAAATCCGGCGTGCGCCACACCGTGACCCGCTCCAGCCCACCTTCCGACACGCGAAACGCCGCCTCGCCCGGCAGCGCCGCCTGCGGGTGCGCCGGGATGATGATATTTTCCACGCCGAAAAACGCCGCCGTGCGGGCGATGGCTCCGAGATTGTGCGCGTTGCCGATGCGGTCGAGCAGCACGAGCGGCGTGCACTGCGCCGCCCATTTTCCGATCGTCACCGTGTCGGGCACGCGGAGTTTCGGCGCGTCGATCACCGCCACGATGCCGCCGTGATGGATGCTGCCCGCGATCTTCTCCAGCTCCGCCGGCGGCACGCAGCGATAAACCTTCCGCGCGGCGGCGAGCGCCTTGCACATCGCGCCGATCTTCCGGCCGGTCGCCTCGTCAAAAAACAGCCGCTTGATCGACGCCGGTTCGCGCTCGAAACGCGACCTCACCGCCACCAGCCCGCACAAGTTGATTTCCCTCGCGGTGCCGCTCATGGACGCACCTCGCCGACGATGGTGAACTCCTCGCGATCATGGTAAAGATGGCGCACGCGGACGTTGGTCGCGCAACGCGAGAAGACCGACTCCGGCGCGCGCACCTGCCGCAGCAGCGCCAGCGGATCAACCCGCCCGAATTTCAGAATCACCACGAAACGGCGGCACCATTTCCCCTCCAGCCACGGCGCGATCAGGTTGTCCACCACATGATGCGGTTCCTCTACGAGGTCGCAGAACATCCAGTCGAAAACCTGCCCCGCCGCCGGCCGGAACGCGAACGCGTCCTCCATGCGGTGCTCGATCTTGTAATTGTCAAATGCGCCGCCCTTCAGCGGGCCATTGTCCACCGCGATGATTTTCGCCCCGCGCTTCGAGGCGCTGTAGCTCCAACCGCCCGGCGCCGCGCCGAGATCGGCGACGGTTTCCTCGAACGCCGGTTCGCGGCCGAGAACGATGTAGGCCTCCTCGATTTTCAGGTAGGAACGCGACGGCGCCTGCTCGTCGTCGGCCATGCGGCGCTGGCCGCCGAACACCGCTTCGCGGGCGACGTAGGCCCGCTTGAAATCCACAAAGAACACATACAACCCGCGCAACCGCGCCACGCCGCGCGGCTTGTCGGCCAGGGCGAGCTTGGACACGCGGCTCATGCGTTTTTTGAGGTTTTCCTGCACCATTTTTTCGACGCCCTTCACGCGACGTCCGAGGCCGTCGAGTTCGGCGGCCTCCTCAAAGAGAAACGGCCACTCGCCCTCGAAGCGCTCGGTTTTTGCAGTCGTCAGAAATTGCTCGGTGATCCTCGCGGCAAGCGCGTTGACGGAATCGCCCGTGATCTCGACCGGATCAAGCAGCGCCATCTGCGGAAAACACAGGTTGGGCAATTCTCCCGCCGCCGGTTTTCCGTCCGTCCGCACCCAGCCAGCGCCTTGCTCGACAGGCGCATAGCCGTGCGCCGTCAACTCGCCGGCGAGCAAATCCACAAACCCCGGTTGGCAGGTAAAAATCATCGGCGGAAGCGTGCCGCCAGCACAGCCGTCCGGCGAGGAATTTCCCCGCCGGACGATTCAGCCTCAGGGGAGTTCGCACGCACCGCCCGCGCAGGCAATATGTTCCTTCAATGC
>CAIMFY010000107.1 GCA_903840415.1 uncultured Opitutia bacterium | reverse complement strand
CACAGAAAAACGAAGTTTTGGCGTCGGCAAAGCGACTGCGCCGCGCCAAGGACGAAAAACCGGCCGGACCTCCGTCTTTTCCGTACCCATTGCCGGAAAAAACCGAAAAACCACTTCGGCTATGAAATAAGCGGGCTAGGGGCGTGCATGAGCGTGCATAGTGGTGCGTTATTCTCTGCTCGCGCACTTCGGGGCCGCTCAGTAATTTGCATAAGTGGGCTTTGGGCAGGAGAATCTCCCCTTTCCCCGCCGAAGAACGTCCGACCAGACTCTGCCCCGCCCCGTAATCACCAGGAGATGAAACGCGGAGCGTCTGGTCGGGCGCGGGGCGAAAAATATTGGCGGTCATAATGCGGCCTTTCATCTCCTGGAGCACGGACTTGGTCGCAGGGTGCTCGCTGCGTCTCGCCTCCATCCGCAGCAGGCTCGTGATCACCTGCAGGTTGTTCTTCACCCGGTGGTGCACCTCGTTGAGCAGGGCAACCTTCTCGCGTAAGGATGACTCGAGGGCGGCTTCCGCCTGCTTGCGCTCGGTGATGTCGAGCAAAGAAGCCAGAAAGTGATTTACCGTGCCATCGGCATTGCGCTGACAGGCCACGCTCTGGGTTCTCAAACTCACGCCCCAGTAAAGTCACAGATGAAAATACAGTTGAAACCCAGAGAAGGTCGGCGGGGCCTCGTCCGACCTTCGGGTCGGGCGGGCCTATCCCGGATCGTTATTTGATCTTACGCGCGCGGAAAATGCGTCAGCAACTGCCGATAACGCCACCAGGCTTGCTCGCCGCTCTGTCGGGAATCCAAAACGCGAAACAGGAGCCCACCCCGACCGTACTGGTGACCGTAATCGAACCGCCCATCAGTTCCACGACCCGCCGGCTGATGCTCAATCCCAACCCGGTTCCGGCCTGCGATAACACTCGATTGGTTTCAAGTTGCACAAAGGGACTGAAGATCGACTCCAGCCGGTCTGCCGGAATTCCCGGCCCGGAATCCTTCACGGCGAAATATAGCCGCCGCAGCCCTCCGGAGGGCGACTCCACCACCTGACTGGAAATTTCCACCTGGCCTTCGATCGTAAACTTGACGGCATTGCCAGCCAGATTCAAGAGCACCTGTCGGATTCGCCGGCCGTCCCCCATCCATTCCAAGTCCCGGGCGTGGCCGGCCGCCACTCGCAGCGAGAGATGGGCTCGCGTCGCACCGGGCTCGACGATCGCGCCGACCTCGGCAATGACCGCGGCCGGCCGTATCGGGCAGGCTTCGATCACAATCCCTCCGGCCTCGAGGCTCGAGTATTCGATCACATCTGAAATGACACTCATGAGCACCTGACTGGATCTTTCGATAGTCGCCAGCGTCCGATCGGCAATGTCTGACGAGCAGGTGCCACTCTTCTTCAAAATACTAATTCCGGTGAAGATAGAGGTAAGCGGAGTGCGAAATTCATGACTGACGTTGGCCAGGAAGACGCTCTTGGCGCGGTCGGCCGCCTGTGCGAGCAGCAACGCGCCTTCCAGTTCCAGCGTACGCTCCTTCACCTTCGACTCGAGTTCGACAAGAAGTTGATCGCGTGTTCGCTGCGCCGACTCGAGCCGTTGCGCCATATCCTCGAGATTCCTGAGTAGATCGTAGAATTCCCGAGGGAGGTCCAGTTGAGCCGACTTTTCAAGCAGCGCGGACTGGGAAGACGGAGCTTGTGAGAACTCGATGAGGTTCCGCCATGCGCGCAGGAAGTCGCGAATCGACCAGGTGGCGAAAAAGGAGGCAATCACGGCGGTGGCCAGCGCCACCACAAGAGTCCAAACGTAGACAGTCACCACGGGGTGCACGACATCCGCCCACTCGCGTTGAACCGTCAGCGTCCAATCCAGGTCCGGCACGGCAATGGTTACAGACAAGAAGCTGGTCCTCTGGTTGTTAAAATCCAGCGTGAGGCGGACCGGATTCGCCCCTCGCCGCTGGATAACGGTCCCGATCGCCGTGTCATCGAGATCGTTCAATGGCGAGTATTCGAATCCCTTCGCCGCAATAACGCGCAACTGGCGATCGCTCAACAATGCTCGCCAGGCGTCACCCGAAAAGTTCTCACGCAGAATGGCCTCGAACGTGCTCACTTTGATCGACCCCTCGATCACCCCCATTCGTTCACCCGTGTGGGCCAAGACGGGAGCGCTCACCGCGACGAGCACGTCCTGGCCAAAGCCTCGTCCGCGGAAAGCCGTCGATACATGGCTCCGCCCGGTTTTCATTGGCACCCCAAAATATTCACGATCCGCCACCAGCGGCAGCACGAGGGGCGAGGGGCCGGCGGTGACCCTCGCGATGGGTGCTACCGCAACGATCTTGCCGACAGAGTCGGCCGCCAGCATCGTCACAAACATTCCCGACTGCGCATGAAGTGCGGCGAGTTCACGCGTCAGTCTCGCCGAGTCGAAGAACCAGGCCCGATCGGACTGTTGGGCCGCAAGTTCCCGTAAGTTCGCCTTACCATCCGCCAGTTGTCTCGAGATGAGTGCCGCCACCCGTAAAGTCTGCGACTTCAGATTCTCACGTGCCTCGAGCAATATCTGCTCTTCTAGCGTGCGAGCCGCCAGTAATCCAACGAGGAGCACCGGGAGGGAACCGAAGGCGACATAGCGCTTGAGCAGCACGCGATGGAAGCTCTGGGCCGGTGTCGAACGCGCAACAAATCCGGAGGCGACCAACTGCTCCAGCAAGAGGAAAGAAACCCAGACCGCGATGAGACCATTCACCGGTTGCACGGCGATGGCGTACTCGAACGACGGATGCGGTATCACGTAGACGTTCGCATAGAGGAACCATGAAATCGGCGTCCCTATGCAGGCCCAGTACAGGAGATCGGCCAAAAAGGGGTTGCGTTGACGCCGCCAGGCCAAACCCACGCTCAGTCCTTCGCAAGCCACAATCGCAGCCGAATAAGGCTGGCCCCATTTCAAGATCAGCGCCGCGGTGCTCGCGATGAGGACAAGCAGGGCGCGATCGGGGCCAATCATGTGCAAGGCAACCCAATAGAAGACGATCCCGAGTACGAGCGAGTGGCCGACAAAAATTGGGGGTGCATACCAGTCTGCCGTCACCGCCAGGGCCGAAAGCAGCAGCGCCGTCCACCCCCAACCACGCCCCTGCCTGATCGACCCAACCGTCAGATGGAAGCGTGCTATGGAAAGTTCTGCCCGCTTCACGACTGATTGCACGGCAGGTCAATGACTGCGGTTAGACCGCGGAATCCGGGGCCGTCTTCCAGGGTTAGCTGCCCACCGCTAAGTTCGGCCACCGAGCGAGCGATGACGAGCCCGAGTCCCAATCCTTGTTGCTCCCGCTCCTGGCGTTCAAACTGGGTGAAAGCGGCGACACTCGCCCGTTGTTCCGCCGTCATTCCAATGCCTTGGTCGATGATTTCGATCTCATAGCGCGGTCCTTCGCGGGTGCCGGTTACTCGCACGGGCTGATCCTTCTTAGAAAAGCGGCACGCATTGCTCACCAGTTCGGAGACGGCTGCGATAAGATTTGCCTCGCCAACCGGCACCGATCCGGAGTCGCAACGCACGATCAGATCATCGAACCGCTTTTCCTCCATCGCGGCCTGGACGGCCCCGGCGGTGATGGCGGCCGCGGCATCATTGCAGAGGAACGGCTTGGGCGGCACCGTGGCTTTCAACCGCTCCAGTCCGAAGAACAGCACGAGCTTCTTTGCGAGCGCGTGCTGTCTCTCGGCGCCAACGCGGATTAGCCCGAGCAGCGTTTTGAGTTCTCCCGGCTGAATGGTGTCGGCCTCGGCCTCGATTAACTCAAGGCCGCCGAGGACACCGCAGAGCGGGGTCATCAACTCGTGCGACCAATTCGCATCGACGACGAAACGGCGCTCAGCGACGAGTTCCTCGACCCGCTCGCGCAGCGGGCGTAGTCGGCGGACGCGCGCAGCGATGGCTGCGATGATTTCGACTTCCGTGAAGGGCTTGGTAATGTAGTCGTCAGCGCCGAGCGACATGCCGAGGCGCTGGTCCGCGCGGTTCGCCATGGCGGTGAGAAAGATGAAGGGAATGTCGCGGCCCTTTGGGAGTTTGCGCACGGCGGCGATGACATCAAATCCGCCCATGCCGGGCATCGAGATATCGCAGAGAATCAGGTCGGGATCGTTTTCCGCAAGTTTGATGCCTTCAACGCCGTTGTGCGCGGCAAGCACCGCGTGTCCGTAAAGTTCCAGCAGATCATGCAGGTTTTCCCGGATGGTAAGGTCGTCTTCGATGATGAGGATTTTCATGATTGAGCGAGCGGGGAAAGTGCCACGGGATTTGCCAGCGAAAGTCCGGGAACGACAGCAGGCAGTTCGAACCAGAACCGGGCGCCGGCACCGGGGGCGCTGACAACTCCGACGTGGCCACCGAGTTTTTCGACAATACGGCGTACGATCGAAAGACCCAGACCGTGGCCTTTGGCCCGAACGGTGGAAATTCGGGAGAAGGGCACGAACATCTTTTTCTGGTCAGCTTCGGCGAGTCCCGGGCCGTTGTCTTGCACCCAGAAACGGACGGTGAGGCCCCCAGGACCGGCTTCGCCGCCGACGGTGATCTGCGGATCTGGCCCACCGTATTTCGCCGCATTGCTGATGAAATTGACCCAGACTTGGACGATCCACGGCGCGTGACCAACTGCCGCCGGACAATTGTCGGGTTGCTGAACCCGGGCAGAATGCTGCTGCAAGAAACCTTCTAGGTCAGCTAACGCCTCTCTGACGATGGCGGTCATGTCGAGGGGGAGCGGCACAATGACCTGCCGGCGAACTCCGGCGAGAATCAGGAGTTCGTCGAGGATCTTGTTGACTCGGACGACGGCTCTGGCGGCTTCGGTGAGGTGACAACGCAGAGTCGCCTCCTTCGCGGTGTCGAGCATCATGGTGGCCAGGTCGATCCGCCCGGCGATGACGCAAAGCGGGCTCCTAAGGTCATGCGCCACGGTATGGGAGAAAGCGTCAAGCTCGTCCATCAGTTCTTTCTTATCGAGACGGGTGGCGACGGAATGGATCAGTTCGTCCTCGCTGAAAGGCTTGGTGATGAAGTCAGCCGCGCCAAGTTCCATGCCGCGGCGCGTGGTAGCGCGGTCAACCTTGGCCGAAATCACAATTACCGGAATGCCTCGCAACACCTCGTCGCCACGCAATGCCTCGATCAGTTCGAACCCCGTCATGCCGTGCATCTGTACGTCGGTGATGATGAGCGAGGGGGCATCCCGTTTTGCGGCCGCGAGACCCTCGATTCCACTGGAGGCGGTTACAACGCAGAAGCCGTGCACTTCGAGCATGTCGCCCAGCGTCTGGCGGACGGACTCGTCGTCCTCGACGATCAGGATGGTGATTCGACTCGACGAATTCATGAGTGCGCAGCGAGGGCAGGTTCGCGGGCGAAGAAGAAGGTGAAGCGAGTGCCGCGGCCTTCGGTGGAATCGACGGCGATGGTGCCGCCAAGCATTTCAGTCATGCGTTTTACGATGTTAAGGCCAAGGCCAGTGCCATTGATTTGGCCGACATTTGAGCCACGCTCGAAGGGTTCGAAGATTCGCACGCGATCACCTGGAGTGATCCCGATGCCTTGATCCTCGACCGCCACCTGGACCCGTTCTGCGTCGGCTTGCAGCTGTACGGTGATGAGCGTGCCGGCCGGCGAATAGCGGACAGCATTGCTGAGGACATTGCTGAAGATGTGGTGGAGCAGGTCGGTATCAGCGATAATGGAAACGGACACTTTCGGGGCGAGGAGTTCAAACCGATGCGCGTCACGGTCGCCCAGATGGATTTCCTCGACCAAATCGTGCAAGAAATTCCCGAGATCAACGGAGGTGGGATGTACCTCGATTCGCTTCTCGTCCAACCGGTTCAGCAGGAGGATCTCGTCGAGCATACCGACCATGCGAAGCAATGAGGAGTTGACGCGGGCGAGCAGTTGGAGGCGCTTCGCGGGCGCAAAGCGTTCAAAATGGTTGGTCAGCAGGTCAACGGACCCCATGGCTGCGGCCATCGGAGTGCGAAATTCGTGCGAGGTGATGGAAATGAAGCGGGTTTTCATTTCGGAAACCTGCCGTTCTTTCTCAAGCAGGGCCGCGTTCTCGGTCTCGCGCCGCTTGCGCTCGGTGATGTCTTCGAAAATGTAGAATCGGCCGTGGTAGCGGTCCTCAGCATCCCGGATTTGGCTCGAAAAACGGCGGATCGTGCGGTCACGGGTGAACGCAATCTCGTCTTCGACGACGCTGCGGTTCATTTCATCCTGCAACGGCACGCACGAGGCGGCAAAAGCCGGCACATCGGCCAGGACGGACAGGCAGTAAGGAATGATGTCGTTGTTCTTCAACTCGTCGCGGCGCAGGCGATCGGCCAGGTGTTCAATGCTCCAGATTTCGCAGAAACGCTGATTGAAATACAGGATGGAATCGGTCCGATTGTCGACCACCAGGAAACCCAGCGGCGACGAACCGCTCATCAGTTGCAGCAGCTCTCGGTTCCAGCGCAGCGCCGCGGCCGCCTGCCGCTCCGCGGTGAGGTCCCAATTCGTGCCGACCATGCGCGCGGGTTTCCCCGTGGCATCGTGCTGAACAGTGGCGAGAGCGCGGATGTCGTGGATGCTGCCGTCGGGCCAGACCACGCGGAACTCGGTGTCGAAATTCTTTTCGCCCCGCAAGGCGAGTTGGATCTCGTGGTCGCCTCTTTGCCGATCCTCCGGGTGAACTCCGACCAGCCACGCGTCATAGGCCCCGCCAAATTGTTCCGGCGTGACGCCGTAGAGGCGATACATCTGGGCGTCCCAGACCAGCAGGTTCTTGGCTACGTCGTAGTTCCAGATGCCGACCCCTCCCGCTTGCACCGCTAAGCGCAGGTGCTCGCCGGCCTCCTTCAACGCTTCCTCCATCCGCTTCATCTCAGTGATGTCGTTCATCACCGTCAGGAGGAACTGCCGCCCTTGGCTCCTGATCATTTCGCCCGAAAAGAGGCCGACGATGAACGTCCCGTCTTTGCGCCGGACCTGCAGTTCGACATTGGCGATGCGCCCATCTCGCAGCAGCTTTTCCGCGACCGTGACCTGCGACGCCGTTTGCGGGAAGAGATTGAGTTCGACGGAGGTCTTACCGACGACATCTTCCATGGAATACCCGAGCACCTTCAGGAAGGCGTCGTTGACATCGTGAAATTGCTGGTCGGGCAGGGCGGAGAGCGCCATCAACGATGGGTTGTGGCGGAAGAGACGTTCGAAACGCTGCTGGGCTTCCTGTTCGGAACTCAGGTTCTTGGAGATTCCGAAGATGCAGTTCGCGCCGTCCCACTGGCCAAACCAGATCCGCGTGTCCACTGGAACGAGTCCGCCATCCTTGCCCCTGAGCGGCATGGGACAACTCTCCCGTTCACCCCGGAACATGGCGGCGAAGATTGTCTCGGCTTCCTGCCGCTGGTCGGTTGGATGCACATCCAGTAGGTGCATAGTCGCGAGATCTTCGGGGCTGTAGCCCAGCGTTTGCGTGACGGCTTGGTTGGTAAAGATCAGTTTACCATCCGGACTTCCGACGAAGATCATGTCCGTCATGGACTCGAAGAAAGTGCGGAAATTGGACAAATGCTCTGCGGCGACCTTCTCGGCCTTCTTCCGTTCGCTCACGTCTTGTTGGATGCCCGCGTAGTGCGTGACGTGCCCGTTTACATCCCGGATAGGTGAAATCACCACCGCTTCCCAATAGAGTTCCCCGTTTTTCCTCCGATTGCGGAATTCACCCTGCCAACTGTGTCCCGCCCCGAGAGCCTGCCACAATTCCTGGTAGGTTGCCCGACTGGTTTCGCCTGACTGCTTGAAGCGCGGATTCCGGCCCATGACCTCTTCCCTGGAGTAGCCCGATACCTTGATGAACTCGGCATTAACGTATTCGATTCTGCCGGTCTTATCGGTGATGATAATCGAGCTTTTAGCCTGTTCCACCACCCAGTTTGCCCGATGGAGTTTGGCCACGACCTGTTTGAGTTCGGTGATGTCGCGGCCACTCGCTCGAGCGCCAAGGGCGTTGCCATTCGAATCGAAAATTGGCTGCCACGAAACGCTCAACCAAAACTTGGCCCCATTCTTCCGGACGAACTGGAACTCCATGCCGTCGCCGGAACCGCCGCGCATGGCCTCGTTGAATTTTGGCGCGAGGTCGTTGGGCTCATCGGGCGCGATTATCCTGGAGATGAAGTCCGGCATAGCCAGAACCTCGGCCGGAGAGTATCCAGTAATTTTCTCCACTCCGGGGCTCACCCACAGAATCTTCCCGTCCATACCGAACCAAGTCTCCCAGCCCACCGTGTAATCGGCGATGGCATGGTACTTTTGCTCGCTCGCCCTCAGTTCCGCGGTCAGCCGTTCCGCCATCTCTTTGGCTTTGAGCTGGGTGTTGAGCAGCGAGAAAAACAATCCGGTTAGCAGCAGGCTGATGCTCGTCCCACCCGCCAACACCGTCCATGCTTCTCTATATTTTAACGGGGATTCATGTTCGTTGATTCGCGTGAAATCCAGTGTCCAGGGGCGGCCGGCCAAAACGATCACGCGCTGCACCGGCAAGTGCGCTGCCGCCCCCTTCGGCCTGTCCCCACCGGGCAGACTGTCGTAGAGCAGCGTCGCAGGGCTCGCCTGCCCGCCATCGAAGACCTTCAGGTGGACGTTTCGATTTCTTGCCAAGTGCTGCTCTCCTATTATGCCGTACATCAGGTCGTTCATCCGGAAAGGGCTATAGACCCAACCCGCAAGAGCGGCGCGCCGTTGGTCGAGGGTTATAGTGGGCATTTCCGAGCGGTACACTGGCATATACATCAGGGTGCCCGCCTGGACATCCTGTCCCGTCTCCTGCACCAGCATTACCCGGCCTGAGAGGGCGGCTTCATCATGATCTCTCGCCCGCTCCATCGCCGCCCTCCGAATTGGTTCGCTCAGCATGTCATAGCCGAAAGCCCGGAGATTCCGATCGGTAAAAGGTTCGAGGAAAATGATCGAAGAGTAGATTTCCCGTTCGCCCTCTGGGTGCACTTGGTAGGTTGGGAAGCCCTCGGCACGGATATCATGGAGATGTTGGGCCAACTCCTGGCGGGGGATCAGCTGTGCAAAGCCAATGCCCTGGACTCCGGGAAACCATTGGTCAATGTGTTGCAGCTGGATGAAGCTATGCCATTCCTGTCGTCTGACGTGACCGGCATGGGCGTAAAACGCCGCCCCGCTGCGCAGGACCGTTTCGTGGTCTTTGAGCCGCTTCTGAATCGTTACCACGATCTCGTCGCAGTTAGCTTGAAGCGCCCGCTCCGCCTCCGCATCTACCATCGATTTCATGTACCAAGCGCGCTGGATGGTGGCACTTAACCCCACCAGGATGAGAATCGAACCCAGCCAAAGGCCGCGACGGCCCAACCGCATGGATGCTCCCTTTTTCACAGGGGCCTTTCCGAGTTAAGCGTGAGGGTCACAGACATTCAGTAATCATCCGATAGATTTCATCCCGGGATGAATGAGCCATCAATCGGCTTCTAGGAACATTGGTCAACGACGATCTGGTTCCGGCAGTGACGACAATCTGATTCCGGCATGGTTATAGAGGCCGCCGCAACGCGGCGCCGAGGGGATGGAGGTGTGGAGGAAGGGGGCAGGCGCCTCTGCTTTGAGAGGTGCCGGCTTGGCCCTCTTCCTCCACCTTTGGACTCACGCACTCGCTTTGGCTTTCGCCGACTGGGAGCGATGGCTGTCGCCGTTAAACTCGAGGATCGTGGCGTGATGCACGAGTCGGTCGATGGCCGCCATGGTCGTCATCGCGTCCTTGAAGATCTGGTCCCATTGGCTGAAGACCAGGTTCGAGGTAATCACGACGGACTTCTTCTCGTAGCGCTCGGCGAGGAAGGTGAACAGCACCTCCATTTCCTCGCGGGATTGCTGCACGTAGCCGATGTCGTCGAGGACGACCACGTCGAAGCGGTCCAGTTTGGCGAGCGCGCCCGGCAGCTTCAGGTCGCGTTTGGCGGCGAGCAACTGGGTCACTAGTTTGAACGTCGGGCTGAAGAGCACCTTCAACTGGTGTCGCTGGATCCACTCGCGCCCCAGGGCGGCCACCAGATGCGATTTGCCGATCATGCCGGGAGCGGCATGATCGGCACTATGCCGGGTCCCGGACTATGCCGGGCGGCGTGATGGCTTTGCTCTGAGAGCGCCGCCGCACACCCGGCATAGTCCGACCGTCTCGTTACAGCGCATTGAGGAAGCTGAGTAGCTGATCATTGGGGCGGAAGCGT
>CAIMFY010000106.1 GCA_903840415.1 uncultured Opitutia bacterium | reverse complement strand
TCAGGAAAGCCTGAACCGGGTGCCCGTCTGGGTGAGCCTCCAGATTGACGCCGTCGACCGTCAAAGACTGATCCAGCATCGGCTGCCATTCGTGCTGCCCGGATTCCAGGCCTACCTGCCCGATCTCATGATCGACGCCCGGGAATACTATCAGCGCCTCCGCGCCAACGCGCGGCCGGATCATCTCACCCCCTCCGCGCAACGCATCCTCCTAGAGGCATTCTATCAGCGGTTCCGGGAGGTGGACCAACTGATGGGACCCGCGCGCAACGAGCGCTATTCGCCGATGACCAGATCGAGGGTCATCGGCGAGTTGGAAGCTGCCGGCCTCGTTGAGACCGAGCAATCCGGACGTTTCCGGCGCGCATTCATCAAGCTTCCGTGGGACTTGTTTTGGGAAAAGGCGCATCCACTCCTCCGCAGCCCAGTCCGGCGGCGGGTCTACCTGAGCGCTGACGTCCTGTCGCATCCGGCGCCTCGCGCCGGTCTCTCGGCGTTGGCCGAGCTCAGCATGATGTCCGCTCCCCGGCGACCGGTCTACGCCGCCATGCATCGATTCTCCCTCGCCCAACCCGAGTGGTGGCGCCCGCTTGTGACAGAGCGCAAGGATGACGCCCGGGCCGAGCTGGAGCTCTGGGCCTACCCGCCGCTCGTCGAAAAACAGCCGGCCGCGCTCGTCGACCGACTCTCGCTCTACCTCAGCCTGGAAAAGGACGAGGACCCCCGCACGCAGGACGCCCTGCAGCGACTGCTCAAGGAGATCCTCTGATGCCGAAGGGAATTGAACTTTTTCGGGAGAAATTCGCGGCGCACACCGACAAGTATGTGCTGATCGGCGGCACGGCGTGCGAGTTGGCGCTGCGGAGGCCGACATCGAGTTTCGCGCCACGAAGGATCTCGATATCGTCCTGACTATCGGGACGCTCGACCCGGCTTTCTCCGCGCTTTTCTGGGACTTCGTGGCAGCGGGCGACTACGAACACCAGCAGGCGGGCCCCGAGGGCAAACCCCAGTGTTATCGGTTCGTGAAGCCGAAGGACACGAACTATCCCCACATGCTGGAGTTGCTCTCCCGCGACCCGGAGTCGGTGCGCGCGCCGGAGGGCCGGCCGATCACGCGCATCCATGCCGACGGCGACGCCGAAAGTCTTTCGGCGATCATCATGGACGACGACTACTACGCCCTTGTGCAATCGAATCGCCGGATCGTCGCCGGGTTGTCGACGCTCATGGCGGAGGCGATCATTCCGCTCAAGGCAAAGGCGTTCCTCGATCTGACGGAACGGAAAAAGCAGGGCGACAAGAACGTGAAGTCGGACGACATCAAGAAGCACAAGCTGGACGTGTTCCGGCTCTCGGTGGTCCTGGCCGACACAACTCGCGTGCCGCTGGTGGAAACCATTCGTGCCGATTTCAAACAGTTCGTGGACGCGATGGCCGGGGAGGAGATCGCCACGGACAAACTCAACGTCGGCAACCGGACGAAGGATCAGCTCCTGACCGCGCTCAAGGCCATCTATCAACTCTGATCGAAAGGGCCGAGTCCGGAGG
>CAIMFY010000105.1 GCA_903840415.1 uncultured Opitutia bacterium | reverse complement strand
TGCAGCAGCTCCAGCGCGGCCAGCCCGCTGAAACGCGGCATGCTGTAGTCGGAAATGACAACGTCCCACGGCTGGCGACCCAGCGCGGCTCGCATCGCCTCGGGCGTGTCCACGCGCTCCCACGTCACGTCGTAGCCGCCGGCGCGGAGTTGGCGAAGCAGCGGCACCACGTCGTCTTCCGCATCCTCGACGATCAGGCAGCGCAGCGGTCGGGCGGTGACGACACGGTGGTTTTCCCCACCCTTAGGTTGTGTGCTCATGGGACGGCGCAGGCTTGCAATGTGCCGCCGGAATCCTCCGTTGATGCATCGTGCGGCGAAAAAAATCGTAATGACATGACGAACCCAGTCAACGGGATCCTGCGGGGCAGACCGGAGCTGGAAACGGAAGACCTGAAGGATAAAACTGGAAACCCAAGGTTGGCGCGCGGCCTCCGGGCGCGTTTTCAAAACCGGCGAACGGCGCCGATTCCGCTCAGAAGGTGTGCGTGAACAGGCCCGAGCGCAGCTTCGGCTCAAACCAGGTGCTCTTCGGCGGCATGATCTGGCCCGCGTCGGCGATGGCCATGAGCTGCGCCACCGTCGTTGGAAACATCGAGAACGCCACGCCGCCCTCGGCGTCCACGCGCTTCACCAACTCGCCGGGACCGCGGATGCCGCCGACAAAATCCACGCGCTTGCTGGTGCGCGGATCTTCGATGCCGAGCAGCGGGGCGAGCAGCTTGTCCTGCAGCACGCTCACGTCGAGCCGGCCCACCGGGTCGGCCTTGGGATCGACGGGACAGCGAAGGCCATACCATTTGCCGCCGAAATACATGCTCACCCGCCCGCCCACGGCGGGCGACGGCACGGCGTTTTCCTCAAGACCGAAGACGGCCTTCACCTTGGCGAGAAACGCCTCGGGCGCGTGGCCGTTGAGATCAAACACCACGCGGTTGTAAGGCAGAATCTTGAGTTCGCTGGCGGGGAAAAGCACGCAAAGGAACCAATTGTAATCCTCGGCGCCGGTATGCGCGGGGTTCTTCTCGCGACGAAGCCGGGCCACGCGGGCCGCGCTGGCCGCGCGATGATGGCCGTCGGCGATATAGCTGAGGGGCACGCGCTCAAACGCCTTAACCCATTCCGCTCCGCCGGCGATGCGCCACGCGGTGTGCCGGATGCCGTCCGGCGCGGTGAAATCGTGCTGCGGCGCTTCCTTGACCTTGGCGTTGACGAGCGCGGTGACGGCGGCCTCATCGCGATAGGTCAGGAATACCGGACCGGTGTTGGCCGCCAGCGTATCGATGAGACGGGTGCGGTCGTCCTCCTTGTCCTTGCGGGTCTTCTCGTGCTTCTTAATGAGCTCGGCGTCGTAGTCCTCGACATTGCAGACCGCGACGAGGCCGCGCTGGATGTGGTTGCCCATTTGCTGCTGATAAACGTAAAGGCAGGGGCCGGATTCGCGCACGAGCACGCCGTCGCGCTGGAGGGCGAGAAAGTTTTCGCGGGCCTTGTTGTAAACAGCGGCGCTGTAAGGATCGGTGCCGACGGGCAGGTCGATCTCGGCACGGTCAACATGGAGAAGGCTGCGCGGCTTGCCGGCGGCGAGCGCGGCGGCCTCGGAGGCGTTGACGACATCGTAAGGAACGCAGGCCACTTCGGGCGCGTGCGCGGGAACCGGGACAAGACCTTTGAAGGCATGGATTCGCATGGTAAACCGGCGATGAAGGCGGTCGGGGCATCCTGCGTCAAGCGGTCAGGAGCCGCCCCGTCCCCACTCTCATGCGAACCAATCGCCCTGCACGCCACCGGGAGGCTTGACGCCGAGAAACGGACCGTAGCGTTCGAGCCAGTCGTCGAGTTTGTCGGTATAATAACCGGGATCATACGGGGCTGCCGCCGCGTCGTAGAGCGCGACGGGCCGGGCCCGCTGCCAGTCGCTCGTTTTGCCCTTCTGCTTCGGCATGATATAATACGCCACCCGTTCGCCCATGCGAGGGCGCGGCGTCAGTTGCAACGCTGCTTCCGCCGAGGCGCGACGCGGCTTGCCACCCTCGGCGATGAAGCGTTCGTAGGCGTCGGGGTTCATGCCGAGCACCTCGGACTTCGCCACTTCTGCAACCGGCAACTGCCGCGAAGCGAGGCGCGCGCGATAGTCGTCCACCAGGGCAAGCGGCGATTCCGGGCTCGCGCCGACCAGAAAATGTACAAGCTGGTTGCCCAACTTCTTTAGGAACGGCTCGATTCCGCGCGATCGCAGCGCGCTGCCGCGAATCGTTATTTTTTTGCCGTCGTAGAGCGCGTAGTTCTTGGCCTTGTAGCTCCACATCGCGGTGTAACGTCCGTCGTGTTCCAGCTCGATTCCCGGCGGCAGGATGCCCGTCACTTTCGCCAGCAATGCGTCGGGTTCGTCAAAATATCGCGCCGACGACAGGTAGATGCCGTCGGTGTCCGCTTCGAGGATCGTGCAGTCGTGCTTCGTGAACTCGTCGATGAGCACCTGCAGCAGTTCGCGTCCGCGCCGCGTCACCTCGGCCGCCAGTTCGCCGTCGCCAAATCGCGCGCCGGAGAAACCGAGGTAGCCGTAGAACGAGTTGATGAGGATTTTGAAACTCGCCTGCCGCGCCTGATATTCGGACCGCAGCTCCTCCGTCTCCGCCGTGCGGGCGAGCTGTTTGTATTTCAAACGGTATTCGCGCAGCGTTTTCAGCAGCGGGATGAACACTCCCAGCGCGTCGTTGCGCGGATTGCGCCCGATGGCGAGCAGGAGACTCGGGTAAAGCGACGCCACGTCGAAATGCAGCACGTGCTTGAAAACGCCTTCCTGGAACCTCCTCGTGTAGCCGCCCTCGAACGGCGCGACTTCGGGTGGCACGGGGCACGCCTGCCGGGCGTGGTAGTATTCCTCGAGGAAGAGCAGGTCGATCTTGCTCGTCGTGCCGCGCAGCGTGGCCTCCTGGAGCAGGATCGGGAACGTCTTAACCTGCTCGAAATAGGTCGGCAGCAGCAGGTCGGCGATGCCCTGCGTCTCGCGAAGATCGTCGCCGAGATAGGCGAGAAACTTGGCGCGGTCGTTGAGGAACGCGTCATGGATCTTGTCGCCCGCGAGGTAGGTGCGTTCGTCGTCGTCCTCGGTGATGCCAAAGTAGGCCGCCACCGCCTTCAACCCGTAGGACGTGAGCTCGCGGGTGGTGATGTCGTATTGCTGTACGAGCAGGTAGGTGTCCACCACCGTGCGTCCCGGCAGGTCGCAACGCGGAAAATCCACCATGCGTTCGGCGATCTTGAGACGGCTGTTTCGAAACGCGGCCTTCTGCCCGAACCGCCCCCACGCACAGGGAACCTTGAGCCGCTTCGCCCGCTGGCGCAGGTAATCGAGGTCGAACTTGAAGATGTTGTGCCCCTCGATGACGTCGGGATCTTCCTCGGCCAGTGTGGTGTTGAGCGACTCCAATAGGCGCTTTTCGGCTTCGTCCGTCGTGGCGTCAAGAACGAGGATGCGGTTGCGCCCGCCGAAGCGCAAGCCGATGGCCAGCACGCGGTCGTCGGGCTTGGCGGCATCGCTGAACGAGCCGTCGGCCGAGCCTGTTTCGATGTCGAGCTGGCAGCGGCGGAGCTGGGCGAAACTCAAATCACGGTAGAGTCGCTCGCGCCGTTGCAAGAGAAACTGGCTCTCCAGCGGGCGAATCGCATCCACGCCGCCGGTGCTCTTGGCCGCCTTTAAAAACGCATCGTAAGCCTCCAGTGTTTCCGCGTGCGCCAGCCGGTTGAACACACCTTCGCCATTCAGCGGCTCAATGGCGACACCGGGCGTTATCGCCGTGACCATCGCTTGGAGCCACGTGAACGGACGGAGCGTTTCCACACCGGACGCACGGGTTCCGTCGGCCTTGGCGACCACGGTGTGAACGCGACCGTCGTCATCCACCCACGCGCCACAGAGTGATTCGGCCATGGCGTCTATTCCCGGTTAAAACGACGGCTTCAGGTAGACCATCGTCACCGCAACCACCGCAAGCACGACCGCAATCGCTGAAAGCACGGAAGTCGCCCCGCGACGGCGGTAGCCGATGCCGGAAAGTGCGGCCAGACCGAGCCACGCGACGAATTTAACGATCATCCAGCCAAAGAAATGATTGCCATAAATCTTGGCCACCAGCCCGAGGCCGCCAAACAGCGCCAACAGGCTGGCGATCCCCGTGATCATGAGCACTTTTTTGCGGGTCTCAGGCGCGGCAGAAAAAGAGTAGAAAGTGTAGCCGAACAAAACCAGCACCGCGCTGACATGGAGGATATAATAGAACGTTGGATTCATGGTAAAAGAGTGACACTCCGCCTATGCCGTATGCCCAAAGGCTCGAGAACCTTTTTGAGATAAGGTGGGCGCCTCCGGATGGTTTCATGCTTTCCGATTTACGGCCTAGCACTCCGCCGCCCGTTCCGGCTCCCGAATAATTTCAAAGGAAAAGAGCAGTTATTGAAAGCACCTCGAACACTGCAGGGTGTCGGCAGAAAGGTAGGTCTGTCACGGGCACCGTCAACCGCCATCAGTCGATATTTTTTGATTTTTATTGAAAAATCCACTCATGCCCATGCCGCCACGCATGCCGATCAACGCACCGCAACCTTCATGAGCCCATCGCGAACGAGCAGCAGGCCGCGCCAACGGCAGACGACTATCGATCGATCTCTTCGTCCCCGTCAGCGCTGAGCGGATCGAGATATTTCAGGATGATTTTTTGCAGCTCATCCAGAAAAATGAAGCAGGCGAAGGCCTTTTTCTCGGTTTCGGCGAACCGGTCCATGTTGCTGCTGGCCTCCAGCGCCTCCAGTTCCTCGTCGGTGATTTTTTCAAGATGCGTGCCGCGAAAACGCAGCCTCAGCGCGGCGCAGGCGCGCAGCACCGCCTCGGCGTTGTCGCGATCGAAGGCCACGACGCCGTCGGAGAAAAACTCCTGGTCGAAAAGCGAAAAAAGCCGGTCGCAATCCTCGCGCTGCGACTTGAGCAGC
>CAIMFY010000104.1 GCA_903840415.1 uncultured Opitutia bacterium | reverse complement strand
TTCGCCGGCGACGGGCACCAGCGCCGTTTCAGGCTCACCCACGGGGTGACCGCTTTCTCGGCCGATGTTCTCATTCATCGGCCCGGCAGCCAATCACATCCGGCATTCCTTGTCCCGCTCAACCGCCGTCTTTAGGTTTAGCAGTGTGTCGGCTCAACGCTGACAATCTTATCGTCGCTCTAACGTGACGCATTCGGCTCCAGCGAAGCCCAGGTTATCGTCACCCCGCACGCTAATGAGTAATCGGGCTGGGACTGGGACGAGGCAAAATTAGCGTTCCAGCCGCGCGTGCAGGCCAATGACGGCGCCAGTAAAATGGAGGCCGCCACCGGCGGCTTGGACCGTAATGGGCTTGGTTTCGGCGTCGGCCACGAGCGTTTGCCATGAGCCTGGGGTCGTCGCGAAGGAGAAGCAGAGTTTCATTTTGTCGCCGGTGATCTGGAGTTGAAGATTTGCGGCGTCGGGGAGCTTGGCGCTGGCTACAAACTCAGGATTGTTTCCGTTGGCGCGTTCGAGGAAGACACTCAGTCCCTCGGCGGTCCGGCGGACACCAAGGAAGTAAAAGTGGGTTTCGTTTTGGAAGGCGACGAGTCCAGCGGAAACACCGACATCGACGGGAATAGCAAGCGACGCCGTCGCGTCGAAGCGCGCATGTTGGAGACGGCGAGCGAGGAAGGTCGGGTTGCCTTTGCCGGAGAGCGACTCGGAGCGCGGCAAGAGCTGGAGCGCTCCGCGATCTAGCGCCCACCAGGTTTCCTTCGGCGTGCGGAGCATGAGCCAGAGCGGCGAAAGCTTTGCGGATGTGAAGTCGTCGCGCCGTGTGAAGTTACCAGTGAACGGCACTGGGGCAGCAACGCCGCCTGATTTGATTTTAGGTGCGACGACGACATATGGCACGCGCTCACCAGGCGGGAGGATTTGCGGCCAGCCGTCGTCGGTCCATGTGACAGGCAGAAGGAAAGTCTCGCGACCCGTCGCCCAATATTTTCCGGCGAACGGACGGCAGCCAAGGAAAGTCGCCCACCAGTTTCCGTCCGGCCCGATGAAAAGGTCGGCGTGGCCGGTGCAGGTGACGGCGCCGGGCGCGGTGCCGGCGAGATCGCGCTGCGTGAGGATGGGATTTTTTTCCCACGGCTTGAACGGGCCGGTGGGCGACTTGCTGCGCAGGATGACCTGCGAGTGCTGGTCGCTCGTGCCGCCCTCGGCGCAACACAGATAATACCAGCCGCCACGGTGGAAGAGATGCGGGCCTTCGATCCAGACGGGCTTTTTCGCGAGATCGGCGCCGCCGTTGACGATGATGGAGCGCGGGCCAGTGAGTTGCTGCGCGGCGATGTCGAACGCTTGAATCCAAATCGCGCGGTGGCCGGAGTAGAGCGGTTTGTTGTCCGGCGGGTTGCCGTTGTTAACGAGCCACGTGCGGCCGTCGTCGGCAAAACACAACGACGGATCGATGCCGTCGAAGTGGAGCCAGATCGGATCGGACCACGGGCCGGCGGGATTTTTCGCGGTGACGAGGAAGTTGCCACCGCCGTCGACCATCGTGCAGAGCACGTAGAACGTGCCGTCGTGGTAATTAATCGTCGGCGCGAAGAGTCCGCGCGTGACGCCGAGGCCGTCGAACTTGAGTTGCTCCGGGCGATCGATGACGGAACCGAGCTGCGTCCAGTTCACGAGATCCCGGCTGTGGAAAATCGGGATGCCGGGAAAATATGCGAAGGTGGAATTAACGAGATAGTAGTCGTCTCCCACGCCGTCGCGGCCCGGCACGCGGCAGATGCTCGGGTCGGGATAGAAGCCGGCGAGGATGGGATTGCGAAACGAACCGGCAGGCAGCGGCGTGGCGAAGACGGTGTCGCGACCGGTGTATTCGAACCAGTCGAAGGCGACGGGCGCGGCCGCGAACGCGGCGGACGCAAGGGCCAAGGTGAGCGAAAGGGACGCGACAGAATTCATGGGAAGAACCGGATTACTTTCCCGCCGACCAGCCGGGCGTGTAGCGAAGGACGGCTTTTTCGTAGAACTCGAGCGGATGCTCAGGCGGTTCGACGCCTGCGGGCAGAGGCATTTTCGAGAACGTCGCGAAATACTGTGTGCAGGCGTCGCGCCACTCGCGGGCATCGCGCTCCTGACGGATGAGCAGACCCTGCACGTGCGCGAAGCGCTCGGCGTCGATCGCGTTTTGCAGCAAGCCCCACGTTTTCTGCCAGGTGCGGACGGTGTCGATACCGTGCTGGTAGTGGAGGCAAAGTTCCTCCCAGAGCGATTTGCCGGAGCGCATCCGGTAGTCCCACGGCACGTGGTGAAACCAGAGGAGAAACTCGTCGGGACATGTCGCAAGATCGTCCCACGGCTTCGCGGCGCCGGGCGCGTATTGCGCGAGGGCGTTGGAGCCGGTGGCGGTGCGGTCAAAGCCGATACCCTTCGCGTCGGCGCGGTGATAATAGACGGGATTCCAGTCGGGGCGCTTCTGGTCGTCCACCCACGGGCCAGGGCCGTAGTGGTGGCCGGTTGCCATGATGTGGTGGAGGCCGAGCGGCATCGAGTAGTTCACGACGGCTTCGCGCGATTCGAGGAGCATCGAGGTGAGCGGCGCGACGACGCGCGGGTCGTTGGAAAACGTCTGCCGCGTCCACTCGTCGGCAATCTGCGCGGCGGTGAGCGTGTGGTCCCACGCGAGCCGGCCGAACGCATACCAGTTGGCCTGCGCGAGCGGGTGACCGGTCCAGTTGCGATCGGTGCCGATGTTGGCGACGCCCGCGATGGCGGAGATGCGCTGGAGATCGGCGCTGCCGTCGACGATGCGCGCCACGGTCGTGTCGGCGGCCGGACGATGGGTGTCGGCCTCGAGCACTTCCTTCCACATCGGCGCGAGGAACGCGAGCTGCGTGCCCTGCCCGAGATACTCCTGCGTGATCTGCACCTCAAGCGCGAGCGGAGTCTTAGGCATCGCGCCGAAGAGCGGATGAAACGGCTCGCGCGGCATGAAATCGATCGGCCCGTTTTTCACCTGCACGAGGACGTTGTCGCGAAACTTCCCGTCGAGCGGCACGAACTCGCTGTAGGCCTGCTTCGCGCGATCGTCGGGATTCGCGGCGTCGTAGACAAACGCGCGCCAGATCACGATGCCACCGTTGAGCGCGACGGCGTCGGCGAGCAGGTTCGCGCCGTCGGCGTGCGTGCGGTGGTAGTTCTGCGGACCGGGCTGGCCCTCGGAGTTGGCCTTCACGAGAAACCCGCCGAAGTCGGGAATCGCGCGGTAGATTTCCGCAACCTTGACGGTCCACCATTTGATGACCGCGGGATCGAGCGGGTCGGCGGTTTTGAGTTGATCGAGTTCGATCGGCGCACTCCAGCGCACTGGCAGGTAAACGCGGATACCGTAGGGGCGAAGCACCCGCGCAATCGCGGCGATTTTTTGCAGGAACGGCGCGGTGAGGAGTTGGGCGTCGGCGTTGACGTTGGTGAGGACGGTGCCGTTGAGCCCGATCGAGGCGCAGGCGCGCGCGTAGTCGCGGTAGCGCGGGCTCACGACGTCGGGCAGCACGAACCACTCCCAGATCGACTGGCCCGCGTAGCCGCGCTCGACGGTGCGCGCGAGGTTGTCCCAGTGGTTGATCATCCGGCGCTGGATCTTTGGCGCGGTCACGATGCTGAGTTGGCCGATCGGCTGGTGCGTCTCGAGTTGACGCAGGAGCGTGAACGCGCCGTAGAGCAACCCGATGTCGCGGTTCGCCGCGAGCACGATGCGGTGCTCCGCGCCGATCGCGACCCGCCGGAGAATATAGCCCTCCTCGCCCGCCGCGCGCAGATCGGCCTCGGTGACGAGGGCGAGAAGATCGGGGTTGCTGCACGGCGTGCCGAGCACCAGCGCGCCGTTGCGCGAAGCTTTCGTCACGACGGGAATGGTGGTGCCGAGCAGGCCGCTCAGGCCCGCGGAAAGTTCATCGCGCGCGGCCGCGACCGTCGCAGTGCCGAGGTCGCCGAAGCCACCCGGTCCCTGAGCAGGCGGCTCGGGCACGACGATTTCCGAAATCGTGGCGGCGTAGCTTTGGCGCAACGCCTCGTCGGCGATCTTGTCATAGCGAAGCCAGAGCCGGTAGCCGTCGTCGGCGCGTGCCACGCCCAGCAGGGATAGCGTCCCGACGAGGAGAAAGAATTTGGAGCGCGACATGGGGAAATAAAAGGTGCCCGACCGCCGCTCACTTCGCCGCGGGCGGGGCGTAGATGCGAAAATGTCCGCTCACTTCGAGGAGCGCGATCAGCGTGAGCAATCCGTCGTAGTAGCGGTAGCGGCCCTCTGGCAGCTTCATTTCCCACAGGTGCCTCACGAACGGTTCGCCGATCTTCCGATCGGCGGCGAGCGTGGAGGTAGCGGCCATCGCGAGGAGTCCAGACGAGTTGACATCCGTGCCAATAGGCGTGCCGTCGAGTTTGAACCGGTTGGGGCAGTTCGGCCCCTGCGATGCCAGGAACGTGAGCACGCGATTCGCCTGTTCGACTTCCCATGGATCGGCCGCCCACCACGACCAGTCGAGCGCAGGATTGGAGAGGGTCCGCCACGCATCGTAAAGAAAATCGTCGCGGCCGGGACGGCCCGACGTTTTCCCGTCGAACGCACAGTAATCCGGCATGAGCCCGGTCTGCGGATGGACCGCGCGCCGGAAGAGCCCGCGGCTCGTCGGCGCCAGTTCAGCCAGAAATGTGCGATCGCCGGGCACCTCGGCCCAGCGCGCCCAGAGTTCGTAAAATGCCGGCAGATGATACGAAGGATCGGTAAAGTTCGCGCCCGGGCCATGCGGGACGAAGTTAACCTGCTTCGCCTCGCAGTCGATCATGTTGGTCACGTCGCCGCGGCCCGGGTCCTCGTCCTTGTGCAGCATCGTGCGGAGCAACGACTGTGCCTCGCCGGCGTAGTTGAAGATACCCTCGCCATCGCCCCAGCGGTGCGACGCGAAGAACAGCGCCATCACGAACCATTCTTCGCCATCGGACGCGGGACCGGCATCGCCGAGCTGGTCGCCGTTCAGGGCCGTGTGCCACGCAAAGTAGCCGCGGAGCGGGCCGCTCTCGTGATACATGTGGTGCTTCGCGAATTTCCAAAGCTGGTTGAACTCGGCATGGTGATCGGTCTGCACGCAGATCATCATGCCGTAGGAAAGCCCCTCGGTGCGCACGTCGTGGTTGGCGACATCGGGGATGTAGGCCATGTCGCCCGGCACCGGGTAGAACAGCCGCTGCGTGGCTTCGTCGCCGCGGAAGAACTGCTGCCACGCGGCGTCAAGCTTCGCGGCGACTTCGGCGTCGGTCTTGCCGAGGTATTCGCCGAAAAGATCCCGGTAGCGGCCCGTGGCAAACGCGCCCGTCGGTTCCGCCGCCACGACGGCAAGCGAAGCGCAACCCACGAGGAAAAACCAGCGCAGGATCTTCATGGCGTCACGAAATCGATCAGGCGGGGATGGCGACCTTGGCGCGGCGCGCGGCGAGTTCGTCAGACATTTCGATCGTCGCGCGTTTGTCGAGTTTGTAGAGGATGAGCAGAACCGTGCAGATCGCGAACAGCGTGCTCACGGCCAGGCCGACGCATGCGCGGTAGCCGGCGACAGCGTTGGCAGCGTCGGGCAGTTTCGTGTCGTAGTCGAACAGTCCCTGCATGAGCCAAAGGAAGCCGGCCGAACCGAGCGCGAGGCCGGACTTCAGCGCAAAACCGATCGTGGCAAAAACCATGCCGGTGAAGCGCCGGCCGGTCTTCAACTCGGAATAATCGGCGACGTCGGCGTAGATGGCCCACACGAGTGCGATCGTCGGCGCGTAAACGATCGCCACGCCTACCGTGACGGCGATCATGCCGACGACGCTCGTCGGCGAGAGCACGTAATACCCGAGTGATCCGAACGCCGCCAGGCCGAAGCCGGCCACGGCGACGGCTTTCTTGCCGAAACGTTTCGCGAGCGACGGCGACAGCAGGATGACGATGATCGTCGTCCCGGTGCCGAGCATGTTGATGAGGCTGTTGAAGACGTCAGCGACATTCGAGTTGGCGAGATTTGCGCGATCGCCATGGACGATGTAGCCGAGCCACTCGAGGATACCACCGGGGGCAGGCGCGCCAGCGGCGAGCGCGGGCGCGGTAAGGCCGAGTTTCTCGACGACGCCGAACATCGCCGCCTTGTCGACGTAGTGATGATAGTAGTTATAGAGCGCACCGCCGCGGAACGACAGGATCGCGAAATGCACGAGCGTCATCAACGCCATCACGCGCCACGGGTGATTCTTGAGCAGATCGGAAAAGTCCTGCTTAGGCGAAGACTGGGCGGTGGTGACGGGCTTGATGCGCTCGCGGGTGCTGAAAAACGTGACCATGAACAGCACGAAGCAGAGCACCGCCCAGATCGACATTGTCATCTGCCAGCCATGCTGGCGATCGCTGCCGATGGCGAATTTCGCCACGAGCGGCAGCGTGAGTCCGCCGACGATGAATTGCGCGATGTTGACCGCGATGAACCGGAAGGAGTTGAGGCTCGCCCGCTCGTTGAGGTCGGCAGTGATGACTCCGCCCAGCGCCGAGTAGGGCATGTTGTTCATCGAGTAGAGCGTCATCAACATGGTGTTGGTGATGGCGGCGTAGGCGATGAGCGCGCCCATGCTCCAGCCCTTCGGCGTGGTGTAGGCGAGGATCATCACGATGGCCCACGGCACGGCGGTCCACAGAATCCAAGGACGAAACTTGCCCCAGCGCGTCTGCGTGCGATCGGCGAGCACGCCCATGATCGGATCGAACATCGCATCCCACAACCGCGGCCACAGGAGGATCGCGGCGGCGGCGCTCGCGGTGAGACCAAAGGTGTCGGTGTAGAAATTGGTCTGGAAGAGAATCATCGTCATGAAGACGAAGTTCGCGGCGGCATCGGCCGCGCTGTAGCCGGCCTTCTCCAGGAAGGGCAGTTTAGTGGAGCGATCGCTCATGGGGTAATCGAGGGGGGTTGAAAAAGCCGCCGGGGGACGGCGCGCCGATTTCGGGTGGACGACGCGACCCGCACAAGCGGTCGGAGAAGCTAACAATAGACTTGAGCCGGACGGTGAGCGCAATTCCCATGGAGGCCCCCCATGAACGAGCGTCGCATCACCCTCGCCGACGTGGCGAAAAAGGCCGGCGTGCATGTCACCACGGTCTCACTCGCGCTGCGCAACCACCCGCGCCTCCCCGAGCAGACGCGCGAGCGCATCAAAAAACTCGCCGAGCAACTCGGCTACCGGCCCGATCCGTTTTTGCAGGCGCTCGTCGCCTACCGCGGCAAGACCACGCCGCGGCGCAACCCGCCCACCCTCGCCTACGTGACCAACTGGGACACGCGTTGGGGCTGGAAAAAAGTCACCGCGCACCCGGATTTCTTTGCCGGCGCGCTCGCGAAGGCGAACGAGTTGGGCTTCCATCTCGATCATTTCTGGCTGCGCGAGCCGGGGCTCACGCACGTGCGGTTGAGTCACATCCTCAAGGCGCGCGGCATCAACGGCATGATCATCGCCTCGCACCAGCGTGAAACCGACGTGGCCCTCCATTTCGAGTGGACACATTTCAGCGCGGTGAAGATCGATTATTTTCCGCACCAACCGGAGTTGCATAACGTGACCAACAACCAGTGCGGCATCGTGCGGCTGGCGATGCAGCATGTGATGGCGATGGGTTACCGCCGAATCGGGTTTGTGATGCACCGCGGCTGGGATCACAGCGTCGATCACCTCTGGACGGCGGGGTTTCTGTGCGAGCAAGCCAACCTCACGGAGGCCGAACGGATCCCGATCTTCCTGTTCCCCGAAGCCGAACCGATCGAGGCGTGGATGGCGGAGAGCAAATCGCACGTCGTCGCGCCGCCAGTGTCTTTCACCAAGTGGTTCAAGAAACACAAGCCCGAGGTGATTATCAGCAAGGCGTCGTTCGTGCAGCCGCTCTTGGCCGATCATGGCCTCCGGGTGCCGCGCGATCTGGCGTTTGTGGACGTTTTCCTGGAAAGCGCTGACGGTCGCACGGCCGGTGTGCGCCAAAACCACGAGACGGTCGGCGAACTGGCGGTCGAAATCCTTGCCGGTCAACTCCATCACAACAAATACGGCGTGCCGGTGATTCCGACGACCACCTATGTCGAGGGCACGTGGTTCGACGGCGCGACCTGTCCAAGCCGGCTTTAACGCCTATGCGGATATTGCGGATTGGGCTCCCGCGTTTTTTGGCAAACGACGCGTGAGTTATGGCAAAAAACGGCTCGGGTTCGCGATTGAGTCTTGCGTGAGAGGATTCATTAACATTTTCCCTCAACCATGAGCGCCCATCCCTATGCGTTTCTCGCCGTGTTCTTCGCGGTGGCTGTGGCGTTTCCGCTCATCTTGCTGGCGGTCGCCCAACTGTGGTTTCGGTTTTTTCAGCCCGCCAAGCCCAGTTTGGACAAAGGCGCCGTCTACGAATGCGGCATCGCGCCGACGGGCGACTCGTGGATTCAATTCAAGGCGCACTATTATCTCTACGCGATCCTGTTCCTGATTTTCGATGTCGAGGTGCTGTTTTTGCTGCCGTTTGCGGTGACATTCACCGCGCTGCCGGTGGGGGCACTAGTCGCGATGCTCGTTTTCATTTTGCTCCTTGCTGAAGGTCTCGTCTGGGCCTGGCATCGCGGCCACCTTGAGTGGAAATAACATGAGCGACGCCGCGCCCACGACCCCAGCTCCCATCTCTGACGCCGAGCGCGCCGAGCTGCGCCGCCACGGCATCCTGCTCACGAGCCTGCAGGAACTCTACACGTGGGGCTGCAGCAACTCCGTCTGGCCGCTCAACTTCGGCCTCGCCTGCTGTGCGATCGAGATGATCGCGGCGTCGATGGCGAAGTTCGACATCGCGCGCTTCGGATCGGAAGTGTTTCGCCCGTCGCCGCGCCAAGCCGACCTGCTCATCGTCTCCGGCACCGTCACCAAGAAGATGGCACCGCAGGTGATCCGCCTCTGGAACCAGATGCCCGAGCCGAAATACTGCATCGCGATGGGCGCCTGCGCGATTTCCGGCGGGCCGTTCAAGCAAGGCTACAACGTGCTCAAGGGCGTGGACCGTTTTATCCCGGTGGACATCTACATCCCTGGTTGCCCGCCCCGCCCCGAGGCGCTCCTCCATGGACTGCTCGAGATCCAGAAGAAGATCAAAGGTTTCCAGATCGCCGGGCCGGACGCCCCGCGCCACCTGCGCAGCGATCTCGAATGCAACTGTCCGGTGCCGGAATTCGGCGCCCACGACATCGAGCCGACCGCCAACCCCAAGGTCTGGACTGCCCCGGTCATTGTCCGATCCGAAAAGGGCTGAACGCACCATGGAAACCGTTGAACAGATTCGCGATCGACTGCTCGCCCGGTTTCCCGGAGCGGAGATTTCTGTCATCACGAATCCCGGCGTCGCCGCCCAGCATTCGCTGCTCCTCGATCATGCGCACGCCCGGGCCATCGCCGAATTTCTCCGCGACGACACCACATTGAAACTCGACCAGTGTTCGAACGTCACAGGCATCGACTGGCCCGAAAAGAAAATCACCGAGACGTCGAAAGTCTCCGTGCCCGATCCTGCGGGTGGCCCGGCGAAAGTCGTCGAACAAAAGACGGAACGCGTTCAACCGGGTATGTTGGAGGTCGTCTATCACCTCTATTCGATCGCGCTGCGGCACGGGCCGGTAATCCTCCGGCTGCGCACCGGCAATCGCACCGACCAAGTCACGGTGCCGTCGCTGACGCCGGTTTGGCGCGCCTGTGAGTTCCAAGAGCGTGAAGTTTTCGATCTTTACGGCGTGAAATTCGATGGGCATCCGGACCTTCGCCGCATCCTGATGTGGGACGAGTTCAAGGATTTCCCGATGCGGAAAGACTACGTCGAACCGGACGACTACGAGTGGGAGCCGACGCCACATGGCGTGGTGTTGGAAAAAGCGAAAGCGCACTACCCTGCCCCGCCACCCGCCGCCGCACCCGCGACTGGAGGAGCTAAGCCATGAGCATCTCCGATCTTTCGCCGCTCAGCGCTCAAGGCGGCTCGCACGTCCGCGCAGTCCACGACGAATTTCACGGCGATCTCCTCGAAGTCTCGATGGGGCCGCATCATCCTTCGACGCATGGTGTGTTCCGCATGATCGTCACCCTCGACGGCGAGACGATCGTGAAGCTGAAGCCGGTGTTCGGCTACCTGCACCGCAATCACGAAAAGATCGGCGAAGGCACCACCTATCTCGGGTCGATGCCCTACACCGACCGGCTCGACTACCTGTGTTCGATGACGAACAACTGGGCCTACGCGATTGCCGTCGAAAAACTCGCCGGCCAGCCCGTGCCCGAACGCGCCGAATATGTCCGTGTCATCCTCGCCGAGATCACGCGCCTGCTGAATCACACCTGCCTCGCGGGCTTCCTCATGCAGGATCTCGGCTGCTCCGGCACGCCGCTGATGTATGCCTTCCGCGAGCGGGAATACATCCTCGATCTCTTTGAGTCGCTCAGCGGCTCGCGGATGATGTGCAACTACCAGCGTTTCGGTGGCTGCCGCGTCGATCCGTCGGCCGACTGGCTCGAAGGCGCGAAGAAACTCACCGATCGCTACGGCGCATTTCTCGACGAGTTCGAGGCGCTGCTCACCGGCAATGAGATCATCATGACGCGCACGCAGGGAGTCGGACGGCTTTCGCCGGAGCTCGCGATTGCCGCCGGCATCACGGGCCCGATGCTCCGTGCCACGGGTGTAAATTACGACCTGCGCAAGGTGGACGGTTACGGTGTCTATCCGCGGTTCGATTTCCGCGTGCCGCTCGGTGCGCACGGCGACGTCTACGACCGCTACATGATCCGCATCCTCGAGATGCGCGAGTCGATCAAGATTCTCCAACAGGCGCTCGCCAGCATCCCGACCGGCCCGATCATGGATCCGAAAGCGAAGCTCCGCGGCTTCCGCCCGAAGGCCGGCGAAGCCTACGGTCGCATCGAGGGACCGAAGGGCGAAATTGGTTTCCATCTCGTCAGTGACGGCAGCCCGAATCCCTACCGCTACCGGGTGCGCCCGCCGTCGTTCATCAACCTCACTGTGCTCGAGGACATGTGCCTCGGCCACACCGTCGCCGACGCCGTAATCATTCTCGGCTCCGTCGACATCGTCCTCGGCGAGGTCGACCGCTAACCACCATGCTCGGCATCGGACTACTCCAAGGCCTCGCCGTCACCGCGAAAAATCTCGTGGGGTCGTTCCACGATCCGGCGCGTTACACCAACGTCGAATATCCGGAGGTGAAGACGAAGCTGCCGGAGAACTACCGCAATTTCCCCTTCCTCGTCGCGGAGAACGCGACCGATCCGATGGGCACGTTGCGCTGTGTCGCCTGCCAGATTTGCGAGAAGGAATGTCCGCCGCAGTGCATCTACATCGAGAAGAGCAAGGACAAGAAGCCCGACGCCGCTGGCAAGATGCAGGTCTATCCCGCCGTCTTCGCGATCGACACCTCGGTCTGCATGAGCTGCCAGATTTGCGTCGAAGTCTGCCCATTCGACGCGATCAAAATGGATCAAGTCTTCGAGGTCGCGACGACTGATCGGTTCACGGCACTGTTGTTAAACCGCGAGCAGCTCGCGAAGCCGAACACCTACTACCACACGATTCATCCGACTGAGGCCGCCGAGGTCGATGGCCGGCTCGCCGCCGAGCGCAAGGTCGCCGAGGAAAAAGCCAAGGCCGCCGCCGCCGCGAAGGCCGCTGCTGCCGCTGCGCCCAAACCTGTGCCTGCCGCCCCGAAAACGCCCGCCGCGCCCAGCGCGGAGGCCCCCAAGCCGCCGACGTCCCCAGCATGATCGCCGCCGTGACGACTGACGCTTTCCTCGAACGCGCGCCGGTGCTCCTGCGCGACGCCGTCACGGGATTCCTGCCCGAGCCGTGGCACACTCTCGTCAACGCGCTCATCGCGATCGCGCTCATCCTCGGCATTTTTGGCACGCTCTTCGCGTTTATCACGCTGGCGGAACGCAAGATTCTCGGCCGCGTGCAGAACCGCCCCGGCCCGAACCGTGCGCCGATTCCGTTCCTCAACGTGCGTTTCTTCGGCCTCTCCCAGCCCTTCGCCGACGGTGTGAAGGCGCTGACGAAGGAGGACGTCGTGCCGCGCGATGCCGACCACGTACTGCACTACCTCGCGCCCGTCGCGCTGCTCGCGTTTTCAATTCTCACCTTCGCGGTGATTCCCTACGGCAAGCATCTCGTGCCCGTCGAACTCGACGCCGCTGTCCTCTACTTTTTCGCCGCCGGCGCCGCGACTGAACTCGCGGTCTTCATGGCCGGCTGGGGCAGCCGCAACAAATACTCACTGCTCGCCGCGATGCGCGCCCTGGCCCAGCTCATCAGCTACGAACTGCCGCTGCTGCTCTCGTGGGTGCCGGTGGTATTGATCGCCGGCACGCTCTCGACCACCGCGATCGTCGAGGCGCAGGCGGGCTGGAAATTTGGCTTCATCCCGCACTGGCACGTGTTCACGCCGTGGGGCTTCGCGGGCTTCGTCATCTTCATGGTCGCCGCGCTCGCCGAATCGAACCGCTCGCCGTTCGACACGCCGGAAGCCGAGAGCGAACTCATCGCGGGCCACCTCACGGAATATAGTGGCTTCAAGTATGCGCTGTTCTTCATGGCGGAATATTTCGGCATGCTCGCGCTGAGCGGGATGGCGATCACGCTATTCCTCGGCGGCTGGCGCGCGCCGCTGCCGTTCTTGGAATTTATCCCGTCCTACGTGTGGTTCGGCGGGAAACTCATCGTGATGATCCTCGGTTTCATCTGGATCCGCGCGACCTTCCCGCGCCTCCGGATCGATCAGCTCACGCGCTTCGCTTGGAAATTCCTCGTGCCGCTCACGCTCATCAATCTCGGCAACGCGGCGTTTTGGTCGCTCACTTTTCACTGGACCGGCCCGCTGCAAATCGTCCGCTGGGCCGTTGGCATCGTGCTCGTCATCGGCCCGTTTGTTGTGATGGGCCGCAAACTCAGTGCCGGCGTCGCACCGCGCACGTACCGCTACGCATGAACGCCGTGCTCATCGCCATCGCCCTTGTCACGCTCGGCGCCGCCGCCGTGGCGATGACACTGCGCAACCTCATTCACAGCGCCCTGCTCCTCATCGCAAGCTGGGCGGGTGTGGCGGCGTTTTACCTCTGGGCGGGCGCCGAATTCGTCGCGTTTGCCGAGGTGCTCGTTTACGTCGGCGCCGTCTCGATGGTCGTGCTTTTCGCCGTGCTGCTGACGCGCCGTTCGCGCGACGACCTTACGGTGGCGTCCGACTCAGCCCGGCGCGCGTTCTCCGGATTCATTACCGGTGGCGCGGTGTGCGGAGTGCTGTTTGGCGCCGTGATCGCATCACCCATGGGCGTCATGTCGTCGCCAACGCCGACCGTCACCGTCCGCCAAATCGGCACACAGCTTATGGGCACGCACGCCGCGTCGCTGCTCATTGTCGGAGTGATCCTGACCGTCGCCCTGCTGGGCGCCATCGTGATCGCCTCGGCGGATCGCAAAGACAACTCGGAGGACACACCGTGAGCCCGCTGCAACTTTGCCTGCTGTTTTCAAGTGCGCTGTTCTGCATCGGCCTCATCGGCGCGCTCGCGCGGAGCAACACCATCCTGGTGCTGCTCGGGATCGAGCTGATGCTGAACGCGGCGAACATCAACTTCATTGCCTTCTGGCGCTTCAGCCCCTCGCCGTCGCCGGCGACGGGCGTGCTCTTCGTAATTTTCTCGATTGCCGTCGCCGCCGCGGAGGCGGCCGTCGGACTCGCGCTGGTGATCGCCGTTTACCGGCACCAGAAAAACATCCGGCTGCAAGAGGCCGCTCGACTAAAAGGCTAAACCATGACGGGCCTCGCTGTTCAAAATCTCTGGCTCATCCCCGCGCTGCCGCTCGTAGCCGCGGCCATCGGCGCGCTCACGCCACGGACTGGTCGCTCGCTCGCCGCTGGCGCAGCGATCGCGGCGATGGGTGTGTCGTTCCTCCTCTCGTGCGGTGCCCTCGTTACCGCGCTCGCCCATCCCGCTGCGCACGCCGTCAGCAATTTTGCCTGGTTCGATCTCGGCGCGAGCGCGTTCCGCCTCGGCTGGTTGCTCGATCCGCTCACGGCGTTCATGTGCGTGATGGTGACGTTTGTCGGCACGCTGATTTTCATCTTCAGCCTTGGCTACATGCATGAGGACGTCAACGCCAAGCAGTTCTTCTGCTTCCTCAGCCTGTTCGCGAGCGCGATGCTCGGTGTCGTCGTCGCCAACAGCCTGCTGCTCCTCTTTGTCTCGTGGGAGCTCGTCGGCCTCGCGTCGTATCTGCTCATCGGTTTCTGGTTCCACAAACCCGAGGCTGCCGCCGCCGCGAAAAAAGCCTTTATCACGACGCGCATCGGCGATCTCGGGCTGCTGCTCGGGATGCTCTGGCTCTACGATTCGACCGGCTCGCTGCTTTTTTTCGACGGCGGCAACGGGGTGCTCGAGGCCAACACCCTCGGCGCGCTCACCGCACACACGGCGCTCGGCGGCTTCGCGCTCTCGACCGTAATAGGCCTGCTCATTTTCTGCGGCGCAGTTGGCAAGTCCGGCCAGTTTCCGCTGCACGTGTGGTTGCCCGACGCGATGGAAGGCCCGACCCCCGTCTCCGCACTTATCCACGCCGCCACGATGGTCGCGGCCGGCGTATTTTTGATCGCCCGCGTTTATCCGCTGATGTCGGCGGACCAAGCGCTTGCCCACACGGCACTTCATGCGCTCACCGTCGTCGCCTTTATCGGTGCCATCACGGCACTGATGGGCGCGCTGATCGCCGTCGCGCAAAACGACATCAAGCGCGTCCTCGCGTTCTCCACGGTTTCACAACTCGGATACATGATGCTCGCGATCGGCGTCGGCTCGTGGGTCGCGGCGATTTTCCATTTGCTGACGCACGCGTTCTTCAAGGCGCTGCTCTTCCTCGGCGCCGGCTCGGTCATCCACGCCGCGCATCACGAGCAGGACATCCGATCGCTCGGCGGCCTGTCGAAGAAGATGAAAGTAACCTTCGCGACGTTCGCCATCGGCATGATGGCGCTCGCTGGCGTGCCGTTCCTCTTCTCCGGTTTCTGGAGCAAGGAAGGCATTCTCCACGCCGCGCATGAATGGGATGTCTCGCACCTGCCGCTCTACGCCGGCCTCGCCGCTGTCGTGCTGACGGCGTTTTATATGACGCGCCTCGTTGCCGAAACCTTCTTCGGCAAAGCACGCTCGCACGCCTCCGATCACGCGCACGAAAGCCCCGCGACGATGACGCTCCCACTCGTAATTCTCGCGATCTGCGCGATCGCGCTCGGCTTCCTCGGCACGCCGGCCTTCCCTTGGCTGCAGGCAAAACTGCTCGGCGAGGCTGAAGTCCACGGTCACTCGCTCCTCGAAGGCGCGGGCCTAATGATGCTCTCGATCGTCCTCGTCGCGCTCGGTCTCGGCGCGGGCTGGGCGCTCTACGGCCGCAAGCTCCGTCAGAAATCCACCTCACCCGATCCGCTAGCGGCGGCGTTTCCCGGCGTCATCGCGTTTCTCGCCGCACGGATGAAGTTCGACGAACTCTACGCGGCGACCGTTTTCAAATTGAACAGCGCCGCCGCCACTTTCGCCGACGTCCTCGACCGCTTCGTGTGGGACGGTGTCATCCGTTTCCTCGCGCGGCTTGGTGAGTTCGCCGGTATCGTCAACCGCGAGGCGGACGAAGACGGTCTCAACGCCGGTTTCGACGCCGGCAGCAAAAGTCTCCGTGGCACCGGCAACGCCTATTCGCGTGCCCAGACGGGCGACGCCCATGGCTATTTGCGCGTCATCGCAATCGGTTTCGTGGTGCTCGTCCTGGTCGTGATGATGGGAGGTGGCCGGTGATCGCCCAAATTCTCCAACTTGACGGCCATTCGTCGACTGTCGCGGTCGGCGCCGCATTCCCGATCCTCTCCCTGATCGTATTTTCGCCGTGGGTCGGCGCAGCCTTGCTGGCGGTGTTTCGCGGCGTCGCGCCGAGCGTGAGCCGCACGCTCGCACTCATCTTTAGCCTCGGGCCGCTCGCGCTCGGTCTCATCGCTCTTAACGCCTTCAATCCGGCGCTCGTCGCGCCTCAATTCGTCGAATCTCATCTCTGGATCACCGCGCTTAACGTCCATTACCACCTTGGTCTCGACGGTCTGAGCCTCGTGCTCGTGCTGCTCACCGGCATCATCACGCCGGTCGCACTCCTCGCCTCGTGGCGCGTCGATCATTGCCCGCGGATGTTTGGCGTGCTCTTTCTACTGATCGAGGGCGCGGCGCTCGGCGTGTTTCTCGCGCTCGATTTTTTCCACTGGTTTGTGTTCTGGGAGCTTAGCCTCGTGCCGGCGTTTTTCCTGATCAAACTCTGGGGCGGTCCGGGCGCGTCGCGGGCGGCCTACCAGTTCGTAATCTATACGATCGGCGGCAGTGCGTTTATGCTGCTGGGCTTCGCGGCGCTCTATGTCGCCACCGGCACGCTCGACTTCACCCAACTCGCCCAACTCGCCGCCGACGGCACAATCGGGGCGAAACTCGCTGCTCTCGGTGGCATCTGGCCGAAGGCGGTTTTCGTCGGCGTCTTTCTCGGGCTCGCGGTCAAGGTCCCGCTCTGGCCGTTCCACACGTGGCTGCCCTCGGCCTACGCGGAGGCGCCGGTCGGCGGCTCGATGTTCCTCACCGGCGTGATGTCGAAGATGGGCGTCTACGGTTTCCTCCGGATTCTCTGGCCGATTTTCCCCGCGCAACTTCACGCCGCCACGCCGTGCCTGCTCGGCCTCGCCCTCGCCGGTGTCGTGCTTGGCGCCTACGCCGCGATGAAGCAGACCGACCTCAAGCGCATGGTCGCCTACTCGTCCGTCAACCATCTCAGCTACTGCCTGCTCGCGCTCTTCGCCGTCTCCTATGCCACGGGTCGCCCGGGCCTGCACGCCGAAGCCGCGACCGCCGCGCTCAGCGGCACGATTCTCCAAATGTTCAACCACGGCCTGTCGGCCGCCGCGCTGTTCTGCTGCGTCGGCGTGTTGGAGTCGCGCGCCGGTGGCAAACGCGGGCTCAATGATTTCGGCGGCGTGCGCACCGCCGCCCCGATCTTTGCCGGGCTTTGCGGCATCTCGCTGTTCTCTTCGCTCGGGCTGCCGGGCCTCAACGGCTTCGTCGGAGAGTTCCTCATTTTCCGCGGCGTGTTCGGACTCCACGCCGGCGCCGCAGCGATCGCATGTTTCGGCCTGCTCGCGACCGCCATTTTTCTGCTCACCTTCTGGCAGCGCGTCTTTCACGGGCCGCGCGCTGGCGCCGCGGCGGACGGCAAGTTTTCCGATCTCAGCGGCATTGAACTTGCGCCGCTGCTCCCGCTCGTCGCCCTGATGTTTGTCCTCGGCGTCTGGCCGCAACTCCTCGCCGGCCTCATCAACCCGCTCGTCACGTCGTGGGCCGGCCACCTCGTCCTGCCATGAACGCGCTGCCCTGCACCATCTACATTTCGTTCCTCGGCGCGCTGCTGGCGCTGGCCGCGGGTATGCGTTCGGCGGCGACGGCGCGCGTGGTCGCACTGCTCACCGCGCTCACGAGTTGCGGCGTCACGCTCTACGCCGCGAGCCAGTTCGTCCCCAGCCAGGGACTGCAGACTTTGATCGATGTGCCGTGGATTCCTCAGCTCGGCATCCGCTACCACCTCGCGGCTGACGGCATCAGCCTCACGCTCATCGTGCTGACTGGGATCGCGGCGGTCGCGGGCATTCTCTTCTCGTGGAACATCGAGGAACGCACCGGCGAGTTCTTCGCGCTTTTCCTCGCGCTCATCGGCGGCGTCTACGGCGTGTTCATGAGCGCCGACGGCTTCACGCTCTTTGTCTTCTACGAGATCGCTATCGTCCCAAAGTATTTCCTCATCGCGAACTGGGGCTCCACCAACCGCGAATACGGCGCGATGAAGCTCGTGCTCTATTCGTTCGCGGGCAGCGCACTTGTCCTCGCTGGCCTCCTCTGGGCCTACGCCGCCGCGATCGCTCACGGCGCCGCGCCGAGCTTCGGGCTCGGTGACATTGCGCAGGCCGCCACGCAGTTCTCGCGCCACGAACAACTCGGGATGTTCGCCCTCGTCTTCCTCGGCTTCGCGGTGCTCGCCGGCATGTTCCCGTTTCACACCTGGGCGCCGACCGGCCACGTGGCCGCGCCGACCGCAGCCTCGATGTTGCTCGCGGGCGTCGTCATGAAACTTGGCGCCTACGGCTGCCTCCGTGTGGCGATGCCGCTCTTTCCGGTCGGCCTGATGTTCTGGCAACCGCTCATCGCCTGGCTCGCCATCATCGGCATCATTTACGCGGGGCTGGTCGCACTCGTGCAGCAAGACTTCAAGTTCGTCATCGGTTACTCAAGCGTGAGCCACATGGGCTTCGTGCTGCTTGGTCTCGCCGCCGCCAACACCACCGCCGTGAGCGGCGCGGTGCTCCAGATGTTTTCGCACGGCGTCATCGCGGGACTCCTCTTTGCCGTTGTCGGCCGGATGGTTTACGAACGCACCCACACCCGCCAGCTCGCCGACCTGCGCGCGATGCCGCTGCACCGGTTGATGCCGTTTGCCGCGATGACTTTTGTTTTGGCCGGCCTCGCCTCGATGGGCATGCCCGGTTTCAGCGGCTTCCCGGCCGAGCTCACGATTTTGATCGGTGCGTGGAAAACTTCGCCTACTTGGGCGCTCGTCGCTGCTGTCGGCGTGCTCATCGCCGCCGCGTTTACGCTGCGAGTGTTGCAAGTTTCGTTCTTTGGCACGACCGAAGGCACTGCCGAGCCCGCTTCGCATCATCACGATCATCCGCTGCCGCCCATCACCTGGCCGGAGCGCGTGGGTGCGCTGCTGCTCATCGCGGCGACGCTCTACGTGGGTTTGAAACCTGACATCCTCCTCGACTGGATCACGCCGGCACTGCAGTCGCCGCTCTTCCACGCCGCCTTGAAGGGAGGCTCTCTGTGAGCCCCGACTACCTGCAACTGCTTCGGGCCCTCTATCCCGAGATCGCCCTCGTGCTCGGCGCGCTCGTCGCCCTCGGTCTCGATCTGACGGTGGCACGCCGACACACGCTCGAGGAACGTCGTGGGATGTCCCTCTGGATCGGCACCCTCGCGATCGTCGCCGCGATGGCCCACGTTTGGCTGGGGTCACGCGGCAGTGTGTTTGGCGGCGTGCTCATGCTCGACAAACTCGCCGTCGCCACGCGCTTCGGCGTCCTCGGCCTCGCGCTCCTCACGCTCGGCATGGTGCGCGGCGCCCGCGTGTTGCGGCACCCCGCCGAATACGTCGCGATCATTTTGTTCGCCACGATTGGGTTCACGCTGATGGCGGCGGCGCAGCAACTGCTCGTCGCCTTCCTCGCGCTCGAACTCGCCAGCCTTTCACTCTACGTGCTCGCCGGCTTCGACAAGACGAGCCCGGCCTCGTCCGAGGCCGCGTTGAAATATTTCCTGTTCGGCGGCGTGTCAGCCGCATTTCTCCTATTCGGCTTCAGCCTCATCTACGGCGTGACCGGTTCGATCGAGCTCGGTGAGATCGCGCACCAGCTCACCGTGCAGCACCTCACCCCGCTGCTGATCGTCGGCCTCGTGATGATCCTTGTGGCGTTTGGCTTCAAGGCCGCCGCCGCACCGTTCCAACTCTGGGCGCCCGATGTTTACGAGGGCGCGCCGCCCGCCTCCGCCGCGCTGATCGCCTCAGCCTCCAAACTCGCCGGCCTCGTCCTCTTCACCCGCCTGCTCTGGAACGGCCTCGGTGCCACCTCGGGCAGCGCCGCCACCGCCACCGGCCAACCCGGCTGGTTGCCGGTGCTCGCGATCATTTCGGGCGCCTCGATGTTGCTCGGTAATCTCGGCGCCCTCGCCCAGACCAACGTCCGCCGCCTCCTCGCCTACTCGGCTATTTCCCATGCCGGCGCGCTGTTGCTCGGCGTCATCGCGGTCGGTGCGGGCAGTGAACACCGGATGGTCTGGCCGGTCTTCTTCTATGCCGCCACCTACGGACTCGCGACGGTCGGCGCCTTTGGCATCGTTGGCGTCGTCGATCGCGCCAATCCTGGCGGATGCCAGCGTCTGACCGATCTCGTCGGGCTTTACCGGCGGTCGCCGCTCCTCGCGGGCTGTCTTGCGATCTTCATCCTGTCGCTCGCCGGCATTCCGCCGCTTGCTGGTTTCTTCGGCAAGTTCGCGGTCTTCGCTGCGGCGCTGCAACTCGGCGGAATCTCCGGTCCGGCCGGCTGGCTCACGGTGCTGGCGATCGCGATGAGTGCCGTGGCGCTTTATTACTATCTGCTCATTTTGAAACAGGCGCTCGTGGTCAAGCCCGCCGAATCCGTGCAACGGATCGCGATTCCCCCGATGACGGCACTCACAATCCTAGTGGCCGCGGCGTTGATTGTCGTGCTCGGTGTTTGTCCTTCACTCGTGCTCAGCCGGTTGTAAGCCGCCCCGCACCGGCGTTTCCGGATCGCACGCAGTTGCGCTGACCTCCGATGAGACAGCGCAACGCTGAGACTTAGGACATATCCTCGAAGGTCAGATCCGACTGCGCCCGGTGGTGCTTGATGGTGTCGACTTGACCCGAACCCGTGCGACGACCGTTGCCATTGTTGTGACCGTTGGCGCCGACGCCATCCGAGGCGTGATGCGCTCCGGCACCGCGGCCATTCTGGTGTGATCCCGTGGTCGCGGCGCGGGTCGCGATGGAGCTCTTGGGATTCGCCGGTGACACGATGGCGGCGGGCGGCAAATCGGTGACATCAGCCCGCGCCATCCGAAGCAAGTCCGTGACCGCGAGGCGCACCTGGGTCGCCTGGGCCTTGAGTTCCTCGGAGGCCGAGGCGGACTGCTGCGCAAGGGCTGCGTTGCTCTGCGTGATCTTGTCCATGTTGGCGACGGCGGAATTGATCTGACTTATCCCCTCGCTCTGCTCCTGCGAAGACTGGGCGATTTCGGTGATCCGCACATCGAGTTGGCGGGTTTTTTCGACGATGGCCGAGAGATTGTCCGCCATCTTTTCACTGATGCGGACGCCTTGTTCGCTCTTCTCCGCCGAGGTTGAAATTTTTTCCGCGGTTTCCTTCGCAGCTTGCGCGGAGCGCTGGGCGAGGTTGCGGACTTCCTCGGCGACGACGGCAAACCCGAGACCCGCCTCGCCGGCGCGGGCGGCTTCGACCGCGGCATTGAGCGCGAGAATGTTCGTCTGAAACGCGATCTCGTCGATCGTTTTGATGATTTTGGCGATCTCGACGCTCGAGCCTTTGATGGCACCCATCGCGGATTTCATCTGTTCCATCTCGGCGGCGCCGGCGTCGGCGGTGGTGCGGGCCGCGTTGGCGAGGGTCTTCGCGTTTTGCGCGTTTTCGGAATTGCGCGCGGTCATGCTCGCCATTTCGTGCAGCGAGGCACTCGTTTCCTCAAGGGAAGCCGCTTGTTGCGTCGCGCCGCCGGCCATCGACAGGCTGGCTTCGGCGACGTGCACGGCGGAGATCGCAGCCTTGTCCGACTCGTCGGAGAGATGGCCGGCCACAGCGGTGATGCGCGTGGTCACGCTGCGGGTGATGAACCAGGCAAACACGATGCCTAGCGCGATGCCGATACCCGTGATCGAGAAGACCACGAGTTCGTTGCGGTGTTGTTCAGCCCGGGTGCGTTGCTCGATTGTGATTTGAAAATCATGCACGGAGCCCTTCACGCGGCTGAGCATGGCCGTGAATTCGGCCGCGAGTTTGTCGATGCGCTCCGCGAGAATCTTGTCGCGGGCCTGTTTGCCGGCGACGACGTCCTGGAGCCCTTTGCTGTAGGTGGTCGCAGATGCTTGGAGGGCAGTGAGGAGTGTTTTCTTCGCGTCGTCCTTCAACGTGGCGTCGAGTTTTTCCATCTCCAGCTGATCTTTTTCCATGCGCTGGATCTGCGTCACGGTCACCTTGATGGCGGCAGCGGCAGCCGTGGCTTTTTGCGGGTCGGAGGTCAGGAGAAAGCCGTTGACGAGGCTGACGCATTCGAAAAACGCCTTGAGGCCGTTGGAGATCTGAAAAGCCGCGTTCATGTCGCCCTGCGTCTGCGCCTGAACCAGCATCTTCTGCAGGCCGTCAGACATGATTTTGGCCTGCGGGCCGAGCACATCGTTTTCGATGGCGACGCGGGCACTGTGATTCGCAACAAGGTCCGCGAAAGCGGCGTTGTAGCCGTCGAGCAGTTCATGAGCCTTTGCGATTTGCGCGGTGCGCTCCGGGTCGGCACTCAACTTGGCCAGACTGGTGATGCCGGCCTCGACTTGCTTCGAGGCAGTGGCGACGTCGGCGATGCCTTGCTGCGAACCGCTAGTCAGAAACTCGGTCAACTGGAGTTTCAGGTTCTGTAGATCGGATTCTAGCGTGACAGCCACATAAGTCTCATCCGCGCTGGCGACAAATGTCGCGAGGCCGCGTCCCGCCCCGCCAAGCGCCAGATAGGCGAGGCCGGCCACGAGGAGGAGCAGGGCAAACAGGGAGCCAAAACCAATCGCGATCTTTTTGCCGATGGTAAGTTGAGCGATGGACATGGTGGGGCTGGGAAAGGGGGAATGGGACGGGGCTTAGCCCTCGAAGACGAACTTGATGGGAATCGAAACCTTGATCGCGACGGGCGCGCCATCCTGCTTCGCAGGCTTGAATTTCCATTTCTTCAGCGCCGCGAGCGCCGGCCCATCAAAAGCGTTGTTCGAGGATTTCTCGACGCTCGGTTCGACGACATTGCCCTGCACATCGATGGTGCACTTCACAATGACGACGCCAGACACCTCATCGCGACGAAGTTCAGAGGGATAGTCGGGGGCCACGGTGCGCACAGGCACCGGCGGTTCAGATTTTGATTGGGCAAACGCCGGCGTAACCAAGAGCAAGCCAGCGGCAAGACATGGAATTAGAGTTTTCATGATGGGGATAAACCGACAGTAACGACCCGAACTTCATCGGTGCATCGGTGCCACAACTTGAAATATATCTACGCCGGTCACGCTCCGATGGTTCCCGGCCGTCGTAACGCGTTCATTCGCATTGCGCCTCCTCCGAGGCCGGCCCACGATCGCGCCACTGATCCACTGCATGTCGTTTGAAGAAAAAATACGCCGCGCGGCGGACCGATTGGCCCTTGCCGTCCTTGCCCTCGCGGTCACCAGCCTCGTCAGCACCGCCCTCGGCACCGACCCGCTGCGGTTGATTCGCTTCGAGCGCGCCCCGATGAGGCCAGACGTTGCCCTCGGTCTGCTGCTCGCAGCCGGCTCGTTATGGCTGCAACTCCGACCGCACCGGCGCGGCGCGGCGCTCGCCTGCGCCTTCGCCGCCGCGGGCTTGGCCGGCGCGGCCTTGTTGGAAAATATTTTTCAAGCCGAGCGCGGAATCGTGGAATTCGTGGCGCAACTATGGTCCGCCACCGTACCGGGCGCAGTCTCCAGCCGGATGACCACCGACACCGCCGTGGCCCTGCTCCTGTGCTCGTTCGCACTCATCCCTTTGCCGTCGCAGTCATCGCGCATCCGCACCCGCGTGTCTCTCTGGCTGACCAACGCGCTCATCGCCTTTGCGCTGTCCGCGCTGGTCGCGTGCGTCCTGCGGGCCACCATGGTTTCGGCGATACCCCTGCGTCTCGGCACGCATGCGGCGGCCGCGTTCGTCCTGCTGGGTGTCGGCCTACTATTCGCACGCCCCAACGAACGTATTGCCCGCCTGATCTTCTCGTCTGAACCCGTTGGGATGCTGACGCGCCGCCTATTTTTCGGTGTGGCCGTCGTGCCACTCGTCCTTGGCCTCACGAGCCTCTTTCTCGTGGATCACGGGCTCCTTGAGCGGGTGGACGGACTCGTAATTTTTTCGGCCGGCTGGATTCTCAGCGCCCTCGCCCTCACCCAATTCTCCAACGGCCTCGTCCTCCACCTCCACGACGATCACGAGCAGGTTGAGCAGACGCGCATGCTATTCACTGCCCGCCTGCAGGAGCAGGCCGCCCAACTTCAGGAGATCGTCGGCATTCGCACTCGCGAGTTGCACGAAGCCAACCTCAATCTCCGCGCCGCCGCCGATGCCAACGCCCGCCTCGCTCTCGTCGCGCACTACACCACCAACAGCGTCACGATTACCGATGCCGCGGGCTGTGTGCAATGGGTCAACGCCGCGTTCGAACGCCTCACCGGCTACGCGCTCGCTGAAATTCAAGGTCGGAAACCCGGCGAATTCCTGCAAGGCCCCGACACCGATCTCGCCACCACCGCCCTCATTCACGAGGCCCGCGTCCGCGGCCAGGCCTGCCACGTCGAACTGCTGAACTACACCAAGGACCGCCGGCCGTTCTGGCAGACGCTCGAAATCCAACCTGTGCGCGATGCCGCCGGTCAGCTCATCAACTTCATCGGTATCCAGACCGACGTCACCGCGCAGCGTGTCGTCACCGCCCGCCTCCACGAACTCAACGACCGGCTCCGCCTCGCCACCCGCTCCGCGGCCCTCGGAGTGTGGGAGTGGGACGTCGCCGCCCACCAGAGCAACTGGGACGACCGCACCCTCGAAATCCAAGGCCTCACCCGCGAGCAATTCACGGGCACCGTCGAACAGTGGATCGGATCCATCCACCCCGAAGATCGCGCCCGCGCCCGCGCCCAGTTAGACGCTGTCATTGCCGGGGACAACGCTTTCGAACTCGACTACCGCATCTTCCGCGCCAACGACGGCGAACTCCGTTACCTCCAGTCCCGTGCCATCGTGCAACGCGATCCCGCCGGCCGCCTCCTGCGCCTCACCGGCACCGAGCGCGATGTCACCGCCGAACGCGAAGCAATCGGCCGCACTGAGGCTCTGAACGAACGCCTCCGCCTCGCCCTGCGGTCCTCGCGGTTCGGCGTGTGGGAACTCGACGTCGCGACCAACCGCCTCACGTGGGACGATCGCATGTTCGAGATTTACGAAATCCACCGCGACACCTTTGACGGCTCCCGCGACTTCTGGCGCACTTGCGTGCATTCCGAGGATTTCGCGGGACTGCACGATCTTTCGCAGCGAGTGCTCGCTGGCGAGCAGCCGGCCTATGACACCGAGTTTCGCATCGTGCGACCCGACGGCACGGTGCGCCACATCGAGGCACATGCGTATTTGCAGCGCGACGCCGAGGGCCGGGCCGTCCGCTTTGTCGGCCTCAACCGCGACATCACCGCCGAGAAAAAAATGGACGAAGCCCTCGCGCTCGCCGAACAGCGCCTCCAACTCGCCATCGAAGGCTCGAATGACGCCGTGTGGGATTGGAATCTCGAGACCGGCGTGCTTTTCCACGATTCACGCTGGGCACTTATGCTCGGCTACGAGCCCGGTGAGATCGCCCACACCCTCGAAGGCTGGAAACACCTCGTTCACCCCGACGATCTCGCCGCCAACGACCGCGTCCAACAAGCACATTTCGAGCAACGCACGCCGTCCTATCAACACGAACTGCGGATGCGTGCGAAAAACGGCGAATGGAAATGGATCCTTGATCGCGGCAAGGTCGTTCGCCGCGCGCCCGACGGTCGGCCCCTGCGCATGGCCGGCACCCACAGCGACGTCACAGCGCGCCGCCTCCTCGAGAACCGGCTGCGGAGCGCCGAGGAACTCTCCGATCAAGTCAGCCGCCTCGCCCTCATCGGCGGCTGGGAATTCGATCCCGTGACCTCACAGTTCACTTGGTCCGACGGCCTGCGCCGCATCCACGAAGTCGACGCCACGTTCCTGCCGACCGTGGACCACGCGCTCTCATTCTACGCCCCGGCCGAGCAGGACCTGTTGCGCGCGGCCCTCGAAGAGGCGCGGCTGCACGGCTCGCCCATTGATCTCGAACTGCCGCTCACCACGGCCCGTGGCCGGTCGCTCTGGGTGCGCGTGCTCGGTCAGGCCGAACTGGACCACGGCCAGATCGTCCGTCTCCACGGCGCGATGCAGGACATCACGCTCCAGCATGAAAGCGAGGGCACCCGCCGCGGGCTCGAACACCAGCTTTTCCAAGCCCAGAAGATGGAAACCCTCGGCACACTCGCCGGCGGCATCGCGCACGATTTCAACAATCTCCTCACCGGCATCATCGGCTACCACGAACTCGCCGCTGACTGCCTGCCCGAGGACAACCCCGCGCGCGCCGCCCTCGCCGAAGCGCGCCACGCCAGCCTCCGCGCCCGCGAACTCGTCGAGCAGATCCTCACCTTTGGCCGGCAGTCGACCGGCATGGAACACAGCCCGCTCGATCTCACGATTGTCCTCGACGAGGCGCGCCGTTTCCTGCGCGCCACTCTCCCCGCCACCATCGCGATTGAACTGCGCCCCGTGCCCGACGGCTGCCACGTGCTGGGCGATGCGACCCAGCTCAACCAAGTCCTGCTCAACCTCGGCTCCAACGCCGCGCACGCCATGCGAGACCACGGTGGCACGCTCACCATCGCCGTCACCCCTGCGCCCATCGACCCAGAACCCGACTCGCCGCTCGCCGGCCTGGCACCCGGAGCCTATGTCTGCCTCACTGTCACCGACACCGGACATGGCATGGACGAAGCCACGCGCCGCCGCATCTTCGATCCTTTTTTCACGACAAAAAACACTCGCGAAGGCACCGGCCTTGGCCTCGCGGTCGTGCACGGCATCATCCGCTCGCATCACGGCTCCATCACCGTGGACAGCACACCGGGGGTGGGCACGACCTTCACGCTCTATCTGCCGGCCGCCGTCACCGCGGACCTCGCCGACGATGGCGTGCTGACTCGCGCCCCGGGTGGAACAGGCGAACTCGTTTGCATCGTCGACGACGAAGAGATTGTCGGCAACTGCACGAAACTCGTCCTCGAAAACCAAGGTTACCAGGCCATCTTCTTTACCTCGGCCGAGCTCTGCCTCTCCGAACTCGCCGGGCACCCGCAGTCCTGCGCGCTGCTCCTCACCGACCAGACGATGCCCGGCATGCAGGGCACGGAACTTGTCGCCACGCTCCGCCGGCTTCATCCCACGCTACCCGTGGTGATCATGTCGGGCTACTTTTCAAAAATCTCTCCGGCCACACTCGAAGAGCTCGGTCAGATCGAACTGCTGGCCAAACCGTTCACAACCGAGGAACTCACCCACACCGTCCACCGCGCACTGCATCCAGCCAAGACGTAACCGGACGGCGGCGACGATAGTCTACAGAAACAGCCACCCGCTCAACCCGAGAATCGGCAGGAGCACGGGCAGGCTGAACTTGAGAATGTAGCCGAAAAACGACGGGCAATGCACACCGGCATCGTGCGCGATCGCCTTCACCATGAAATTCGGCCCGTTGCCGATGTAGGTCATCGCGCCGAAGAACACCGAGCCGAGGCTCACGCCAATGATGAAAAGCGGATGCGAGGCGAGCACGCTCGCCACACTCACCGGCGCCGCGCCCGGCGCCGCCGCCGTCGCCTGCGCGAGTTGGAGGAAGTTCACGTAGGTCGGCGCGTTGTCCAACACCGACGACAGCGCGCCGCTCGCGAAGTAATACTGCAGCGACCGGGTGAAGCCGAACTCGCGGCCGTGCAGCGCGAGGTAGTCGAGCGCCGGCATCATCGTAACGAAAATACCGAGAAACAGCCACGCCACCTCCTTGATGGGCCCAAAGCTGAAGTGGTTTTCCTCATGCACCACCTTCGCCGTGGCGAACCAGCTTCCCACGGCGGCAGCAATCATCACGGCCTCGCGCAGGAAAAATTTCTCCGGCAGAAACACCGCCCCGATGATCGCGAAGAGAAAGAGGACATTGACCCCGCCATCGAACCGCCAGCTCTCCCGATGCGTCTCGACCTCGCTCCGGATCTTTCCCGGCATGAGCCGGTAGCTCCAGCGGTCGAACGCATAAAACACGGCGAGTAGCGCGCCCACCGTGAAAAGCCATTGCTCGACCACGTGATCGAGCAGCCAGAAAAATGGCACGCCGCGCAGATAACCGAGGAACAGCGGCGGATCGCCGATGGGCGTGAGGGCGCCGCCGACATTCGAGACGATGAAGATGAAAAAAACGACATGATAGGCGCTCATCCGGATTTTGTTCATCCGAATCCACGGCCGGATCAGCACCATGGACGCACCCGTCGTGCCGATGAGATTCGCGACGACAGCCCCGATCGCGAGGAAGACAATGTTGGCAAGCGGCGTCGCCTCACCCTTTACTCTTAGGTGAATCCCACCCGCGACGACAAAGAGCGAGCCGACGAGCGCGATGAAGGAACAATACTCGCCGAGCGTGTGCAGGAGTTCGCCACCGCCGCCCGCGACTTTCCCGAGATACCACGCCGCGACCGTCGCCGCGAGGGCGAGCGAAGCAAGGTGATAGTTTTTTTCCACCAATGGTTCACCGCGGCCGGCGCCAGCGGCATCGTCGCGATGAGGAGCAGCAGCAATCCAAAGGGCGCCACCAACCCGAGCGGGGCGTCGTGCTGGGCGAGGATCGGCAGTGAAATCATGGAGTGAAAAAGCGTGAGACGCACCGCTCAACGTCGCCCATCGGGGCGCAAGGTGCGAACGCCCGCCACAAAAAAAACGCCGGCGGCGCACGAAGCGCCGCCGGCGTTGAAGCCCGGCCGCATTATCTAGATGGCTGCGTCACCATGCTCGTTGGTGCGGATCCGGACGACAGTCTCGAGAGGAATGACAAAGATCTTGCCGTCGCCGATTTTTCCGGTCTTGGCCGAGGCCACGATGGCGTCGACCGCCTTCGCCACGGATTCATCGGGGACGGCGACCTCGACTTTCACCTTGGGGAGAAAATCGACGGTGTATTCGCTGCCGCGGAAAATTTCGGTGTGACCCTTCTGACGGCCGAAGCCTTTGACTTCGCTGACGGTCATGCCCTCGATGCCGGCCTCGGCGAGCGCTGACTTCACCTCTTCGAGTTTGAACGGCTTGATGATGGCAACAATAAGTTTCATGGAGCGGATTCTGTTATGGGTGATGAGAATGTAGACTTGATTAGGTCGTGTGAAAATGTGCCTCTCGTAGATGCTGGTGTCCTGGAATTCAGGCCCGCCTGCCTGATGGAAACTCCATCTTGCAGCGATCCGTGTTGAGCACTCGCGGTGCCAACAGATCATAAACCTCATTCATCGGATCGACGAATGACGGTTTAGTTCACGCGCATGGCATCCGAGTTGCTATCGGTGAGTCCCATGATGCCTGAGTTTTTCATTTTCAGCCGCCGGTCTTCCTCGGCGCCCGAAGAGCAGCGACCAGCAAGGGCGGCAGCACTCTTCAGTCTGCATCCATCAGCCTGCCACCACCTTTTCGTTCGAACCTAAACCAACTAAAGACATGTCGCAATCACCTCCTGTCGCCTCCAGCCCATCCGCGAAGCCTACCCTTGGCCTCACTGGTCTCACGAGCAATGCCATGGCCCTGATCGCCCCAGGCGCCTTCCTCTGGCTCACGTTTCAAATCCAGTCGCTCTACGGCGCGCCGATGGCCGGCAGTGCGATGTGGATCGGTATCGTCGCCGCGCTGCTGCTGTGCTTCGCCACAGCGATCAGCTACGCGGAGTTGTCGAAACTCTACCCCGGCGCGGGTTCGTCGTATCTTTACGCGGAACAGGCGTTCCTCTCGAAGACCCATGCCTACAAGTTTGCCCGCATCGCGAAATTTTTCACGGGCTGGGCGAGCCATCTCTATTACTGGGTTTATCCGGGTTGCATGGTGGGCGTGACGGCCCTGCTCGGCGGCTATCTGTTGAATCAATTTTTTCCGGACACGTTCAGTAGCGCCTACAACAGCCCGCTGTTCATGATTCTGTTCTGCGTCGTGTTTGCGTTTGGTGTCGCCTACATCGCCTTTCGCGGCGTGACCGGGACCACGACGGTCAACCTCGCGATTAACATCATCCAGATCACAGCGCTGATCATTTTCTCGATCATCGCCATCTCCTACCGCTTGCAACACAAGCAAGGTGACGTCGGTTACCACCTCTCGAACGGAATCGCCGTAAACTATCAGGTCGCGCAAGAGGTCGTGAAAGACGACAAGGGCAATCCGGCCCCCGTGCTCGATGCCGACGGCAAGGCGACTTTCGACAAGGACAAGAAACCCATCTACCAGATGCAGGATTCGCAGGATAAGGACGGCAATCCGGTGGGCGCCGACAAAGACGGCAAACCCGTGACGGACCTGAAACTCGCCGAGCCTTTCACCGTCAGCTACGACATCAAGGAAGCCTATACGACTGATGACAAGGGTGTGACGACCTTCAACTTTCACCCAACGGCGAAGTCCGTCGTCGGCGTGCATGGATTCAACTTCATGTTCATCCAGGCCTGCATCGCGATTCTGATTCTCGTCGGATTCGAGTCCGTCACCGCGATGGGCGAAGAGGCGAAAAACGCGAAGCGCGACATTCCGCGCGCTGTGCTTCTGTCGCTCGCGATTCAAGGCGGCCTTTGCTACCTGTTCGAATACTTCGCGGCAAATTACCTCCTGCACAATGGCTACACCATCCCAGCGGCGGGCGCCTCGGGCGCACCGCTTGGCGACATGATGGTGATCACCGGCACGTGGCTTTTTGGCAGCTACTCCGCCGGCCGCGCCTTCATGCTGGTGCAGGCGTTCACGGTTTTCCTGGCGCTGATCGGCACGACGCTTTCCTGTCTCAGCACCGGTGCGCGGGTGACCTATGCGATGGGTAGAGACGAAGAAGTCCCTTCCCACTTCGGCCTGCTGCATGGCAAGACGCTCTCGCCGCATCGCGCGATTTGGGCGCTCGCCATCTTCTCCGCGATCATCGGCATCATCACGGTGTTGATTTATCTCGGCGGCACGACACCGACGGCGCTCGATGCAAAATACCACAACATCTGGTATAGCTTCGGCATCTTCTCCCCAGAGACCTACGCCAAGCTGCCCAACACCCTCGTGGTGGTCACGCTCATCAGCAACTTTGGCACGTTCCTGCTCTACATGGCCACCTGCGCGATCGCGATCGTGGCGTTCCGCGAGCACCACAGCTTCAGTGGCTTCAAGCACATGGTCGTGCCGGTGTTCGGGTTGCTCGCCAATCTCGCGTGCATGCTCTTCTATCTCATCGGGCCGTTCACCGTCGCGGGCATGAGCTGGAAAGAGCCCTTTATCGCTCTTGGGGTCGCGCTCGTGTGGGGCGTCTATGGCCTTTATTATTTCAACAGCGCCAGCAAGGTCCGCGGCAAATCCGTCTACGTCGAAAAACCGGCGCTGTCATGAGATCACTTTGCCCAGTGTAACGCAATTCCCTGCTCCGCTGCCGCCCCGCGCGCAGCGGAGCCCTCTTTTCTGATACCCCATGCGACTCCGCTATGCACGGCTGACCACCGCCGGTCCGGTGCGGGAGAACAACGAAGACGCCCTCGATTTTTGGGAGCCGAAGGACCCGCTCGAACGCGATAAACTCGGCAGCGTCGCCTTGCTGGCCGATGGTGTCGGCGGCTATGGTCGCGGCGAAGTCGCCAGCCGGCTCGCGATCGACGAGGCCCTTCAACTCTTCAAAACTGAGTCCCCGGAAATCGCGCCGTATGCGACGCTCCTCCGGATGTTCTCTGCCGCGGGCGCCAAGGTTCACAGCACCAGCCAAGCCGACGGCAAGGGTTCCATGGCGACGACCCTCGTCACCTCGATCTTTCGTGCCCATTCCGTGAGCGTGGCGCATGTCGGCGACAGCCGCGCGTACCACATCCGCAACAAGACTATCCACCGACTAACGCAGGATCACAGCGCCACCACGTTGCCCGTGAAGCTCGGCCTGATGCTCGAACGCCAGGCGATGGCCAGCCCCGAGCGCAGCCGGCTCACGCGTTGCGTCGGGCTCGAACCGTTTTGCCAGCCCGACTTCGCCACTCAACTTCTCCAGCACGGCGACTTCATCCTGCACTGCACCGACGGACTGCACGCCTTCGTGCTCGACGAGGAGCTTTGCCAGATCGTTTGCCGCCACCACCCCTACGATGCGTGCAAGGAACTGCTCGCCCTCGCCGAAAAACGCGGGGCGGACGACAACATTTCCTTGCAGCTTATCTCCGTGCATGACTGGGAGAAGGTGGTGCAATCCGCTTCTCTCGGCTCCCGATCGAAGACTGGGCCCGTCGCCGGGCTCGGCGAACTCGCACCCGGCCAGCTGCTCGACCAACGCTTCGAGCTCACTGACCTCGTTGCGCGCAGCAATATGGCCTCGATTTTCAAGGCCCGCGATCGCCAGACCAACGAGAGTGTCGCCATCAAAGTGCCGCTCATGGCACTCGAGAGCGACGTCGCCGGTTTCGAGCGTTTCAAACGCGAAGAGGAAATTGGCACGCAGCTCAACCATCCCTCGATTCTCAAAGTAATCAAAGTCGAGACGCCCAAGAGCCGGCCCTACCTCGTGATGGAGTTTCTCGACGGCGAAACGCTCGTGAAGACCCTCGCCCGCCAGAAGCCGCTGCCCGAGCCGGAGGCCGCCAAGATTGCGAGCCGCATTTGCGATGCCCTCGAATACCTACACGCCAACGGCATCGTCCACCGCGATCTAAAACCGCAAAACATTATGATCTGCCGCGATGGCAGTCTGCGGGTGTTCGATTTCGGCATCGCCGGCGTGAAACAGGCGCGGCGCCTCACTTTCGTAGGTTTCTCGCCCACCATGGGCACGCCCGACTATATGGCGCCGGAGCAAGTAAAGGGCAAACGCGGCGACAACCGCACCGACATCTACAGCCTCGGCGCGATGCTCTACGAGATGACCACCGGCGCCACGCCGTTCGAGGGCGAGAGCCCCTACGTCGTGATGAACGCCCGCGTCACCGGCGATCCGGTCGCCCCGCGCAAGCTGAATCCCAATCTCACGCCAGTCATGGAGGAAATCATCCTCCACGCCCTCGATCGTGATCCCGACCACCGCTATCAGCGAGCGGCCGAGATGAAGCGCGAACTCGACGACTACGAGACCGTCGTCATCGCCAACCGCTTCCAACACCTGCGCGCCCCGCAGATTTCCCGCCGGCCCGGACAGATCTGGATCATTATCGGCGTCATCGTCGCCGTGCAAATCGTGCTGTTTTTTATTGCGATGATATTCCTGCGCGCCCGCCATTGATCGCAGGGGTGAGCCACGACTCAGTTATCGACGCGAATCGGCAAGACGACGAACGGCAGATTGGCGACGAAGAAGCGACGCTGGAGCGTGAACGCGGTTGAGTTGTGCAGAAGGCGAGTGACCCGCGTCTCCTGTGCAAACGCCAGTTGTCCGGCAAAGAACACCGATTTCGGAAATTGCGCCTTGGCCTCCGCCGAAAGGCGCATGACTTCGCCCATCACATCGTGACCGATGGCGGTAAACGTCGCCGCGCCGTGACCGTGCGAACGCGCCCAAGCGGCGTAGCGTTCGGCCTGATCGGCGGTGTGCGTGCGGAGCGCCTCGATGTCGGCGGCGCCCTTGAAATTGCCGGCATCTACGGGGCCGACGGCGATGAACACGAAATTGCGAAACGTGTCGCCGAACATCCGTGGCACGTGGAGGCAAGTGTGAAGCCCGAGGCCGTTGTAGCCGTTGACCAGGACCACAGCGGTGCGCGCCTTGGGATCGGCGGAGACCGGCACAGCCGTATGCGCGGTGACATTGATTTCGGCGGCCTCGACGATGGCATCGAGTCGGCGGAGTTGCTCCGTCACGCCGGTGTAGTGGCGCTTGATGGCGAACGCCGCGACTACGAGCAGGCCCGTGACGAGCAGCGTCACCCAGCCACCCTCGAAGAATTTCACGGCCGTGAGCGAAATGAGAATGAAGGTGGTAAGCGCGAGGCCGAAGCCGTTAATCGCCAGCTTGCGGAGCCACTTCGGTTCAGTGGCGCGCTGGCGCCACCAATGCACGACCATGCCGAGTTGCGAGAGGGTGAACGTGATGAACACGTTGATCGAATAGAGCACGACGAGCGTATCGACGGAGCCGCGCGTGGCCACCATCATCACGAGCGCCGAGACGCCCATCAGCAGGATGCCGTTCTGCGTGATGAAACGATCGGAGAGATTCGCGAACCTCGTGGGCACCCAGCGATCGAGCGCCATGTTCGACAGCACGCGCGGACCGTCGAGAAAACCGGTCTCGGCCGCGATGAGCAGCAGCACCGCCTCTGAGCCGAGAAACGCGAAGAGAAACACGGCGCCCGTCGAGTGTGACCAGCCGGCGACGATTTTTTCGCAGAGGACGGCGTTGAGGGTTTTGCCCTCCGCCGGCTCGACCGCGTAGAGCAGATAGGCGAGCAGCAGCCCGGCGACAGTGATCGCCAGCGAGGCGCCCATGTAGAGCATCGTGCGCCGGCCGGTCTGCACGCGCGGTTCACGCAGGATCGGCAGGCCGTTGCTCACAGCTTCGATGCCGGTGTAGGTGCCGGCGCCCATGCTGTAGGCCTTGAGCAGCAAAGCGAGCAGCGCAAAGACGCCGAACTGCGACGACACCGCGTGGACTTCATGCACCGTCGCCGTGGCGACGCCGGCGAGCCCGCTGCCGTGGGAGATAACCGCGTAGAGAATCGCAAACGCGTGCGTGCCCACGAACAGAAAAAAGATCGGCACCCAGAGCAGCACGGACTCCTTCACGCCTCGGAGATTGATCACCGTGAGACCGATGACGCCGACGATGGAAAACGTGAGTTTCCAGATTTGCCAGTGTGGTGGCAGCAGACTGAACAGCGCGTCCGCGCCGCTCGCGACCGAAATAGTGATGGTCAGCACGTAGTCGATCAGGAGCGCGCTGCCGGAGACGACGCCCGCAGCCGGCGAGAGCAGCTTGCTGGCGACGAGGTAGCCACCGCCGCCGGTCGGAAAGAGCGCGATGATCTGCGAATAGCTCGCGCAGATCGCGACGATGGTGACGACCGAGGCCAACGCCACGAAGAGCGAGAGGTGGACGTTGCCGCCGAGCGCCTTGAACGTCTCTTCCGGGCCGTAGCATGATGAGGAAAGCCCGTCCGCGCCGAGCCCCACCCACGCGAAGACAGCGATGAGCGAGATTTTATGAAAGAGATTTTGTTCGGTGAGCGAGCGGGCGCGACCGAAAAGCAGCGTTTTGAGGGACATGCGAAGCGGACAATTAAAATAGCGCATAAGCACATGATGTGCCGCGCGCAGCGAGGCGGTTGCGTGGGAGCGACCATTTCGCGACCGCCCGAGCGGCCGCGCATTGGACCACCCTTCCCAATGCCGACGAGGTTAGCTGACGGGCTCGGTCCTAGGAAGTGACCTGAGCCGCGGTTACCCGCGGCCGTGCGCCCCATCCGCGAAAACTTTTTTCCGCGGAAATTGGTTCCCCCGTGCCGCCGCGCAGGAAGGCGCGGAGGCTTAGGCGTGCGAATCCAAAGAACGCCGTGACGATGCCGACGCGCGTCGCGCATTCAAGTTTCCGCACCCTAGTCTGCACAACTCCCGCTGCATACAAGGGATGCACGCGATTTTCATACAGCTCCAGTCGCGCGATTTACAGCGCGGACTTGCGCCAGCTTACCCAGCGCGCTACATCCCTGCCGAAGCAATTTCGACGGTCTCACCGCCGTCCGACTCCAGCGCCAACGTGACTCCTTCCAAAAAAATCCTCTTGATTGACGACGATCCGCTCGTGGCCCAGCTCATCGGCATGCTCGTGGAAAAATTTCGCGGCGAGCCCTTTGCGCTCGAACACGCCGCCGACTATGCTGGCGGGCTGCAGCGCCTGTTGACCGGCGCGTTTGCGCTCTGCCTGCTTGACTACCGCCTTGGCGCCGGTGACGGACTCGAGCTCCTCCGAGAGGCGAAGGCGCAGCACTGCCCCACTCCGGTCATCCTGCTCACCGGCGACACCTGCGAAGAAACCGATCTCGCCGCGATGGAGAGCGGCGCAGCGGATTTTATCATCAAACGCGACCTCAAGCCCGACTCTTTGGAACGCGCCGTCGACTACGCGATCGCGACGGCCGCAGCCCGGCACCAACTGCAAGCCAAGACAAAAAAATCCGGCTGAGCGGCCGTCCGCAGGCCGGGCGCCGATTAAGTAGCTGGTAACGAAATCGCCGATTTCGTTACCACAATTCCGATTCCGTTTCGAACGGCCTGCGCCAACAATCTCAGCCCTGCAGCAGCTTCAGCACGCTTTGCGGCATCTGGTTCGCCTGGGCGAGCATCGCGGTGCCGGATTGGACGAGGATGTTGTATTTCGCAAGTTGGGTAGACTCGCTCGCCACATCGACATCGCGAATGCTGGAGATGGTGGAGGTAAGATTCTGCGACTCGACTTGCAGGGTCGTGCCGGCGAGTTCGAGGCGGGATTGCGCGCCACCGAGCGAGGCGCGTTGAGCGGCGATCTGCTGGATCGCCTGCTGGAGGGTGGCGGTGGCAGCGGGGTCGGAGGCCGTCAGATTGTAAGTGCCCGAGCTGTCTTGAGAGATGAGGCTCTGCATCGGTCCAGTGCGAAGATTAGACTCGCCGATCGTCATGGTCTGCCCGACCGAGGAACCAATTGAGAACGAGAGGCCAGCGGGATTAGACCCGAATAGCGTGAGACCGTTAAAAGAGCCAAGTGGTGTGGTGATGTCGGCGGTGCCGCCGATTTCGGCAGTCGTGCCGCCGATGGTGGAGCGCAACTGGTCCTGCAAGGCGGAGAACTCCTGTTCATAGAGGGCGCGGTCGCTGGAGTTTTTGGTGACGTCCTGCGACAGGATGCCGAGCTCGCTCATCCGCGAAAGGATGTTCGACATGCCACCCATAAAGCCGTCGGCGCTCTGGATGTAGGAAATACCGTTTTGGACGTTGGTCTTGGCAGCATTCACGCGGAGGCTCTGCGCGTCGAGTTTGCCGGAGACCGCGAGGCCACCGGAGTCGTCGGCCGCATTAACGATCTTCGAGCCGGAGGAGAGCCGGTTGAGGGAGCGGCCGAGCAGTTCTTGGCTGCGGTTGAGATTGCGCGCGGCGGCGATGGCTTGGACGTTGGTGTTGATGACGCTCATGGACGCAGGGTGTTAAGAGAGGAGAGTTGGGGATTGAGAGAGGGGACGGAGGGCGGCTTAGGCAGAACTGGAAGGGCGCCGGGTTTGGGCTGGCGAACCGCGGCGGCCTGATTGCTGGCGGCGATGGCGGCGAGGACTTCCTTGCGGAAGATCGCGATGTCGCGCGGCGCCTCGATGCCGATCTTCACGACATCGCCTTCGATGCGCGTGATGCGAATCTCGATCGAATCGCCGATGACGATCGACTCGTTGACTTTGCGGGAGAGGACAAGCATGGCGGGGAGCTCAGGCGATGCGCAGGGCGACGGGGGCCTGCGGATTTTCGACGAGAGGGTGGTGCGCGCTGTAGCGCGAATAGTTGGAGATGACGAGCTGGCGCCCGAGGCGGGTGCGGCGGTTGACGACGATGGGGCCGATGAGATTGGCGGTGGCTTCGACGGGGTTTTGGCGCTGGAGAGTGACGACGTTGAGGATCATCGCCTCGGCGGGCGAGCGCAGATCGAGGCCGTCAGCGTCTTCGTTAAACAACTCCGGTTCGTAGCCAGGCACGATCCCGCCGGGTTCGATGACGATGAAGTGGATGTGGTCAGTCGCACCATGAAGTTTCATCCAGAGAAACGGGAGGTGGTCGGGGAGGTAGAGCAACTCGGCGCGCGTGTAGGCGCCAAAGCCGATGATGCCGCGGGGGAGGAGAATCTCGTTCGCTGGCGGGGTGTCGAAATCGGTGGGGTAAAGTTCGGGCAGGACCTTCATGGGATGATCGTTGTTGGATGGTGGATTTTTAGATTTCTGAAAACGCTGGGCGCGGATTACTTGAGGTAATCCATGAGGGAAAGTTTCATGATGTTCGCGGCGGACTGGAGGGCCGCCTGATAGGCCGTCTGAGTCTGGGTGAGCTTGACGATCGTGCTGGGGAGGTCGGCATCGGTCTCGCTGGAGATGAGGGTATCGAGGCTGGTGGTGCGGTCGGTTTGCTGGGATTGGCTGGCCTCGATGCGGGTCTGCACGCCGCCGTTGTCGGCGATGGTGGAGACGAGCATGTCTTCGCTCGTGGTGAGAGCAGGCTGAACGGCAGTAACGCCAGTGGTGCTACCGGAGTTGAGGGAGTCGCGGAGAGTGATGAGGTGGTTGATAAAATCGGCGATACCGCTGTTCGTGGCGCCATCCGTGCCGGGAGTGACGTTCGACGCCTCGGAAACCGGGATCGAGGTCTGCGTAGCGTCGCCCGCGTAGGTGACAGAAGTGATCTGGCCGTTGGCGTCGCGCGTGGCGACGAAGGGGGGCGAGTCGAGTTTGCTGCCGGCGTAAATGTAGTCGCCGTTAAAGCGGGTGTTGGCGGATTGGAGGGCCTGCTCGACGAGCTGGCCGGCTTCGGCGCCGTAACCCGCCATCGCACTGGCCCCGATCGCGCCCGTGCCAAGGGTGGCGAGTTCACCGGCACGGTCGGAGATTTTCTTGATGCCTTGCAGACCGGAGGCGGAGGCTTGGGAAAGTTCGAGGGCGCGCGTCGCGTTGTTGCCGAACTGCGTGAGCTGCCGGCGCTCGCTTTGGAGGTTGAGCACGCGGCCGACGGCGGCGGGATCGTCTTCAGGCTGGCTGATACGCAGACCAGTGCCAACCTGCGTCTGCAACTTCGCCTGCTGGCTGCTGAGTTGCTGGATTTGGCGGACGATGCCGTCGGAAACCGTGTTGCTGGAGACGCGCATGGGGATTATTTGCCGAGGGTGTTGACGACGTTGTCGAGCAACGTGTCGATGGTGGAGAAGACGCGCGACGAGGCTTGGAACGCGCGCTGGTATTTCATGAGGTTGGCCATCTCCTCATCGAGGGAAACGCCGCTCACGCCGTCGCGTTGGGTGCGGACAATCTGCTCGATCTGACTTTGGTCGTCGACGCGGCTGTTGGCACCGGAAAGCGACTGTCCGAGGTCGCTGACCGTGGTGGCGTAGAAACCGCTGAACGTGCCGTCGATCGCATCACCGCTGGCGGTGGAAAATTTCTGGTTCGCGAGTTGCGCGATCGCGAGGGCGACGGTGTTGTCGCCGGCGGTGCCGCCGGTGCTAGCCTTGAGATTGGCGGCGGTGACACCACTCGTGAGTGCGATGGTGCCGGCAGTGGTGCCAGCCGCGTTGAAGAAATCACCAGTGGTGCCGGTGGGATTGTAGGCCGCGTTGACGCTGGTGACGAGTTGGCTGGCGAGAGCATCAAGATTGTCGCGCAGATTTTTCACGCCGCCGTCGCGGGCATTGAGGGCGCCTTGCATCGAGCCGCTAGTTAGAGCGAGAGGCGTGGCGGAGGTGCCGGCGGTGATTTGGGTGCCGTCGAAAGCGACGGTGCCTTTCACCGTGGCGAGATCGACGAGCACAACATCCGCACCGGAACTGTCCTTCGCGACCACTTGAATCTGGGCGGCATTGGCATTGCGCACTTCGATCGGAAGCTTGGTGGCGAGTTGCTCAAGGATGGCCTGGCGCTGGTCGCGAAGATCGACGGCGGAGCCGGGCTGGGTAATTTCGAAACGACCAATCTGACCGTTGAGGTCGGCGACGGTCTGGAGGAGGCCGTTGACCGTCGTGACGTCGGTGCTGACCTGCGTTCCCAAATCGCTCTGCACCTGTGCGAGGCGCTGGTCGGTGAGTTGCAGTCGATCGGTAAGGATCGAGGTGCTTTGAAGGAGGCTCTGGCGCTGGCCGGTATCGGTCGGATTGGAGGCAAAGCTTTGGAACGAGTTGAAAAAGTCGTCGAGGGCGGCACCGATGCCGTTCGAGTTGGTGCTGCTCGCGGTGCCAGCGGCGCTGGTGCTAGCTATACTCTGGCCGAGACCGGCTTGAGCGCGCTGATAGGCCGACTGCTCTGCCTGATAGCCGGAGGAAAGCGCCGACTCACGCATCACCTGTTGATCGAGGAGCGAATCGCGCATCTGTTCCACGCCAAGCACCGTGAGGCCCATGCTCTCGGGGCCTTCGGCGGTCTGCACAGTGCCGAGATCGCCGAGGATGACTTGCTGGCGCGCATATTTGGAGTTGTTCACGTTCGCCAAATTTTTACCCGTGATCTCGACGGCGCGACTCTGGGCGGAGAGGGCGCTGACGGAAGCGTTAAGGCTGGCGAAGAGGCCGGACATGGAGGGGAGAAGAGGGGCTGGATCGAAAGGCTGATTATCCCGCGGCGCGCAAGGTGGCGGGCGGGCGCGTTGCCGCGACGGAAAGGCGACCCGCCGGCGAATAAGTTTTCATAAACGCGTGAGGGCGGAGCTGCGAAAGTGTTTCTTGGTGCACCTCAACTGCCCGCGACAGGAGCATGTGGTTGTGGCGGCTCATGCGGCGGACGCGGTGGAGGAGCGCATTGACTTCGTTGATCAACGCTTCGAGCAGCGGGCGGGCCTCGTTCTCGATCAACGGCAATAGCGCGCGGAGGGTGGAGGTGGCGGGGCGATCGTTGGCGACGGCAAACGCGGCGACGACCTCCTCGCGGCGCGTGCGGCAATCGGAGAGGGCGCCGGCTTGGCGATCGATTTCGGAGGCGTAGCCGAGGACGGCATCGGGGTTGCGATCGAAGAGAGCGCGTTGCTGCGCCTCGAAGAGGTGCAGGAGGCCGCCATAGTCGGCGAGTTCGTGCCGGAGGCATTCGGCGATAAATTCCCAGTGGGTTTTCATGAGGGCGCCCGGGTTGGGGCGGCGGCGGGAGCGTCGGCCGCTGCGGCGGGCAGGCCGCGCGGCGTAAGTTGCTGTTCGATCATGCGGCCAAGGCCGAGGCCCGAGCCGGCGGTGAGGGATTTCGCGAGCGTGTCGGTGATGAGATCGCCGTAAACACTGCCGGCGGTGCTGTCGCCCGAGCCCATCATGGACGACATCGTCTTGCCGAGCATCTGGCGAACGAAGATGGCCTCGAATTGCGCTCCGACGGCCGCGCGCTGCTCGGCGGGCGAGGCCATGCGCAGGCCGCCGCCGGTGAGCCGGGCGGCGCGGGCGTGCTCGATGTTCGAGAGTGCGATCGATTTCGCGGGGGCGGCAGGACTGGCGAGTGCGGCGATGTTCATGGCTCAGTTGATCACGAGCTCGGCTTGGAGTGCGCCGCTGCGCTTGAGGGTCTGAAAGATCGCCATCATCTCGCGCGTGGAGACGCCGAGGGCGTTGAGCGCAGCGGCGAGGCGCTCGATCGTCGGCTGCTCCGAGAAGATGATGAAGCTGCCCTTGCCCTCGTTGACCGCGGTCTGGGTGCTCGACACCTGCGTCGTCTGTCCGGAATTGTTGAAGGAGTTCGGCTGGCTGACGCCTTGCTGGTTGGTGACCGTGATCGTGAGCGAGCCGTGGGCGATGGCGACTTGCGAGAGGCGGACGGTCGAGGTCGCAACGATGGTGCCGGTGCGCTCGTTGATGACGATGCGTGCCAGCGTGTCGGGCACGGACTCAATCTGGCCGAGGTCGGCGATGAACGCGACGTCGCGGCCGCGGTAGTCGGCGGGGAGCGTCACGGTCACCGTGGCCGCATCGACGGGCAGCGCACTGCCGACCCAGCGGAGGTTGATCGCGTCGGCGAGGCGCGAGGCGGAAGTGTAGTCGGGATTGTGCAGGAGAAGGCGGAGGGTGTTGTCGTGCACGAATGTCGCCGGAATCTCGCGCTCCACGATCGCGCCGCTGGAAATGTTGCCGACGGTGGGATGATTTTTTTGCACGGTCGCACCACCCGCGCCGCCGGTGCCGCCGAGAAATCCGCCGATAGCCACGGGACCCTGCGCGACGGCGTAGACGCGGCCGTCGGCACCGAGGAGCGGAGTCTGGAGGAGCACCCCACCCTGCAGCGACTTCGCGTCACCCATCGAGGCGACATTGACGTCGATCCGCGCGCCGGGCTTGAGGAAGGCGCCGAGGTCCGAAGTGATCATCACGGCGGCGGCGTTCTTCGCCTTGATGTCGGTAGGGTTGAGCTGGAGACCGTAACGTTGGAGAATGTTGGCGACGCTGCGCAACGTGGCGGCGGCGTTGCTGTCGCCGTCGCCGGCCAGACCGACCACGATACCGTAACCGACGAGTTGGTTGTCGCGGCCACCCTCGACGAGCGTGAGATCTTTCACGCGCGAGGCGGAGAGCGCGAGCGGCGCAAGGAGCGCGGCGGTCAGAAAATATTTTAACATCCGTGTCATGTCAGGAAACCCTCAGATGGGGCGCAGCGTTTCGTATACCTTCGCCAGCCAACCGCGCTTTTGGGCATCAGTGAGTGAACCCTCACTGAGGAATTCGACGCGGGCGTCGGCGATGTTGCTCGATTGGACAGTGTTGCCGTAGGCGATGTCGTCCGGGCGCACGAGGCCGTGGAGGACGACGTATTGCGTTTCGCCGGAAAAGGTGACGACGCGCACGCCCTCAAGGACAAGGTTGCCGTTGGGGAGAACATCGGTAACGAGCACCGCGGCGCGCGCAACGAGGCTCTGGGTGTTGCTGACGTCGCCGCCGCCGGTGTAGCTGGCTTTGCCGGTGATGCTGGTCCCAGGCAGGCCGCCGGCGTGCGTGCCAAGTCCGCTGGTGGCGGGATTGAAGATGAACTGGGAGACGGCGTCGGCGATACTGGAGTCGCGCGAAGATTTCTTGCTCTGTGAACTCGTGGCGGCGGCGGACTCATCGATCACAATTGTGAGGATGTCGCCTTTGCCGGCGGCCTTGCGGTCTGCGACCATGCCAGCTTGCGCGCCAGCACCGGCCGCGGGCCAGAGCGAATCAGCGCGGGCGGCGACCACGAACAGAGCGGCGGCGAGCGCGAGCTTAGAAGCGGACTTTGACATGGTTTTCATCGACGACGACGGCGGCGAAATTCTTCTGTGACTCGGGGTTGCGGACGGTAACGGTGTCGCCCTGCGCGCCATTTTCCATCGCGAGGGCCTTCATGGTGACGAGGAGTAGGCCATCCACAGCTGACACCTCGACTAGTTCGCCCTTCTTCACGAGCGGGCGGCGCGCGATGTCATGCCACGTGAGCAAGCGGCCCACCGGCACGGCCCGCGCAAAGATAAAAGAGCGATCGCCGACGGCGGCGGGGAGCACATCGCGCTCCCGCAGCAAATCGACGCGGCGGGCATCGAGCATGGCCGGATCGAACGCGGCACCGGCCGTCAGTGGCTGGCGTGTGACCCAGGCGTCGCGCCAGAGCGAGGCGCGGAGGACAAAGGTTTGCTCGCCGACGAACGCAGTTCCAGCGGAGACGCGGCAGCGCAGGAGCATCGAGGAGGAAGGCACCGTGGGATAGTCCAGCACGCTGACCTGCCACGAAGAGGCGACGCGCGCCGGCGGCACCCATTCGCGGACGAGTTCGATTTGAAGGTCGCCTTCGAGATTGAAGTGCGCCGTGAGATCGCGCGACAGCGTGGAGAGGAGCGCCTCGCGGGTGAGCGGCGTCGCCGCTGCGGGGCCGTCGTCGGCCCGAAGTTTCCACGCGGCCACCAGCAGGAAAGTGATGAAGCAGACGCGGCAGATGAGATTCGCGCGGCTCATGTCAGCGTTTCATCTGCGCGACGTTTTGGAGCATCTCGTCCGAGGTCTGGATGGACTTGGAGTTGATCTCGTAGGCGCGCTGCGCGGTGATGAGGTTTACCATTTCCTCGACGATATTGACGTTGGAGGACTCGATATAACCCTGCACGGTGCTACCGAAACCCTGCTCACTGGGCTGGCCGACTTCGGGGGTGCCACTGGCCGCGGTCTCGGCGTAGAGGTTGCCCCCGAGACTTTGCAGGCCAGAGGGATTGGCAAATCGCGCCAGCGTGAGCCGAAAGCTCTGGCTGCCGGTCGCGGTCTGCACAGTCACCTGCCCGTTTTCAGCGATGCTGACCGAATTGGCACCGGGCGGAATGGGCTGAAAACCGCTCAACACTGGCAGACCGTCGACCGTGACGACCTGGCCCTGGGCATTGAGCTTGAACGACCCATCCCGCGTAAAACCGATCGTGCCGTCGGGGCGCTGCACCTCAAAAAAACCATCTCCCTGAATCGCGACGTCGAGTTTTTCCCCGGTCGCGGTGAGCTGGCCCTGCGTGAAAACTTTCGATGTGGCCGCAACGCGGGAGCCGTTGCCAACCTCAACGCCAGTCGGCACGAGATTGCCACCGCCGGAATCCGTGCCCGAGGCGCGCGTGGGTTTCTGGTAAAGCAAATCCTGAAACTCGATCTTGCTGCGCTTAAAGCCGGGGGTGTTCACGTTCGCGAGGTTGTTCGCGATCGTGTTCAGGTTGAGCTGCTGCGCCTCCATGCCGGTGGCGGCGGAGTAGAGCGAGAGATTCATGCGGCGGAGGGGTTAAAGGCGGCAGGCATTCCGGCTGCAGGGGCCGGCCCGCCCCCATAGCGGGCTCGGCCATGCAGTCGTGATTGCGGTTGTCTGTCTGGGGAAGTCATGGGCAAAGGGCGTTCAGCCAAGAGCGTCGAACGTCTTCTGCATCTGCTGATCAACGGTGGTAATGATCTTTTGGTTGGCCTCGTAGGCGCGGGAAATAAGCACTAGATCGACCATTTCACGCAGCGGCGTGGCGTTGCTGCCCTCAAGGTAACCTTGGAGCAGCACGGGTTGATCGACCGACTCCGGTGGAGGCGAGCCGGGCGCCGGCACGAAAAATCCACCGCTGAGCGGCACGAGCCGCGAGTTGTCGGCAAATTTCATCACGCCCAGTTTGCCGACATTGGTCGCGCCCTGGGCAATTGAGCCATCTTGATTGATCGTGACCGATCCGCCATTCGGCAGCAATGTGATCGGCGCACCCGAAGTGCTCAGCACTTCGTCACCGGTCGACGAGACGAGGGTGCGGTCCTCGCGCATCCGGAATTCGCCGCTGCGAGTGTAAACTTTCGAACCGTCCGGGCGCTGCAGTTCAAAAAAACCTTCGCCTTGGATCGCGACGTCGAACTCGCCCCGTGTCGGCTGCATTTCACCCGTCATGTAATTGATGCCCGAGATCGCCGTCGGAAAGAGCGACGGCGTCGAACCTTCGCTGCCGATGCGCGCCTTCGGATCGGCCTGCAACTCGCCCGCGGCCTGCGTCGAAAAACTAATCGTGCGCTTGCGATAGCCAGTCTGCTGACTGGAGGTGATATTTTGCGACACCAAGTCCTGCCACCGCTCCAAGGCGGTGAGGGCAGCGGCACTTTGATAGAGACCGACGTTCATGGTCGGCTGCCATAAAGCCAGCGTCGTGCCTAGCTCCGTAAGTCCAACGCAAGTCACTAGACAACTGACGATTAAAATTATCGGAAATACGCTTGGAAAATATTTCCGCCAGCCCGCCACGGGACCGAAAATAGAACGGCAGGAATTGCCGGCAAGGAACGCCGCTCCTGAGCGGGAAACGAGCATCCGTCGCCCCTCAAAACGCCGGTCGACGACCAGGGTTGCCTCAACTTCCCGCCGGATAGAGGCACTCGATCTCGATGTGTTCGCCGCACACGCAAGTCACGACTAGTCGCACCACTTTGTCGCCTTCCTTTACGACTTCGACATGGGCGGCACTGGCGCCGCCGGCGGCATGGGCCGACCCCGAGTGCTGCGACGGCCGGGCCGACGGAGCATGCGGCAGCGCGGTAGAAGTGGGGCGCGTCAGTGGCGCGGCCGCCAAAATCTTTTTTCCCTGCAGAAAAGAGTTCATGAAGTGGGGATCGGTTCCTTGGCGGACACAGGCACGGGTTTGTCGACGAGCTTGCTGTCCTTGAACCGCGGCTTCGCGTCGAGCGTGAGGCTGATGTTGACGCGCTGGTTGGCCTCAGATTCGGGTTTCTCGCCCTTCAGCGGCCGGGTGTCGGCGTAGCCGGTCACGCGCACGATGAGGTCGGGCTCCACCGCGAAATGGACTAGGCTGCGCCGGGCGGAGTTGGCGCGGTCGGCAGAGAGTTCCCAGCTAGTGTAATCGTCGCTCTTGAAGATAATTTTAGCGCGAGTGTGACCTTCAATGGCGACGTGGAAACGATGGCGGTCGATCGTCCAGGCGAGATTCTGCATGATGAACTTCCCCCACTCCGTGAATTCGGCGGAGTCGTTGACGAAGAGCGGCTGCGTGGCGCGATCGAAGAGTGTGACGCGAAGGCCGTCGGTCGTGACGGCTACTTCGATGGGTTTGCTCTCCAAGTCCTTGTCGAGGTTCATCAGTCGGTAGAAGTCGGCGGCGACGGAGTTGAGAAACGTCATCTGAATCTGCTTGTCGCGGTTTTGCTCCTTTTCATCACCTTGATCCTTGCCCTCACTTTGGGAGGTCTTGTTGCTGTTGAACGGCATGACGCCGGAGGAAGCGTCGATCGGCGAACGGAAGGGATTTTGAAAATATTTCGAGGTGGCGATCAGGATTTTCTGATCCTGCGCGGAGATCCAGAGCACCATGAACAGCGCCATCATCGCAGTGACGAAGTCCGCGTAAGCTACCTTCCATGCACCACCTGCCATTAGGATATCCTCCGTGGGTTATTTGGCGCCGAGGGCCTTGAGGGCGATCTCGAGTTCGGCACCGGCGGGTTGGACGGAGCTGTCGAGTGAACGGCGGGCGACTTCCACGGCCGTGAGGGGCGCGAGGCCCTTCGCGAAACCGGCGATCGCTTGCATGATGCACTTCAGAAACTGGGCGTCGGACTGGTTGTTGAACTGCACGCGATTGGCGAGCGGGTTGACGAAGCCGTAGGCCACGAAAATACCGAGCAGCGTGCCGACGAGCGCGGCGGCGACTTTTTCGCCGACCTTCTCCGGGCCTTCCGAAATGGCGGCCATGGTGTTGATGATGCCAAGCACCGCGGCAACGATGCCGATGCCGGGCAGCGAATCACCGACGAGATGGAGGATGTGGACCGGGTGCTCGTTCTCGATGACCTTGGCCTCGAGTTCGGCAACCATCAGCGCCTCGAGCTGGTCGGGCTTGATCTTGCCGTCGATGACGGGCTTGAGGCCGTTGCAGATGAACTCGAGCCGTTCGTGATGGTTCATCACCGAAGGATATTTCTGAAAAATCGCACTCTTCTTCGGGTCCATCACATGTTCCTCGAGGGCGATTAGGCCGTTGCGACGGCCGACCATGAAGATTTCGTAGAGCAGCTTGAGCAGATCGGTGAAATCCTTCTCGCCGGGGGACTTGCCGGTGACGCAGTCCTTCACCTTGTGGATGACGTGCTTCAGCACGTGACTCGGACTCGCGATGACGAGCACGCCGAGGGCGACGCCGAGGATGACCACGAACTCCGCGACTTGGATCAAAACCAAGGGATTGCCGCCCTCCATCATGAAGCCGCCGAGGGTCGCTGCGATAACGATGAATGCTCCGACTAGAATCAGCATGAGGAAATCTCCGGCGCCTCCCGAGGGGGCGTCAGCGGTCGCGCACGCGTTGGAGAAAGGCGCGCAGGCCGAGAATGGTCTGGGCGTGGATTTGGCATATACGGGATTCCGTCAGACCGAAAACCTGAGCGATTTCGGCCAGGCGCATGTTTTCGAAATAATACATGGCGAGAATCTTCTTTGGTATATCGGGCAATTCCGCGATTCGTTTAGAGAGAAGTTGCAGAAGCTCCGCCTTTTCTAGGTTGTCGCGGCCGGTGACGTCGGCTTCGTCAGCCAGGAGTTCGTGCAACGACGCCCCGCTGCCATCCTCATTGTCGGCGTGCTGGTCGATGGCGATGAAGGTGACGGGCTTCGCCTCCTCGACCCACTTCTCGTATTCCTTCTTGTCGAGGCCGAGAGTGGTGCAGACTTCGGCGTCGGTCGCGGCGCGGCCGTGCTTCTGCTCGACGTCGTTGATCGCGTTCTTGAGTTTGCGCGATCGGGCGCGGGCACGGCGCGGGCACCAATCCATGCGGCGGAGTTCGTCGAGGATGGCGCCGCGGATGCGGAGCGCGGCATAGCTGGCAAACGTGGCCCCCTGTTCGGGGTCAAACTTGCGGACTGCAGCGATGAGGCCGGTGATGCCGACGCTGTAGAGATCGTCGGCGTCGACGTGCGCGGGCACGTTGAGCTTGATGCGATCGACGACGTTGCGGACGAGGGGCAGATACCGTTCGATCAAATCCTTTTCATCGACGGCACTGGGCGAGACTCCCTGATACGCGCGCCAGGCTGTGGCGGGCGTAGCTTCCTTGCTGCTGGGGAGGGGGGCGGTGGCGGTATTCATGGAAGCGAACTGTTACTTATGCTTGGCCGACGCGGTGGCGGCGGCGTGACGTTGCAAAATGGTTTCGCGGATGCCGCGCACGAGCACGGTCCAGAACCAGCGAAAGAGGAGCGCACTCGCGAGGCAGCCGACGGCGCCGTCGAGCAGGATGCGATCGGCTTGGTGGCCGGCCCAGTAGCTGGCGCTGCTGGTGATGAGAAGTCCGGTGAAGCCACCGGCGAGAAAAACGAATTTCATGGCGTGGAAGGGGTGCTGTCGTCGGGCAGCGTGCGACGCACGATCGCGCCGGGGACGTCGTCCTCGCAGTCACCGGTGAGCGACGGGCCGGTGGAGAGGAAGAGCGGTTCGAGGGACTCGTCGAAGAGGTAGTCCCAGAGCTTGCCCCACTGCGGGACTTCATCGAGATGCGTGAAGACGAGGCGTGTGGCGCCGAGGTCGCGGCCCGCGGCGTAGGCTTCGCGCAGCGAAGCGCGGTCGTAGGCGGCGTTGAGCACGAGCACGCGTTCCTGGACGCCTTCGCGGTCGAGCCACTCCGCGAGGGCGGCGTTATCGGCGGGGCGACGGACCGAAATGCCGGGCAAATCGAAATAGACGAATCCACCCGGCACGGCGGGCTGAGTCTCACACGGAAAATGAGCGAGCGGCACGCCGAGCGCTTCTGAAAATACCGGCAGCGGCCCAAGCGGATTAGGCCGGTCAAATTCGACGCTGACAACGTGGCCGGCGCGGCTACGGCGAAACACTTCGACGGAAAGCCATTTGCAGAGCGCCGTCGTGCGACCGACGCCGGGCGCGCCGAGAAACGCAGCGCGTGACAACGGCGGACGGGGCGCGCGTGTCTCGGCCTGCGTGCGCAGCAGGCGCGATGTTTCGGCGAGCGCGCGGTGCAGCGGCAGCGCGCTGAGTTCGGGCCAGTTGGCGCCGGCTTGCAGCCGATCGAGTGCGGTCTCGGTGATGCCGGAGCGGCGGAGCAATCCGGTCAGCCCGATTGAGGGCGGCAGTTGGGTGAGACGATTTTTTGAAGGCGACGACTCGTTGGCCGAGAGCGCGGGCTCGCGTCCGATCGTCGTCAGCGTGGTTTCCGCGACGGGCGCCGGATCAACTTGCGCGACGACTTCGAGACGCGGGGCGGTGAAGAATTTTTTCAGACCGGTCGCCTCGACCGAGCGGACGGAGATGACGCGGGCGGTGGCGCCGAGTTTTTCGCGGATGAGGGCGACGGCCTGCTCGGCAGATTGCACCGTGAATTTGTAGGTGCCGGGCGCGAACGATTTGGGCGAAGTCGACATGGCGGGTTAGGCGGCGGCCTTGAGCGGAACGTCGGTGCGAACGAGGTGCGCGGGGGCGGTGACGATGCCGGCGTTTTCAATGTCGGTGGCGGCGGGCAACTCTTGAAACGCGAGGACGGTGAGGCGCGGAAACGACGATTCGAAGAAGCGCTTCAGGGGCAGACGGATTTCGGTCGAGACGACCATGACCGTCGGATGACCCGCCAGCGTTAGCTCGCTCGTGCGACGGTTGATCTCTTCGAGCAGGTGACGCGTCGTGCCTGGATCGAGGGCGAGGCCGACTTCAGTGGGCGAGCGGTGCACCTTCGAGGCGAGCCATTGTTCCAACCGCGGATCGAGAGTGATGGCGCGGATGACGCGAGGGCGGCACTCGAACTCCGGCACGAAGTAGAGCCCGAGCCGACGGCGGACGAGTTCGCTTAGGTCGTCGGGATTTTTCGAGAGGGACGCGAAATCCGCGATGCCTTCGAGGATGAGCGGCTGATTCGTGATCGCGACGTTCTCGCGGAGGAGATTCTGAAAAACGCGCTGAATAATGCCGAGCGTGACGAGATCCGGCAAGAGTTCGGCCACGAGCGCCGGCTGCGTGAGCTTCAGGTGATCGATGAGCGACTGCACTTCCTGGCGGCCGATGAGGTGGTGCGCGTTGACCTTGAGCGTCTCGGACAAGTGAGTGATGAGAACCGAAGCCTGATCCACGACCGTGAAGCCGTTGAGTTCGGCATTCTTCTTTTCGACGGCATCGATCCACGTGGCCTCGAGATTGAAGACCGGCTCGCGCGTGGGGACGCCCTTGAGATGGACCTTGCTCCCAGCGACGTTCATCGCGAGCCAGCGGCCGGGCATGAGCTGACCACGGGCGACGACCTTGCCGCGGAGGAGAAAACGGTAGTCGTTGGGCTCGAGTTCGAGATTGTCGCGGACGGAAATTGGCGGGACGACGATGCCTTTTTCTCGGGCGAGGGACTTGCGCACACCGGTGACGCGGGCGAGCAATTCGCCGCCGGTCTTCGCATCGGCGATCGAAAGGAGTCCGTAACCAATCTCGATCGCGAAGATGTCGATCTCGATGAGTTTGCGGACGTCTTCGGGGCTGCCGGGCGCGCTGGCCGCAGCAGGCGCGGCGGCATCACCGGCGGCGGGCTTCGCGGCGTTTTTCGGGGTGCCGTTGATCTTGGAGGCGGCGGCGGCGGCTTCGGTGCCGTGGGCGTGGCCGGTGCGGGTTTCCTGTTCCTGCAAAATTTTTCCGAGGTAGGCGGCGATTCCGGCGAGGCCGAAGAAGGGCAGCAGTGGCATGCCGGGCATCAGCCCGAAACACGCGAGCATGCCAGAGGCGATCCGGAGAGCGCGGGGATAGCGGAATAACTGGGTTGCGAGCTGCGTGCCGAGGTTGGAATTTTCCGAGGCACGCGTAACCAGAATACCGGCACCGACGGAGAGAATGAGCGCCGGGATTTGCGAAACGAGGCCGTCACCGATCGAGAGGAGCGTGAATTTTTGGAGCGCCTCGCTCATCGACATGCCCATCTGGAAGGCGCCGATGGCGAAGCCGCCGACGACGTTGATCAGCGTGATGATGATGCCGGCAATCGCATCGCCGCGGACAAACTTCGACGCGCCGTCCATCGAGCCGTAGAAGTCGGCTTCCTTCTGCACTTTCACGCGGCGGGCGGTGGCGGTGACTTCGTCGATGATGCCGGCGTTGAGCTCGGCATCGATGGCCATTTGTTTGCCGGGCAGCGCATCGAGCGTGAAACGTGCACTCACTTCGGCGATGCGACCCGCGCCCTTGGTGATGACGACGAAGTTGATGATGACGAGAATCAGAAACACCACCGCGCCGACGATGAAGTTGCCCTGAATCACGAAGTGGCCAAACGCATCGATGATGTGGCCGGCGTAGCCTTTGGTGAGAATCTGCCGCGTCGAACTGATGTTGAGCGCGAGGCGGAAAAGCGTGAGTGCAAGGAGCAGCGTCGGGAAACCCGAGAACTCCGGTGGATCCTTCACGTAGATGATCGCGAGGAGCACGAGGAGCGACAGGCCGATGTTGAGCGCGAGAAACGTGTCGAGCAGGAACGCCGGCACCGGCAGGATCAGCAGCAACACCGTCAGGAACAGGCCAAACGTGAACGCCAGATCCGCGCGGCGGAGCAACATCGCAACAGTCGTGGGAGCAGAAGCGGGCGCGCTCATCTCAGGATGCGGCCTCCAGCCGGCGCGACTTCAGGCGATGGAAATAATAGCGGTGCGTGCGGTAAACTACCGCGAGGATCTGCGCGACTGCTTGGTAGAGCTCGGCCGGGATCGTCTCGCCGACCTTTCCCATCGCGAAGAGCAGGCGCGCAACCGGCTTGTTCTCGACGGTGGGCACGCCGTGCTCGGCGGCGAGCGCCTTGATGCGCTGCGCGAAACGGTTCTCGCCCTTCGCGAGGACGACCGGGGCGCGGTCCTGACCGCGTTCGTATTTGAGCGCGACGGCAAAGTGGGTCGGGTTCGTGACGATGACGTCGGCCGTCTTCACCGCCGCGAGCATCTGCTTTTGCATCAGGCGGCGGGCCATGCGACGCATCGCGGACTTCGTGTGCTGATCGCCCTGCGCCTGACGGTGTTCGTCCTTCACTTCCTGGCGAGTCATCATCATCTCCCGCGAAGTCTTGAACTTTTCGTAGCCGTAGCTGACTGCGGCCACGATGCCGAGCGCCAGCACCAGTCGCGTGAGGAAGAGCAGCGTCGCGTGGTGGAGGAACTGGCCAAGATAGGCGGCCTCGACCGGGGCGCTGAAAAGCGGATCGAACATCAGGCCCCGCGCGCCAAGCCACAGCGCCGTGCCGATCGCGCCGAGCTTGAGCAAATCGATGCCGGCCTTCGCGAAGACGGCCTTGGAGAAAATCCGGCTGAAGCCCTTGGTCATGTCGAGGCTGTCGAGCTTGAAAAACTCCACATTCGAAGAGAGGCGGAAGCCGGTCTGCACGCCGCCGGCCAGAATTGTCGCGCCGAGCACGCCCGCCAAGATCGGGGCCAGTGCGCGACCCATCGTAAACAGCGCCTCGCTGAGCGGCACCATCACAGTGTCGGTCGAGACCGGGGTGGTCGCAAACCGCGTGAACATGCTCGCGGAATATTCCGCGATGTCGTGCGACGCCGACTGCGCTGTGAAACCGAGCACCGCGAGAAACGCCACAAACGCAAACAGCACCGTGATCTCGTGGCTCTTCGCAAACTGCCCCTTCTCGTGCGCATCGTTCAGCCGCTTCTCAGTCGGCTGTTCGGTTTTTTGGTCTTGATCAGTGTCGGCCATTGGCGGTTCTCCCCTTAACGCAACGTCGATGCCAACACGCTCGATCCATTCGCTAACTCACACCGGACAAGGAGTTAAACTTTTCGCTTTGCCCGTGTGGTCGAAAAATATTTTCGCCCCAAAAAACCCGTAAAAAATTCGGCAAAATTTGCCGCGACCCTCACCACGCTCAACGCGACGGCAGCAATTGCAGCATCCGCATCGGCCCATCGCCAAACTCAACGTAGAGATACCGCGCGAGCAACGACCCACCGGTCCCCAGCAGCCCAAACCCGATCAAGGCGCGCGCCGACAGGCTCAGAATAAAGACGTTCATCTTCGGCACCGCCCGGCCCAGCGAAGCAAACGCGAGCGTCACCAGAAAATTCATCGCGATAAACGGCGCTGCGATCCGCAGGCCGAGCTCGATCACGTGACCCGTCGCCCGAATCAGCAAACTCCCCGCCGCGGCATCGAGCGTCGCATGGCCCGCCGGCGCCAGAAAAAAGCTACGGGCGAACGCCGTCAGCACGGCGTGATGACCGCCAAACAGGAAAAACAACACCAGCGACAGCGCCGAGAGCATCGCCGCCAGCGGCTCGCTCGACAACTCCGGCGCGCCCATCCCCGGCAAAGCCGACAGCCCAATCTCCGACGAAATCACACGGCCAGCCATCTCCACCGCGGAAAACACTAACCGCGCGACAAAACCCAGTGCGAGCCCCAGGATCACTTCACCGGCGATGGCGCCGATAAATGGCCACAGCGTTAGCGGCAGTGGTGCCGTCGGCACCAAGCCCGCTAGCAAAGTCGCCAGACAAACGCTAAATCCCACCCGAACCGGGATCGGAATCGGGTGCCCCGCGAGCACCGGCAATTGCAAAATTACCCCGAGCGAACGGAGGAAAACCATCATCCACGCGAGGAGATATTCGAGGGACATGGCGGGCAAAGGCGGAAAAGAAGAAATGGTAGAAAGAAGAAACCTGCGGTTCGGAAGTTTCTTCGTTCTTCTTTTTCCTAGATTTCTTCTTTGTTTTTCAATGTCCCAGCGAACCCATGCGCGTGATGATCGTGATCGCGAACTCCGAGAGCGTGCGCAGGAGCCACGGCGTAAGCACGAGGCAGAGACCGGCCAGCGCGATCAACTTGGGGATAAACGTGAGGGTCTGCTCCTGCATGCTCGTGACCGATTGCAGCAGGCTCGCGAGCAGGCCGACGACCAGCGTCACGCCGAGAAACGGCGCCACGATGTAGAGCGCAAACATCACGGTGGATTTGAAAAGATCGATGGCGAGATCGGGGTTCATGTGGCGAAGCTCTGCACCAGCGAACGGACGACGAGATGCCAGCCGTCCACGAGCACGAAAAGGAGCAGTTTGAGGGGCAGCGCCACCGTCGTCGGCGGCATCATCATCATGCCGAGCGCCATTAGCACCGACGACACCAGGAAATCGATCACGAGGAACGGCAGAAAGAGCAGAAAACCCATTTGAAACGCCGTCTGCAGTTCGCTGATCACGTAGGCCGGGATCACGACGCGCATCGGCAAATCCTTCACCGCGGTCGGGCCGTAGCCGCCGATCTCGAGAAAATATTCCACATCGCGGGTGCGGGTTTGTTTCAGCATGAACTGCTTCAGCGGCTGCGAGGCGCGATCGAGCGCCACGACCGAGGTGATTTTACCGTCGAGATAGGGACTGAGCGCCTCGTTGTTCACACGATCGATGACCGGGCCCATCAGGAAAAACGTGAGAAAAAGCGAGAGGCCGACGATAATTTGGTTCGACGGCGCGCTCGGCGTGCCGAGCGCCGTGCGGACGAAGCCGAGCACGATCACGATGCGCGTGAAGCTCGTCATCAACAGGACGATCGACGGCGCGACCGAGAGGAGTGTCATCACGATCACGATTTGGATCGCGACGCTTACTTCGCCGGTCTGACCCTGGCCTTCGAGACCGATGTTCAGACGGAACGGTTCGTTGGCTTTCGCTGGCGCAGCGGCGGCGGGCGCGGCGGGGCCGGTGGCGAGGGGCGTCAACGCCGCGGCCTCAGTCGCCGGTGCGGTGAGAGCAGGCGTAGCGGCCGTCTGCGCCGACACCGGCAGAGCGATCAGGCCCAGCCAGAGCACGACCATCACGGTGAAAAAGCGACGCATCATGCCCGTGGTTCCTCGCGGTGCAGCGGCGCCAGCAAATCGATGCGGCCGGGGCAGACTCCGAGCAGGAATTTTTTATCCTCATAAGAAGCGACCACCAGATATTGGCGGTTGCCGAGTGAGCGCGTCTCATGGATCGCGAGTTGGCGGGTGTCGCGACTAGCGGCGATGCCAGAGCGGGCGCGCCAGACCAGCCAAGCGCCGACGCCGGCAAGCGCGAGGCCGACCAGCAGCGTGACCGATCCCAGACTCGGCCCGGTGACCGGGGCGGCGGCCGCCGTCGTGGATGCGCCAGGAACAAAAATCTTGGTGTCGTCCGGAGCGGCCAGCGCGGTAGTGATCGCCACCACTGCAAGGAGCGCCGTGAAAATGGCGCGAGCGCGCCTCATGGCTTCACCGCGCCGACGAGTTCGGTAATCTTGATCCCGAAGTTATCCTCCACCACCACGACTTCGCCGTAGGCGATGAGCTTGTCGTTGACGTAGAGTCCGACGGGGTCGCTGGCGTGCTGCGTGAGCTGCACGATGGAGCCGGGAGTGAGTTCGAGGACGTCGCGCATCGGCAACTGGACCGAGCCGAGTTGCACGGTCACTTTGACCTTCACGTCGAGGACGATATCAAGAGTTTTTTCTTCCATCAGATTTGGCATGGGCAAGGTCCTCCGTGGGGAGTTTGCGGGTGAGTTGGACGGCAACCCGGTCGGTATCGAGACCGATGGTGCCGACGAATTTGGGCGTGCCGTTCAGCAACACACGAGTGTCGCTACAGAGAGAGGGCGGCATCTCGATCACGTCGCCGACGCGGAGGCTGGTGATTTCGCGCAGGCTGAGTTCGAAAGCCTGCCACTCGGCGCGCACCGGCATGGTGATGCGATCGTAGGATTTCTGCCACTCGGCGTGCTTCACGGTGGTCGTGACGGCGTTGTCCTTCTGCCGGCGGGCCTGCATCGCTTTCACCATTGGTTCGATGGTGTAATAGGGGACGCCAATCTGAATCTGCTCCGAGCAGTCGCCGAAACTGCATTCGAGCGTCATCGCCAGGATGATGGCATCTTTCGGCGAGGTTTGCAGAAAACGGCCATTGTTTTCGTGGCCGATGGTCAGAGGGTGCAGCTCCTGCTCGGCTTTCCACTGGGCGCACCATTCCTCGAGCACGATGACGATGACATCCTCGATGAGGGCGATTTCGATTTCGGTGAGATAACGCTCGGCTTTGACTGAGTGACCGCGGCCACCCAGCAGCCGGTCGGCGATCGTGAGCGCGAGGCGCGGATTGAGATCCAGAATGCCGACGCCGGCGAGCGGATCGACTTTGAAGAGCGTGAGGTGCGTGGGGCTCGGCAGCGATTCGGTGAACTTCGTGTAGGAGACGGTGGTGAGCTTGGCCATCTTGAGGCCAAACTCCATGCGCAGATAAAGCGAGAGGCGCGCGCTGAGGTAGCGGATAAAATCCTCGTGCAGGAGCCGAAGCCGGCGCAGTTCGGCTTCGGACAGGAAGGCGGGGTTGCGAAAATCGTAGGCCTCGATCTTGGCGTCGGTCGCCAGCGCGCCGTCGGTGCCGACGAGCATCGGCTTCGGCGCCGCCGCCTCCGCCGTCTGCGACAGCAGCTTGTCGATCTCACTTTGATCGAGGAAGTCGGTCGCGGGTTTTTGGGTGGGATCGGCCATGGGACGCAGGGCGGGAAAAGAGCCAGGATTACTGGATCACGAAGTCCGAGAAGTAGACTTGCTCGGCAACTTTCTTGCCGAGGGCCTGGTTGAAGGCGGAGACGAGTTTTTCGCGGATGACGTTTTTCGCACCTGGCTCCTCGAGATCGGCGAGCGTGAGCGAAGACAGGACGTTGAGTGTGACGTCAGTGAGCTGTGCTTTCTTGGCCTCAAATGCGGCCTTGATGTCGACATCCTTCGCTGCGCTGACGAGGAAGGTGGTCTTGAGGTAGCGCGTGCCCATCGTGCCCGCGAGGTTCACGACGACGTTTTGAAACTCGTAGTTCCCGCCGCCTTCTTTGCCTTCCTTGCCTTCCTTGCCACCGTGTGCGGCGGCTTTTTCCGGAGCGGCCGCTGCTTCGGCTTCGGCGGCGGCGGGCGCGGCGGCGATCTTTTTCTGGAGGCGCGGCAGCACGACAAATTCCACGGCGGCCCAAGTGGCGACCGGTGCGAGCAACACGCTCGCGATCACCGGCAGCCACGCGGAGAGCGCGGAGGACTTGGCCGGAACCACGGCGGCGGGCGCGGCGGCGTCGCCCTTGGCGGCGGCAGCCGCGGCCGGGTCGGGCTTGGCAGCAGGAGGAGGAGCTTCGTTCTTAGTGGCGGACATGGCGGCGGCGGAGTTGCGGACGATTGAGAGTCGAGGAGCCGGGCCGGCGGGCGACGAGGGTGTGAGTGCTGAAGCTCGCCGCACCCGGCCCTCAACTCACTTAAATCGATTAGCGGGTTTTCAGACCCACGATGTCCTCGAGCACGGTGTCGGACACGGTGATGAGGCGCGACGCGGCCTGAAAGCTGCGCTGCGTGGTGATGAGATTTGCAAATTGCTGCGTGAGGTCGACGTTCGAGAGTTCGAGCGTGCCGGCCTGAATGGACCCGAGGCCGCTGGCACCGGGCGTGTTGTTGGCAGCGCTGAGCGTCAGCGAGCCGCTGACGGGGCCCGCGTTGAGCATTGCCTTGAAGAGGCCATTGCCAACGCCGACGAGGGCGGACGGGTCGTTGAAATTTTGCATCAGCACCTGATTCGTCGTGGCTGAAGTTCCGTTGGAATAGAATTCCACCAACTTACCGGCGCCATCGATACTGAAGGACTGCAGTTGGGTGCCAGTTGGCGGCGTGCCGAGCTTGATGTTACCCACAGTGCTGGGCGGCGTGCCGGCAGAGCCGCCGGTGAGACCCTGCACGCGGTAGCCTTCCTGGGTGGTGAGGTAGCCTTGCGAGTCCATGCGGAACGAGCCGGCACGGGTCGCGAAGCTGTTGCTGTCGCTTGGGTTGGTGACCACGAAGTAGCCGTTACCCGAGATACCGAGGTCGGTGTTGCTGCCGGTGGTCGAGAGCGAGCCTTGCGAGAAATTCGTGGCGATGCCGGAAAGACCCACGCCCGTGCCGACGCCGATGGTCGGCGTGTCGGAGCCGGTCGATGAGCCGGGAGACGACTGCTGCAGGATGTTGCTGAAGCTGTCGGCGTATTTCGCGTCCGCGCTCTTGAAGCCCGTGGTGTTCACGTTGGCGATATTGTTGCCAATGATTTCGAGACCTTTTTGAAACGTGCGCAGCGCGCTGACGCCGCTGTCCATTGTGCCGATGAGTGACATGGTGGTATTTTTTCTAGGTTGAGGATTATGACCGGCGCATCACGGGGACGGCGTGGTCGGGGCGGGAGATAAAACGGGTGGGAGCTCGACGCGGAGGACGCTGGCTACATCGTAGGACTTGCCGTTGATGATGACCTGTGGCGTGGCTCCGCTGGTATCGACCGCGGTCACCTGGCCGACGATGGTCTGGCCGTTGCCGGCATCGACCGTCACTTGTGAGCCGACGTAGCCATTGGCCGAAACACGCGTCATGGCGGCGTTGAGCTGCGTCATTTGCTGCACGAGTGTGTTGGTCTGCTGCAAGCCGGTGAACTGCGCGGTCTGCGCGATGAAAGCCGTGTCGTCCATTGGCTTCAATGGATCCTGCTGCTGAAACTGGGTCGCGAGCAGCTTCATGAAATCGTCGACGCCCAGCGTTTTCGTGGCAGTGGGCGTAGTGGCAGTCGTGCCCGTCGCACGGGCCTGGAGGGTGTTGGCAGAGGTGACAGCGGAGATGGTCGACATAAATTTCAGGCGAGTGTGGACAGGTGGAGCGCCGTGCCGGAGACCGTGCGCACCGTGGCGGCGAGAGAATCGCTGACGCTCGCGACGAAGGCCGGCGCGGAACGGCTGCGGGACGCGACCGCCGAAAAAATCTCATCGGTCTCGCTGCGGCGGGCGCGGGCCTCGCGCTGGTGTGAGGCGGTATCGCCGGAAAACGCCCCGAAACCCGCCGTGTGATTTGACGAGAATTCCGGCGGCGTAAGCCGCACCGAACGATCGGCGGACTGGGGGCTAGCCGCCTGCCATTCATGCGCAAGGGCGTTGCGCAGTTCCGGCGAATCCGTGCGAAACGTCGTGCGCACGGCCTCGCCGCGCAGTTCGACGCGCACCGAAAGATCCGCACCACCGACCGAAAACTGTAACTGCACCGAGTGCCGGTCACCGGCGCTGAAACGCTCGACCGCCGTCAACACGGCATCGACCGCGCGATGTGCCACGAGGGCGGGCTCCACGGTCGGCAAACTGGCAGGCGGTGCCTGCGTCGTCGTCACCGGCACATCCAGCGCGCGCTCCAGGGGAGCAACGACCAGCGGAGGACGATTCGAAAACGTGGCGGCAGGCATGACGGTCTCCAATTTAGCAACGTCGATGCCAAGATTTGCTTCATGCGTCGCAACTCGCTTGTTCGCTGCACTTAGAAATGTTTTATCCGGCGCGCTGGCTGCGATTTTTTTCTCCGGCGAAACATTGCCGTCGATGGCGGCAAAAATTTCCGCCCGCGTAGGAATCGAGTCATTGAACTGAATCGTCGGCGATTCAACCGGCACGGAAAACTCGCGCGCATTCTCCATCGGCTGCTCGACAAACGGTGCCAACTCGGGCGCCACCGCCGCCGTCACTGCGGCAGCGGGAGTGCCCGCCACTTCCGTGGCTGGCACGATGTCTGTCGGCACAACCGCCGGCGCACGCATCGGCGTCTGTCCTGACCACCCCATCGGCGGGCCGTTGAAATTGACGGCGGCGGGCACGGCCTCCGTCTCGCTCGCGGTCGACACCGGCACGCTCGCGATCCGGCGCGGGGCTAACGCCGGCAACGGCGAAGCCTGCTCGGTAGAAAAATTCTGCGGGAGCCATTCCGAGGTCGCCGTCACCACCGGCTCCGGATCCGCGCGGGAAGGAACCTCGGCGACTCGCGCCGTCAGGGAAACATCTCCCGCTGCAGCCGGCGCAATCGTTCGGCGCGCAGCCACCGGTTTTCCGCTCTTGGGTTGCGACGCAGGCAGCGGAGAACCAGGGAGGTTTCCTTCGTCCGCCTCGCTAGGCACAGACGCAACCGTTGCGACTGTTCCGGATAGCGACGGCATCTCCCGCTCTCCCCTCCCCGACTGAAGCGGAATGACTTCCTGCACATTGGCAGCAACGGACGTTTCAGAGTCCGCCACAGGAGCCGACGTAGTCGATGCACCGATCGGCGGCGCCATCACGGCGACACTGGCGGATGTATTCTCCGAGAGTGAATCGCGCTTCGGTGTGGTGGCCGCGCGAGGCGTGGCTGGCCGAATGGCGCGAACATTTTTTCCCGACGGACCGGTCGCGGAATAAGTGAAAACGATGCCGCCTCGACTTCCAGCGACGAGGTTTTCAGCGGCCGGCGCAACCACATCGGCAAGTTCTGCCGATGCCGAGGAATCGGTCGGTATCGGAATCGTCGGCACGTCGATCGCCGCGTTCGGTGATGCTTCAGCGACCATGACGGCGGGAATCGCGACGGGCACCAGGTCGTTTCCGGGATTTGCGGCGACGAGCCAAGTTGGGAAATTCGCCAACGACGTGGAGGCGGCGGGTCCGGCCAACGGGCCACCGGAGATCGCGTCCGTCGGCGTCGGCGTTGCCGTCGCCGTCGCGCCCACAGGCGCAGCAACAACGGACAACATCTCCGCGAAGCCAGTCGCGGCGCTGCCAGCCGGCGGAAATCCCGTCGTGGCTCGCGCGGCATCAGCCGATCCGGGCGCGCTCGGGGTGATGAAGCGCGCCGCGAGGTTCGCGTCGGTCGGGCTGGGTGTGGTGGAGACGGAGAGTTGCATGACAAGAAACCCTCCGTGGCTTGCGACCGCGCCAATCCATGGGGCGGGGAAAAATCGTTTAGGACGGGCTCGGCGGCTTGCTGGATTTCATCAGGCGGAGCTTTTCGGAAAGGAGCGCAGCACGGCGCGCGAGGGGCACACCTTCGGGGGTGGCGAGCCCACTCATTTGCTCGAAGATCGCGCCGACGACGTCGGGCTTCATCAGCGAGAGAATTTTCACGGCGGTCGTGTCGTCCATCTCTTTGAAGATGGCGACGGCCGCTTTGGGGGTGAGGTTTGTGTAAGTCTGCGCCAGCGTGCGGATATTTTTCTGCTCGTCGGTCGAAATCTCGATCACTCTGTCGGCGATCTCCTTGCGGAGGATGTCGATGTCGGCGCGAACTTTCGCCAGTTCCTTTTCCTCGGCGGCGAGCCGGGCGGAGCGCTGGTCCATTTGGTCTGACTGCTTGCGGAGGCGGACGCGCTCATCCTTGAGTTCATTGGAGAGGTTTTCGATTTCGATCGTCCAGAAGTCCCAGCCTTTCTGTTTGAGCTCAGTGGCTTCCTTCGGAACATGCACGGCGACGGCCTGCTCCAGCAGCGGGACGATCATGCGGGCACAGAGGGCGACGCCGATGGCCACGCTCAGCAACATGCTGAACGCGGCGGCGATCATCGGGTTTTGCAGTTTGGCGATCATGGGTGGGAGAATTGCGGGGCGCGGACGCGGCGGCCGGCGAAGTCGTCGAGTTCGATCTGTTCTTCCCGGAGCGTGTCGAGCCGGTGCACGTCGCGGGCCTTTTCCTCGAGGCGGTTGACGACCTCGAGCTTCCGGTGCGCCTCGAGATAGTCGCCGCGGCGCTGGTTCATGGTAGCGCGTTTCGCGATCACGTCGCGCTCGGCGGTCGCTTCCGCGGTGCATTCGCGGCGATAGGCGGCAAACGCCTCGGCGGCAGCCGACGCATCGAACCGGTCACGTCGGCTCGCATACAATTCGGCCTCGCAGAGCGCGACGCGGGCACGAGTGGCGGCGAGTTCCGCCTCGGCCTGGACGTAAACATGCACGGCGGCGGCGAACGCCTCACGGGCGCGGAGCTCGTGATGCGCACGCAAGACCGCAACGGGACGGAGGGGAAACCGAAAGCGTTTCATGCGAGGATTTGTTGAAGGTTGCCGAACGCCTGGGCCCGTGGGGTGAACTCATGCACCCCCTGGCGCAGGAAATTGCGAAGCGGCTCGTGCAGCGCGACGGCGCGATCGAGCGTGGGATTGGAGCCTTTCTGATAGGCGCCGATGGAAACGAGGTCCTCGTTTTTGCGGTAGAGCGCGATGTGCTCGCGGGCGCGGCCGGCGAGCGCCACTTCTTCCGGGGTGCATACATCGCGGGTGAGGCGCGACACGCTCTCGAGAATATCGATCGCCGGGTAGTGGTTGAAATGCGCGAGGGAACGCGAGAGCACGATGTGGCCGTCGAGGATACCGCGGACGGCGTCGGCGACGGGCTCGTTCATGTCGTCGCCCTCGACGAGCACGTTGTAGAGCGCGGTGATCGCGCCGGTGGTGCCGGTGCCGGAGCGTTCCAGGAGGCGCGGCAACATGGCGAAGACCGAGGGCGTGTAGCCGCGCGTGGTCGGCGGCTCACCGATCGCGAGGCCGATTTCGCGCTGTGCCATTGCGAAGCGCGTGACCGAGTCCATCATGAACAAGACATTCTTACCTGTATCGCGCCACGCTTCGGCGATCGAGGTGGCGGTAAACGCGGCGCGCAGCCGCAGCGGCGCGGGCGTATCGGAAGTCGCGACGACGACGACGGCGCGCTTCATGCCCTCGGTTCCGAGATCTTTTTCGATGAACTCGCGGACTTCGCGGCCGCGCTCACCGATGAGCGCGACGACGACGACATCCGCTTCCGAGGCGCGGGCAATCATGCCCATCAGGGTGGATTTGCCGACGCCCGAGCCGGCAAAAAGGCCGAGCCGCTGGCCGCGACCAAAGGGAATGAACGTGTCGATCGCGCGGACGCCGGTGGTGAACGTGTCCTTGATCCGTTGGCGGCGCAGCGGATGCGGCGGACCCGAATGGCGCGTGACCGTCCGGTCGATCGGGAGGAGGCCGCGACTGTCGAACGGATTGCCGAGCGCATCGAGCACCCGACCGAGAATCTCCGGGCCGACGCGCGGCAGCGGCGGACGATCGGCGGCGGCGACTTCGCAGCCGACGTGCAGGCCGGCGGTATCGCCGAGCGGCATGAGCAGCACGCGGTGTTCGCGGAAGCCGACGACTTCGGCGCGCACGGAAAACTCGTCGCGCGACGAGCGCACGAGGCAGAGTTCACCAAGCCCGACATTGGGGCCGTCCGATTCGATGATGAGTCCGGCGACGCCCGTGACCGTGCCGACGCGCTGCACCGGCGGCAGGTGGCGGACCTGCGTGCGGAGGACCTCGACGAGCGGCGCGACAGCGGAAGTCATGAGGCGACGAGCAGACGGCGGTGCGCGAGCGGATCGCGCGGCTTAAAGGCCAACTCGGACGAACGGCGCCACGCGGTCGAGCGATCGAAGAGTGGCGGCAACACTCGCGCACCAGGGCTCGCCGCCGCCGGAAACGACGGTGGACAGTCGCCTTGGCAGCCAGTGAAACGGCACGTGTCGGGCTTGGGGCAGGAGCTGACCATGAGAGGGTGATTCATGCGGGGGTGAGGTTGCGTTCAAGGGCGGTAAGTTTGGTTTGGAGGCGAGCGTCGGTGAGTCCGAAGCGGCTGCGCACCTGACAATCGCCGGGCTTGAGCACGGCCTCGGCGCGAATGCGCAAACCGGGGTAACGGGCCAGCCAGGCGGGATTGAGTTTTTCGAGGAGCGCGGCATCGCGCGGGGCGATGACAAGCTCGAGGTTTTCGCGCTCCGGGAAAAGTTCGCCGAGCGCTTCTTCGCACACCCGCGCCACCACGTCGGCGGGAGGCTCGTATCCGGCGAGCAGCCGGCGGGAAATCTCGACCGCGAGACCCGGCAGCGCATCGCGGAGCTGGCCGAGCAACGCGGGTTCAAGCGCGGTGAGTTTTTGAAAGATGCCATTGCCGAGTTGCTCGATGTCGGCGCGAAACTCCACCATTTGCTGGTCGGCGAGTGCGCGGGTGGCGTCGATCCCGCGACGGTAGGCGGCCTCTTCGAGCGCCGAGAGTTCCGATGGCGTGACGACCCGACCGGCCGTGCCCGGCAATCCGGCGCCCGTGAGCGGCCGATCAAAGGGGATGAGTTTTGCGTAGGCCATGGTCAGTTGACGACGCTTTGCTCGCCGTCGGAATCGAGGGTGATCTGGCCCTCTTCCTCGAGACGGCGGACGACCTGGATGATGGCATCCTGCGCGGTCTCGACGTCCTTGAGCCGGACCGGCCCGAGCATCTCGATCTCCTCCTTGAGGCTTTCGGCGGCGCGCTTGGAGATGCTGCCGTAGAATTTCTGGCGGAGGCCTTCGCTCGCGGACTTCATCGAGATCGCAAGGTTCGACGAATCGACTTCGCGCAACACGCGCTGGAGATCGGCCGGTTGGAGACGGTTGAGATCTTCGAAGCTGAAGAGCTTCTTGCGGATGGCGGCGCTGAGGGCGGCGTTACGCTCCTCGAGGCGGGCGAGGAGATTCTTGCTCATCTCCTTGTCGAGTTCGTTCATCAAATCGGCCACGGCGCGGACGCCGCCACTGTGGTGGAACGCGGGGCGCATCTTCGAATCGTAATGCTTGCCGAGGCTGCGCGCGATTTTGTTCACGAGTTCGAGCGAAGTGCTCTCGATCGTCCCGAGGCGCTCGATCACTTCCTCGCGCAGTTCGGGGCTGAGGAGCGCGAAGACTTCGGCGGCCTTCGCACTGTCGAGATACGAGAGGAGAAACGAGATCGTCTGCGGCTGCTCGAGCTTCACGAGATTGAAGATTTGGCGGCCTTCCATCTCGGAAATTTCCTTGATGACTTCGACCGAGGTGCCGACAGCCGGACCGACGCGACCGATGATCGTATTGGCCTTGTAGTCGCCCTTCGCGATTTCGAGGGTGCGCTGCGCGTAGCCGAGCCCACCGAGCGCAGAGGTGGTGCCGGTGGCGATCAGGCCGGCAAATTCCTCGAGCGAAAGCTTCTGCACTTCCTTTGGCACGATGGTGAACACCGACATCTCGCGGCAGACGAGTTCGATCTCGGCGTCGTCGAACTGGCGGAGCACGTCGGCCGCGGCCTCGGGCCCGATAATGATCAGGAAAATCGCGAGTTTCTGCGTGCGCGTGAGCTTACCGTAATCGAGGTCGGTCATGGCGGGCGTCAATTCTTGCCGGCGGGCTGGGTTCCGGCGGACACCCAATCACGCAGCGTGACGCCGATGTTGGCGGGCTTCTGGCGAATGAGGTCGTTGAGCAGTTCAGGAGTAACGTTGCTGGCGTTCGGCAGAGCGCGCGTGGCGGCGTCAGGCGTCATTGAGAGCACCTCAACCGGGACGGCTTCAGGTTTCTGGCGCGAGAAGAGCCGCAGGAAAATGATGAGCACGATCGCGGCCCCGGCGACGGCGGCCCAGCGGCTCGCGAGTTCGAGCCAGGATTGGATGCGGGTCTCGCCGGTGACGGCTTCGATCTGGCCTGGGAGTGGGATGGCGGTCTGGAAATCGATTTCCTTCAGCGACACCAGCGAGTCGAGCGTTTGGCCGGGCGCGGGCTTGAGGCCGAGGGAATTGATGACGACTTGGCGAAGCTCGTCGATCTCCTGCGCGGAGCGTTTCTGCGGTTGTGGCTTCGGAGCCGGCGCGTCTTTCGCCGCGGCTGGATCGACGGGCGGCATGACCATGCGCGTCGCAACGAACACTGCCGCGGTGAGGTTTTTCACCGTGCCGGGATTGCGGGTGGTGTTGGTCGTCGTGCGGTCGATCTCGTAGGTGGTAGTGCGATTCTTGCGATTTTGATCCGAAGTGGAGATCGGACGGGCGGCTTCGGTAGTGCTGCCGGCATTGCCGGGAACATTGGCGCTGACGCCGGTTGCGCCGCCGCCCGCTCGCGCTTCCGAGGAATTGATCACGTCTTCGGTCTGCGTCTGCGAGCGGACGACCTGACCCTCGGGATTCCATTTTTCGGCGCTCACCGTGGTGGCCTCGGTATCGATCTCGGCGGAGACGCGGACCACGGCGTTGCCGGGCCCGATGACGGAGGCGAGCATCGTCTCGACTTTCTTGGAGAGGTAATCCTCGACCTGCTGCTTGTAGCGCATCTGCGACGAGGCGGAGCCCAGCGTGGGGTCCTGCTTCAATTCTTCGGAGAGCGTGCGGCCGCGGTTGTCGACCACGGCGACTTGATCGGGGGCGAGGCCCTGCACGGCATTGGCGACGAGGTGGCGGATGGCATTGACCTGATCGATCTCGAGGCGGCCGCCGCCGACATCGACGAAAACAGACGCGGTGGCCTTCACACCTTGATCGGTCAGGAGGAGCCGGTTTTCCGGCTGGACGATCATCACGCGGGCGGCGCGCACGCCTTGGAGTTGGGTGATGGTGCGGGCGAGTTCGCCCTGCACGGCGCGCAGGTAATTTGTGCGCTGGACGAAATCGGAGAGGCCGAACTGACCCTTGTCGAAAATTTCAAAACCCACGCCGTCGCCGCTCGGCAGGCCCTTGCCCGCGAGATCCATCCGGAGTTTGTAAACTTGGCTGGAGGGCACGCGGACGGACGTGCCGCCGGCGCCGACTTCGTGCGGGATGTTCTGCGACTCGAGGTAACTGATGACCGCGGCGGCGTCTTTGTCGCCCATGCGCGCATAGAGGAGCTGGTAATCCGGCCGTTGCGACCAGAGCGCGACTCCGATGAGTCCGCCGGCAACCGCGAGCGCAGCGACGACGAGCGACACGCGCTGGTTGAGTCCGAGTTGTTTCCAGAGGACGACGAGGGACGAGGCGAAATTTTTCATCAGACGAAATTACGTGGGAAAGAAAGAAGACGGTCGGGGAGCGAACTCATACCTGCATGCGCATGAGTTCCTGGTAGGACTCGACGAGTTTGTTGCGCACCTCGACCATCATGGAAAACGCGACCGAGGCTTCCTGCATCGCAATCACGCTCTGGTGGAGGTTGTCGGTGTTGCCGAGGAGGACGTTGCGAGTCGTGGCGGCAGCGGCGTCCTGCTTCGCGGCGACGGTGGCGACGAGGCCATCGAGCATTTGGCCGAATCCCTCCTGGGGCGCGACCGTTGACGGACCGGATGGCGCAAATGCGATCTTCGGGAGCGGCGCATCGATGCGGCCGAGCGAGGAGGCGGCGAGCGGATTGATGGAGCCGATGGGTGTCATGGCGTGGAGCAACGGTGGGAGCCGAGCGTAGAGAGTTGAGAGTGGCGAAGCGGGTTAAACATAGTTGGGTTTTATTTGTTTCGTCTCTCAGCTCTCAACGCTCGGCTCCGAGCGCTAAAATTATTTTCCGATTTCAAGGGCTTTCATCGCCATTTGGCGGGCGTTCTTCACGACGGTGAGGTTGGCCTCGTAGGCGCGGGAGGCGGTGATGAGGTCGACCATCTCGTAGGAGAGGTTGACGTTGGGCATCGTGACGAGGCCATCGGGGCCGGCGTCGGGATGCTGCGGGTTGTAAACCTGCTGGCCGGGCGTGCGGTCCGGCGCGATCGATGCGATCTTCACGGACTGGAGGGACGGGCCGCCGCTGCCGACCCGGCGGACGAGCTCGGTCTCAAACGAGACCACTTCCCGCTGATAGGGACCGCCGTTCGGCGTGCGCGTAGTCTGCGCGTTGGCGATGTTCTGCGCGACGATGTCGAGGCGGGTGCGCTGGGCGTTGAGGGCGCCTGCCGTGATGTCGATGCCGGAGATGAGATTCACGCGGGAAAAAAGTTAGCGCCGATCAAGCCGTGCGGCCTGTGATGGCCATCCGGAGCTGCTTGAGGTTGCTGGAGACGACTTCGCTGAGGTAGTCGAACTCGACGGAGTTGCGGTTCATCGCGAGGAGCTCGCGTTCGATTTCGACAGTGTTGCCGTCGGGGCGCACGCTGCGCGCGGTCTGATCTTCGGCGAGTTGCGGATGCAACGTATCAAGCGCCTCGGACAGATCGCCGACCTTTCTCGGTTCAGCGGCGCCCGTCCAGTTCTTGGACGTGTCGCCCGACCCATCGACGCCCACGGCCGCGAGGCGAGCCTTGAGTTGCGTCGCGAAGTCGGGCGAGACGTCGAGCCGGCGGAAACCCGCGGTCTCAGCGTTGGCCACATTGGTCGCGATCGCTTCCTGACGCAGCACCGAAACGTCCAGAAGCTTCCGCGCCAACTGGTAGTTGTCGGTCTGGAAGATTGGGTCGATCATGCGGTGGCAAATTAGCAAAGCTGGTGCCAGCGATTTTCGCACAAGTGCAAACGCATCGTTCGCAGCGAAATAGAATTTATCGCACGCGCCGCCGTTTCGCGCACCGTGGACTCGTAAAATATTCGGGAAAATTTTGCCGCACCGTGCGCCAACGATTTTGCGCGACGGCCTTCAAGTCCGGTCCGATTGGGTCGAATTAGCCAAGATAAACTAAATGAGAGACAGCGAGTTCGAGTTCATCCGCAGCGTCGTTTACGAGCGGAGCCGCATTAATCTCGGCCCCGACAAACGCGAGCTCGTCTCGGCGCGCGTCGGGAAGCGGCTGCGCGCGACCAACGCGGCGTCGCTCGGCGACTATTGCACGCTCCTCCAAGCGGGCGACGCCGATGAAGAACTCGCCCACCTGATCGACGCCATCTCGACCAACCACACGTTCTTCTTCCGCGAGATCGCGCATTTCGATTTTCTGCGCCAGCGGGCGGTGCCGGAATTGACGGCGCGCGCGCGCGCCGAGAATTGGAATGCGTTCCGCGTATGGAGCGCGGCCAGCTCGTCGGGCGAGGAAGCCTACTCCATCGCCATCACGCTGGCCGAGTGCCTGGGCCAGCAGCCCTGGCAGATCGAGGGGACGGATATCTCCAACCGCATCCTCGCGAAAGCGTCCGCGGCGATTTACCGCGAGGAGACGGTCAAGCGACTCGATGCCACGATGGTGCGAACCTATTTTCAGCGCGGGGTGGGTCCGCAGGCTGGCAATTATCGGGTGAAAGCCTCCCTACGAAATCGCGTGGCGTTCCACCACCTCAACCTCCTAGAGGGCGAGCCACCCTTCCGCGACCCGTTTCAGGTGATCTTTTGCCGCAACGTCATGATCTATTTTGATCGGCCCACGCAGGAAGAACTCATTGCGCGGCTCGTGCGCCGGCTCGTGCCCGGCGGTTACCTGTTTGTCGGCCACTCGGAAAGTCTCACGCACATCCGCCATGGCCTGCGCACCATTCAACCCGCCATTTACCAAAAGCCCACCGTCTCCTAGCTGCCATGCCTGTCCGCCCCATCCGCGTCCTCGTGGTCGACGACTCCGCCGTCGTCCGCAAGCTCGTCACCGATGCCCTGAATGCCGATCCCGAAATCGAGGTCGTCGGCACCGCCATCGATCCCTATATGGCGCGCGACAAAATCAAGGAGCTCAATCCCGACGTCCTCACGCTCGATCTGGAAATGCCGCGGATGGATGGGCTCACGTTTTTGAAAATTCTCATGGAGCAGCGGCCGCTGCCCGTGATCGTCATGAGCTCGTTGTCTCAACGCAGTTCGGACTTCGCGATGGAGGCGCTCCGGCTCGGAGCGTTCGACGTGCTCGCGAAACCCGGCGGTCCCTACTCCTTCGGCGATCTCGGTCCGCAACTGATTGAACGGATCAAGGCCACCACGGGCGCCCGAATCCGGCGCGCCCCGGGCACCGTGCCGGCCGCGCCGTCAGTGGCGCGGGTGGTGCCTCCGGCGCGACGCGCCCCGGTGTCGAATGGCCAGGCCCGCAACGTGATTCTCCTCGGCGCCTCCACGGGTGGCACCGAGGCGCTGCGCGAAGTGCTCACACATCTGCCCGACGGGTTGCCCGGCATCGCGATCGTGCAGCACATCCCGCCCGTCTTCTCGAAAAGTTTCGCCGACCGGCTTAACCAGCTCTGTGCGTTCGAGGTGCGCGAAGCCGTCGATGGCGACCGGCTCACACCCGGTCTCGCGCTGATCGCGCCCGGCGGTTTTCACATGATGCTGCAGTGGTGCGCGGGGCACTATCAGATGCGCGTCGTCGTCGGCCCACCGGTCTGGCACCAGCGCCCCGCGGTCGATCTGCTCTTCAAGTCCGCCGCCGACTGCGGGGCGGCGCCGCACGCGATCGCCGGGATTTTCACCGGCATGGGTCGCGACGGAGCCGACGGTTTGTTGCGGCTGCGCGAACGCGGCGCCAGAACCTTCGCCCAAGACGAAGCCACGAGCGTCGTCTACGGCATGCCGCGGGCCGCGTGGGAAAATGGCGCGGCCCAGCGCCAGGTGCCGCTGGCCCAGACCGCCGATTACATCGTTCGCCAACACGAGGCGACCCTCAACGCCACGCCTGTCCTCTCCACCCCATGATCGATCTCTCTGACACTGTCATTCCCGCCGCCTCCGCCGGTTCCATGCCGACGGCTGATGCCGGCGCTCCGACGATTCTCATCGTCGACGACGAGCCGGTGGTGCTCACCGCGCTCAAATACACGCTCGAACGCGAGGGTTTTCACATCGTCAGCTGCCTGAGCCCGCTGAAGGCGCTGGCGATTGTCGCCGAGCGCGATTTCGCCGTCATCATTTCCGACCAGCGCATGCCCGAGATGATGGGCCTCGACTTCCTGATCGAGTGCCGCGCGCTCCGCCCGCATTCGTCGCGCATCCTCGTGACAGCGGTGCTCGCGCTCCCGACCATCGTCGACGCGATCAATAAAGGCGAAATCTTCCGCTTCATCGCCAAGCCGTGGTTGCGCGAGGAACTCGTCGCCACCGTCCGCAACGCCGTCCAGCGCCACGACCTCGTCACGCACAACGTCGCGCTCCAGCAGGAAACCGCCACGCTGAACAAACAACTCCGCGAGGCCAATTCCTCCCTCGAATCCAAGGTCCGCGATCTGGAGTTGCAGCGCCAGCGGCTCGACACCGCGAACCGCGAGCTGGCCGCGAGCTACGAAAATTCCCTGGAACTGTGCCGCCGCATCCTCACGACCTACGACCCGATCCTCGGCGGACAGGCAAAGGCGCTGGTGGAATTTGCCACGCAGATGGCCGGGACCGATCAGTTCACCGACACCGAGCGCCATGCGTTGCGCAGCGCCGCGTGGCTCTGCGATCTCGGGCTCATCGGCATGCCGCGCGAGATGCTCCGGGCGTTTCGCGGCAACAAGATCGACCAGCTCACCGAACGCGAACGCGCCATGCTGCACAACCATCCGGTTTACGGCCAGACGCTCGCCGCGCTCGTCGACAGCCGCGCCGACGTCGGTGAAGTCATTCGCGCGCACCACGAGCGGTTCGACGGCCGCGGTTATCCCGATGGTCTAGCCGGCGAATCGATCCCCTGGACCGCCCGCTGCCTCTCAGTCGCCGTCGGGTTCGTGGAGTCGGGCCTCACGAAGGCCGCCGCGGTCGACGCGCTCCTCGCGAAGTCCGGCACCGTTTACGATCCGGAGGCGGTCCGGCTGTTCCTGAAAGTCAGCAATCTGGTGCAGCTGCCGAAGCAAGTGCGCGAAATTCTGCTGCACGAACTTGAGGCCGGCATGGTGCTCGCCAATGGCATCTACAGTCCGCACGGGCTGCTGCTGATCGGCGAAGGCCAGCCGCTCAGCCCCGGCACCATCGCGAAAATCCGCAGCCACAACCAAGCGACTCCGATCAGCCAGCGCCTCTTGGTCTACATCTGAACGGAGGCGCGATGCCGGCCACGACGGGAACCGCTCAAGTTCGGGCCGTCGCTGCCGTTCATAGGACCATGGCTCACGCCGCAAGGCTCCGCCGTCCCTGCATGATTTTCCTTTCTTCAACTCTCACCACGTACCGTTTCGACGGGCCCGGCGCCTGACCCATGGCCTCACCCAGCATCGGCTCCATGTTTGTCCAGCGCGTCGTCGTTGGCGTCGGAGATTTGGGTGCATCGAACAACCCGATGCTGACGCTCAGCACCTACGCGCTCGGGTCGTGCGTCGCCGTCGTCGCCTACGATCCGGCGTCGAAAGCGAGTGGCCTGCTGCACATGATGCTGCCAGATTCGACGCTCTCGCCGAGTAAAGCGGCCAGCCAGCCGGCGATGTTTGCCGATACCGGACTGCCGCTCCTGTTTCGCACGCTCGAAGGCATGAAGGCGAATCGATCCAATCTGCGGTTGTTCGTCACGGGCGGCGCGAGTGTGCTCTGCGACAGCACGGCGTTCCGCATTGGCGAGCGCAACGTGGTGGCCACCCAGAACTGGCTCGCGCAACACGGCTACCGCATTCGGGCCAGTGCCGTCGGCGGCGTGGTCAACCGGACCGTGCATCTCGAAATCAGCACGGGCAACATCGAGCTCAAGCTCCCGTCGGGCATCGAGCGCATGTCGCTCGGCGGGTGAGTTGTTGCTCCGCGCGTTTGGAGCCGATCAAATCTGAGATCGGATCGGCGCGGCCCGGTCGACTTCGTTTGGTCCGGAGCTAAAGCGCCACCACCCCATGCGTGAGGCTGTCCTGGAGACGGGCCCGCGCGCGGTCGTGGACGACCGCCATCGTTTCCTGCAACAGCTCGGGCGTGAAGCCCCACTCGAGGAGGAACGCGGTGTTGAGCTCGAACAAGAATCCGTCTTCCGACACGCCCGGCCCAAACGAGGTCGCGATGTATTTCGCCGCGTGAAGGTGCGCCAGCAGCGCCAGCGCCGCGGTCGGCGCCTCGGTCGGACGTTCGCCAAACTCCGCCGCCGCCACGAGGATTTCCGGGAAACTCCAAGCGCGCAGCAGCCGGGCCCCGACCGCGGAATGCGTGTAGCCGAGCACTTCCTGCTCGGCTTGCGTCCACGTGCCGCCGCGGGAGGTGCAGTGCGCGCGGAGGGCGGGAAAGAATGGGGCGCACGCGTGGGCCAGCGCCAGTTTACCCAAATCGCATACCAGGCCGGCAGTATAGGCCGTCTCCGGCTCGATGCGTTCGCTGGTCTCCGCCAGCACTTCCGCCGCGAGCGCCGTGCAAAGGGCATGGCGGCAAAAATCGCCGGGCTCACCGCGGCCACCCGTGCCGGTTTCCCAGCGGCTTACCAGGGCGAGCGCCGCCAGGCGGTAAAGTTCGCGCTGCCCGAGCCGCACCACGGCCTCAGCCACGGTATCGGCCGCGCCACCACTCGCAAAATAAGCGGAATTCGCCAGCCGCAACGTCGCAGCCGCGAGCGAGGAATCGAGCAGGATGATGCCGGCGATTTCGTCGGCACTGCTGTCAGGCGCGATGAGCGCGGCGGTCAACCGGGGCAGCATCGCCGGCGAACACGGCAGACGCATCGCCCGTTCGCAGACTTCCTCGATGGTTGGGGGACGGGCGGGCGGATTCACAGCGGGCACGGATGAGGGAAATTTAGGCGGCCTGCAACAATGTGCTCGGATCGAGGATGAGCGCAATATTGCCATCCCCGAGGATCGCGCCGCCGGAGACACCTGGGAGATTCTGCATGAACGCGCCGAGATTCTTGATCACGACTTCCTGTTTGCTGACCATCTCGTCAACGAGCAGAGCGGACACTTTACCGGAGTGCTCGACGATGACGACGATGCCCTCCCACGGCTGCGTCGCGTCGCACGGAATGCCGAAGCGGCGGTGGAGCCGGTGCAGCGGCAGGAGCCGTCCGCGCAAATCGAGCACCTCGCCCCGGCCATGAATCGTCGAGATGTGCTCGCGCGCCGGGCGCAACGCCATCTGCACCGACGTGCTCGGCAGGATGAACCGATCTTCGCCGACGCGCACCACGAGACCGTCGATGATCGCCATAGTCAGCGGCAGCTTGATTTTGAAATTCGAACCGCGGCCCACTTCGGAGGAAATTTCGATTTTACCCCGGAGTTTGTCGATGTTGCGCTTCACCACATCCATGCCGACGCCGCGGCCCGAGACGGCGGTGACTTTCTCCGCCGTCGAAAAGCCGGCGGCAAAAATCAGCGCGAGGATCTCTTCGCGGGACATCACGGCATTCGGGGCGATGACGCCCTTTTCCACGGCCTTCTTGAAAATCCGATCCGGGTCGATGCCGCGGCCGTCGTCCTCGAGCTCGACCACAATGTTGCCACCCTGATGGTAGGCCTTGAGGTGGAGCGTGCCGGTCTCGGGCTTGCCCTTGGCAATGCGATCCGCGGGCGGCTCGAGGCCGTGGTCGAGGGCGTTGCGGACCATGTGCACGAGCGGATCGCCGATTTCCTCGACGACGGTGCGATCGAGTTCGGTGTCCTCACCGCTGGTGGTAAAATGGACTTTCTTGCCGAAATCCCGCGCGAGATCGCGGGCGAGCCGCTCCATTTTTTGAAACGCCGCTTTGATCGGAATCATGCGCAGGCCCATCGCGGTGTGCTGCAGTTCCTTGGAGATGCGGGCGAGCTGGCCGACGTTACGCTGGAGCGAAGAGCTTAGGCTGGCATCCTGGCGCACGGATTCGAGCAACTGGCTTTGCACGATCACGAGCTCGCCGACGAAATCCATCAGCGAGTCGAGTTTTTCAGTGTTCACGCGCACCGTCTGATTGCCGGTGGCGGGCTTGCCGGTGGCAGCGGCTTCGGTGGCGTTACCCCGGGCTCCGGCGCTTTCCGGGACCGGTGCAGGCGTTTCCGTCGCAGCGGCCTCGGGAGTCGCGGCTGCGGGTTCAGCGACCGCCTCGGGCACCGGCGCGGCCGCGCGGCCGGCGTGCGGATTGGCGGCGAGCTTCTTAATCGCCACGATCAGGTGGTTGACGGGAATAATCTTCTCGGGGAGGTGACCTTTTTCGAGTGCGAGCGAGATCTGCTGGGTGAGGGCGGAGAGTGCATCGCGACTGCGGAGAATTTCGGTGATGATCGCGGCGTTGAGCCGGAGCGCGTGGTTGCGCGCGAGATCGAGGATAGACTCGACTTCGTGGGCGAGTGACTGCATCGGCACGAGGCCGAGGAAACCGGCGTTGCCCTTGAACGTATGGAACGATCGGAAAATTGAGGCGAGGGCGTCGGGATTGTCGGGTTGCTGGTCGAGCACGAGGAGCGCCGCTTCGATTTGCTGCAGGTGCTCCATGGCCTCGCCGTAAAACTCTCCGAGCAATTCCCGGTTTTCCTCGAAGTGCAGGTCGAGCATCACGTCGGCTGGCACCGGTTTTTCGGCGGGTTTCGACTCGGCGGCGACAGCGGCCGACGGCGCGGAGGCGGCCAAAACGAATGGTGGCACCGGTTGCGCCGCCTTGGTTTTGGCGATCGCCACGGGCAGCCACTCGACGAGGGCGCGGATCGCGGCGAGCGAGGCGGCGTCGAACGGCTGGGCGGTATCGAGGAGTCTTTCGAGCGCGGCATGCTGGCCGGAGATCGGTTCGCGCAGAGCGGCGTCGAGCGAACACTGCTCGCGAAGTTCGCCGAGGAGGCTGTAGGCGGGCACGAGGCCGTCATCGCGGCCTTGCTGGGCCAGAATCGTCTCGGCGGCGAGGCGGTTCACGTTTTCCTCAATCGCGACAAAGTGGTCAGGTGAAATAGACATGGACAGACGGGTGTGGTTGTGGGGCCCGGGAATGACTATCGGCACAGTTTCGCGGAAGGTTTAAGGACTTCTCTACATTAAAACCGCGCCGCTCCAAATCGCGCGGATGCGCTGCTGCCATCGCTTTGTCCTCAACTCGCGCCATCTGCGGCCGAAATAGGAAACGGCCTCTCAACTTAAATTTTTCATTCCAAGCCTACCAGCCATGTCCGCCTCACCCGCCGCTCCTCCGACCGCCGCCTCCGCCGCCCCGACTCTCGCCGGCAAATATCTCACTGTCGTCCTCGACAACGAAGCCTATGGCATCGGCGTCCTCAAGGTCCGTGAGATCATTCGCCTCCAGAAAATCACGCCCGTGCCGCAAATGCCGTCCTTCGTGAAAGGCGTGATCAATCTTCGCGGCCGGGTCATTCCGATCATCGATCTACGCGTGAAGTTCGAGCTCAAAGCCGAATTCACCGAGCGTACGTGCACCGTCGTGGTGCAGGTAAAACTCTCCGCCGACCAGACCGTGCAGATGGGGCTGATCGTCGATAGCGTCGAGGAAGTCGTCACGCTCGCCGCCAACGAAATCGAGCCCACGCCCGATTTCGGCGCGCGGATCGACACCAGCTATCTCCTCGGCATGGCCAAGGTGAAGGGCCAAGTGAAGACGCTGCTCGACATCGACCGCGTGGTCGCCCCCGAGACAGTGTCAGCCCTCGCCGCCGCGGTGTAACGCGATTCAGAAATTTCCCGGCACAGGCGGCCCGGCCGCGGACAAAGTTCCGCACCGGGCCGCTTTGTCGCCGGGTCTGCCGCGGGCGCTCCGGAGAAAAATCCCCATTGAGTCCACTGTGTCCGAGGTTATCCCACTTGATTGTGCCCCACTCCGACGACCCCCAACTGGCCAACGAAAAGGCGGAGTTGCGCCTCGCGAAAGAGCGCCTCGAGCTCGCCCTCGAAGCCGGCGCCACCTGCACGTGGGACTACGACGTCGTGCGGAAACGCGTGTTGATCGACGACCGGTGGGCCGCGCTGATCGGAGCTCAGGCGGTGGCAAAGGAATTGCCGGCGCGCACGTTGTTCGCCCGCCTCCGCGCCGACGATCGCTCCAATGCGATCAAAAAAATGCGCGACTGCCTGGTCGGGCGAGCCGACCAGCTGCATATCGAATTTCGGGCGCGCCACATCAAAGGCCATTGGGTTTGGATGATGGGCAGCGGCCGCGTCGTCGAACGCGCCCCCAACGGCCGTGCGCTCCGGCTCATCGGCATCAACACCGACATCACGGCCCGCAAGGAGGCGGAGGAGGCGCTGCAACTCCACGCGAGTTTTCTCGCCCGGCTTCAGGCGACCAGCGTCGAACTGCTCAACCATCACGACCACACCGTGCTGCTCGACACGATCGCGATCCGCGCGGCGGAATTGCTCGACGCCCAGATTGCCGAAATTTCACTGCTTGAGGGTGACGACTTGGTGAGCGCAGCGCACACGCCGGGCCATGGGTTTTTCGCCCGCGATCGGTTGCGGCGCGACGAGCCAGCGCTCAGCTGGCGCGCAGTTGATGGACGCGAGCCAGTCGCCGTCAATGACTACTCGACGCTCCCCGGCCGGCGCACGCGTTTGGAGGGAAAACCGCTACACGCGGCCGCCGTTTTTCCGATCGTGGCGGGGACGCAGTGCCTCGGCGTTGTCATGGTGTCGCGCAATCGGCCGGGGCAACCCTTCTCCGCGTTGGAACTGCAAAAGGGCCGACTCTTCGCCCAACTCGCCGCGCTCGTGCTCCGCAACGCCGGCATCTACGACGATGCGCGCCGGCTCGCCGAAGCCCGCACCGTCGCGCTGCGCGAGAGCGAAGAGAAATTCCGCGGCGTCTTCGATCACAGCCCGGTCATCATCACCCTTCTTACGGTGCCCGACGGCCGCTTGATCGAGGCCAACGCGGCGGCCGAGGCGGCGCTCGGTTTCACCCGCGAAGAGGGCATCGGCCAAACCACGCTCGCACTCAACGTGTGGGTAAATCCCGCCGAACGTCGGAGCTTCTTGGAGCAATTGACCGCGCGCGGCTCCGTCGAAGCCATGGAAGCGCAGATTCGCCGCAAGGACGGCAGCATTTTCACCGCACTCACTAGCGGCACGCTCATCACGATCAAAGGCCAACCCTATAGCCTCAACCTCCTGCAGGACATCACCGCCCGCAAGGAGGCCGAGCACGCCCGCGAACACCTCCTCGCACTCACGACCGCCACGCTCGAATCCACCGCCGACGGCATCCTGGTCGTCAACGTCACCGGCCGCATCCAGACCTTCAATCGCACTTTCGCCGCGATGTGGCGACTGCCCGACGATGTGCTCGCCACTGGCGATGATGACCGCTTGATCGGCGCCGTGCTCGGCCAGCTCGCCGAGCCGGAAAAATTCGTCGAAAAAATCCGCGCCCTCTACGCCGACCCGCTCGCGGATAGTTTCGACACACTCCCGTTCAAGGACGGCCGGGTCTTCGAGCGCCTCTCGCGGCCGCAAGTCGTTCACGGCGAGCCCGTCGGCCGCGTGTGGAGTTTCCGCGATGTGACCGCGCGCGTGCAGTCCGAACAGGCCCTAACGACCGCCAACCGCCGCGCTTCGGTGCTCGCCCAACTCGGGCGCGAACTATCCGAAGCGGCCACGCCCCGCGCCGCGGCGTTGGCGACGCTCGAAGCCGCCCGCCAACTGCTCGGCTGGGACAGCAGCTGGCTCCACCTCTGGAACGAGAAAAGTGCACTCTTCGAGGACTTGGCCTCCTTCGACCTGGTGGACGGCGAACGCCGCGAAATTCCTCTGCCTGCTTCCATGCGGAAACCGACGCCGAACACTCGCCGCGTGATGCAGGAAGGCGCGCAACTGATCTTGCGCACCGACGAAACCGATCAGTGCGAAGGCTTCCGGCACTACGGCGTCCACCAGCGATCACTCTCGCTAATGTTCGCACCCCTGCACCGCGCCGGCCGTTTCCTCGGCATCTTTTCCATCCAGAGTTACCAACGGTCGGCCTACGATTCGGCCGGCCTTGAACTCCTCCAGACACTGGCGGATCACTGCGCCGGGGCGCTGGCCCGCATTCAGGCTCGGACCGCGCTGGGGGAATCGGAGGAGCGGTTGCGCCTCGTGTGGGAAAGCACCGCCGATGGCATGAGGCTGACGGACGGCGCCAGCCGGATTCTCGCGGTCAACGACGCCTTCTGCCGCATGATGGGCAAATCTCGGTCCGAGCTGGAGGGCCAGTTGCTTACGACTTGTTATCTCGCGGCGGATGGCCCCCACATCCTCGCCCGCCATGAACAACGATTTTCCACCCGCGAAGTCCCGACCCATTTGGAGCGGCATCTTTCGCTCTGGAACGGACGCGAAGTCTGGTTCGACGTGACTAACTGCTTCGTCGAAACCGATCCGACCCATCCATTGTTGCTCGGTATTTTCCGCGACATCACCGAGCGCAAACGGGCCGAGTTGGAACGCGAGCAGATGCAGGCGCAGCTGCGCCAAGCCCAGAAAATGGAGGCGATCGGCACACTCGCCGGCGGCATCGCCCACGATTTCAATAACATCCTCACGGGCATCTTCGGGTTCATCGAACTCGCCCGGGGTGAACTGCCCGACACCCACCCCGTGCAGCAATCGTTGCAACAAGTGCTGAACTCCAGTCACCGCGCCAAGGATCTGGTCCGCCAAATTCTCGCCTTCAGCCGCCAGCACGAAGGCGAACGCTCGGCTGTGCTCGCCAACCATGTCGTCAGCGAGGTGCTGCAACTGCTCCGTTCCACCCTCCCCGCGAAAGTCGAACTCGACTCGGAACTCGACCCGGCGTGCCCGCCCATCCTCGCCGATACGACGCAGATTCACCAAATCGTGATGAACCTCTGCACCAACGCCTGGCACGCGTTGCCCGATGCCGGCGGCCGCATCTTCGTCACCCTCGAGCCCGCCGTCGTCCCGTCCGACCTCGCCCGCACACATCCCCGACTCGCGGAAGCGCCGGCCGTCTGCCTGAGCGTCGCTGACAACGGCGCCGGCATCGATCCCGCCGCGCTCCCGCGGATCTTCGAACCGTTTTTCACCACGAAGGAATTCGGCAAGGGCACCGGCCTCGGCCTCGCCGTCGTGCATGGCATCGTCGGCACGCATGGCGGCGCGATCGATGTGCAGAGCACCCCCGGTGCCGGCACCACGTTTCGGCTCTACTTCCCCGCGCTCGCCGGGCCGGCCGACGCCGATGCCCCGGTATCCGCCGCCACCTCACCCGGCACCGGCCAGCACATCCTCTGGGTGGACGACGACCTGACGACCAATCTCACCATCCGCTTGACGCTGGAGGCACTCGGCTACCGCGTGACCGCGTGTCACCGTGCCGCGGATGCCATCGTGAAATTCCAAGCCGACCCGGCGGACTTCGCGCTCGTGCTCTCCGATCTCTCGATGCCGGAGATGGGCGGCGACGAACTGACCGCGATTCTCCATCTCCTCGCGCCCAGCGTCCCGATGCTCGTCATCACCGGCCTGGTCGAGCCGCGCGAAAAGGCGGCTTTGCTCGAACACGGGGTGCGCGAGGTGCTGCTCAAACCCCTGACGCGCGACGAACTCGCCGCCGGTATCGCGCGCCATCTGCCGCACGCCTGACCGGCACGCTCAACGCGCGGGTGGCGCGGACTCCAGGCGCTCGAGCATCTCGCGCGCCGCCGCGGAATCCGGCGCGAGCCGCACCGCCGCGGCAAACTGCGCCTTCGCCTCGGCCCAGCGCCGCTGCTGCACCAAGGCGCTGCCAAAATTGAAGTGGGCCTGCGCGTAATCCGGCCGCAACCGCAGCGCTTCCTCGTAACTCGCGATGGCCTCGTCGAGCCGTCCCACCTCGGCCAGCATGACGGCGAGATTGGCATGGGCCTCGGCCCACGCCGGCCGCAACTGCACCGCGGCACGCAGCTGCCCGAGCGCCTCGTCGAACTTTCCCTCCTGCGCGAAGGCGATGCCGAGATTAAGGCGCGCCTCGCCGTGATTGGGATCACGCCGCACCGCCTCGGCGTATTCGACCCGCGCCTCCTCGTCGCGACCGCTCGCCGCCGCGACGAGGCCAAGGTTAAAATGCGCTTCCGCGAGATCGGGCCGCAATTGCACCGCTCGCCCGAGATGCTGCCGGGCTTCGGGGAGGTGGCCGAGCCGACATTCGACCGTGCCCCAGTTGCATTCCGCCTCCGCATAATCGGGCTTCAATCGCAGCGCCGCCTGAAAGCACGCCACCGCCTCGGCCAACTGCCCCGTTTCGGCGAGCGCCAGTCCCAGCGAATTCCGCGCCTCGTGCATCACAGGATCAGAACCGATTGCCTCGCGCAACGGCGCGAGCGCATCCCGCGATCGACCGGCGGCAATCAGGGCCGCGCCGAGCCGTGCGTTCGCTTGTGCGAAATGGGGCAGCAGTCGGACGGCCTCCGAATATTGGGCAATCGACTCGGCGCTGCGGCCAAGCGCGCCCAAGGCCAGCCCGGCGTTAAAATGAACTTTGGCAGAACTGGCGTCCGCCCGCAGCGAGGCTTCGTAGCACCGCAGCGCATCGGGAAACTTGCCCTGCTGGTAATATATTGTCCCGAGGCTGCTCTGCGCGAGAGCGCTGCCGGGCCGCTTCGCTACCGTGTCGCGCCAAAGCGTGAGATCGCTGGCGTAGTCGGCGTTGCGCCGCGCCGTCAGCACGCCCGCGCCGACCGCAAGCGCCAGCAGTGCCAGCACCGCACGCCGGCCAGCCAGCGCCACGGCCCCACCGATCACGAGCGCCAACACCGCCGCGAGCGGCAGATACATCCGATGCTCCGCCATCGTCTGGGTCACGCCCGGCACGAGACAGGTGGGCGCAAGAATCAGGAAAAAACTCGCGCCAAAAAATCCCGACACCGGCCGCCGCCGCAACGCCCACCCGGTCGCCACCACCAATCCGAGGACGACCGCGCCCCCCCCGATCAACTGCGATCCGCTCACGGCAATCTGACCGTATTCGAACGCCAGCGGTGCCGGCCACACCGCGAGTTTCAGATAGATCAGGAGCGCCTCGCCCTGCACCCGCCACTGTTGCGCGACCGCGTCCATCGCAAATCGAAACGTCCCGCCGCGATCGCCACCGGTGCTCGCGACCAGCCATCCCAGCGGAAGCCACGTTGCAAACAACGCCGCGTAAAATCCCCGCCGGCCCCGCCACGCAGCGCGGAAATCGCCGGCGACAAAGGTCCGATCGTAGAGCCATACGACGAGCGGCGCGGCGACCATCACCTCCTTCGTCGCCATGCCCGCGAGGCATGCCGCGACCGCCACCACCCGCCAACCCGTTTGCGCTGCTCCGGATCGTTTTTCATCTAATGGATGGCAAACGTCGCTCGCGCGCACCGAGCAGTAGAGCGTCAGCAGAAAGAACAGGCCCATCAGCGACTCGGCGCGCTGGATGATGTAGGTGACGGCCTCGGTTTGCAGCGGATGCAGCGTCCACAGCAGCGCGAGCGCAAACGCCACGGCGTCCGCCTGCTCGCGCAACTGCGGCGCGAAGGCCGGCCGCCGCAATGTCCGCCGCGCGAGCCCAAATAGGACGAGCCCGGCCGTGACGTGGATCAAAAGATTCAGCTCGTGGTAGCCGCGCACATCAAAGCCGCCGAGGGCGTAATTCGCCGCGAGCGAAAAGTTAAGCAGCGGCCGGCCGCTCACCGTGAAGCCAAAACCGCCCGGCGGGACGAGCGCAGTGCGCCACTGCCGAATGCTCGGATTATCCAGAATCGACGGCAGGTCGTCGAACAGCAGCGGCACCGCAAACGTGTTAGCGTAGGCTGCGCACGTCGCCGCGACGACCGCAGCAACCGCCAGCCACGTCCAGCGGCGAGCGTTCATCGCAGCAACCGCAGAAACTCCGCCTCATCGATCACGCGCACACCGAGTTCGCGCGCCTTATCGAGCTTCGATCCGGCCTCGGCGCCGGCGAGCACGAACGAGGTTTTCTTGCTCACGCTGCCGCTCACTTTGCCCCCGGCCGCGAGAATTTTCTGCTCGGCTTCCTCGCGCTTCAGTGTCGGCAGCGTGCCCGTCAGCACAAAGGTTTTCCCGGTAAACGCGCCCACCTCCACGACCGTGCCCCACGGATCGATGCCAAGGGCACGCAGCTTTGCGAGCAGGCGCCGGCCGGGCGGGCTCGCGAAAAATTCCAGCGCGCTCGCGGCGACGGCCGGGCCAATTTCCGACGGCACGCCGGCCAGCGGCCCGGCATCGAGCGCGGCGATTTCGGCGTCGAGTTCCGCGCAGAGTTCCTTGCGACGCGCTTTTTCTTCGTCGGTCTTTGCAGGATTTTTCCGCGAGGCCGGAGCCTCGAGTTCGCGGCGCTCGATCAGCTCTGCTTTTTTCAAAACAGTGTGAAGTAATGGGGAATCGGCCAGCTCGGCGAAATTGCGGTGGCGCTTGCCGAGTTCACGCGCAGTGCTTTCTCCCACGTCGGGCACGCTCAATGCGTAGAGCCATTTCTCGAGTGGCAGCGTGCGCGCCGCCTCGCGGGCGGCGACGATTTTCGCGGCATTTTTTTCGCCGAAGATACGCGGCTCCTCGGCGGTGCCGAGGTTGAGCGTCGCCAGCGTTTCGAGCGACACGTCGTAAACCTCCGGCGGATCGCGCACGAGATCGAGTTCGACCAGTTTCGCGGCGACGGTTTCTCCGAGGCCATCGATCGCGAGGGCGCGGCGGCTGCAAAAAAATCCGAGCCGGCCGGCGCGCTGGGCGCGGCAATCGTAGTTCTGGCATTTCCACGCGGCACCGATGCCGCTTTCGGTATCGACTTCGACGCGCGCGATCTTGCCGCCGCACACCGGGCACTTGCCATCTACAGCAGCGAAAAGATCGAATTCCTTCGCCCCACGCGGTCGCTCGTCGGGAAACGAGCGCAGCACCGCGGGAATCACCTCGCCTGCGCGCTCGATCTCGACGAGATCGCCGACGCGGATGTCCTTGCGGCGAATCTCGTCCTCGTTGTGCAGCGTCGCGCGGCTGATGGTGCTGAGCGAAAGAAATACGGGATCGAGTTCCGCAACGGGGCTGAGGATGCCGGTCTTGCCGACTTGAATCGTGATCGACTTCAGCCGTGTGCGCGCGGTGTCGGGTTTATATTTATAGGCAATGGCCCAGCGTGGCGATTTGTCGGTGGCGCCGGCGATGCGCTGTTGCGCAACGTCGTCGAGTTTCACGACCGCACCGTCGGTGCCGTAGGCGAAGGTGCGACGAAGTTTGTCGAGTTCGCCGATGGCGACCCACGCCTCGTCGATGCCTCGCACGGTCCAGTATTTTTCAACGACGGGCAGACCCCAGGCGCGAAGTTTTTTTTGCAGGTCGGTCTGCGAGCGCACGACCTCCGGCTCGCAGGCCCCGAGGCTGTAAAGGACGATGGCGAGCTTGCGCCTCGCAACTTCCGCGGAGTCGAGCTGCTTGATCGTGCCGGCGGCGAGGTTGCGCGGGTTGGCGTAAAGTTCTTCGCTGGCGGCGGCGCGCTCGGCGTTGATGCGATCGAACTCCGCCTGCGTGAGATAAATCTCACCGCGAATTTCCACGAGTCGGGGCGCGGCGCCGGAGAGTTGGCGCGGCAGCGTGGCGATTGTAAGCGCGTTGGCGGTGATGTCGTCGCCGCGATCACCTTTGCCGCGCGTGACGGCACGGACGAGTTGACCGTCCTCGTAAGTGAGGCTGACCGCGAGGCCGTCGATCTTTGGCTCGACGGTGTAGCGGAGGTCATCGGTTTCGAGCAGCTTCACCAGCCGGGCGTGAAACGCGCGTAGCTCGGTCTCGTTGTAGGTGTTGTCGAGGCTGAGCATCTTCTGTCGGTGCGCGACTTCCTGGAAACCCTGCACACGGTCGTCACCCACGCGCTGCGTCGGCGATGCTGCGCTGGCGAACTGCGGAAACTGCGCCTCAAGGTCGGCGAGCTCGCGCTTCAACTGATCGTAGTCGAAGTCAGTGATCTCGGGCAATGCGCGACGGTAGTAGAGTTCGTCGTGATGCGACACTTCGGCGCGCAGAGCGGTGATTTTGTCTTTGGCCTCGGCCGGGGTCATCAGGACTCAACAGTTGCGGTCGCCGGGGAATTTTCAATGCGGCGCTTTCCGACCAGCGGCGCCTCCAACCGCGTCCGATACCACGGCCAGCCGGTGTAGAGCGCAATCGCCAGCGCGCCGCCGAGCGTGTCGGCGACCCAGTCGCCGAGTTCGCAAGAGCGACCCGGCACGAAATATTGATGCCATTCGTCGCTCGCGCCATAGAGCGAGGTGGCTAGCAGCGCCAGCACGACCGAGCGCGGTCCACGGCCGAGCCGGACGAGCAACGTCGCCAGCAAACCGTAAACCGAAAAATGCGCGATTTTGTCGAAGTTCGTGATGCCCGGCGCGGCCACCTGTGAACGGGTGGAAGCCAAAAAAATGGTGACCGCCACGAGCAGTGGCCAAAGGGCGTTTCGCCGGGAAAAACCCGCGGAAGATGGCATGGTCAGAATGGTCGGGCTGGTGAGATTCGAACTCACGACCTCTTGCACCCCATGCAAGCGCGCTACCAGGCTACGCTACAGCCCGAACAAGTGAAGGGTCACAAAGCGACATGCCCTTGGCTGAGGCAAGAGCTTTTTCCGGTTTGACCGCGAATCACGGGTTCGGGAGCGCGGCGCGCGCATAAAAATTTGCGCCACAATCCGCTCGCCGTGCCGCCGCTCTTCGGAAAAGTTTTGCACGCATTTTCCACATTACGCGCACCCTCGCCTCCCCTCATGGACAAAATTCGAATCGGCATCATCGGTTTCGGCGGCATGGGCCAGGCCCACGCAAAGAACCTCCTCGACGGCAAAGTGCCGCGCTGCGAACTCGTCGCCGCGTGCGATAGCGTCGCCGCCAACCTCGCGAAATTTCCGCAGCTCCGCGGTTTTGCCACGCCCGAGGAGTTGTTCGCTGCCAAATGCGTGGATGCCGTCCTGATCGCCACGCCGCACTTCGCGCACACCACACTCGGCATCGCCGCGCTCACAGCGGGCTTGCACGTGCTTGTCGAGAAACCGATCTCCGTGCATCGCGCCGACGCCGAGCGGCTCATCGCGGCGCACACGAACCCTCGGCAGGTCTTCGCCGCGATGTTCAACCAGCGCACCGATCCCTACTATCAGGCGATTCGCCGGCTCGTGCAGGGCGGCGAACTCGGCGCCGTCCGCCGCGTGCAGTGGACGATCACCAACTGGTTTCGCACACAGGCCTACTATGGCATGGGCGGCTGGCGCGCGACCTGGGCCGGCGAAGGCGGCGGCGTGCTCCTCAACCAGTGCCCGCATAACCTCGATCTTTTCCAGTGGATTTTCGGCATGCCGGACCGCGTGAAGGGCTTTTGCACGTTTGGCCGCTATCACGACATCGAGGTCGAGGACGACGTCACCGCTTACCTCGAATTCGCCGACGGCAAACACGCCACCTTCATCACCTCGACCGGTGAGGCGCCCGGCACTAACCGCCTTGAAATCGCCGCCGAGCGCGGCCGCCTCGTTTACGAAGACGATGTGATCACGTGGACCCGCAACGCGATCCCGATGGGCGAATTCAGCCGCACCTCGGCCGAGGCGTTTGGCCGGCCCGCCACCGAAATCGTCCGCGTGCCCGCCGAGGGCCACGGCGAGCAACACATTGGTATCCTAAAAAATTTCACCGACGCGATTCTCGACGGCGCGCCCCTGCTTTCGCCCGCCGAGGAAGGCATCCACTCCGTCGAACTCGCCAACGCCGTCCTGCTCTCCGCGTGGAGCGGCGAGACGGTCGCCCTGCCGCTCGACGGTGCGCTCTACGAACGCGAGTTGCAGAAAAAGATCGCCACCTCGAAGCCCAAGGCGAAACCCACCGTCGCTGCCGTCGCCGATCTCTCGAAGTCGGTTGTCTGAGATTTTTTCCATTCGCTGACGTGAAAATCGGACTCTGCGCCAACTCCGTCACGCTCGCTCGGCTCGCCGGGCCGATGCCGGGCGTCGATTTTCTCGAGGGATTCGTGCAGGAGTGGTTTCAGCCGGAGACGCCCGACGCGGCTTACGTTACACCTGCAACGGCGCTCCGTGGCCGCGGCTTCGCGCTGCCGGCGGCCAACCGCTTTCTACCGGCCGACCTGAAGGTCAGCGGCCCGAACGTGGATTACGCCCGGCTCGATCGGTTCGCGGCCACGGCGTTCCATCGGGCCAAGGAACTCGGCACCACGCTGATCGTCTTCGGCAGCGCCGGTGCGCGTCAGGTGCCCGATGGATTTTCGCAGGCGACGGCGTTTGAGCAATACGTCGACGTGCTCCGGCAATGCGGTCCGCTCGCAGAGGAAAATGGCGTCACGCTGCTCGTCGAGCCGCTCAATCGCGGCGAATGCAACCTCGTCAACACCGTCCTCGAAGGCGCCGAAGCCGTCCGCCGCGCCAACACCAACGGCGTGAAACTGCTTGTCGATTTCTTCCATATGGTGCGCAACGGCGAATCGCCCGACGATCTCGCAAAGGTCGGCGCGCTCATCCGACATGCGCATACCGCCGAGAATCGCGACCGTGCCGCGCCCGGCACGCATGGCGAAAATTTCCGGCCGTTCTTTCGTGCCCTCCGTCGCACAGGCTACAATTTTGCCCTCACGATCGAGGCGGATTGGACAGATTTGCCCGCTCAAGCCGCTCCGTCGGTCGCCGCACTCCGCGGGCAACTAGCGGACTCGGGGTATTGAGCACGTCCAGCCGAACCACCTGAGTCGGGTGCGGAGCGTTTTCGCCTGAAAAACGACGGCCGTTCGGCAGAAATCAAGAAACGCAAAAACCTTGCGTCGGATTCGATGTTAGAGCAGAAACAGCCCGCGTTCAGTCCATGCCCGTTCCCATGAAAATCATCGAGGATTTCGCACTCCCACCACCCCTCGTCCAATCCCTCAAGCGATCACCTGTAGGGCAGCGATTGTGCCATTGTGCGGTCGTCGCGCTCGCGGTCGGACTCGTGCTCAGCATTGGAAAAGTGCGCGCACAAACGACTGTTTATTGGGACACCAACTCGAACACAGCCGGATCTAGTGGCTCAGCGACCGCTGGGGGCACATGGGACCAAAACGCGACGGCCAACTGGACCACTGTATCTGATGGCACTGGCTCCACTGGCACATGGCAAACGAAGAGTGGGGGCAGTGGCATCGCGACATTTTCCGCCGGCACCAATGCCACGGGCAGTTTCACAGTCAACGTCAGCGGCACTGTCACAGGCATCCAAGGAATCACCTTTGAAGAAGGAACGGCGACATTGAGCGGCGGCACACTTACTCTTGGAGCAACCTCTAACATCGATACGGGAGCACAGAACGCCACGATTTCTTCGGTTATCGCTGGCACAGGTCTCGGCATCAACAAACTCGGCTCTGGCTCGCTCACGCTCTCCGGCACCAACACCTACACTGGCACCACGACCATCGGCGGCGGCACCCTGCAAGTTGGCGCCGGCGGAACGACCGGTTCCGTCGCGGGCGATATCCTCAACAATGGAACACTGACTTTTGACCGCTCGAATGCCGCGACCTACGGAGGGGTCATTTCCGGCTCTGGTCAGGTCAACCAAAGTGGCACAGGAACCCTCATACTCACCGGTAACAACACCTATACTGGCACTACGACAATCAACTCAGGCACTCTTCAAATCGGCGCTAATGGAACGACTGGCTCCGTCGCGGGCAATATCGTCAATAACGGGTCGCTGGTCTTTAGTCGCACAAATACTGTAACCTACGCCGGCAACATTAGCGGCACTGGAGGCGTATCAGCCACCTCATCAACCGCCTCAAACGGCGAAAACAATCGCCTCACTTTAATTCTTCAAGGCAACAATTCTTTCGCCGGCACCATAAACGTCACCGCCTCATCGCTAATCCTCGACAGCACCGGGGCATTGCCTTCGGCCCCAGCAATCGTGCTCAATGACGATGGCTATGTCGGCTACACCGAAAGCACCGGTCTCAGCTTCAGCGGATTTAAGAGCGCAATCACCAGCTCAGGCAGCGACATTAGTAGCGACACCATTATCGGCGTCGATTCACACAACGGCGCCAGCCCGCGCAATGTTTCGGAAACGATCGATCTATCGAACCTAGGCACCGTCTACTTCGGCACTGCAACCAATGTCACGGTCAGCGGACCGATCATTTCTCCTAGCGGCGGAAATCTTTATCTCACCGGCGTCAACGGCGGCTATCTGAAAGTCACTTCTGCCCTCACGGCGGGCGCGAATGGCATCGGTAATCTGACGATTGGCAACAACGAGACTGAACCCGGCGACGTCACCTACAAGGGCTATGTCGAATTAACCAACGCGAGCGGAAATTACACCGGCACCTCCGGATTGCAGTCAGGTTACCTTCTGGTCGGCGCCAGCAGCACACTCAGCGGCAGCACGATCACCGGTCCGCTGGGCAATAGCACCCTAACGGTCTCCGGCACGGCAGACACCGGCGCTCCAGCACTGGCGGCCAGCGTCAACGGCCTCACCCTGCACAACAATATCGTTCTGTCTACGACCCTTCAAGTCGGCGTGCCTACCACTGCGACCCCGACCGACTTCGCTTACCCGCTCCAAGCGTTCGCCGCTAACTCCCTTACGCTGGCCGGCACTATTTCTGGCAGCAGCGGGCTCGACTACGAAGGGAGCGGCACACTTACTTTGACCGGCACCAACACTTACACTGGGAGCACGACGATCGGTGCTGGAATACTGTCGGTCGGCAACCTCGCCATCGGCGGTTCAAACAGTTCGATCGGTAAGTCGGCCAATGCTGCTACCAACCTCGTGCTCAACGGGGGCACACTAAAATACACAGGGGCGACGACATCGACCGATCGTCTGTTCACGCTCGGCATAAACAGCGGAACACTCGACGCCTCTGGCTCCGGTCTGATCACTTTCTCCAACACCGGGAGCGTCGCATTCACCAGCACAGCCTCACACACTCTGTCGCTAGGTGGGTCAGGCTCCGGTTCACTGGCCGCCACCATCGCTGACAATACTGGCCTCACTGCGCTTACCAAAATTGGCGCGGGCACTTGGACGCTCTCCGGCGCCAATTCTTACAGCGGCGTCACTACCATCAGCGGCGGTATCCTTTCCGTCGGCACCGTCGCGAACGGTGGCACGTCCAGCGGCATCGGTGCCGCGACTTCGATGGTCCAAAGCCTCGTCATCGACGGTGGCACACTGCAATTCACCGGTTCGACCGATCAGAGCACGAACCACCTGTTCACCATCGGCTCCGGCGGCGCCACGATTGATGCCTCCGGCACCGGCGCGCTCAGCCTGAACAACACCAACAATCTCGCGGTCGCTGGCAGCACGACCCACAGCCTGACTCTCACGGGCTCGAACACCGGAGCCAACACCCTGAGTCCGGCGATCGTAGACAACGGCGTCCTGGCGACATCGCTCACGAAATCCGGTGCCGGCAACTGGATGCTGTCCGGCGCCAACACCTTCACCGGCACAACCACGATCAGCGCGGGCACACTCACTCTCGGCAACGCGCTTGCGTTGCAAAACAGCACACTCACCGCACCTGCGAGCGGCGGACTTTCCTTCGGCACGCTCACCAGCGCGACTCTCGGCGGCCTGACCGGCTCGAACAACCTCGCACTCACCAATGCGTCTTCAGCCCCTGTCGCGCTCAGTGTTGGCAACAACAACGGCAACACGACGTATTCTGGAATGCTCTCCGGCTCAGGCAGCCTCACCAAAGTCGGCACCGGCACGCTCATTCTATCCACCGCCAACAATTACACCGGCACAACTACTCTCAACAACGGCATCCTCGCGATTTCCCAAGACAGCAATCTCGGCCCCGCGCCCGGCTCTGCCACCGCGGGTTCGCTGGTCTTCAATGGCGGCACGCTCGAAAACACCGCCACATTCACGCTCGCGTCCAACCGCGGCATCAGTTTGGGAGCTTCCGGCGGCACGTTCAGCACTGATCCGAACACGACTCTCAGCTATGGCGGAATCATCGCCGACTCCGGGGCTCTGACCAAGCTGGGGACCGGCTTACTGGTTCTGTCCGGAACCAACACCTACGCTGGTTCCACGACCATCAGCGCTGGCACCTTGCAGCTTGGCAGCAACACGACCCTTCCCAGCGCAACCGACGTAAATCTCAACGGCTCTGGCGCCATCCTCGACGTCAACGGCAAGGTCATCACCGTCGGCTCGATTGCCGGCGTCAGCGGCACGTCGATTTCGCTCGGGAACGGTTCGCTCGCCACCTCTGGCAATCTTTCGGCCACTTTTTCCGGCGTCATCTCCGGCAACGGCCCGTTCACTAAGGGCGGCACCGGCACTTTGTGGCTTTCCGGCAACAATACTTTCACCGGCACTACCACCATTAGCGGCGGCACACTGAAGCTGACCAATTCCCTGGCTCTGGCCGGCAGCACGGTGAATTACAATGGTGGCGGCACTCTCAGCTTCGGTATCGGTTTTGGCGTCGGTGCCTTTACTCTTGGAGGACTTTCGGGCGCGCAAAACCTAACTTTGGTCAATAGTCCCGACAACTCTTACCCCGTAACCTTGACGGTCGGCGCCAACAACCAATCCACGACTTACAGCGGAATCCTGAGCGACGGCACTTATTATAACAATTCCTATGGCAACAGCTCGGTAACCAAAGTCGGCACCGGCACCCTCACACTGACTGGCCCCAACACCTACGCTGGCGGCACGATGATCAGTGCCGGCACCCTCAGTATCGGCAATGGCGGCAGCATCGCCGGCAATGTCACCGACAACGCCACGCTGACCTTCGCCCACTCCGATGCCTATGCTTTTGGCGGCGCCATCTCCGGCACCGGCCAAGTCAATCAGACCGGCCCCGGCACGCTCACGCTCTCCGGCGCCAACTCCTACTCGGGCGCGACGACTATCAACGGAGGCGTCCTCGCGATTTCCCAAGACAGCAATCTCGGCGGCGTGCCCGGCTCTCCTACGCTGAACAGCCTCACGCTCAATGGCGGCACCCTCGAGACCACCGCCACGTTTCCGCTCAATGCCTACCGAGACGTCGCTATCGGCATAAGCGGCGGCACCATCAACACCGACCCCGGCACCACCCTTACCTACGCCGGTCCCATCAGCGGCTCCAACCTGACCAAAACCGGCACCGGCACATTGGTTCTCTCTGGCGCCAGCAGCTATGCAGGCACCAACATCAACGCGGGCACGCTACAGCTCGCTTCAACCGGCTCCCTCTCGACCGGCAGCGATATCACGCTCAATGGCAGCGGCACGTTTGACGTCTTCGCAAACCAGACCATCCGCGATCTCATCAGTTCGTCGGCGACGAGCAATGTAATCATCGAGAACGGTGTGACGCTCAACAGCAACATGCCGAACACCAACCCTGGCAACCTGAGCACTTACGCAGGTTCGCTCTCGGGCGCAGGGTCGTTCCTAAAAAACGGGGGCGTCAGCACTCTCATTTTGACCGGCAATTCCAGCCTGACAGGCCTCACGACCGTCAGCAGCGGAACGCTTCAAATCGGAAACAACGGCACCACGGGAAGCATCTCGGGTAACATCGCCATCACGAACCCCGGCACGCTCGATTTCAACCGCTCGGATGTCCCTAGCAGCCCGATCACTTACTCGTCCGTGCTTTCCGGCAACGGCACTTTCGTGAAAGACGGCGCGTCCACGCTGATTATCAGCAACCCGGCCAATACCTTCAGCGGCAGTGCCACCATCAATGCCGGAGCCCTCGTCGTCGGCGCGGACAACGTCGTTCCCAACGCCACGGTCACAGTCAACTCGGGCGGAAACTTCACGGTTTCCAACAATGCCACGATCAATTCGCTTTCAGGAACTGGCACGACTACGGTCGCCAGTGGGAAGGCTCTCACGCTGAGTGGCGTCAGCACGCTGAGCTCGATCATCTCCGGCTTAGGCGGCGTCACGTTCGGCAGCGGCATCAATGTCGTCGCCAACCAAGCCTACACTGGCGTCACCTCGATTCCCAGCGGCGTGCTCATCATCGGCAACAGCACCGCGACCGGCACCATCGCCGGCAACATTGCCACCAACCCGAGCAGCAGTATCCCCAGCAGCGTCAATGTGCAAAATGCCGGCCCGTCAACCTACGCCGGAATCATTTCGGGTGCCGGTTCTCTCAGCCTCAACGGGCCAGGCAATCTGACCCTGACCGGCGTCAACACTTACAGTGGTCTCACTTCGGTCAACGGCGGCGTGCTCATCGCCGGCGTCGACAACGCCGTTCCGAACGGCTCGGTTTCAGTCGGCACCAATGGCACCTTCAGCGTTGCGAACAATGAAACGATCTCCTCGCTGAGCGGCAGCGGCATGACAACGGTCGCAGCGAACAAGACGCTGACGCTGGGCGGGGCTCCACTCTCCGCGGTGATCTCCGGCGCGGGCAACGTCGCCATCAACGGCGTCGTCACGGTCACGTCCAATCAAACCTACCTCGGCAACACCGTCCTTAACGACACTGGCAACAATCTCACCCTTAATCTCGGCAACAACACGACGAGCGGCATGGTCGCCGGCAACATCGTCACGACGACAGCAAAGACCGGCGTGCAGTTCAACCGCTCGAACGACGTCACCTACGGCGGCGTGATTTCGGGCGGTGGCTTCCTGAACAAGAATAACACCAACACGCTCACTCTCACGGGCCAAAATACCTATACTGGCGGCACGAATATCACCGCCGGCACCCTGACCATTGGAACGACCAACGCCCTGCCAACTTCGACCATACTTTCGATCACTTCGATCCTTGATGTGGCGGCCAATCAGGTCATCGCCGGCTTCAACAGCAGCGCATTCACTTCCACGATCAAAATTGAAAGCGGTAAGACTTTCAACGTCACCCTTGGTAACTCCGCTTTTGGCACGGTCTTCGCCGGCACGATCACGGACGGCACCACGCCCGGCGGCGCCCTCGAAATCGGCTCCAACAATGGCAACGGCCACACTTTGGGCCTCTATGGCAACAACACGTACACCGGCGGCACAACGATCGACGCTGGCGGCGCTCTCCTCCTCGGCAGCAATGGCACGACCGGTTCTATCCTCGGCAACGTAATCGACAATGGGGCTCTGATTTTCAATCGCAGCAACACGACGACGTTCAGCGGCGTGATCTCCGGCAACGGCAGTGTGAGCGAGGGCGTCCTCGCTGGCACGACGACCGGCGACGTCAAGCTGACCGGCAACAACACTTACACGGGTGGGACCAATGTGAACAGCCGGACCCTCATCGTTGGCGACGGGGCCACGTCAGGCTCCATTGTTGGCAACGTCAACTTGTCCAACAATGCCACGCTCGCGCTTGCCCGTTCCGACAACACCTCGTTTGGCGGCGTGGTCTCAGGCGCCGGTTCGTTCTTCAAAGCCGGCACCGGCACGCTTACCCTGACGAGCCAGAACAGCTACACGGGCTACACCTATGTCGGAAATTCAACGGTTTCCGGCGGCACGCTCGTCCTCGGCGTCGCCAACGCCCTGCCCACCACGACTCTACTCTCCATCGCCACGAATGCTAGTGCCGTGCTCGACGTCCTTCACAACCAGACCGTCGCCGGTTTCCTCACCCCGGGCGACCTCACGTCCGTCCTCCAACTCGACCCCGGCGCGACGTTCACGGTCGCGATGCCGGTCGCCAACACCTCCACCACTTTTGCCGGCACGGTGAACGGCACCGGCACGTTTGCCGTGAGCGGCGCGGGTGGCGACGTCGTCAACCTCACCGGCAGCGTCGCCAGCACCGTTGGCACCAGCGTCGGCACCGGTGCCACGCTCAACATTGCCTCTGGCGGTACCCTCGGCGGACCGATCGCGCTCAACACGGGCAGCATCCTAACTCTTAACAACGTCGGTGCCCAGACGTTTACCAACGTCATCTCCGGCGCCGGCACCCTGCTGGCTTCCGCCGGCACCACCACGCTCACGGCGCCCAATCTCTACACCGGCGGCACCGTGATTAACGGCGGCAAGGTCATCGTCTCCAACACCAGTGGCTCCGCCACCGGCACCGGCTCTGTCATCGTCAACAGCGGCGGCATCCTTGGCGGCTCGGGCATCATCACCGGCACGCTCGTCCTCAACTCCGGCGGCACCGTTTCGCCCGGCAACAGCCCCGGCAGCCTCGCCGTCGGCGCCACCACCTTCGCCGGCGGCGCGATCTTCGCGTTCGACATTAACAGCAGCACCGGCACTCCCGGCACGAACTGGGATCTTTTAACAGTCACGGGGCCGCTCGTCATCAGCGCGACGAGTTCCAATCCGTTCGTCATCAATCTTAATTCTCTCAACAGCGGCAATAACCCCAGCCTGCTCTCGAATTTCGATCCGACTCAACCCTACTCATGGCAGTTCGTCAGCACCACCGGCGGCATCACTGGGTTCTCCGCTGGCGCGTTTCAATACAACGCCAGCCAGTTCCAAAACAGCCTCGGCGGCGGCATCTTCGTCGTCAGCCAGACCGGCAACAATCTCTTCCTTAATTTCAGCCCGGTGCCCGAACCCTCCACGTGGGCGCTCCTCGCCACCGGCCTAGGCCTCCTCGCCCTCGCCGCCCAACGCCGCCGTCGGTCGTAATCCTGTAGCGGCGGTTTGTGACCGCCATTTTTTCTTGTCCGAATTTTGTTGGAGCCGCAGCGCTACCGCAGCGCAATCACGCCGCCGTCGATATCGTAGGCCGAGCCGGTGACAAACCCGGCCTCGTCCGAGGCCAGAAACGCCACCAGCGCCGCGACCTCCCGCGGCTCGCCCATTCGCCCGATCGGCTGCGCCGCCGCCAGCTGCGCCATCGTTTCCGCCTCTCGCCCCGGATAATTTTTCGCCACGTAGCCATCGACGAACGGCGTATGCACCCGCGCCGGACACACGCAGTTGCACCGGATTTTTTTGTCCACGAAATCGCGCGCCACCGAGAGCGTCATCGTCAGCACCGCGCCCTTGCTCATCCCGTAAGCGAACCGGTCCTTCACCGCGATCTTCGAGACGGTCGAGGCGATGTTCACGATCGCTCCGCCGCCATTCGCGATCAACTTCGGCACGCCAAAATGCAACCCGTGGTAAACCCCCTTCACATTGACAGCATAAATCCGATCGAGGTCCTCCGGCGTCGTCGTCAGCACATCGCCCACGTGGGCGATGCCGGCGTTGTTCACCAGCACGTCGAGCTTCTCCACCTGCGCAAACGCCGCGCGCACGGACTCCGTGTTCGCCACGTCGCACGCGATCACACGCGCCGATCCGCCCGCCGCACGAATCGCCGCCGCGGCCTCCGCGCCCGCCTCCGCCCGCAACTCGAAGATCGCCACGCTGGCGCCTTCCGCCGCTAGCCTCTCCGCGATCGCGCGACCGATCCCCGAGCCACCGCCGGTGACTACGGCCTGTTTTCTTACAAAGCGCTGCGCCAACTTAGTCATCGCACCAGCGTCGCTGCCATCAGCCCGATGACAACATCGTTTGCGAGCGCCCGCACCGTCAGCGATTTCAATTCCTTCGTGGGATTGAGCGGCAACTCCAGCACCGTCGCCGCCCCGCCGGGAATTTTTCGGCCCGTGCCCTTGAACGTTTCACGCTTGAGCACGCGGAGGTTGCCCGTCTTCAAATCCACCCGCACCGGCAGCGCGGCGTCGTCGCGAAACTGAAAATCGTCGATGAAATAGTCCTGCTCGATTGGCCACCACGTCTCGGGATTCGCGAGCGCGAGCCGCGCCATCGTGCCATCGGTGTAGGCCACGATCAACTCGCCGTTGTCGATCCGGCTCTGCATCGGGTTCGTCGAGCCCGCCATGAGGAGCACCACGCGTGAAGATTTCCCCTTCAGCGGCATCGTCGCCTCCCGTGGGTAGTTGTCCCATTGCGAAACGAACAAAACATTCTTCACGTTCGCCGCGCCCGGCGTCGCCAGCGGTTCGCCCATCGGTAAAACAATTTTCCCACCGTTCTTCGCCGCCACCGCGCGCAGTCCGCTATCGTCAATTTCTGCGGCCGCATTCACTCCGCCCGCCCAGCCTCCGATCCCTTGCTTGGGTAGCGCGAGCGACACGAACGGCGACCGCGGCGACCGATACTCGTTCTTGAAAATCTGCGTCACCCGATCGTTGAAGCTCGACGTCAGATCCACCGGCGTGAACCCGGAAGGCTCGCCCACGAATTGCGCATTCTGGATCTGCACCACCTTCGTGGCCGCAGACGGTCCCGCCCACCACCGCATCTGGCCCTGCTGGACTCGGGTGAACTTCAATTCGCCCCTCGGACGAATACTCTCGCCCGCCCAGCGCACTGCGATCTCATGCCGCCCCGCCGCCGGTGCGAGCACATCGATCCGTGGTGCCCCTACAGTATTCTCGATCACGTGCCATGGTCCCGCCACGCCATCGACCGTCACTGCCGCAATTTGATCGCGTCGGACCACAAGCCGAAGTCGCAGCATCTGCGGTTTTGAAAATCTTTGTTCGACTACATACGAGTCCGTTTCTCCGTCGCGTTTGAGACTCACCGTGAAATCCGGATGCCGTAGCACCGCGTGCTCCCACTCTGCCGGCCAGCCAGGCTCGAAGCGCAGTTCGCCCGCCAGCGCATCCGGCCGCAGGCCGAACAATCCCTCTACGATCGCTCGCGACAACACGCCCGAGCCGTCGGCAAAATCCCGCTGCGATTCGCGCCGATAGACATCCAGGTAACTCATCGAGCCCACGTTGCCGGGAGAAATGCCCATGAACATCGCCGCCAGCAGCGAACCTTTCGCGATCCGCCACGCGTCATCCGCACGCCCCGCCTGCCAAAAGCCAAGCGCCGCGTGAACAGCTTCGCCCATCACAACGTTGTTGATCGACCAGTCGTAGGGCATCCAGTTGCTCTCGGCCAAGGTGTAAAGTCCCACCGGCACACCCGGTCCGCGCACCGGCAGATGCGGAATCTGCGTGTCGACCTGCTGCGTCATCAGCCACGCCTCTCGCGGCGTCGGCACCTCGGAATCCATCGTGTGATAAAACGTCCACAGCGCCGCGCTCGGATGCACACGTTCCGCACCGAGCCAGTCCTTGGATTCCGCAAACCAACCGCTTTCAGGCTGGGGCTGAAACTTGCTCAATGCCTTCAGGCTGTCCGTCGGTGGATCGACCATCGCCTCCTGCCCCAACCACAGTAATTCCCGCATCCCGCGCTCCAGCAGCCGCGCCTCTTGCTGATATGGCTTCGGATCTGCGCCCAGCAGTCGCGCGAGCCGCGCCGCCTCGACGTTATGAAAATAATTGTAGGCCGACGCGTGCATCGTCCCGCCGCCGCTGTATTGCAGGTCGTCACTCGCCCAAGTCGCTGCGTAGGCCTCGTAGAGCGGCAGCTTGTCCGATCCGAATTCCCGTCGGAACAACCGCCGCTCCCACGCGAGATGCCGTTCGATCACGGGCCACATTTTTTTCGCAAACGCCAGATCGCCGGTCCAACGCAGGTGCCGGAACAGCGCGTCGATCGCGACGAGGTTCATGTCGTAGTGCGAGTTCGACAGGTCGCCGTTCGAATGCAGGCCGGCCTCGTTGCGCGCGAGGTTGTCCTTTTCGTTCGCTGGTGGAATTTTTTCGGGAATCGGGCCAGTATTCTGACGGCCCGCCCAATACTCGAAATGCTGACGCGCCCGGTCGTGCCAGCCGAGCGTGTCGAGCGAATAAGGCCCGCGCCAGCCGAGCAACCGCGTGCGCCATGCAATGGCGCCGTGCATGATGTCGCCCTGCGGCTCATCCCAGACGGCATCGGCGGCGACGTTGAGCGCGCCGACAGCCGCGTTGAGAAACGCATCCGGCGTCTCCACTGTCACGCGCGACCGCAGTTCCGCAAAATGCTTCTCAGCCTCCGCAAAACGTGCCGGCAACTCCGCCGCCGCATAAGCCGGCGCGAGCAGATTCTTCGCCGCCACCGGTGGCGCGCCCACTTCGCGATAGGTGCCGAGGTCCTCGCTCATCGTGGCGCCCGCCGCGACGCGTTGCAGGGAGATCAGCAGCGGCTGGCCGTTCGTCAGCGGTGCGCGGCCGATTACTACGGGCTCTCGCGGCGCCGCCACATTTTCCGCAGCCAGCAGCGCTGCCGGATCGCCCCATTGCGTGGCATCGCCGACACGGTGCTGCGCGCCCGACGGCGCCACCCCGACAATTGTCGCCACCTTCGTGCGCAACGTAAATCCGCCCGCGCCGACTTCGATCGCGTTGTCACGACAGAATCCCGGCTGAAGCTGAAACCATTCGCTGATCGGCACACGCTCGGTGCCGATGTCGCCATCGCGCGATCCGCGTTGGCCGTTCACGCCGCCGAAGGCCCAGATGAGTTCGACGCCTGCGGAAATATTTTCCGCCTCGGCCCGCACGATGAGCCCCTCCGTCTGGTGCAGCGCCACAGCCACCACGCGCAGCACGCCATGTTCGCCGAGCAGCGGGTCGCAGATCGCATAAAGCAGTTCGCCCGGCCGGTAGCGTGTTTCAATCTTCGCGGCGTCGTGCAGCCACTTCGCGCCCTTCGCCGTGCGCAGGCCGAGGCGCAAATTTCCACCACGTCCCGGCAAATACAGAACGAACTCCGGCTTGTCGCCGCCATCGACGCGAAACGCCGTGTTACCGCCATAGAGCGGACGGTTGAACGTTTCCGCGCCGTTCTCGATCACGAAGTCGACGCCTTCTGGCCGGTAGCGCAATGGACGATCGATATTGGTCTCAAGATTTGGGAATATCTTCTGGGCGCCAGGCGTCTGGGCAAAACTTGCCAGCGCACTCAGCAGGATAAACCAGCCAAACTTAACCACGGATTTCACGGATGAACACGGATGTATCATTTCTGAATCCGTGTCTATCGTGTCATCAGCGGTTGAAAATCACGCGCCCTGCCACCGCGTTTGCGCGAATTTCCAGCCCGGAATCTTCTTCTGCATTTCGATCTCGTCGTTGCGCTCGGTGAGGCCGGCGCGCAGGAAATTCGCGTGCGCTTTCGCGAGCGCCGTGCGGTCGAGTTCGACGCCGAGGCCCGGGCCTTTCGGCAGCACGACGCAGCCGTTTTCAAATTTCACGCGACCACCGACAATAATCTCCTCCCATTGCCACGGGTAGTGCGTGTCGAGCGCGTAGGTGAGGTTCGGCATCGCGGCGCCGAGGTGAGTCATCGCGATGAGCGAAATGCCACCGTGGTTGTTGGAGTGCATCGATACGCCGCGGCCAAACACCCGGCAGTGCGCCGCGAGTTCCATCGACGCGTGCAGCCCGCCCCAAAAATGATGGTCGGTGAGGATGATGTCCTCGGAGTCGGTGCGCACGCTGCCCGGCAAATCGTCAAACGAGGTCGTGCACATGTTCGTCGCGAGCGGTGTCTTCAACGCCTGCCGCACCGCCGCCATTCCCGCTTGCGTGCGGCACGGGTCCTCGAGGTATTCGAGCACGCCTTCGAGTTCGCGACCCCATTTGATCGAGGTCTCGACAGTCCAAAGTGCATTGGGATCGAGGCGCAGCGGGTAGCCGGGAAACGCCTTCCGCAGCGCCTTGATCGCGGCGACTTCCTGATCGGGCGGGAAGCAGCCGCCTTTCAACTTGATCGATTCAAAACCGAACTCCGCGATCATCGCACGCGCCTGCGCGACGATGCCGTCTGGATCGAGTGCGGCGGCTTGGCGGCCAGCGTCCCACCCCGTCGCCTGCGGATTGGTGCCGAAAGCGAGATCGCCGCCGGCGCCCTCGTATTTGTAGAAGAGGTAGGCGGAATACGGCACGCGTTCGCGCACGATGCCGCCGAGCAGCGTGGCGACCGGCACGCCGAAATGTTTGCCCGCAAGATCGAGGCAGGCGACGTCGAGTGCGCTTTCGACCTGCACGAGCGCGCGCTGATCCCACGGTTTGTCGCCGCGCGACGCCGCGGCCTCGGTGCCAAAGTGAGCGCGCAACGCCGCACGAAGCGGATGCCAGTTGAGCGGATCGCGGCCGACGGCGATGGCGCGTGCGGCATCAAGCTTCGCGTTGATCGCCGCGCTACCCGGCACCTCGGCGAGGCCGGTGAGACCGTTGTCGGCGATGAGTTCGACGACGGTGCGCAGGCACCACGGCGCGTGCAGCCCGGCCGCGTTCAGCAACGGCGGATCGCCGAGCACGATCGGCGTGACGTGCATCGCGACGATCCGCATGGAAAATTACTTCGCTTTGAGCGCCGCCGCGAACCCGAGCAGTGCGGTGCGCACGCCGCCGCCGTCGCTGCCCAGCGCGACAAACGTGTAGCCGAGATCGCGGACTTTCGGGACAAGCTTGTCGTTATGCACGAGGATACCAGCGGCCTTGCCGTGCTTCTTCGCGGCTGCACTAACTTTCTTCAACGCCGCTGTGAATGGTTCGCTCTCAAGCTGATCGCGAATGCCCATGTTGTAGCTCAAGTCAGTGGGCCCGACGAAAAGCACGTCGGCACCGTCGACCGCGGCGATCTCGTCGATGTTGTTCACCGCCTCGGTGGTCTCGATTTGGACGACGGTCAGCAAACGCTCGTGGCCGTGCAGATAGTATTCCTCGAAGTCACCACCGAAGCCGGCGCCGCGATTGAACTTCGCCACGCCACGAACGCCATGCGGCGGATAACGCACCGCAGCGACGGCCGCACGCGCCTCGGCGGCGGTGCTCACGTAGGGCGCCATCACGCCGGAGGCGCCCATGTCGAGGGCGCGCTTGAAGCGCGGCGTCTCGTTCGCCGCGATCCGCACGACGGGAAACGCCGGCGTGCCGGACGCGGCGTGCAGTTGGTGCAGCAACGTGTCTTCACCGCCCGGGCCGTGCTCGTGGTCGATGAGCAGCCAGTCGAAGCCGGCGAGCCCGGCGATCTCGACTGTGATGGGCGAGCCGAGATTGAGAAACGTGCCGACGAGCCACTCGCGGGCGAGCACGCGTTTACGGAAATCGGGGGATATTTTCATAGTGAGGTATAGAGTCGATAGAGTGCCTGCGTGCCGCAGTCTTCCCAGCCGCGCGCGGCGACCTCGTCGTAGAGTTTCTTCGCGCAGGCGAGGCCGGGCAGATCGAGTTTCATTTCGGCGGCGCTTTCGAGGGCGATGCGCATGTCCTTCAAAATGTGCTTCACGTAAAAACCCGGCGCGTAGTTCTCGCCGAGGGCGCGGGGCGCGAGGTTCGTCATCGCCCAACCCCCGGCGGCGCCGCCGCTGATGCTGGCGTGAACCGCCGCCGGATCGAGGCCGGCTTTCTTCGCGTAGGCGAGCGCTTCGCACCACGAGACCATGCCGACGGCGACAGCGATCTGGTTGGCCATCTTGCAATATTGTCCCGCGCCCGCCGCGCCGAGCAGCGCGATGTTCTTGCCCATGATTTCGAACAACGGTTTCGCGCGGGCGAACGCCGCGACATCGCCGCCGACCATAATCACGAGCCGCGCTTCCTTCGCCCCGAGATCGCCACCGGACACAGGCGCATCGAGCGAAGCGAGGCCGCGTTTCGCAGCGGCGTCGGCAATTTTTCGCGCGAGCACCGGGCTCGACGTCGTCATGTCGATCAGCAACGCACCGGGCTTGGCGCGCTCGACGATGCCGCCGGCACCGAGGTAACTCGTCTCCACATCGGTCGGAAACCCGAGCATCGTGATTACGACATCGGCGGGTGCGGCTGCGCTGCCAGCGGAGTCGTGCCACGTGGCGCCAGCCTCAAGGAGCGCGGCGGCTTTTTCTTTGGTGCGATTGTGGACGTGCAGCGTGTGACCCGCTTTTTGGATGTGGCCGGCCATGCTGCGGCCCATGACGCCGGTGCCGATGAATGCGATTGTGAGCGGAGCAGACATAAGGGGAGAAAAGGGATGAACGATAACCGCTCGCGATGCAAAAGCGTCGATCGGATGCGCGCGAATAAAATCGAGTCGCGATTGGCTTTTCTCATTGCGCAAGCTGGGTGCATTGACGCGATCCGCGGTTGCGTTCCAGCGCGCATCCGGTAGCGACTCGCGGGCAACCTCATGCTTCCCCTGCCCCTCGCTTTTATCGGCGGCCCGCTCGGCATCGTCGCGTTCAGCATTTTGTTCATCGTGTTCGTGATTGCCGTGCTGCGACTGCACGCATTCTTCGCGCTTATTCTCGCCGCCACTGTCGTGAGCCTGCTCACCGCCACAGGACAAACTGGCGAGGGCCGCTTCGTGAAAGCGATCGAATCGGTGATGGCGGAGTTCGGAACGACCGCCGGCAAACTTGGCTTCGCCATCGCGCTCGCCGCGGTGATCGGGACGTCGCTGATGGAAAGCGGCGCAGCGGACAAAATCGTGCGGCGCATGATTGCGGTGCTCGGCGAGGGCCGCGCCGCGCTCGCGTTGTGCCTTACCGGCTTCGTGCTGGCGGCGCCGGTGTTTGCCGACACGGTGTTCATGCTGATGCTTCCGCTCGCTCGCTCGCTCGCTCGGCGGACGGGCAAGGACTACATTCTTTATGTTTGTGCGATGGGCGCGGGCGTGGTCGTCACCAACGGCATCGTGCCGCCTGCGCCGGGCCCGATGTTTGTCGCCGACAAACTCGGTATCACGATGGGCCACGCGATTCTCACCGGCATCGCGTTCGGCCTCTTGCCGGCGCTCGCCGGATTGGCCACGGCGCGCTGGATCAATCGCCGGATGCAGGCGCCGCCGCGCCCGCTCGAAGGCGAAACCGCCGAGGCGCTCACGGCGCAGGCCGCGAAGCCGGAGTCGGAGTTGCCGGGCTTTCTCCCCTCGATCGCTCCGGTCGTGCTTCCGCTGATTCTCATCGCGGCGGCGGCCACGCTCGATGCGATTCTGAAACACGCCAACGCGGCGACACGCGCCAGCGTGCCGACCGCATTTGTCCAAGTGATCCAATTTCTCGGCAACAAGAATGTCGCGCTCCTGCTCGGCGCCCTCATCGCACTGGCGGTGAATGCGCGGCAGAAAAACATCGCGTGGAAAAATGTCGGCGCGCGACTCGGCAAACCGATCGAGATGGCCGGTGTGATGATTCTCATCGTGTCCGCGGGCGGCGCGTTCGGCGGCATGATCCAAGCCGCCGGCATCGGTGACCAAGTGCGCACTCTCGCCGGCGACCATCCGCTCAACTACGTGTTCCTCGCGTGGCTCGTCACCATCATCATCCGCGGCGCGCAGGGCTCGGCAACCGTCGCGACGATCGCCGGTGCGGGGGTGATGATGTCGATCGCCGGCACGGCGGGCTTCGGCGTGCATCCGCTCTACATTTTCCTCGCAATCGGTTTCGGCTCGAAAGGTCTGCTCTGGATGAACGATGCCGGATTCTGGATCGTGTCGCGCATGAGCGGGCTCACGCAGGGCGAGATGTTGAAGAGCTGGTCCGTCGTGATCAGTTTGATTTCCGTCTATGGACTCGTTGAAGTGCTCATCGCTTCGACGCTCTGGCCCCAGCTACCGTTCTAAAAAATCCACAACATGAAACGTCGCGACTTCCTCACCACCTCCCTTGCCGCCACTGCCGTGGCTGCGTTGGCTCGCTCGCCGCTGACCGCCGCGGAAAAATCTGCCACCGGCCGCGACTATTATGAGCTTCGCGCCTACCGTTTCAAACCCGGCGCGGCCACCGCTCCGCTCGAAAGTTACCTCGCGAAAGCATTCATCCCCGCCGTCAACCAGCGCGGCGTGAAAAACGTCGGCGTGTTTACCGAACTCGAAATCGACAAGAAAGCTGTCACCTCGAAACCGCTGGCCGGTTCGCCGGTCTGGGTGCTCATCCCGCACACCTCGCTGGAATCGTTCGTGAGCGTGAGCGCCGACCTCAACGCCGATCCCGCGGTGCAGGCCGCCGGGACCGACTACCTCAGCGTGCCGAAGGCGAGTCCGGTCTTCGACCGCATCGACACTTGGCTTTATCGCGCCTTCCAAGGGATGCCGCAGATGGAACTGCCCGCCTTCTGCAAGAACCGCGTGCCGACGCGCGTCTTCGAAATGCGCGACTACGAGAGCCACAGCGAGCGCGCCGCGTTGAGCAAGATGGCGATGTTCAACAACGGCGAGATACCGCTGATGAAGGAGCTCGGTATGTCGCCCGTGCTCTGGGGTCAGGGGATCGCCGGCCCGAATCTGCCGCACCTCCGCTACTTCACGAGCGGCGCGGACCTCGCGTCGCACCTCGCGGGCTGGGCAAAATTCGGCCCCGATCCGCGCTGGAAAGCAATGTCAGGTGATCCGCAATACAAGGACAACACGTCCAAGAACACGCCGCGTTTCCTCACGCCGACGGACTACTCGCAAATTTAGACACACGGCAAGATACCGCGGCACTCTTGCCTGCGGCGGGTTTCCAAGTAGCATGTCTCCGTTGGAGGTCGCCCCATGAAAACTCGCCTCGCCGCCCTGCTGCTCGGTCTCGCTTTTGCCTGCGGTTTGCCCGCGGAAGAAACTGCTGCGCCGGCCATGCCACCCGATGGCGGCCAGCTCACCGCCGCTCAACTTGAGCAACTCGTCGGACCGATTGCGCTTTATCCCGACGCGTTGATCGCGCTCATCCTGCCGGCGGCGACAACGCCGGCCGACATCGTGCTCGCCGCCCGCTATCTCAAAGATGCCGGCGATCCGGCGGCCGTCGCCAGCCGCTCGTGGGACGAAAGCGTCAAATCCCTCGTCCACTACGCCGAAGTCGTGAAGTGGATGGACGAAAATCTCGCGTGGACGAAGCAGCTCGGCGAAGCCTTTGCCCAGCAACCCGCTGAAGTCATGCAGGCGATCCAGCGACTGCGCGCGAAAGCCCGCGCCGCCGGCACACTGCAGGATTCGCCGCAACAGCAGGTGCTCGCCGACGGCGACATGCTCATGATCGTGCCCACACAACCTAGCGTGCTCTATGTGCCCTACTACGATCCGCTGGTCGTCTACGCACCACCGCCGGATTATTACGGCGCGATGACGTATGTCTCGTTCAGTTCGCCGTTCGCGGCCGGGCCGTGGCTCGCGTTCGACTGCGATTGGCGGCAACGCACGATCTGGACCGCCGAACGCTATCGAAATTCGCGCGACCACCACGACTGGCGGCACCCGATTTTTCCCGGCCAGCCCGGCTATGTCGCCGATCCCGACCGCCACCCGTGGCGGCCGCCGTCCAACGTCACCCGGCCACCACTCGTGAACGCCCCTCGGCGCGACGACATCACGCGGCCCGCGCCAATCAACACAGCCCCGCGACCAACCATCACCCGCGACGATCGGCCCGATCGGAGCAACGATCCGCACGGCCAGCCTCAGCGCAACGACGGTCGTGCGCTCGATCCAGCCCGGACAGGTGGAGTCGCGATCGCACCGGCACCCGCCACGACTGCGACTCCGGCGACTACGCCGCCGCCCGCGCGCCGCGTCGATTCCGGTCGCGACCACAGTGACAGCGGCGACCGGCAGAATCGGCCGGTGTCGGTTCAGAATCCACCGAGCGCACCGCCAGCGACACGAGTCATACCGGTGCAAAACGCGCCCATTGGACCAATGGTGCCGGCGCCAGCGTCAAACTCACTGCCCCAGATCCGCATGCCGGTCGCGGCGCCCGCTGCTCCCACGGCGACTCCACCACCGGCCGCGCCGCCGCTGCCGGCGACCGACGACCGCAAGCGCAGCGTCCCCGTCGACAGCGACCAGAAAAAGCCCCAAGCAAACTGAGTTCGCGCGGACGCGCTAGGTCAGACGTATTCCCGATAGACGGGCTCGAACATCCGGCCGCGCACATCCTCAGTGATGTCGTCCGGCCTTGGCACGCTCGCCAGTCCGCTGTCGTGCGCCGCCGTCGCGACCGCTGTGGCGATCTTGAGGGAGACCTCGCGAATCTTGGTGAGCGACGGATAAACGCGGCCCATGGCGAGATCTTCGGTTTGCACGAGACCGGCCAGCGTGCGGGCCGCCGAGAGGAACATCGCATCGGTCACTTCCCGGGCTTCGCTCACGAGCGCGCCGAGACCGACGCCAGGGAAAATATAGATGTTATTGCCCTGCCCCGACACATGACGCACGCCGTTCAACTCGAACGGCGGGAACGGACTGCCGCTCGCGAAGATCGCGCGGCCACTCGACCACGTGTAGGCTTGTTCGGCCGTGCACTCCGCCTTCGAGGTGGGATTCGACAGCGCAAAAATGATCGGTCGCGGATTGTTCGCGGCCATCAGCTCAACAATCTCACGCGTAAACGTTGCTGGCATGCCCGACACTCCGATGAGCGCCGTGGGTTTCAGGAGTTTCACCGCCTCGGCCAGCGTCGCGACCGGCGCGTGCTTGTGCGCATACGGCAGCTTGTGCGAGGCGAGAGTGTCGCCGCGGCCCTGAACCACGAGTCCCTTGGAGTCGACGAACCAGCAGCGCAACCGCGCCTCTGCTTCGCTCAAGCCCTCGTCGCGTGCCGCCGCGACGTAGAGGTCGGCGATGCCGGTGCCGGCTTCGCCCGCCCCAAGGAAGAGAATCTTTTGCTCCGCGAGTTTGCCACCGGTCAACCGCAGACCACCGAGGACGCCCGCGAGCGCGACGGCAGCGGTGCCCTGAATGTCGTCGTTGAAACTCGGGAGCCGGTGCCGGTAGTTGTGCAGCACGCGGAAGGCATTCGTGTTGCCGAAGTCCTCCCATTGCACGAGCGCCTTCGGGAAAACTTCCTTCACCGCGAGGGCGAATTCCTCAATGAAATCGTCGTAGTCGGCGCCGCGGGCGCGCGGCTGCTTGAGCCCGATGTATGCGGAGCCGGCCCGGAGTTCGGCATTGTCGGTGCCGACATCGAGCGTGATCGGCAGCGTATAACCCGGATGCAATCCAGCGCACGCGGTGTAGAGCGCGAGCTTGCCCACCGGGATGCCCATACCGAGCGCCCCGAGATCGCCGAGCCCAAGAATCCGCTCGCCGTCGGTGACGACGATCAGGCGCACCCCGGCTTGCGGCCAGTGGCGGAGAATTTCCGCGACATGACCGCGATCGCGCAGGCTGATGAACATGCCGCGCGGCTTCGTGTAGATGGCGCCATATTTCTGGCACGCCTCGCCGACGGTCGGAGTATAAATGAGCGGCACCATCTCCTCGATGTGATCGATGACGGTCCGGTAAAAGAGCACTTCGTTGCGGTTCTGCAGCGTCGTCAGATAAATGTATTTCTCAATGTTGCTCGACTTGCTGCGGAGCGAAGTGAGCGTGCGCTGCAACTGCTCTTCCAGCGTAAACACGCGCGGCGGCAACAAGCCGCGAAGTCCGAGCACATCGCGCTCCCGATCGGTGAAAGCGGTGCCCTTGTTGAGCAGAGGATTCGTGAGGACTTGCGATCCCGTCAACAGAGGCGGTTCGCCCCACGCAGACAGACCAGTGGAAAGAGCGGAAGGATTCATGCAGTATGATAGTAACGATCGGACGGCGCGCAGCCTCCGCGAATCTTGGCGAACGTTGCGCCGATTTTTGCGTGAACGCGCTTCATCGCAAAATTTCTCTCTAATCCGGCCGGTGGATGGCAAACCGCTCGGTCGTGCGCGTGTAGAGTTCGCCCCCGAGCCGCCCAATGAGATCGAGCTTCGCCGGATCGGCGCGACCGTCGGCGCCGAGCACCGTGTCGGCGACATGCGCTAGCACGATCCGGCCGAACGTGACGTGCGCCGCCAGCGCACCCTCGCCGATATTAACGAACCGATCGAGCGTGCACTCAAACGCCACCGGCGCTGCCGCGACCCGCGGCGGGCGCACGCGTTCGCTGGGTGCGGAGGCGATGCCGAATTTCTCAAACTCACTCTCGCCGTAGGGCAGCAACGCCGCGGTGGCGTTCATCTGCTCGGCAAGCGCAAAGGGCACAAGGTTCACGACGAACTCCGGCACTTGCTCCAGGTTGCGCACGGTGTCCTTCTTCACGCCTTCGCGATTGTTCACCGGCACAAACATCAGCGTGGGCGGGTTGGCGCAAACGCCTTGGAAAAATGAAAAGGGCGCGAGGTTGGTTTTCCCATCGGCGGAGATCGTCGAGACCCACGCAATCGGCCGCGGGAGAATCGTGCTGATCATCCAGCCGTAGGCGGCGCGCGGTGAGAGCGAAGTGAAATCGAGACGCATGGTCAGGACAGACGATGCGGGACCGCGACGTTTGCGCAAGCTGCGGCGCACTTGCGCGCGGCGCGCCGCGAAGTCAGCGTCGCGGAAAACCCATGAGTGAATTTCTGACCGAACGCCGCGCGCGGATCGCCGCGGCCCTGCACTTGGACGACGCGATTCTGCTCGTCGGTGCCGGCGATCCGGTGCCACTGCCCGAGGGCTCCGACCAAACCTACCCGTTCCGATCGCACGCGGAGTATTTCTATCTCGCGGGCCACGAGTGTGCGGGAGGTCTGGTCGCCTTCGATCCGCGCGATGGCGCGGGCACCGGATGGGTTTCCTTCGTGCCAGAGGTGACGGAAGGCGAACGCGTGTGGGAAGGCCGCACGCAGACTCCGGGCACGCCGCTGGCGACTCTCGCCCCGTGGCTCGCGAGCCGCGCGAACCGTCCAATTGCGATTCTCGGCGCGCCATGGCGCGAGGTGAATGCGGACGCAGCACTCACGGCAACCGTCCGCGCCGCGCTGACTCACGCGCGACGGCCAAAGGATGGACACGAAGTGACTTTGGTCCGTCGCGCGACGGTGGCGACAGCCGCGGGCTTTGCCACATTGCGCGAGCACCTGCGGCCCGGCGTCACGGAGCGAATGTTACAGATCGAACTTGAGGCGGAATTTTTCCGACATGGCGGCACGCGGCCCGGCTACGGCACGATCGTCGGGAGCGGGCCGAATGCGGCGGTGCTGCACTTCGAGCCGTCGGGCCGCGCGGTGCGAGCGGGCGAGTTCGTGCTGGTCGACGCCGGCGCTGAAATCGATCGCTACATGGCGGACGTCACCCGCACCTATGCCGTCGGCGCGCCGGATGCATTTCAACGCGATCTGTTTCAGGTCGTGCTTGCCGCCGAGGAGCGCGCGATCGCGAAGTGCGTGCCGGGTGCGGAGTGGAAGGAAATTCATCTCGCTTGCGCAGTCGATCTGGTCGCCGGACTCGTGGCGATGGGAGTGATGCGTGGGAGTGCGGAGTCACTGGTCGAGCAGGAGGCGCACACGCTGTTTTTCCCGCACGGACTCGGCCACATGGTCGGGCTCGGTGTGCGCGACGGCAGTGGACTGCAGCCGGGTCGCGCGAAGGATGCGCGGCCGAGCCTGCGCACGCTGCGGATGGATCTGCCGCTCGCGGTGGGCTACGTCGTCACTGTCGAGCCGGGATTGTATTTCATCCCAGCGTTGCTGAACGATCCGGCGCGGCGCGCGCGTTTCCACGACTGCGTGAACTGGCCGCTGGCCGAGCGTTATTTCGCTCTCGGTGGCGTGCGGATCGAGGACAACGTGCTCGTCACGACGGGCGCGCCCGAAATCCTGACTGCAGCGATTCCGAAAACGTGGTGAGGTCGCGCCCTCCGCGCCGCCGTCCTCTCGGCCTCACGGCGTGTCCGCGAGATCCTTGCCGCGAAACGCGATCATCATCGCGATCACAAACCCGGCGGTCAGCACGAGCAGTGCGAACAGCATGATCACGGGCCAACTCGCGACTCCCACGACAATTCTAGTGAGGCGATTCGTGCGGTCGGTGAAATCCTTGCTGACACCCAGACTCACGGACTCGACCGCGTCGGCTGCACGCCCGATGGCGGCCATGTGCCGATCGAAACAGGGCAACAATTTTTCTTCGCGAATCCGCACGGCGTCGGCGCGTTTGCCGGCGGCATAAGCTTCCATCACCTCCGTTACGGCCGCGCTGAAGTCGTCGCCCGTCTGGCGCAGCGCGGCTTGTTCTTTCGGTTCTTCTTTCAGGTTGCCGGTTTCAAATAGTTCCTTGCGGAATTTTTCCGCGGTCCGCAACGACACCTGAATTCCTAGCAACGCCGCCGGAGTATTCGCGTCGGGTCCGGAGAAATTTCTCGGGTTGGTCGAGTGCATTGCAGCGACCGTGTCCGTCATCAATTCACGCAGGTCGTTCAAGGCTGGCACGGAGCGGTCCAACAGGTCGGAGTAGCGCTTGTCCACCGCGCGGAGCAAGTAACCGCCGAGCACACCGACCAGAATATTGGAGACGACCAGCAGCGCCACGAGCACCTTGAGATTGCGCAGGGTTGGCGCCTGATCGTTTGTGCTAGAATATGGCCGGGCCATCGGGAAATCAGCGGGAGATCAGAGTGAAAAGACGCCAGTGGATGAGGGAAGCTTGCGAATCAGGGCAACGGGCGCGAGAAAATCTTTGCCGGGCGCGGTCAAAATTTGCCGTGGACAACCCGCGGCTTGTCCGTCTCCTTTCGCGCCATGGCCCAGCCCGAAAAACAACGCCTCTCGCCCGTCACTCTTGCAGTCGATGCCGTGCTCGTCCTCGCCTTTTTCGCCTTTCTCTACCGTCTGGTTTCGCCGCACGTGCCGTCGACCGATCCTTGGATGATCCTGATCTGGGGCAGCCTGTGCGCCGCGTGCATGTCGGGCGTGTTCTGGCTGTGCATCCAGATGTTTCGCGTCGTGCTCCGAGCGCAGCGCGCGGCGAACCGGAAATAAATCATCGGCGGCTGGCAGCCGTCCACCACGCGCCGCTTAGGCCCGTTTTTTTTGCCCACAGTCGACCGACGTTCGCCAACTTGCAGTTGCGCGGCGAAGATTTTGCGCTAGCAGTTTGGCGTTACCATGAAGACCCGCCAACCATCGGCCCGCATCGATCGCGGGCTCGCCGGGGCACTGGCGCTGCGCGGCCTGTGGCTCGCAGGCGCACTCGCGGTTGGCGGCTGCACCCCCAGTTACGAAGTGAAAGTCGATTCGCTGGCGAAACCCAAGGCCGAGGAAGCGATCTCCTACAAGATTCACAGCACCAACCCCGAGATCGCCGAGGATTCGCTGCGCCACAAGGAGGCCGTCGGTTTTGTCCGCACGGCGCTTTCCGGCAAAGGCATGTATGAAACCACGGACGCCGAGCACGCGGATGTCGTGGTCGATCTTGATTACGGTGTCGGTCCGCCGCAGTTGCGCCATGAGACCGTGTCAGAGCCCATTTACGCCACCGTGCCGGGCGAGGTTCACTCCCAGACGATGCAGGTCGGCACCGACAAGAACGGCAATCCCATCTACCAGACGGTCACCGTGCAGGATCCACCGCGCACGGAACTCATCGGCTACCGCGATCGCGTCATCACCACGGTGGTCTACGAGAAACATCTCCGTCTCTCCGCTCACGAAAACAAACCCGCCTCCGAAGGTCGACCACCCTCCGAAATCTGGACGGTCGACGTCACGAGTGAAGGCGAGACCCACGACCTGCGCAGAACGCTCCCGGTGCTGGCCGCGGCGAGCATCGATTACGTCGGCAAGGATTCCCACGGTCAGAAAATCATCCGGTTGAAAGATACCGACAAGGACGTGGCGTTCATCAAAAAGGGCATGTGAACCGGCGCGGGCCTGTGGCCGCGCGCCGCCCGTTTGCCGGGCTTAAATTGGAAAAAGCTGGCCGTTGCTTTAACTTCCGCGGCTGGATCGTTGACAGGCCCCCGCCCCGCCCTATTGCCTTTATTCTTTCGCGCGCCCGTGCACGCGTTAGTTTTCAATCTCAAATCTCTCCAATATGGCCGCCAAATCCAAAGCCAAGAAACCCGCTCCGAAGCAGCCCGCCAAGGCAGGCAAATCTGCCGCCTCGAAAGGCCCGAAATACGTCTACACGTGGGGCGCCGGCAAGGCCGACGGACACGGAGGCATGAAGCCGCTTCTCGGCGGCAAGGGCGCCAATCTCGCGGAGATGACGCGCATCGGCCTCCCGGTGCCTCCCGGTTTCACGGTCACGACCGAGGTCTGCACCTATTTCTACGCGCACAAGCGCACCTACCCCGCCTCGCTTCAGGCCCAGATGGAAGCCGGTGTCATCAACATGGAGAAGATCATGGGCACGAAGTTCGGCGCGACCGACTCGACCCCGCTCCTCGTTGCCGTCCGCTCCGGCGCCCGCGATTCGATGCCAGGCATGATGGACACGATTCTCAACCTCGGCCTCAACGACCAGACCGTCGTCGCTCTCGTTAACGCCACCAAGAACGAGCGTTTCGCTTGGGACTGCTACCGCCGCTTCATCCAGATGTATGGTGACGTCGTCCTCGGTGTGCAGAAAAAAGAAGGTGAAGACCACGAGCCGTTCGAGACCGTCATCGAAGGCTACAAGCACGAAGTTTACCACAAGAACATCGTCGACAGCGAACTCACCGCCGCCGATCAGGCCGAACTCGTCAAACGTTTCAAAGCCCTCGTCCTCGAGCGCACTGGCCACGTCTTCCCGAATGATCCTTGGGAGCAGCTCCGCGGCGCCGCGGGCGCCGTCTTCGGCTCGTGGATGAACGACCGCGCGAAAGTTTACCGCGCGAAATACAACATCCCCTCCGAGTGGGGCACCGCCGTCAACGTGCAGGCGATGGTCTTCGGCAATACCGGCGATACCTCCGGCTCCGGCGTCGCGTTCACGCGCAATCCCGCGAACGGAACCAACGAATTCTACGGCGAGTTCCTCATCAACGCTCAGGGTGAAGACGTCGTCGCCGGCGTCCGCACGCCTGAGCCTGTCATCGAGCTCAAGAAGCAGATGCCGAAGTCCTACGCCGAACTCCTGAAAGTTCGCGCCACGCTCGAGAAGCATTTCAAGGACGTGCAGGACATCGAATTCACGATCCAGGACGGCAAGCTGTTCATGCTCCAGACACGCAACGGCAAGCGCACCGCCGCCGCCGCGCTGAAGTTCTCCATCGATATGGTGAAAGAAAAGCTCATCGACTGGCGCACCGCGATCCTCCGCAACCCCGCCGATCAACTTGAGCAACTCCTCGCGCCGATCTTCGATCTCAACGAGGTCAAGAAGGCCACGGTTATCGCCACCGGCCTACCCGCCGGCCCCGGCGCCGCTACCGGCAAGATTTACTTCAATGCCGAGCGCGCTGTCGCCGCCGCTGCCAAGGGCGAGAAGGTCCTCCTCGTCCGCATCGAGACGTCCCCGGAAGATCTTCGCGGCATGATCGCGGCCGAAGGAATTCTCACCGCCCGCGGTGGTGTGTCCTCTCACGCCGCGCTCGTCGCCCGCCAGATGGGCAAGGTCTGCGTGTGCGGCGCCGCCGCCCTCCACATCGACTACGATAAGACGACGCTCACCGTCGGCGAGCAGGTCTTCAACGAGGGTGATTTCCTCTCGATCGATGGCACCGCCGGCACCGTTTACGGCGGCCAGATCCCGACCGCGCCGTCCGAAATCATCGCCGGTCTCGTGAACAACGATGCTGTCGCGAAGGCCAGCGAGAAGTTCAAGAGCTTCTCGCAGCTGATGAAGTGGTGCTCGCAGGCCACGAAGCTGTCGGTCCGCACCAACGCTGATACACCCGAGCAGGCGCGCATCGCCGTCGCGTTCGGCGCCATCGGCATCGGCCTCACCCGCACCGAGCACATGTTCTTCGAGGGCAATCGCATTGATGCGATGCGCGAGATGATCCTCGCCGACTCGGTCGCCGAGCGTCAAACCGCGCTCGCAAAACTCCTCCCCTACCAGCGCGACGACTTCTTCGGAATCTTCAAAGCACTGAAAGGCTTCCCCGCAACGATCCGTTTCCTTGATCCGCCGTTGCACGAATTCCTCCCGAACACTAAGGAAGCTCAGCTCGATCTCGCGAAGAAGCTGAATGTCCCAGTCGAGAAAATCATCAACCGCGTGCACGAGCTCCACGAGTTCAACCCGATGCTCGGTTTCCGCGGCTGCCGCCTCGGTATCAAGTATCCCGAAATCACCGCGATGCAGGCGCGCGCCGTCCTCGAGGCCGCCGCCGATGCGACGAAGGCCGGTTTCAAGGCCAAGCCCGAAATCATGATCCCGCTCGTCGGCTTCAAGAAGGAACTCGATCTCCAGACCGAGCTCGTTCACGAGGTGGCGAAGGCGGTCATGGCGGAGAAGAAGGTGAAAATCTCCTACTCCGTCGGCACGATGATTGAGATCCCGCGCGGTGCCCTCACCGCCGACGAGATCGCGCAGACCGCCGAGTTCTTCAGCTTCGGCACCAACGATCTCACGCAGACCTGCCTCGGCATGTCGCGTGACGACTCCGGCTCCTTCCTCGGCGCCTACCAGGAGTCCGAGATCATGAAGAAGAACCCGTTCGCCTCGATCGACCAAACCGGCGTCGGTCAACTGATGCAAATCGCGATCGAGAAGGGCCGGAAAACCCGCCCCGACATCAAGCTCGGTATCTGCGGCGAACACGGCGGCGATCCGGACTCGGTCAAGTTCTGCCACAAGCTCGGCCTCAACTACGTCTCGTGCTCGCCCTACCGCGTGCCGGTCGCCCGCCTCGCGGCGGCGCAGGCTGCGGTGGCTGACGCCAAGAAGTAAGCGTCCGTCGCTCGCAAGAAATTCAAACCCGCGCCATCCCGGCGCGGGTTTTTTTATGCCGGGAGGTGCGCTCGTGCTCGCACGGCTCGCCCCCGGCGACGGTTTTGACCTCCATATCTCTGCCACCACGCGGTCCAGACCCGTCGATGAATCCGGGCGGAGATCGGCCTGCAAAATCCGCGCAACCATCGCCAAGATCAGCGGCGTATCCGCGGAGCGGCGCGCGCATGATGCAGCCATGAACCCGACGCGTGATCGGGCCGCCCGGCTCTGGGGCGGCGAAGCGCATTGTCATCTGCCGCCCTTTGACGTGAAGCGGTCGTGGTGTGCGGTGTTACACAATCTGTCGCGCGTCGGCCATGGCAGGCAGATGCATTTTCGATCGCGTTCCCCCGGCGCGCTTCCACCCGCCTGAATCCGCACCGTCTTTCTCCTCATGAATATTGCCCTCATCGGTCCGTCGGGCGTTGGCAAAGGCACTCACGCCGCCAGTCTCTGCGCCCGCTTCGCTCTGCGCCACGTCGCCACCGGCGATCTATTCCGCCATCACCTGCAAACCCGCAGTGCGCTCGGCCTGCTGGCCCGCAAATACATGGAGCAGGGCGAACTCGTGCCCGATGAGGTCGTGGACGCGATCATCGAGGAATGGTGCATCCAACGCGATCCAGACGAAGGCGCGTTCTTCGACGGTTTTCCCCGCACCGCCTATCAGGCACATTTTCTCGATGGGCTGCTCCGCACGCTACATCGCCCGCTCGCGGCGGTGATTTACCTGCGCGTGCCGGACACCGTCATCATCGATCGCCTCGCCGGCCGGCTGATTTGTCGCGCCTGCCAGACGCCGTATCATCGGATGCTGCATCCAGCCCGGAGGGACGGCGTCTGCGATGTGTGTGGCGGCGAACTTTACCAGCGGCCTGACGATACCACGCAACTCGTGCAGGCCCGCTTGCGGATCTTCCACCGGATGACCGGACCCGTGCTGGAGCACTACGCGGCCGCAAACCAGCTCGCCATCCTCAGCGGCGAAGGTTCGATCGACGAAGTCGACGCCCGGCTGCTGGATTTTGTCACGGCCGTGCGGCAAGGCACCGCCACCTTCGCGACCCGCAGCGAAGCCGCCCGAATCGCTGCCGTCGAGAGCGCCGCGCTATCCGCCGCGCAACTGGCCCGCGCCACTCCCGACCTCGTGCTGCTAGGCGGCCCCGGTTCCGGCAAGGGCACGCAGGCCGAGCGGCTGTGCGCCGAACTCGGTCTGCCCCACATCGCCACCGGCGATCTGTTTCGCGAAAATCTCCGGCAGGCCACCGATCTCGGCAAGTTGGCCCAGACCTACATGAATCGCGGCGAACTCGTGCCTGACGACGTCACCGAGGCGATGGTCGAGGAGCGCCTGTCGCGACCCGACACCCAAGGCGGCTTCATCCTCGACGGTTTCCCGCGCACCCTGCCCCAAGCCGGAGCGCTGACGGAAATGATGACCCGACTCCAGCGCCGGATCGCCGCCGTGCTTTATATCAAGGTGCCAGACGAGGCGTTGGTTGGCCGCCTTTCGGGCCGGATGATCTGCCGGGCCTGCCAGGCGCCCTACCACCTGCAATTCAAACCCCCGCACGAACCTGGCACCTGCGATTCCTGCGGCGGGGCACTCTACCAGCGGGCTGACGATAATCCCGGCACCGTGCGCGCCCGCCTCGTGACCTTCCACGGTCAGACTGAGCCGCTCATCGCTTATTACCTGCGAGCCGGCCTGCTGCACGAAATCGACGGCGAAGGCCCGCTGCCGGAGATTAGCTCCCGCAGTCTCGCCGCCCTTCGCCCCTTTCTTCCCGCGTCCTCTGTGCCGTTCACCGCAACCTGAACTTCGGAGTCCCACATGCTTGAAATCGCCGAATTCGGTCACATCCTCGCGCCCCAGCGCTACGACGCGCAACTCCCCAAACTACGCGCCCGCCTCCTCGCCGCCCACTTCGCGCTGCGCGCCCGGAAGTTCCCCGTCATCGTCATCGTCTCGGGCGCGGACGGCGCAGGCAAAGGCGAACTCGTCCAACGCCTGAACGAATGGCTCGATCCCCGCGGCGTGGAGACGCACGCCTTCTGGGAACCCAGCGACGAGGAACGCGAGCGCCCCGAATATTGGCGCTTCTGGCGCGCGATGCCGGGCCGCGGCCGGATCGGCATTTTCTTCGGCTCGTGGTATTCCACGCCGATCATTCGCCGTGTGTTCGGCAAAATTAAGGCCGGCAAGTTCGATGCGGCCCTCGATCGCATCGCCGGGTTTGAAAAGATGCTCACCGACGACGGTGCTCTCCTCGTAAAACTCTGGCTGCACCTCCCGAAGAAACAGCAGAAAAAACGCCTCAAGAAACTCGAGGCCGACGGCCGCATCGCCCCCGGCGACTGGAAACATTTCAAGCTCTACGAGGAGTTCACCGCCGTCTCTGACCGTGCCCTCCGCCGCACCGACCACGCCTCCGCGCCCTGGCACGTGATCGAGGCGACTGATCGCCGCTACCGCGAAATCACGGCAGCGGAAATCCTCACCACCGCGATCCAGAAAAAACTCGACGACACCGCGCCGCAACCCGCCGTCACGACCGCCATTCGGCCGGCCGCATCCGTCACGAAAAAATTGAAAGGCGATCGGTCCGCCTCCATTCTCGCCCACGTCGACCTCACGCAAAAACTCCCGGAGGCCGAATACAGCCGGCAACTCGCAGCGCAACAGACCAAACTCAGCAAACTCGCATGGGCCGCCCACGACGCCGGGCGCTCAATGGTCCTGATGTTTGAGGGCTGGGATGCCGCCGGCAAAGGCAGCGCGATTCGCCGCGTCACCCAAGCGATTGATCCACGGCTCTACCAAGTCGTCGGAGTGGCGGCGCCGACCGACGAGGAGCGCGCGCAGCATTACCTGTGGCGGTTTTGGCGCCGCCTCCCCCGCGCCGGCCACACGACGATATTCGATCGGTCGTGGTATGGCCGCGTGCTCGTCGAGCGCGTCGAGGGGTTTGCGGTGCCCGCCGACTGGGGCCGCGCTTACGCCGAAATCAACGACTTTGAAGAACAACTCGCCGACCACGGCACCGTGCTGTGCAAATTCTGGGTGCACCTCAGCCCGGCCGAGCAACTCCGCCGTTTCCGCGAACGCCAGCACGTCGCCTACAAACAATACAAGATCACCGACGAGGATTGGCGCAACCGGGAGAAATGGCCGGACTACCAGCGCGCCGTCGACGAAATGGTCTCGCGCTGCAGCACCGAGTTCGCGCCGTGGACCCTGATCGCCGGCAACGATAAAAAATTTGCACGCGTGCAGATCCTGAAGACCATCGTCCAACGACTCGACGCGGCGCTTTAGCCTCACTGGCTGCGCCGCCGGATTCGAGCGCCTCAACCAACCATGACTGCCGATCCGGGCGCTCAATCCCCATCGCCCCCGCGCCGCGATCTCGCCGGCGAAATCTGGGGCGGATTTGCAGCCATGCTCGTGGCGCTGCCCTCGTCGATTGCCTACGGCGTCGCCGTTTTCAGCCTGCTCGGGGCGGACTTCGTCGGACACGGCGTGCGCGCCGGCATCCTTGGCGCCATCGCAATGGGGCTCGGCACCGCCGCGGTGGGCGGCGCCCCGCAACTCATCTCCGCCCCGTGCGCGCCCGCCGCCGCCGTGCTCGCGGCTCTCGTGGGAGATATGCTTGGTGGTGTCCACGGCGCCATGACGCCCGACCGAATCATCGCGCTGCTCGTCGGCGTCGCGCTGCTCACGGCGGCACTGCAATTCTTCTACGGTACCATCGGTGGCGGCCGTCTGATTAAATACATCCCCTATCCCGTCGTGTCGGGCTATCTGAGCGCGGTCGGCGTGATCATTTTTCTGGGTCAGCTGCCGAAGTTTCTTGGGCTCGCGCACGGTGTCAGCCTCCGCACCGCGCTGCTTTCGCCCACGCAATGGCAAGGGCCGGCCGTCTTCGTCGGCGCCGTGACGATCGCCGCCGTGCTCGTCGCGCCAAAAATCACGAAGGCGGTGCCTGCCCCGATCATCGGGTTGATCGCGGGCCTCATCGCCTATTTTGGCCTCTCGCTGCGCCGCCCCGAGCTCGCCCAACTCGCGTCCAACCCTTTCGTGATCGGTTCCTTGGGCAATGGACCATCGGCGATTTTCGCCGGTGTCGCCGCCTCGTGGTCCACCGTCACCGGCCTGCACGTCGCCGATCTGCGGATGGTGGTCGTGCCCGCGCTCACGCTCTCGATTTTGCTCTCCGTCGACACGCTGAAGACCTGCGTGGTAATCGACGCGCTCACGCGCCGTCGGCATAATTCCAATCGCGCGCTGCTCGGTCAGGGCACAGGAAATCTGGTCTCCGCCTTGCTTGGCGGCATGGCCGGCTCGGGCACGATGGGGCCGACGCTCGTTAACGTGCAGAGCGGTGGCCGTACGCGCCTCTCCGGTCTGCTTGAGGGCGCATTCACGCTCGCCGCCGCCGTCGCGCTCGGCCGCTGGATCGCGTGGGTGCCGGTCGCGGCGCTCGCCGGCATCCTGCTCGTGGTCGCGGTGCGCATGTTCGACTGGGGCAGTTTTCTGCTGCTGCGGCAGCGCAGCACCATGCTGGATTTCGCCGTGATCGCTACTGTCGTCGTCGTGGCCGTCAGCTCGAATCTCATCGCCGCCTCCGGCGCCGGTGTGGCGCTCGCCATCGTGCTCTTCATTCGGGAGCAGACCAACAGCACTGTCATCCGCCGAAAAACCTTCGGAGATCACATCTCTTCCACGCAGCACCGAATGCCCGCGGAACTCGCTGTGCTGGAGCGGCACGGCCGCGAGGCGCTCGTCTGCGAGCTCCAAGGCAGCCTCTTCTTCGGCACCACTGATCAACTCCTGACGGAACTCGAGCCTGACCTCCAGCACTGCCGATTTCTGATTCTCGATCTCCGCCACGTCCAATCCGTGGATTACACCGCCGTGCACTTGCTCGAACGCTTCGAGGCGTTGCTGGCCGAACGCGGCGGGTTCCTCGTGTTCAGCCGTGTGCCCGAACACCTGCCCACCGGCCGCAACCTCCAAGACTACTTCGCGCAGCTCGGCGTGGTCGACCCGAAGCGCCACGTGCATGTCAGCGAAAGCCTCGACGACGCCCTGTGCTGGGTCGAAGAGCGCATCCTCGACGAACAACTCCCGGCGCGCGGCGATGACGCGACGCCACTCCCGCTCGCCGCCTTCGATCTCTTCCGCGAATTCGAGACCGACCAAATGCTCCCCGCGCTCGCAGCGTGCGTGACGGAACGATCGTTTGCAGCCGGTGAAACCGTTTTCAAGGCCGGCGACGCTGGCCAGGAACTCTTTCTGGTTCGCCGCGGCATCGTGCGCGTGATGCTGCCGCTCAAGGATCGCAGGCACCACAACCTCGCCTCGTTTGGCCGCGGTAATTTCTTCGGCGAAATGGCGTTTCTCACCCGCGACCAACGGTCGGCCGACGCCCTCGCCACCACGGCCACCGATCTTTTTGTCATCCCACGCGACCGGCTCGACGAGGTGTCGCGCACGCTGCCGGTGGTCGGCGTCCGGCTATTCGCCCGACTCGCTCGCACGCTGGCGCTCCGGCTGCGCCACACCGACGCCGAGCTGCGCGCCCACTACGACGCGTGATGCTGCCCCGCCCCGACGGATTTTTTCGTTTCCGTCATATTGGCCCGGGATCGGCTTCCACTATTGCGCCCGGCGCGCGAACGCTAATTTTGGTGCCCCGGGGACATTACCGCCATGCCAAACACCATCGCCACGCTTCCGCCACTACCCGATCCCGCTGACCCGCGGCTGCTCGCCTACCTGAATCTCAAACTCCGCGAAATCGGCCAGCCCGGCATCTCCTTGCCCGACGGCGATCTGCTCGCCGGCTTCGTCGATCACCTCCTCACGCTCAGCCGCGAAAAAGATCGCGCACTCGCGCAGCACCTCTGTCCCGTCGATCAGCGCCTCCAGAATTTTCTCTACGATCAACTCGAGGATGCCGGTCCGGTGCCGCGCCTGCCCGCGACGACACTCGTCCTCGATCGACCTGGACTCGCCCGTGCGCTGTCGCTGCCGCCCTCCCGCGATGAACACCGCAGCAGCATCCTCACCTCGCAGCGCGTCCGGCAAGGTGTGCTCCACAATCCGCGCAGCGACCGCCGCACGACCAAGGGAATCTTCCACGTCGCCGAGGGCGGGCTGCCCGTGCCCGACGACAAGAAGGCTGTGCCCGCCGCCGTGTTTGCGAAGCTCCTCACGCTCGCGTTTCAACCGCCAGCGGAGCTGCTGCGGCTGCCATTCACTGCGGCCGACTCGGCACCGGCGGAATGTTTTGTGTCGCTCCACCTGCGGCCCGTCGTCGTGCCCTCAGTTCCTGGTTACACGCCGATGCGGGCGATGGAGACGCGTTTTTTTGTTCCCGGCAGTCTGGTCGCCAACCTCGACTTCGTCGAAAGCATCTTCGGCAACGCCGGCGATCCGCGCCTCCCGGAAAACGACGCTGCGCTCGATCCCGAGCATTGGACCGGCCACACCGGATGCGTCATCCTCGCGCCGCACCTCAATGGCCTCACGAAACGCGAACTGGGCCTGCCGCGGTGGGACGATGCCAGCGCCCGCCAGCGCCGCGATGAAATGTGCTGGCGCGATCCGGCCGAACCCTACAACGGCGGCACGCCGTTCAAGCTCACCGCGCGCGACGCCTCGGGCGTGATCGTCACCCTGATCTCCGACAACTATTTCGGTTACTGCAAGAAGGAGGTGAAGACCCAGATCAGCTTCGCCGCGAATCTCCTCGGCCATGCCGAGGAGGAGCACGCCGGCGGCGCGATCGTTTTTCCGAGCTACGATCTCGGCGAGGATTTTTCGCTCAACCGCAACCTGCCCGACGTGCAGCACACGTTCGCGGAGGCACTCACGCTGCTCGGTGAACGCGCCGAGCTCCAGCCCGGCGGCTGGGCGCGCGACCGCCTCTTCCCGCAGGTTTGCTACGTGCCCGCCGACGCCCGCTTCGATCTGCGCACGCAGCGCATCACGTGGACGACAACCGACGGCGCCGAGCCAACGCTGAAACTGCTCCCCGGCATCACCTACGTGCTGCCGTCCGGCTACAAGGTCGAGATGGCGAAGCCCGACGACAGTCATCGCTGGCGGTTGCGCGGCACCACTGCCGAAGGCCTGCTGTGCCACAAGCCCTGCACCGTTTCCGGCGGCGGCAAATCGGAGATCTCGAAGCCCATTTCCGACGCCATGTTCACCGGCCCGGTCTTCGTCAACGACATCGCCCGGGATCTCGACGCAGTCGAAGCGATCCTCCAGCGCGACTATCACGATCGCTTCAAGAATCTCGCCGCCGCCAAATCCCACGGCCGACCGATTCTCAGCCCGGAGCGTTCACTCGGCTCGGTCGTAAAACTCCTCAGCCCAAACGCCGACTACAAGGACGACTACAACGCGTGGCTCGCCACCATCCCGCGCTCGGTCCGCGACCTCGTGCTGCTCCTCAAGCGGCTATACAAGCCGGAATGGGGCGAGGACTGGCGCAAGCAGTTCACCGTCGACACGATCAACGCGCGACCGGGCAACGAGCTCAAATATCACAACGAGCGCCTCGCGACGCACTACCTCCGCGTCGGCTACACCCGCGAGGGCGGCTGGCGGACCTTCACGCTGCGCTCAGATTTTTTCCCGGCGGAAAAAATCCAAGCGGAGGACGACATCACCGCGTCGATCGTCGCGCCGAGTGCGCAGGTGCCATGTCTCCCGGCGTGGGTCACCGAGCCGTCGGTGAAATTTGTCCACAACTGCGAACTGCGGCTCTTCCAGCGACCGGACGATGCCGTGGTGCGCGGCTACGACAAGCGCACCGAGCGCGACTTCAGCCGCACCGGCAATTTTTTCTCGAACTACGAGGCGCTTACCCGCGACACCGCCCGCGGGATCGTCGACGACACGATCGCGTTTGAAGATTTCACTGCGCCGGTGCAGCAGATTTTCCGCGACTTCGTCGCCGCGGTGCGGCCAGACTTCCTCGTCTCGCCGGCGCTTCCGCGCCTTGTCGACGGCAAGCCCTCGAAGAATCCACGCTACTTGCAAGTCCGCCCCGATCTCGAGGATCCGCGCGCGACCTACCTCGCGCAAACCGGCGCCCGCCTCTACCGCCGCATCGCCTCGGATCAGCCGGCGCCGTTTCCCGTCGGCTCCGTGCTCATCGGTCGCCGCCTGAATCCACCCGAGCCGGGCGTGCGCCCGCTCTGCGTCTTTAATCCGATCCACTATCAGGAATTGCCGGAAGCGTTCATGGATCTCATCGCGAGCCTCACCGGCAAGTCGCCCTCGACGACGGGCGCCGGCTCGGAAGGCGCGCTGACGAAGGGCCCGTTTAATGCGCTCCCCCCGATCTACGATCTTAACGCGGCGTTTGTTTCCTACGTCCTGACCGGACTACCGATCTTCTCGACCGCGGCGGGCTGGGTCGGCCCGCACCACCGCGTCGATCACGACATCAGCCTACTGGTGCCGGAAATCTGGTGCCGGATGACGCCGCCCGAGCGCGCGCCCGCCTATCTCATCAAGGAAGGTCACCTCGAACGGTGCGTCGATTTCGACCATCAGGGCCGTCGCGTGCTCGCGAGCCGGCTCGGTTGGCGCATCACCGGCCGGTTCGTCCAGACGTTCTGCGGCCGCGTGCTGGGCAACCCGAGCGCGTTGTTCGACGTGGAGTTTCTTCATCCTGAAAAGCAGGACCTCGATGTGTTCGCCGACGGCGTGGACAATATCGTCGGCGCGATGCGCGAGGCAGCCGAGCATTATTTCGCTGACGGCTCCGTCGAACAGGCCGTGCCGCCGCTACGCGCGCTACTCCACCTCATGCGCGACGGCACTTGGGAAGGCCGCGACGCCAACGATCCGAAATTCCGCGGTCTCTTCACCCGCGAGTCGGTGCTAGCGAGCGATTGGTATCGCGCGCGACTGGAGGCCCAGCGCGTCGTCGATGTGCGCCAGCTCGATTCGCAGGCTCGTTACCTCGAGAAATTCCTCGCCCTCGCCGGCTACGCCGACGTCGCGGTGCGTCTCGACGTGAAGGGCCGACTCGCCCGCGTGACGAACGCCGAGCGCGCCGCCCGTGAGCCTGCTTACCTCAACACCCTGACCGGCACACTTGGGGTTGAGCCAACGATTGCGGCAGAACTCAAGAAGCGGCCCCACGGCAATTGAGTCTGAGGCGCTCCGCCGGCGTCCGGACTCGGCGGTGGCGCGAACCATCACACCGGGTGGCGGTCATCCATGCAGAAAATATTCCACGCAATATTTCATGGCCGCGATGATCGCGTCCAACTCTGCGCGGGTGAGCTCTGGCGCGTGCTTGTCATCGCGCTTGTCAAAAAATTCAATCCACTCCCAGGCAAACGACCGCCGCCGCCGAGCGTGAGCTAGGGTCGGCAACGGGGCAGAAACGGGACGGGCAAACGCGACGATGGAACCGGTATCTTCCGGCGAGAGCAGGTGAGCAGGTTTGCCAAAAAAATAGCGATGGGAGATTCGGGCATCGAGTTCGTAGAGCCATAACGAGGTTTCGATCGCGAGCCGTTGCTCCCGCGTCCAGGTGGCGCCGTCCGGACTCTTCCGCCCTTTCACCTTCCAATAGAAAAAATGATCAAGCGTAGGACTGGCTTCGAGGGCACGCTTCAGGTGGCTGGTGCGCCACCACCACTGTTCACGACTTGGTTTGATCATTCGGGCCACAGTCACGTTGGGAAGGGTTGTGCTTAGTTTTCTGCCGCCATCCAGCGCCACAAATTGTGATCGAATCCGCGGGTTGGCGAATTATTTTGATCGGGCCAGTTGTGTCCGCTGGGTCAGCCCGTTGGCCCAAGCCCGATCAGTGACCAAGCGCAAAAATGCTATTGCGCGAGCAACCGCACCGGGCCGAGCAATCCGGCCGCGGCGACGACCTGAGCCGCCCCGCCTCGCGCTCCCGGCGCACCGGCAAGGCCGCCGGTATTCGCGGTGCCCGCGCCACCACGACCGCGACTGCCGCCCAACGCAGGATCGTTGCCGAGTCCGCCGGGCACACCGGTCGGTTCGAAGCCCGAGGTGGCGGCGCTTGGATTTGCGACCGTCGCGCCAGGACGCGGCCCGCCGAAGGCGCGCCCGGCATTCGCGGGCGGCATCCGCACCTGGACTTCCAGCGTGTTGGCACCGGGTTTAAGCGCTGCCGTGACGTCCCAAAGATACGGCGGCCAAGCCCGCACCTCAAGATCGGTGCCGTTCAGACGGACGCGGGCATCTTCGTGGACATCGCCGAGATCGAGATAGCAGCGCTGGCCCGCGGGCAACGCCGCGACATTGAACTCCAGCCGGTAGAAGGCGGTGCCAGTGAACGAATCGACGCCGAGTTCGCGCCACGACTTGAGCGACGAAGAGCCAATCTGTTTTTCACCGAGCGTGATCGACCAGGCATCGTTCAACTCAGCGACAGTTTGACAGGTGGAAACTGTCGGCGTCGTGTCGCCAGCGCTCACCGGCAGCGCACCGACCACGATGAAACGCGACTCTTGTGGCCCGAGCGTCAGCGGCACGGCCACAGTGCCCACGGCCTTCGCGACGGCGGCGAGTGGATGGATCGTGCCGCGAGTGGCGTCCCACACCTGCACGATGCCGTTGCCCGCGAGCGTCGCGGTGCGCGTCTGCGCTTGGCTGGACTCGTTAAAAAAGAAATAGACGTCGCCGTCCTTGAGCGTGCGGTGCGTGTATTTCAACGGCGCGCAGGCGACATCGAGCTTCACATCTGGTCGCGGCAACGCGGCGATGACGCGTTCGGTGAGCTCCGGCTTCGGCTCGATCGTCGCAAAACTCAAATCGGGTGCGCCGGGCTCGGGGTGCAGGAACGTGCGCCCAACCACCATCGTCGGCGTGCGTCCGACAAAGACGACCCGGCCGCCGCCGGTCGCAAAGGCCCGCAGCCGCTCCAGCACGCGCCGATCGATCACGGTTGAAGTCGGGACAATGACTGCGCGGTAGATTTGGCCGCTCAAGTTTTTCAACCTGCCGCCTTCCAACGTGCAGACTGAGGCGAGCGAATCGGAGTCGATGTGATCGAAGTCGATTTGGTGCTCCAGCAGTTGGGTCACGAGGCTGACGGTCACGTCGTCTGCCTCCTTGTCGCCCAACCAGATGCTGTCCGTCGGATGAAAGAGCGCGACCTGCGCCGCGGGCCGGCCGCTCGCGAGGAGATAGCTGGCTCGGTTCACATACCAGCCCATCGCGGCCGAGGGGTTGAGCAGCAACCCAGGTTCGTCGGTCAGCGGATTGTTCATGCCTCGGATTTGGAGAAAATTGATGCCACGCACGAGTTGGTGATCGGCGACGAACTTGCCCGCCTGATGCAACGCGCCGCCCTGTTCCGTCCACGCCTGCGGCCGGCCGTAAACGTGCGCGGTGGATGCCGCGAGCTTCGGAAAATCGGCGGTGATTCCCGGGCCAGTTTGGTTGAGATTATCCACGCCGGGCACTCCCACGTAGCGCATCGCGCGGAAAAATGAGCCCTCGTTGCGCACCAGATCCTCGCCGCGGGCGAGATCGATCATCAACTCCTCGTGGTTGAGGTGCACCATGAAATCCATGTGGTGAGCGGCGCACCACTCCTGCTGCACCTTGAAATAGTTGTCGCGAAACATCGCGCTCCACACGTCCCAGTAGTCGGCTTTCGCGCGCAGCGTCTCTGGAGAAAAGGACGGTGCGAAAAACTGCGCGAGATAGGGCTGCAGATCGTAACCTTTCACCCGTTGGAAGGTTTCGAGCAGCTTCGGCGTCCACGGCATGAAACCGGTGAAGTCGGGTTCGTCGCCGCGGAAACCGAGGATGGTTTGGCCGAATTCGTCGCCGACCAGTCGCTCGTAGACTTCGTGGATCGATTTCAGGAAAACGCGCGTAGCCTCGGGATCGAGATAGTCGATGAGCGAGTAGACGCTGTCCTTGTCGGCGGTGCCGTCCTCGCGGTTGGTGTAGCGCGTGGGCGAACTGCGATAAACGTGCCGGACGAAGACGACCTCCGACACGCCGGGATTCGGCGCGGTCCACTGGAATTGGCCGCTCGCGGGCAGCGGCAAGGGCGTCGTGACACCAGCGGCACGCGTGTAGGCGAGAATGCCGACCGTGTCGGGCGGCACCGGAATCTTGAGCGTCTGGCCAGCGGCGACCGAGTAGCGCGCATCCGCCACCAGCGCCTGCATGCCGAGCTGAGGATAGTCGCGACTGATGATTCCGCCCGCCATGCCATCGGGATATCCGGCATCGTTTTCGATCCAAACTTTCATTCCGCGCTTCTTGCACTCTACAACGGTGAATTTCACCAGTTCGAGATATTCGGGCGAAAAATATTTCGGCCGTAGCCCGCGCGAATTGTTAATCATGATGATGTAGGCACCGTTGGCCTCCATCCGCTCGAGGTCGGAAAGGATCCGGTCCTTTGTCACCTGTCCGCCCCAAATCGCCCAGTGAATGGTACCGGATTCGCGCGGAGGCTTGGGAAAATTCGCCGCGGCCGCAGCGACCGTCGGCAGCGTGATCTCGCGCCACGGCTGGGCGGCGTAGAGCGACAGAGACAAGCAAGCGGGCAGCGCGAGGCGGAGGAGTGTTTTCACAGGGAAGAGTTCACAGGGTGAATCCGGAGAAAGACGTTTTTCCACCGACAACGTTGCCCACGCCTCTGTTGTGACAATTCAGCGTCCCTTGACTCAATGGACGACGCAACGGTCGTAACCGGAGGTTCTACATCGATCCCACTGGCTGCCCGGCATGGGCAAAATCGAGAACTTTTGAAGCGTATCCCGCGTTTTCAGAGGGAGGCCGCAGGGAAACTCGACGGTGAGTCAAAGTGTGGCGCCGACATGGTGGGCCGGCAACAGGCTACCTCCTCATCAATTCGCTTCATTTGCTTCAACCGCCGTGGATGAAACCACGAACTTTTGAAGCGAATCAATGACTGGAATCATATGAGGGCGTTGGTAGACTGTTTCATCCTGGAAAAAATCTGATCAGCCAGAAGCTCGGGAAACGTGTGCGGTAGTTGCCGTTCCACTGTGGCGACGACCTGATCGACTTGGCCGGCGGTTTCTGCGAGCAGCTCCGTCGCATCGCCCAACCCTGCGTCCCGCGCCACCGCGTCCCAATGCCGCGCCTTGATTTCGGTGAGCTTCCAATGCGGATTCTTGCTTCGCACGGCGAGCGCCAGTTTCGCTTTGCGCGCATCGAGCAGGTTTGGACCGCGCCCAATGATCGGCCAAGCCGACAGGACATCGTAGAACGGTGTCATGCGATACGTGCCCCCGCGCTCGTGAAAAATCGAATAGTTCTTGGCGTGGCCGTCGGTCGCCGCGAGCAGCCAGAAGACGATCTGCGCTTTCACAAAGGCCCGCTTGTCGGCGTCCGCGCGGACACTGGCGTCCAACACCCGCAGGATATCGCGCATGCCCGGCCCCCCATCGGATTCGTATTTCATGGCCGCAGGCACCCCCAATGCCTGGCAGAAATCCTCCTGCGGCAGGCGCGCGATCCAGCGTCCCGCCACCCGTGCCCGATCAAACCGCTCCACGACGAGCGCCTTGTGCCGGCCAAACCGGGCGATTTCGCACCGGGCGGTGTCGAATCCAAACGCCTCCATCACCCGGGAGCAGAGCCATTCGTTTTCGACTGAATCCTTCATGTCCGCCTGCAGGTTGCCGACGAGGCCGAGCGGAAGCTTGAGGATGTGCGTGGTCGGAGTCGCCCCAACCGGCCGGCACCACCTTCCTTGATGAAACAGCAACGCGGTCTTCTCCTGTGCACCCGCGATGGAAATCCGAAAATCATCCGGCTCTTTGTGCCCGACCACGCGCCCTCCGAAGAGCGCCGTGTCGATTGCGCGCTCGACCCCCGCCTCGGTCAGCGGCTCACCTTCGATGCGATCAAATCCCTTCGGCGGCTCCCCCTCCGGCAGCAGTTGCACGGCCCCGACACAATCGCGCCCGATCGCCGTGAGCAGATCGAACGCCCCGGCCGAGGCCGTGGCAAATCGGGATTGCAGCCGCGCGCGAATGGCATCGCTGTCCGGCAGCAGGTTCGCAAAATAGGAGGCGACGACCTCGCCCTTGTGCGCGGCGTTGCCCGGAAGAAACGGCAGAGACAGGGAAATCACCCGGCCGGCGGGAGAGTCGATCCAGCCCGGGCAATAGGCGAAGACATCCGTGCGCCGTTCGCGGAACCACGTGCCGACACGAACGCCATTCATCCACACAGCGAGGGAAGGAGATGTCGGCATGGAGGTCTTACCAGGTATTCGCGTTGGCCGCACCCTTCGCCTTGGTTGGCTCGGAGGAGCGGCGCGCCGGCGGCATGGTGATCACCAACCGGGCACCCAATGCCGAGACCAGGCGTGCGATCTGGTAGAAACCCGTCACGCCGGGATTGGCTTCGATGCGGGCCAGTCGTTTCTGGCTGACCCCGAGCTGCAAGCCGGCCTGAGTCTGGCTCAGGTGCTGCGTGTGGCGCAACGCCCGCAGCACGGTGCGAAGCTGGCCGGGAGTGGTGACGGGATAGTCCATCCTCCAGAGTTACTCCCTTAGAAGAGTAAAAGCAAGTTACCATTCTAATGGAGTAATGCGAGTTTACGCCTGCCGGGGGGCTGTGCCGCGACGGCGTTGGACCGGTTCCGGCGACTGATTCTCGGCCGAGTCCTTAGTCGGAGCGATTCAAGAGGGGTTGAGTTTTGAGAGGAAAATTGAGGTTCAGGCTTGGAGGGAGTCTATTGCATGGCAGTTGGGCAAGGCGGTGAGTTTTTCGAGAAGCCGGACCCACCAGTCGCGGGCCGCCCCTCCTTCGACGGCGAGTTTGAGCGCGGCCTTGCCTTGGGCGCGGCTGAAGACCGCGGCGCGCGTGAACAGCCGCCAGCGCAGGGTCACCAGTTCGCACCGGCCGAGTTGGCCGAGGCGGCGCTGCAACAGCACGCACAGGTTGGAGGCGGTGATCGCCAGATGGCACGCCGCCTCGGTCGCCCAGAAATTTTGACAGCACAGTCCCTTGATCCCGAACTGCCGTCCCAATTCCTTGCTGCGGTTTTCGATGTCGGCGTGACCATTGTAGCGCCGCCACACCGTCAACGCATCGGCCTCACTCGATGGCAGATTGGTGCTCAGTGCCTGGAAGCGATACGCTGGCAGATCAAACAGCGTTTTGCCGCCAGCCTCCGCCCGTTCTGCGATCCGCTGGCGGATGACGATGATGCGTTCGCCCTGCCGCTCCCCGGCGACCTCCTGCACCTGCACGCCGGCGATCTCGGCGTCCCGCCAGTGCGCATCGTCGTGCCGGCGCAGCCGCTGCACTTGGGCCCGTAACGGCTGCGCCACGATGTCACGCCGGCGCAATTCCCGCAGCGCATCGAGAAACCCGCGGCTGCAAAAGCCCCCGTCGGCGCGCACCAGTGCAATCCGGATATGGGCCGGCAGCCCGGCGAGGGTACTGCGCACAAACTCGGCGGCGTGATTCACGCAGGCCGCGTCGCCACGCCGCAGCCAGAAGTTGGCGATGAGCTGGCCCTCGGCCAGCGCGGCGACCAGCGGTCGATGACACGGCTTGAGCCCCTGCTTGGTGTAGCCGACCCGCACGCCCTCCTGATGGCCGTCCTCGTGCAGCAACGCCCACGAATCGAGATCGAGGGTAGAGCCGTCGCGCTCGCTCGGCAACCGCCGCACGGCCCAGCGGTGCAACGCGATGAGTCCCTCACTTGTGCTTTGGCGAAACGTCGCCAGGAAGCGCGATAGCGTCGATTGGCTCGGCACCGCCTCGATGCCCAGCACCTGCGGGATGGCCGGATCCTGCCGCAGGTATCTGCTCATTGGGACACGCGACGGCTACAAAGAGGTGCATGTTTTCGCGCAGGTGAGAAATACCGCAACGCCTCTAGAGTTTTTGGTCGTGTGCGAAGAGAAGTCGCAACCAAACAACTCGAAATAGACCCGCTCCAGTTGCTTTCAGGGTCAACGGATCTTTCAATTGTAAGGTAAAGTACGTTGGCCTGTTGGTGCTTTTTTGGTCTTCCACAAGATCGGCAAATTCTGCGGCCTTAAAGTCGTCATTCTCGAAGTTGCCCCGCCTCAGTCCGTTTCCGAAACAAGGGTTGCATTACAGCCCTTTGCGGTACGTTCCAAACCGATTATTTCATTCGTATACTCGTGTGGTGCTAAGTCACGAGTAACTACTTGGTGCGCACTACAAATTTCTACCTTACCGACTGAATTGATTCCAACTCTCCCCAACTGCGCCAAAGCGAACCCCCTCCCCCGGTGGTTGGATAGCTGGCACAATCCATCGCAACAGCGCGCAACCTTGATGAGGAATCGCTGCCAGCACTACGACGGATGCCCTAGAAAGCCCGATGACCGCAGACCCTTATCTTGATACTCACTGGCCAAAATTTGGCTTTCTAGACGCACTAGCGCCACAAAGACGGGCATTCGGGCATATTCTCCTTCGACATTTGCCAAGACCAAGCCAAGACGAATTTTTATTTCTCTGGCTAAAAACACGCAAGGCTTTGCCCTGCAATTGGCTGCCGAGATAGGCGGCAGAACGCGAAAGGATGTTATGTAACAGGTCGGGTTTCGAGGAGAATTTGCCGATGGCACCTAGTTCTGAGATGAATCCAGTCAAAATCGCTGACCGCCAAGCACCGCAAAAGCGACGCACGATTTGTTACATTTGCTACAACGGAACGTATTGGCAGAGTGTTGTGATCGCGAGCGTTGGCGCCGGCGCCATTGGTTAAGCACGGCGGATTGCCGCGCGGTTCGGGACTAGAGCCAATCCAAAGTATTCGGTCTCAATTCCCGGCAGTCCGGCTGATCTTGTTGTCGATCCACGATGACCCGAATACAAATCGCGTGTAAGCTGCGGCGATCACACCACTCCGAGAGGCCTTGTTGTTCTAAAAAAGAATGCCGCCCCGAGGGGCGGCATCCCTGACCTAACACCAAGCAAACCGTAATACACCGCGACCCCTCGCGGCGTTGACTACCCTAAGACAGACGAACTGACCCGACAAAAGTTCAAGATTCCATAAAAAAGTCACCGATACGAAACGTGGCCGCAATCTTATGCGCATTCGGGAGCTCGCGCCGATTCGAAATACCGACGACTTCTTGGCTTTGGGTTTTCGATCTAGGGCTTGGTCGCCTTGTCGAACAGCTTGAGCAGGTCGCTTAAAGCCGCGTTGCCTTTCGAAAGATCTGTATGGCTGCTGCGCAAAGCGGAGATGGCTTTGTCGAGCGTCTTGTCGAGCAAGGTCCACGTCGCTTCATCTCTTGGTCGCAGAACCGTTTCCTTTCCATCCCAGGCGGTCTCCAAATCCGTGAGTTTGGCCACCATTTCGGACTGTTTGCCAGATGCGAGGGCTTCAATGGTTGCTTTGGCCAGCGTTTTAAATTCCGCGGTTTCGGCTGAGGAATAAACTCGGTCGACCGTGGAGTGGGTCTCAGCGGCGTTGGTGCTGGCAGCGAAGGCCATGAGCGCACCAAAGGCGGTCAACAGCCCGATGGATAAAATTCCGAAGCGAGGTTTAATCATATCGGTGTTCTTGATCGGTCGTCACTGTTTCGCAAAGTGCTCTTCCAAGGCGTCGACCAAATCCAAGTCGCTCTTCGCGGAAGCCTGACTCAGTGCGATATTACGGCTCGCGGCCGCGGTGGCCAGCCCTTCCTGCGCCTTGTCCATGCCGGCCTGAAGGTTTTTGTCGGTGACGCGGTCGCGAATTTTCGCCCAATTGCCGTTGGCTTCGAGTGCCGTAGCGGCGAGTGCCGGCCAGTCGGGCGCCGCCGCCTTCAGCAACGCGTTCGTGCGAAAGCCAGCATAGTCCAGCAAGCTGACCTCCATCGGCACCGCGAGGGCCGAAGCATCGCACGATGACACAAGCAGTTTGTAGACTTCCGCCGCCTGTAGCGCGACAACCACGCCGTCTTTTTTTCCTTGGGCGGCAGCGAGTTCGTCGAAAAGCTGATCAAAGCGAACGGCGGTTTCTGCCTTGAGCAAAGCACGAGTGGCACTCCGGCCAGCTTTGGCTGCCTTGAACGCTTTGGCGACCTTTGCCACATCGCCGTCAAGGGCGGTCTCCGTGAGCCCCTCAAACGGATCCGTGGCTTTAAGGAGCTTCGTGTTTTGTTCGGACTGCGGGCTGGCGGTCGCAACGAGCGGAGAGAATGCCAAGAGCGTGATGGCTGAAAAGGTGAGAAGGTGTTGATGGATGCGTTGAATCATGGGAAGACCGAGTTGAAGTGATAGCCCACTGTAACATGTTTACATTACCGGACCATGATTGCAGTCATTACGATTCGGTTAACCGGCAGATCGCAGTCCTCGCGGTATTGCAGGCGAGGCCTCACTCGTCACGATGCGTCGCATGGTTCGCCCTCAGTCGTCAGCTAGCCAATCAAGATCGATTTATTTGGCAGCCATCGCGATTTCGCTTCTGGTGGTCGCGATTTACGCCGGCACGCTTTCGGTTCCGCTGTTGTTCGACGACGGGCCGTCTATTTTGGAGAATCCAAGCATTCACCAACTCTGGCCACCGTGGAGGGCGCTGTCCCCTCCCCATGGCCGGGGTCTCACGGTCGAGGGACGCCCCATCCTGAATTATTCGCTGGCATTGAACTACGCGATCAGCGGCAGCCAGCATTGGAGCTATCACCTGCTGAATATCGCGATCCACTTGGGCGCTGCGTTGACGCTGCTGGGTATCTTGCGTCGCACGCTGGATCGGCTGGGAAATAGAGAAGCCCCACCTAACCCGGTGATACGGAGTGACCGTTTCTCCGGCGGTGCGACGTGGGTGGCCTTTTCGATTGCGCTGCTCTGGGCGGTCCATCCGCTTCAGACGGAATCGGTGACCTACGTGATTCAGCGAGCCGAGTCGCTGATGGGGTTATTCTATCTCCTCACGCTCTATTGTTTTATCCGGGCGACGGAGGCTTGCATTCTTGAACTCCGTGCGCCGCACACTGGCCGGCGCCTTCGTTTCGTTTGGTTCTCCCTTTCCATCGGCGCCTGTCTGCTCGGGATGGCGTCCAAGGAAATCACGTATTCCGCCCCGCTCATCGTGCTGCTGTATGATCGCGCATTTGTGGCCGGTTCTCTTCGGGCGGCTTGGCAACAGCGACGCGGATATTATTTCGCGCTCGCCTGCACCTGGCTCCTGCTGGGCGCACTTCTGCTCGGAACAGGCAACCGCGGCGGCACCGCAGGCTTCGGGATTGGCGTTACGCCCTGGGTTTACGCGCAGGCCGAATTTCAAGCGGTCGCCCACTACCTCTGGCTGTGCTTCTGGCCGAATCCGTTGATTTTTGACTACGGAGTCCACTGGCCCCATGGCGCGGGTGAGGTCGTGCCCTACGCCTTGATCGTCGGTCTGTTGTTTGCCGCCACGGTCTACTGTCTCGTCAAGCGACCGGCGATCGGACTCCTCGGAGCCTGGTTTTTCTCCATCTTGGCGCCGACCTCGAGTTTCCTGCCGGGCAACCGCCAGACTCTCGCCGAGCACCGCATGTATCTCCCGCTCGCCGCCGTGCTCACCCTTGTCATTATTGCCGCACACCACGGGTGGCGCGGAATCCGACAGGCCAGTTGGCAACGAGCCGGCGCAGTCGCTGCATTAGTCGGCTGTGTGTCGATCTGCTGCGCGCTCACAATCCGCCGGAATAGAGATTACCGCAGTGAAATCATCCTTTACCGCGACACCGTGGCGAAACGGCCCGAAAACGCCTTTGCCCACTACAACCTAGCCCACGTTCTGGATGAGACCGGTTCACCCGAAGCCGCCATTCCCGAGTATCGGGAAGCCATCCGGCTCGATCCCCAGCGTGCGGCGGCTTACAACAATTTGGGAAAGACCCTCGCCGATCTCGGACGATGGCCCGAAGCGGTCGCGCAATATCAGGCGGCCCTGAGCCTGGGGCCCGGCTACGCGCGGGCGCACTACAATCTCGGCGAGGCTTGGCTCCAACTCGGAAAGAAAGAAGCAGCACGGGAACAGTTTGGCGCGGCGGTCCGGCTCAATCCCGCCGACGTGGAGGCCCGGGACAATCTCGGCGGCATCTTGCTTGAACTGCATCGGCTGCCGGAGGCCATCGAACAGTTCGAAGCCGTCCTCCGGATTAATCCGGGACTCGTGCAGACTCACTACATGCTGGGCAATGCGTTGCTGCTCCAAGGTCGAGCGGCCGAGGCGATCCCCCACTATGAGGAGGCTTTGCGACTCAGACCCGACATGGACGACGCGAAACAAAACCTGGAACTCGCGCGGCGCCGGTCCGCCTCGCGATGATGTGCTCAATTGCGCCGATGGGAATCACCCATCAACGGCGCCGCGCGGCCCGCACGCGCGCGAGATTTTCCCGCGCGTCATCCAATCCGGGATCGAGACTCAGCGCCGCGAGATAGTGCGCCTCGGCCTCCTGCAACTTACCGAGTTCAAAGAGGACGCTGCCAAGGTTCAGTTCGGCTGCGGCGTAGTCGGGCTTCAGCCGCAACGCCCGCCGATAGTGCGCCACCGCGTCCTCCCGCCGATGCAATCCGGCCAGCGTGTTGGCCAGATTATACTCCGCGGACGGATAGTCCGGCCTCAGCCGCAGCGCCTCCTGGTAGTGCGCGAGTGCTTCAACCGACCTGTCCAGGTCAGCGAGGGTGTTGGCCAGATTGTAATGCGCGGTGGGAAAATCGGGCTTGAGCCGAATCGCCATCTCAAAATGAGCCACTGCTTCCGCCCCGCGACGGCGCAGCGAGAGGAGATTGGCGAGATTGTAATGCGCCTCCGCATAATCCGGTTTGATTTCGAGTGCGCGTTCAATGTGGTCGATCGCGTCGTCGGACTTTCCCTGCATCGCCAGCAAGCTGCCAAAGTTATCGTGCGCATCGGCGAAATCCGGGCGCAGACGCAGCGCTGCTTGGAAACAAACCTCCGCTTCGTCCGGTTTGCCAAACCGGACGAGAAGTTCGCCGAGTCGCTCGTGCGCCAGGAAAAATCCCGGATCGATCCGCACGGAAGCACGATAGTGCGCCTCAGCCTCGTCGAGGCGCCCGGATTCGAGCAACTCCTCCGCCAACATGTCGTGAGCGAGCGGGTTCAGCGGGCGCTTGCCAACCGTGTCGGACCAGAGGCCGAGGGCGGTGCGGTAGACGGCATTGCGGTCGGCGGTCATCCAACCCAGCCCCACCGCGCCGGCCAGGACGACGGCAAGAAAGGCACCGTTCAACCACAGCCACGCCACGGAACGGCGGCTTTGCTCAGCGCCTCCAAAACTCCGATCCGCAGCGAATCCCGGGGCCGCAGCACCGCCGGCCAAGCGCGTGCACAGCGCATATCCGCCGCAGATCGTCAGCGCCAACACGGCCGCGAGCGGCAAATACATCCGGTGCTCGACAATCATCTGACTTGTTCCGGGAACCAGGCTCGTCGGCGACAGGATGGCGAAAAACCACCCGCCCAGAAATCCGATGATCGGCCGGTGCCAAAACGCCCAGATCGTGCCGGCAACCATGGGCACGACGATCAGGATCCACGGCATCAGCTGCGATGTCTCGGTGACTTTGAATGCCCCATATTCGAAAACAAGCGGACTGGGCCAGAATGACAACAGCATGTAGCGCCCGACCGCTTCGAATTGCGTCAGGCCGTAGGTCCACGGCGAGACCCCGACGCCGAGGCCGATGGATCCGCCGCGGTTCCCGCCCCCGCGCATGAGGCAAAGCAGCAGCACAATCCAGGTGGCAGCCAGTCCGAGATAAAAGGCCCGCTGCGCATTCCACGCCTTGCGGAATCCGCCCGCGAAAAACGTGCGGTCGTAGACCAGCAACATCACGGGCGCCGAAACCATGACTTCCTTCGTCCCCATGCCGAGCACACAAGCGAGGAGGGAAAGCGCCCCCCAGCCGGAGAGGTGCGACGAAGATTTGGCCTCCGCGTGTCGGATGAAGAAATACAACGTCAGAAGATAAAATAAACCCATCAGCGACTCGGCCCGCTGCACCACGTAGGTCACGGCTTCCGTTTGCAACGGATGCACCGTCCAGACGATCGCGACGCACAGACCCAGCACGGCGGAAACCAGCCCTCGAGTTTCATCCGACGAAACAGACGCACCCGTCGGACCAAGCGACCGTATGAATCCGGCGCCCCCGGGACTGTTGGCCAGCGTTCGCCGGACGATCCCAAAGAGCGTGAGCCCCGCCAGCAGGTGAATCACGAGGTTCAGCGCATGGTAGCTCCACACGTCGGTGCCGCTCACCGCATAATTGATCGCCAGCGACAAATTGAAGACCGGCCGGCCCTGCGCCGTGACGTTTGCAGCGGGCGTCGCAAGGACATCCCACAACGGCCACAGATGGCGGATCGTGGGATTGGCCGTGATCGACGAAGCATCATCGAAGACAAACGGACCAGAAAGACTGCCCGAGTATGCCGCCAAACCGCACGCTAAGATGAGAGCGACTGCGCCACCGTTGATTTGTCGTGGAGTTAGCACTTTGACGCGCGACAAGTGCGGATGTTCGGTTGCTTGCGACTCATCAGCTCGCGAGGCGCAGCATTATCCACTCGTCTTCGGCGTCAACCGTCTCGGCGGCCGGCTCGCAAACGGATGATCAGTTACTTTCATCGGCCTTCAAAGCCACATAGGGAAATGTGTTGTCATGCGTGACCCGGCTCCACTCAACAAGGAGCGCTCGATGCTCGTTCACGACTTTCGCGAACGCCGGATTCTCGGCGAGATTTACGAGTTCGCCGGGATCTTTTTCCAGATCGACGAGCGATTCGCGGTGCTGGCCTTGATCGTAGACGCAATACTTGTAGCGCTCGGTGCGCAACATGCGGCCCGCGGGTTTCATCATCATCCCGAGCAGCGGGACGCCCTGGACGAGGTGATTCGACGACACAACGTAGCGGCGCGGATCAGGCCCGGTCGCGCCCTCGGCGGCAGCCCGCTGGCTGAGGCCTGGCAGTCCGGCGGGCTTCGCGATGCCGGCGAAGTCGCAGAGCGTCGGAATCAGATCGGTGCCGGTCTGCACGAGGCGATCGGACGTGCCGCCGCGCTTTGCACCGGGAGGACAGATGATGAAGGGCACCCGAACGGATTCCTCGTAGAGCACGGTTTTCTGATTCCACCCGTGCGCGCCCTGACAATCGCCGTGATCGACGACAAACGTGATCAGTGTGTCGCCGAGGTGGCCCGACGCTTTCAGCGAGTCGAGCACGCGGCCGATCTGCGCGTCGGTGCGTTCGATCATCCGGTAGTAGGCCCAGCGGTATTGGCGCCACTTGCCCACGTCGAAGTTACCGACGGGAAACATCGGCGCGGCCTGATAGGAGCGGCGGGCAAATTCAATCGCGTCCGGATCGCCGACGGGTGCGGCGAGATTCGCCGGGGCGGGCGGACACTGGTCGGGCGGCGGAGGCGGGCCGACTTCACCGTCGGGCAACTCCTGGCCGCGGGCCCACTCGGCGATATTGTGCGGATCGATGAAGGAGGCCACGAGCAGAAACGGATGCGTGCGTTTGCGCTCCAGAAAAGTCGCGACGGCCGCTGGCGTGGCCGCATCGGCGCCGTTGTTTTTGATGTTGGCCGCGTAGTCAAACCCGCTGGTCGCGGATTCTTCGATCGGCGTCAGTAAATGCCATTTGCCAACGTAGCCGGTGTCGTAGCCCGCCTGTCGAAAGTAGGTGCCCATCGTGGGAAACCTGCCGACATCGAACGGCACGCGATCGTTGTTCTGAATTCCGGTTTCGTGCGGATAGTGCCCCGTGAACATCGACGTGCGAGAGGGAATGCAAATCGGATTGGCGGCGTAAGCGCGGGTGAAGAATGTGCCGCGCGCCGCAAGGCTGTCCATGTTGGGCGTCTTGAGCCAGCGATCACCCTGCCGGCAGCTCATCGCATCAGCCGCCTGTTGGTCGGTGATGATGATTAGAATATTGGGGCGGGCGGTTTCGGCGGCAACGGACGGGGGCAACGCGGCGAAGCCCGGCAGCAGAAAGATGAGCGCCCAGGCGCGGCGGCGCGTGAATAAACAGGAGGTAAACATAGAATAAAGGAAGGAGCGCAGCGGCTAGCGCCACGACCAGGACTTCGCGAACGAATCCTCGCCATCGGTGAACGTCGTCCAAACCGCGTGGGTCTTGGGATCGATCACGACATTCGTCGCGCTGGCGGCCGTATAGTTTTTTTCCAGCGCAACGAGGCCGGTTCCGGCACAATCAATGGGATACATCCAATCCGGTCCCGCGCAATAGAGCCGACGCAGGTCGGCATCGAAGGCAATCTGCCCGACATGCTTACCAATGGCTGCAGTGGCAACCACGCGTCCCGTCTCGAGATCAAAGGCGACCAGGTGGCCGTTGTCGCCCGCCACGAAAAGGCGGTCACGCGCCGGATCAAGTGCAACGCCGCGGCCGCCGACGGCGGGCGCGGTCGGCCAGTGGGCGACGACCGCGTTGGCCTTCGCGTCGATCACCGACACTTTACTCGTCGCGCTGCTCGTCAGATAGATTCGGCCGGTGCGAGCGTCCCAAACCATTTCCTCCGGATCTTCCGGGACTGAAATCGTCCGCACTAATTTGCACGCGTCAGGATCTACGACCCAAAGCGACTTCGCTCCGTCCGCCGCCACGTAGAGCCGACGGTGTGCGGGCTCGAAGAGGAGCGCCCCCGTCTCGCCCGGCAGCGGGATCGATCCCGTTTCCCTGAGCGTGGTGCCGTCAATGACCGCGATGCGCCGGTCATCCTGGACACTCGCGAAATAGCGGCCGCTCTTCGGATCGACCGCGAGTGCGACCACCGGCCCGACTTCGACTCGAGCGATGAGTTGGTTGGCGGCGAGATCGAAGATTTCCGCGATGTCGTCATTCACGTGAGAGCCGAGCAGGCGGTTCGCTACCGGATCGAGGGTGAGCAATCCGAACTTGCCGTGAACATCATCGATCGCGATCGACGGACCGGGGGTCAAAACGGGCGGCGCGGCGGCAGCTGCCGCCGCGCCAAACACGAACAAGAATTGCTTGAGCCCTGCCCTTATCACGAATGCGTTGAGGCCGGCATAGCGCCTTTCCAACCGGCGCGCCACTGCGCCATCAGTCGTTCAACGAGCGCGGCGTTCTCGGGCTTCACTGCAATATTCACGTTTTCCTGCGGGTCGGCCTGGTGATCGTAGAGCTCGACGGCATCGACCTTGGCGTGGTCGTCGCGTCCGACCCACACTGTCAAGCGATAGCGGTCGGTCCGCATCGAGTAGCCCATGAGTTGCCCTGCGCCGGTTTTTCCGCCCGCGCGCGGATACTGGCTGAATGCGGCCTGCTTCCACGGGATCGTCGGCTTGGAGACCACCGGCTTGAAACTCAGGCCCTCGAGGTGCGCGGGGAGCGGGAGGCCCGCCAGATCACAGAGCGTCGGATAAATGTCTACGAACTCGACCAGCCCGTTGGCGTGCGTGCCGGCGTTTTTCATGCCGGGCACCGAAAGAATCAACGGGGCGTTGGTATCGTTCTCCGTGTTGGTGTGCTTGCCCCAGGCATCGTGCTCGCCGAGTTTCCAGCCGTGATCGCCCCAGAGCACGATGATCGTGTTCTGCCGCAAACCGAGCCGGTCGAGTTCGGCCAGCACGCGGCCGATCTGCGCGTCGGCATAGCTGACGCCGGCGAAATAGGCCTGCTTCAACTGGTGAGAGAGTTCGGGCGGGATCGAACCCTTCGCGGGCACGCCTTTGTAGGCACGCATTTCACCGTCGTTCGGGTTGATGGCGTAGCTCGGCGCGCCCTCGGGTAGAAACGGATTGGGCGCGAGATCAATTTCCGCCGGGTTATAGAGATCCCAGTATTTTTTCGGTGCGACCCACGGCAGGTGTGGTTTGCGGAAACCGACTGCGAGGAAAAACGGGCCGCCCCGCTGGCTGATCGACTGCAGATCGGCAACCGCGATATCCGCGATTTTTCCGTCCTCGTAAAAATTGTCGGGCACGTCAGCTGACTCGGAGACTGGGCCGCGTGAGTTGGCCACGCTGGGGACTTTTGCAGGCTTGCCTTCGCCCTTCTTGCGCTTGGCCGCTTTGGGTTCCGCCGCAGCCGCCGGATAGACGTCGTCATCCTCCAGGGCTTTGCTAAACGCCGCATTCTCCGGGAGTGCGTAGACGGGCGCCTTCGGGTCCTCCCACGGCACGGTCCAGGTGGCCTCGTCGTTCAATCCCGGATGATAGATCTTACCCACGCCCTGCACGAAGTAACCGTGGGCCTTGAACTGCTCGCCAAGCGTGATCACATTTGGGAGGGCCGCGCGAAACGACGTGACCAAATCCCACACCTTTGAGGTATCGGGCCGCGTGCCCGTCATCACCACCGTGCGCGAGGGCGAACACACTGCCTGCTGCACGTAGGCCCGATTGAATACGATGCCGGTTTTGGCGAGTCCATCGATGTTCGGGCTCTTGATATAACTCTTGCCGTAGCAGCCGAGCTCCGGTCGCAGGTCGTCGACCGCGATGAAGAGGACGTTCGGGCGCTGGGCCGGAGCGTCGGCGGCGCGGGCCAGCCCGAAAGCCAGCAGACAGGGAATGAGGCGAAGGAGCGATTTCATGGATGTGTGCTGATCGGTGGTGAATTGGATTCCGAAAACGGAGGAACTGCGCGAAATTGTCAGCGCGGGGGGTTATTTTTTTCGCGCCTTGTGCTTCTGCTCGGAGACCGAAGCTGAGGCCAAGTCGGCCGGAGCCGGCCCCTCCAGCGAGAGATCCCCGGCTCGGCGCCGCGCGATGATCCACGCTGGGCCGACATCGTCGGGTGCGAGCGGTTTAAAAGCTGCCAGTTCTTGAGCTTCATTCCAGCCGACGGGGAGATCGCGGGCCGCAAATCCGCCGGCCGCCGCCACGAAGCGACACGTTCCTCCGGAAAGAACATTCCCGACATAGCGGTTCGGCAGAAACTTGAAACCATCCAACGGCGTCCTGCCATCCGCCGCGGTGCCCGCGACCGAGACGCCTCCCTGCGGTCGCACAAATCGGTTGTTCTGAAAAACGCACTCCTCGGGGAGCAAGACCTGCTGCGACCCCGGCCAGTGTTTCTTGTAGTCTGATCCGATTTCCAAATCGAGATCGGCATTTCCCACGAGGACGTTGTCGGCCAGCGTCAGGAACTTGACCTGAGGGTAAGTCGGGATGAGCACCTGAGTTTTCGAACCTTTGGCGGCACCCCGATGCTCCTTGAGGTCGGGGTGGTAGTCGGCGGTCAAGGCTCGGTCGATAAATTCTCCGCAGGAGACCCGAATGCCATAGCCACAGTGCGAAACATAGTTGCCGCGAACGGTGTTGTGTTCGCCGGACATGCGCAGGCCTTCGGCCCCAGGAATGCTCTGCCCAAGAATGATATTCCCTGCGACTGTGTTGTGATTGCCGCGGCGGATATTGAGGCACCCGCGGGTGGCGAGAATCGTGTTTTCGATGACTTGGTTGAAGTTCGATTTCAGGGAAATGATTTCAGTGCCCTCGCCATCGGCATGATCGAACAGGTTGCCCTGAATGAGAAAGTAAGCGCCGTCGTCATCACGCGTCTCCATCTTGCCAGAGCCCCACACCCGGATGTCTTCGCGCCCATTGCCGTCGCGATAAGGAATGTCCTTGAAGTAGGAATGCACGACGGCGTTGTGCCGGCTGCCGTCCAAGGCGTTGCCGATTAGCGGCTCTAGGTTTGCCTTCCCCTTGAAATAACAGCGGTCGACCACGTTGTTGTCGCCCTGGAAAAAGACCCAGTAATAATTGGTTTCAAACGCGGCCGGGTTGTAATCCACGATGGCGGTGTTCGCCACGAGGCCGTGGTGGGAATTGAATTGAATGACTGCACCGGAACTAATCGCACCGTGTTGAAACAGCAGCCCGTCGATCGTCACGTAAGGCGCGTTGATCTCGAGACGCGAGGAACCGCTAAGCGTAACCTGCCCCGGAAGCTCGGCCCGGAGGACGACGGGCTGGCCGGGTTCTCCACCCTTGGTCGTAGCGATTTGGACATCCTTCCAATCGCCGGATTTCATGCTGATAACGTCGCCCGGCCGAGCACCCTTTAGAGCGGACGCCAGTTGGGTCGTATCTTGAACAAGAACGTCGCGCGCCTTCAGTTCCCCCATCGCGAGGCCCGACATCGCCAATCCAAGTCCGAATCGAACGAATTTTCTTAGGTCCACAAAGCGGGCGAAGCGACGGCGGTTGACGGCGGGGCAAAACATCAGGGGACGGCAGCCGGACGGCTGACTTTGAAGTGGTGAATCACGAGGTGGCTGCGGACAGTGCGAAAAGCAAAATAGCCTTCGCTCAACGGCTGCGGGTCCAAATACGAAAAGATTTTTTCGCCGTCGCGCCAGAATTCCGCCGTGCCTCCCCGGACCACGAGTTTGATGTGATACACATGATTGGGCTCCAGGAGGAATCGCTGCTCGCGCAGGTCATGTTCGGGCAGCAGGGGGCGCTCAGCGGTGCCGTCATAACGGCGGAAGCGTGTCGTCGAATTCTTGTTCCCGCCATAGCCGACGTAATACGTCAGAAGGGCGTCGTAGTCGGGGAAACGCCCCGAACGACCGGTCGGAAGCGTGCCGTTCGGCTGGGCCGGATCCTGCGCCATCCAGAAACAATTCAAATCGGAAAGGCGATCGTGCGGGCCGCCGGTCATCACGACTTCGGCCTCGTAGGAGATTTCCACGGGAGCGGTCAACCGGTGACGAAACCACAAACTCGTACCGCCGACATCCTCGATTACCAGCGCTCTCTCCCGCGCCACGACCGTGCCACCGGTGACTTGCTCGGCGAACCATTGACCGAGACCTTGATCGAAGTCGTCGCTGTAGAGCACGGCGTTCGGACGATCCGCCGCGAGCAGCTGCTGCGACGGCCCGAGGGATAGTCCGCAAAAAACGATCCGAAGAATCCATCGAGCATCGAAGCGGACGCGGTTCATGATTTCGGACAGCTGCTCTACGCGCCGATGCAACGGATCATGTCAGGGGGTGCGCGCAAGTGGCGGCAGCGCACCTGCAGGGCCCTTGCGCCATTGTGCCATCAGCTTCTCGACGAGTTCGCCGTTCTTGGGATCCTTTGCGATGTTGGTGTTTTCCTGCGGATCGTAGAGTTCGTCGTAGAGTTCGATCGCGTCGATCTTCGTGTGATCGTCCCGCGCGACCCAGACCGTGAGACGATAACGTTCGGTGCGCATCGAGTAGCCCATGAGAGCATCGCCTTTCGTCTGCCCGGGGGTGCGCGGGTATTGGCTGAACGCCGCCTGCTTCCACGGGCGGTTCGGTTCGTCGAACAGCGGCTTGAAGCTCACGCCCTCGAGGTGCTTCGGTAGCGGCAGGCCCGCCAGGTCAGCCACCGTCGGGTAAACATCGACGAATTCGACGAACGAGTTTGAGTGCGCGCCAGCCGTTTTTGTGCCGGGCACGGAAAGGATCAGCGCGGCGTTGGTGTCGTTCTCGGAGTTGCTGTGTTTGCACCAGGCATCGTGCTCGCCGAGTTTCCAGCCGTGGTCGCCCCAGAGGACGACGATGGTGTTCTTGCGGAGGTCGAGGCGGTCGAGTTCGTCGAGCACTTTGCCGACCTGAGCGTCGGTGTAGCTGATGGCCGCGTAGTAGCCGTGCTTGAGTTGACGCGCGAGGTCGTCAGGGATCGAGGTGGTCGGAATGCCATAATAATTGCGCAACTCGCCGCCCGGGAGAATCGCGTAGTCCGGAGAGTCCTTCGCCCGGAATTTATTCGGCGCGAGTTCGATTTTGGCCGGATCATACAGGTCCCAGTATTTTTTCGGCGAAACGAACGGCAGGTGCGGCTTGGCGAACCCGACCGCGAGGAAAAACGGCTCTTTTTTCTTGCTGATGTCCTGCAATGTGGACACCGCGAGTTCTGCGACCTTCCCATCCAAATAGAAATTGTCCGGCACGTCCGCGCTCTCGAACGCGGGTCCGCGGGAGTTGACGCCACCTTTGGTCGTTTCGTCAAAGGACGCAGGGGCGGCTTTCTTTGTGCCCTTGGCTTTCTCTTTTCCTCGAAGCTGCGGGTTCGGCGCCTTGTCTTCGTCGGGATCGGTGATGAAGCGATTGTCGAGCGCCACGTTTTCCGGCAGCGCGTATTTGTCGGCTTTCGGCGCCTGCCATGGCACCGACCAACTCGCCGGGTCGTTGTAGCCGGGGTGATAGATCTTGCCCATGCCCTGCACGAAATAACCGTTGTTTTTAAATTGTTGCGGCAGTGTGACCACGTCGGGCAGCGCGGCACGGAAATGGGTGACGAGATCCCAGACCTTCGTCGTGTCCGGGCGCGTGCCGGTCAGCAGGCTTGAGCGCGTGGGTGAACAAACGGCCTGCTGCACGTAAGCGCGGTTGAACGTGATCCCGGATCGCGCGAGACGATCCATGTTCGGGCTGTGGATGTAGCTGGCGCCATACGCGCCGAACTCGGGCCGGAGGTCGTCGATCGCAATAAATAGAATGTTAGGTCGTTGGGGCGTGGAATCGGCAGCTCGCGCCAGCGCGATCGAAACAAGGGCGAGGAATAGTCGAAGGAGCAGTTTCATAGAAAAGGAAAAGAGGCAGGATCTTAGAGTTTCTTCATCGAATTGGTGATCGCCTCACGCGGAGCGGCGGCTTGAACCGCCGGCCACAGCTGCACGCCGACACGCTTGGCCCAGGCATCCCACTGCGCGGCCATGCGCGCCACGCGCGCGGACTCGCGCGCGGACAGGTCGTGTTGCTCCGTGCGGTCAGCTTCGATGTCGAAGAGTTGCCAGCCGCCGGGATACTTGGTCACGAGTTTCCACTTCCCATCGCGCACGGCCCGGTTGCCTTCGTGCTCCCAAAAAATCGGCTGACTCCGTACCAGCGAATCGCCCGCGAACGCCGGACGCAGCGTCACACCCTCCATCGGAAGAATCGCATCGGCGTTTAGCTGAGTCGGATAGCGGGCCCCGGCGAGGTCAACGCAGGTCGCCATCAGATCGATGATGTGTCCGGACTGCGGTTCGAGCCGGCCGCGGCGCGCGGCGGGAATGCCGGCGGGCCAGTGGACAATCAAAGGAGTCGAGATGCCGCCCTCCTCGTCCCAGTGTTTGTATTCGCGGAAGGGCGTGTTGCTGACGTTGGCCCAGCCTCGACCATAGGCGATGAACGTGTCGGCTGCCCCGGGCATAACGCCGTAACCCATGCGCATCGGCCAACCGTCCCGCGTCTGCGAGGGCTCGTTGCCATAAAACGCGACATCCTTGCCCACCACTGGCAAAGTGGGATGATCGGCGCGCGGCGTGAATTCGGTGTCGCGTCCCTTCGGCTCGGCGCACCCGCCGTTATCCTGGAGGAAAAAGATGATCGTGTTGTCGAGCTGCCCTTGCGCCCTCAGTTCAGCGACGATGCGCCCGACGCCCTGATCCATCACCTCGACCATCGCGGCGTAAACTTCCATGCACCGCGCCTCGAACGCGGGATTCTTGACCTTGCTCCAGTCCTCCGCGGGTGGCGGCAACCCCCACGCTGCGTCGACGACGCCCAGCTTCTTCTGTTTTTCCCAGCGGGCAGCGGCGGTGGCCCCGTAGCCGGCGTTGTAGCGACCGCGGTATTTCGCGATGTCGCTCTCGCGCGCTTGCATCGGCCAGTGAGCTGCCGTGTAGGCGACATACATGAAGAATGGCTGCGCGGCGTTATCGCGGCGATGCTCGCGGATGAACCGCGTCGTCTGATCCGTGATCGCATCGGTATAATAAAACTCCGCGGGATGATACTCGGGATCATTCGCGATCGTGACCTCGCGGTTGTCGCGGATCAGCGAATGCGGATCCCAGTAGCTGCCCGAGCCGTTGATCGTGCCGTAGTAGCGGTCGAAGCCGCGCTGCTGGGGCCAATTGTGCTTGTCGGCGATCGCCTCCACGGTCTTGCCGGGCGTGACGTGCCATTTTCCGACGGCGTAGGTGCGATACCCGGTGGGCTTGAGTGCCTCGGCAATGGTCACACCACTGCGGTTCAGATCGCCGCGATAAGCCGGAAAGCCGCGATCCTCCACCATGTGGCCGACCCCCACCTGGTGGGAATAGAGGCCCGTTAGGAGTGACGCCCGCGAGGGGCAGCAACGCGCATTATTGTAGAACTGGGTAAATCGCAGCCCGTCGGCCGCCAGCGCGTCGAGGTTTGGCGTGGCAATCTCGCTGCCGAAGCAGCCCAGATCGGAGTAACCCATGTCATCCGCGAGGATAATGATAATATTTGGCCGCCGAGCTTCCGCCGCGACCAAACTGGACCCCGCAAAAACCAGCGCGAATCCCGCGAAACGCAACGAAGCAAAAGGGCGCATGGGAACGAGGCTGGAAAATCAGTCTTGATTGGCCTTTTTCTTCTTCGCTCGATTCTCCTCGCGGCCAATATGTCGGCCCGTGCCGTCGCCATCATCGAGGTAACCGCCTGCCGGATTAAGCTGCGTAAGGGCGGCCTGGAGGTGTTGCCGCGCCGCGATGGCGGCCGGGTCCTTCGTGTCAGCGGGCACGAGTTTTTCCGCAAAGGGAGCGTCGCTCAAATCGAACAGCTCACTCTTTTCGGTCAGCTTCCATTTCTGATCGGCGACATACCAGTTGCGCGCAAGTTCGACGAACACCCAATCGCGCGGCTGACCTTTTTCGCCGCGCACCTGCGGCAGGAAACTCCGGCCGTCGATCACCCGGTTGGCCGGGAGTGGCGCGCCAGTCAGGGCCGCAAACGTCGGGAAAAAATCCGAGGAATCGATTAGATCTTTCGAGACGACGCCTGCGGGCGTGACGCCGGGCCAGTTGACGCACAGCGGCACGCGACTGCCGCCCTCGAACATCGAACCCTTCGCGCCGAGCAGACGCCGTCCGCCGATGGTCGCGGTGGGCGCTTCGCCGTTGGCCGTGCCGTTGTCGCCAAAATAGATAACGAGGGTGTTTTCGCGCAGGTGCATGCGCTCGAGTTCGGCGATGAGCTTGCCAACCAGCTTGTCCATATAGCGGATATTGTCCGCATAGAGATCGTGGATGTCCGTCGTCTCCGGTTTGCTGTCCGGCGTCGGCAGAATCTCGGTGTGGATGTGCGACATCGAGTAATAAACATAGAACGGATCGTCGTGATGCTTCGTGAGAAACTCGATGAGATGCTGGTGCATCACATCGGGCATGTATTCCTTGTCGTGCAGCGGCACGGTCTTGCCGTTCAATTCGTAATCTTTGCCCTTGTCCTGGGTGTTCCAATAGATGCCGCTGCCTTTGAATTTCAGGTAATCGTCAAACCCGAAGTCAGCCGGCCCAAGCGGGAGCTGCCCCCATTTTCCGATCGAGGCCGTGACATAGCCGGCCTTCTTCAGGACAATCGGCATCATGATTTCTTGCGCAGGCGTAAAGCGGCCCGTCGCATCCTGATTGGTCGCGCCGGTGCGGAATACATAGCGCCCCGTCAGAATCGTCGCCCGCGACGGCCCGCAGAGCGGCTCGGCGTAGGCATGGGTGAAGATTGTGCCGCCATGAGCGAGCGCGTCGATGTTCGGCGTCTTGCAGCGATCTGCGCCGGAGAAACTGATGTCACCGATGCCCACGTCATCGCCGAGGATGAAGATGATGTTCGGCTTCTTGGCGGCAGCCCAACCGGACGCAACGAACGCGACCAGCGGGACGAAAACGAGCAGGAAACGGTGGATTTTCATGGGGAGGGAATATCTTTCATCTAACCCGCGCAGTGGGGTGGAGGCTTTCAATTGGTCGTGACGGTGGAGCAATTGGCCCGGGCGTCACAACCTTACCTTGTCGGGCATCCTCGCGGTATCGGTCGTTTGTATTACCGGGTGCGGTTTGATATCGCGACTGCGCGTGTGAACGTCACCCCAACGGGCATTTCGATTTGTTTAGAAGCTTAGGGTGTTGGTCAACGAGTAGTATCTGGGCATCGCGTCAAAGGTCGCGTCGTTGGGCCCGGAATACCCCAGAACCGGGTTGGGCGTAATCACAACATGGTAGCGATTGAACACGTTGGTGACATTGAGCTGGGTCCGAAAAGTCACCCGCCTGAATTTATGGGAATAAGCAAGAATCGCATCGACTCGAAATTGGTTGGGCAACTCAAAGATCTTATCCGGCACGCCGGGCTGTGGTCCGTTGGGGTAATAGAAGAAGCCGTGATTTCGCCAGGATAGGGACATCGTTCCTCCCGCCTCCAACCCCTTGAGGGTTTCCGTGAAGCTATACATATTCGTGAAATTCAGGGCGTAGGTCGGATAACCCAGCGTGCTGTCGCCCTTATTCACGGCCGTGAGCACTCCAGCCGGGCTGAATCCCGGATTGATTTGAATCGCCGAAATCGGCAGGCCGGTTGCCCCGGTGAGGATCGCTCCGTGAACGGGGTCAACCACCTTCAACACGGTGGCGGCAGGCGAGGAGGCGGCGATCGCCCCGCTAATGGCCAATGGGTTCGCATAATAGCTATTGGCCGGATTACTCATCATCGCAATAGTCAGTGGCACCGCACCGGCGGTCACCGACGTCACCGTCAACTGCTTGGAATTGTAGGTTGCCGGCACATAGACTATGGCGCCATCCGCATAGGTTACCTGTCCCCACGGCTGTCCAGCTAAGGGCTAAAACTGATTTCCTAAGTCGCATCTCCTTCGTGAATAACACAACCAGCGAGATGTTACGGATATGGTTTGGAAAATGGGGATTCGGGTCATTCTGGCCC
>CAIMFY010000103.1 GCA_903840415.1 uncultured Opitutia bacterium | reverse complement strand
GTGCTGCGAGCTTCCTATCGGCATAAATTGAAACTGTCAAGCGCAGGGACGCCGCCACCGGATATGGTTCACGTCAGATTCACCCTGGCTGCGCAATCCGGATTCAAACCAGTGACAATCCGGTCAAACCGAACCTCGATCACGGCCCGCGAAACCCCCGCCCTTTGGGCAGCCATCCCCGATTCTGCGAATCCATGAAATCGTCGAGTGCGTTCAAAGTCCGGCACAGTCTTTCGTCAGGACAAGCGATGTTCGATTCACCGCGTTCCGTCCGGTCGGTTTCCTCTGCTATGCAATCGCGCGAAACGGTCAAGCAGAGGTCTTGACATGCACGACATCTGCACGACACTTGCAGGTATGAAAACCAAGTGGCTGGCCTCCCGTGAATTTTCTGCCCACCCAGGCCGCGCCCTTGCCACCGTCAGTCGCGCCGGCCGGGTGCTGGTCACCGCCAACGGCAAGCCGAAGGCGATCATGATTCCGACCTCGGAAGCGACCTTTTCCCGCGATTTGCAGATGCTCGACCGAGTAGCGTTGACGCAGGCGGTTGAGGCCATTCGATCCGATTCCGTGGTGAACGGCACCGATGCACTCACGATGGATGAAATCAACGTTGAGGTTGCCGCTGTGCGAATGGCTCGTCGTCGCCGCAAATGAGACTGTGGGTTATTGACACGAACATTGTTGTCTCCGGTTTACTAAACCCGCACGGCGCGTCTGCACGCGTGCTGGACGCGGTTCTCGATGGCCGAGTAAGACTCGTTTACGATGCCCGCATTCTGGCCGAATACCGGGATGTATTGCACCGACCTCGCTTGAAGCTGGCACCGGATAGAATCGCCGCCTTTCTGAGTGGATTGCAGAGCCAAATGGTCGTAACGCCCAGCCCGCTTGCCGCTGCCGGCCCCGATCCTGATGACATCGCTTTTGTCGAGGCTGCGCTTGCCACAAGCGACAAAACCATCGTAACGGGGAATCTCGCCGACTATCCGCCGGAAATTTTGCACGGCGCGCGCGTGCTGACTCCGGCGCAAGCCGCTGCAGAATTGGCACGCGACCTCCATCCTTGAAGTCACGTGGGTGCATCAGGAAACATCAGTGGATATGGAGTCCCAAGGGGGAAATCTTGGTAGAACTTCGGACCGTATTTAAAACGACGCGGCGGCCGGCGCCATACAGAGCCAGTGAACTTGTCCCGACGGGGCCGTTCTAAAAACAGTGAATTTCGACGGCTTTCGTCCTGTCTGCTCGGTTGGCCGGGGTGAGGCAAAGAGGCAAAGTTTTAGGCGCTTCAGGGTGGCGCACGGCCGTTACTTTGCCTCACCATTTTAACGGTGAGGCGAATCATACGGTAGTTTCCCCTCTAATGGGGCCGGTCGACCTGCAAGAAGTTCGGATTTCCTTCCACGCCGGGCAGCCATTCTTGGACAGAGACTTACGAGATTATCGTAGGTCTTTATTTTTTGTGTCCTGTCGTGGTCTTGATCCACAACGAGGGAAAGCAGGCATAACGCATCGCGCCACCCCTTAAGAGGTCAACCCCTTGATCTTCTTTGGACTAACCTGAAAGAAAGGACGAAACACCAACTTTCCTACTACGCAGTTCCTCGGCCTAACGGTGAGCCTTTTCGCAACTTCCAGAACGTCGGTCCCTCTCGAGGTCGATAATTTGCTGCTTGGGCGGGTTTTGGTAGAATCATGGCCACTCACCCTGAAAGAGATGCGATTGGTCCAGGGCGGCGATGGCGAGCCAAGTCACGGCCGGCAAGACCACGCCGAAGACGATGTGCTTCTTGCTGTTCTTGAGAATGCCGATGCAGCCTGCGGTGAGACCAACTGCAACCGAAAGCAATCCGACCAGAAACATAATTCCCCGAAAGATCATAGTGCGTTTCTATGGCTATGCCTCAATTCCTGCCGCACGCAATGCAGGCTTTGAGAAGCGAGCTTATAAGTGGGCTGCCGAGTAACCGTTTAGTTCCCCGAGTCCCAAATCCATGTCTCACTCAGTAAATTTGCCGACAAAAAAAGGCGGCCGGCTTGCGCCGACCGCCTCGTAAGTCTGGTTAACTGCTCAGCTCAATATTTGTAGGAGCAGCTGAAGCGGGCGTAAGCCGGAGTCTGGTAATTCGTAGGCGTGTTAAATTGCGGATTGGGCACGCCAGAGCCGCCATTTTCTGCCGTCGCGTAGAATTCCGTCGGGGACTTGAAGTTGAACACGTTGAAAACATCCATGCTGAAGGAGAGCTTCTTTTCGCCCCACTTCGGCGTGTATTTCACACTCAGGTCGAGTTCCTTCGTCATCGGGGTATTGCCGAGCGAGCCGCGCGGATAGAGGACGCCGTTGATGTAGTGGAAAGCCGCACCATAGGCCGCCAAGTTCGCATCGTTGCCCGGCCAGTAACCCTCGACGACCTTGGGCGTGCCGGACTGCACTAGAATATTTGCGGAAACCTGCACTTCATCGGTCAGCTTGTAGGCACCGAAGAGCTTCAGTTTGTGGCGGCGATCATTGTTCAGATTGCCGTAGGCACCATTCATAATCTGCGGGTAGTCGAACAACTGCGTGAGGCCGTTATCAACCTGAGCGACGTCGGAGAGGACGGAGCCTTCGTCGTTGCCGTAGCTGTGCGACAGGGTGTATGAGCCCTGCAACCACCACTTGCCGTTGTTAATCTTCTCGAAGAAGACTTCCGCCGCGTAGTATTTGCGGTTGGCGAGCGGCTGAATCTGACCACCGTAGCCCTGCTGATTGCCCGCCAAAACGAATTGGCGCAGGCCCTTGCCGTCACCCAGATCCTGCCAGACTCTGAGGGTCTGGCCAGGGTTGGTGAGAATGTCGGCATACGTAGAATCGTCGCCGGGGATCAAATCGACTCCGATGTCCTCAATAAAGTGGGTCATCGTGCGGTAAGTGCCGCGCACTCCAACGGTCCAATCTTTGTTCAACTGGGTCTGGTAGCCGACGATGAATTCGTCCTGGTACATCGGCTTCATGTCCTGATTCACGATCGTCTTCGGATCCTTCATCGTGCCGTCTTCACCGGGGAGGAAGTAGACCGGCCCGAGTTGAGCGCCCACCGTTGGTAGCTTCGTCGTAGGATCGACGCTGTTCAGAACGTAATAGGTCTGACTGTAGATTTCACCGCCCGAAAAACGGATGTTCGTGTTGTTAGCAACGGGCATCGTGTAGCGGCCCCAGTTAGCGAAGATTTTGGACTTACCGTCCTTATTGACGTCGAAGGTCGCGCCGAGCCGGGGACCCCACTGGTTCTTGAGGTTCACGAAGCTTTGACCGTTCTTGTTCTTGTTATTGAATTCGTCGGAGCGCACTCCAACACTCAACAACAGGCGGTCGTCCATAACCTTCCAATTATCTTCAAGGTAGGGAGCCGTGGCCTGCGTCGTGAAGCTGCCACTGTTGCTGTAGACCTGCTCACGAACATATTGCGTGGCGCCGGCCGGAACCGTGACACCATTCACCTTTGTGGTGCCGCCGACCGCTGGATAATAACGGTAGTAGATGCCGCCCATCGCATAGCCCGTGGCCGTAACCGAGGTCATGTCTTCACGATCGTAGCCAAAGCGCACCGTGTGCGAGCCCATGGCACTGAAGTGATAGTTGAAATCGAGACGGTAGGATTTGCGCGACTCATCCAAAGTGGTCGGGCGCGAAGAACTGCCCGAGATCACGGCCGCAGGCGGAACCCGACCGTCGACAATGTAGGGTTGAACACCCTGAGGAGCGTCCGTCCCAGCTGCGGTGCCTTTGCCATACAAGGCGGTCACTGAAAGGTCGGGCGTGATTTGACCGGAATAGTTGGCGATATAGTCGCGGCCGCCGCGGTCGGAAACGACTGGGCCACGCGAGGCACCCTTGACGCCCGTGACGTTATTGAAATCGAACGAATCTGAGTTGATAGTCTGCTTGTCGGAGATGGCGGTGAAGGACAGACTATGCTGGTCCGTGATGTTCCAATCGACCTTGCCGCCCCAGAACGGGCTCTTCGTGCTCGAGGTGCTCAAAGTTGTGCCACTCCCGGCACCCTCCGACTTGGAGTTGCGGACGTTGTAGAGTGCGTAATAGAACAGCTTGTTCTTGATCGCCGCACCACTGACGTAAACGTTGCCGCTGTAGTTCTGGGCGTAGTTGTAGCTGTTGTCGATGTAGAGGACGCCATTCTTGGACGTGTTTGGTGCCTGCGCCGACAAAGCATCCGGCTCGAAGTAGACGTTGGCGCCAGCATGGAACGTGTTGGAACCGCTTTTGGTCGTGGCGTTGATCACGCCACCGGTCGAACGGCCGAACTCGGCCGAATAACCACCGGTCTTCACCTCAAACTGATCGTAAAACTCGAACGGCACCGTGCTGCCACCGAGACCGGTGCGGAAGTTCGTGAGGTTGAAACCGTTCACGTAGTAGGCGTTTTCCGCGACCGAGGAACCGCCGAACGAAGCCAGATTGCCGAAGCTGGCGATACCCTGGCTCGTGCCGGGGGCGAGCAGGGCCACCGCGGTCGTGTTACGCTCCACGGGAATCTGCTCGATCGTCTGACTCTGCAGAATCGTGACTGACTCGATGCGGGACACGTCAATCGGAGAAATCGCCGCACCGGTGACGACGTATTTTTCAAGTTTGGTCGTCTCATCCGAGGTCTGACCGAAATTGGCCGCCGAACCGGCGCCAACATTCACGTTCACCCCCGTGTTAACCTGATCAGGCTTGCCCGGCGACTTAAGCGTAACGGAGTATTGGCCGGTCGGCAATCCGGGCACGCTGTAGAGCCCGGCCGAATCTGTCGTCACCGTGCGCTTGAGGCCTGTGCCCGTGTTTTCGACCGTGACGGTGCTGCCAGCCGCAGCACCGGACGCGGTGCCGTAGATGTAACCCTGGACGTTACCCTGACCTTGGACGGACGGAGTCGCGAAGAACGCGAGCGCCACCAAGGTGGCGACGGCGATTTGTGGCAAACGACGGATGCGCGCAGCCAGTGCGCACACCGAATGCAATCGGGTGTTCATAGTTATCAGTTGTGTGGTTGTGGTTTGATAAGCCAAGGCGGCTTGCGCCGTTTTCGCTTAACTGCAAAGTAGTTCGACTTCTACCGGGGGCCGCAACCAAATTTTCCAGACTATTACGGAAATTTCGCTCTAAAAAATCTTTTTTTCAAGGTTTGGCGTAACAGTTCCGAGTCGATTCCGGTAGGGCTCACTCATTTACTTCACTAGCTTCAACTAATATCACCCACCCGCTGCGATTGGATTGTAGGGCCGCGAATGGGAATACTGAGCCCAGAAATCGGCCGGCCAAACCGCACTCAAACCCGGAGCGCCCCACTTCCGGCACCGCATGAACGACTACGCTCTCAACTGCTTCAAAATCTGTTCGGCGATTTTGCCAACCAGCGCCTCGACCGCCGGATCGGTGGGGGCGCAGGCGGTGCCGGAGGCGTCGCTGGGCGGCACTTGACAGGTCACACCCGGACGAAAATCGCTGTTGTCGCACAACTCGCATTCTTTGAGCTGGTCTCGTGTGTCGGGCATACCGAGTTTCTTCCGCAGCGCGATCAATTCGCGGACGCCGCCGCTGCTGATTTGGTGGAGATTGCCGCCGGCTAGCGACGATGCGATCCAGACTGTTTTGCAGTAGGAATCGACATTTTCCATTTTCCAGTAGGCGTCCTCAACGTCCTTGCCCCAGACGATGATGCCGTGGTTTTCCATGATCACGCACTGGTGATCGCGGCCGACTTCGCCGACCTCGTCGGCGTTGGCAGGCGAGCCCGGCGTCTGATATTTCGCGTATCCGATGTCGCCGAGAAAAACTTCCGCCTCAGGAATCAGGCACGCCGGCGGCTTCACGCCGGCGACCGCAAACGCCGTCGCATGCGGCGGGTGCGCATGGACGCAGGCCTTGGCGTTGGGCTGGCGTTTCATGATGCCGAGGTGCGTCATCGCCTCACTCGTGCGCTTACGCGAACCGGCGAGCTGCTTGCCGTCGAGATCGATGAGGCAGAGTTCGTCGGGCTTCATGAAGCCTTTCGAAATCAGCGTCGGCGTGCAGAGGACGAGATTGTCGCCGACGCGCACCGTGAGGTTGCCGCCGTTGCCGTCGACGTAGTCCTTTTCCCAGATGCGGCGGCCGATGTCGCACATGCGTTTCTTCAGCGCCTCGATTTCCGGCGAGCGAAAATAGGCCTCGATCTGCGACAGCGTTTTCGGATCGGAGCCGGGGCGCCATTTGAATTCGAAATCGGGCACGAACGGTTCGGCGCCTTTCTTCGTCGCAGGTGAAGGCGTAGGTTGTTGGGTTGGTCCGTTGCGACCCGGCAGCAGCGACGCGCGGCTGAGGAGCGCATCGCGCGCCGAGGGCGTGAGGATGGCGTCGATCGGGACCGGTTGCCCGGAGCGGAGCAGGGCTTCGACGTCTTGAGCGGTGATGATTTGGCGCACGGGAAAGATAAGGAGTTGGGTGTTGAAAATGCCGGCCACCTAGCGGCTGGGCGGCGTGTAGAAAACTCGTTCGACGATCGCGGCGTTGTAGGCGTCGACGGGCGTCGGCTGGGAAAACGGCATCGTGGCCTCGGCGCCTTCGGTGAAGCCGATGGCCTGGCCGAGTCCGGCACCGAGTTCGTCGTAAACGACGACCGTGGCGCCTTTCGCGAGCGGCGTCATCAGCGCGCCGCCGAACTGGGGCTTGCCGAACGGCTGCACCAAAATAAAAGATCCGCCGCGCAATGCGGGATCCGCTGCGCTGAGAGTGACTTTGCCGATGACATGACCAAGGCGCATCGCGTTGAGAAATTTATCCCGCCTGTTTTTGACCGCGCGCCGGATCGACGATGGCGCAGACGGTGTTGCGAAGCGGGGAGTGTTCGTCGCCGACGAGTTCGCGCGTCGCCGAGCCATCGGTCGTGAAAAGAATGCGGCTGTGCATCCCCGCGCCATGCGGATCGAGGGCGAGCACGGGCGTGCCTTCCTCCTCGCCGGCGTCGTTGATCGGCTGGCAAATTACAGTGCGGTAGCGGCCCATGCTCGGATGACACACGGTCGAAACCACCACGCCGTCGATGCGCGCGAGTTGCATGGTGTTCAGTAGATGCGGAGGTTGTCCACCATCACGCAGCGGCGCGTGCGGGTGAAGGTGCGCGGCGTGCAGATGCCTTCGCCGGTCGTCGTCGCGATCGAATAGTTGAGGTAACCTTCGCCACCGAGGCCGAGGCCAGCGGTGCTCGGGCCGTTCTTCACGAAGAGCGTGGTGTCGAGCGCGCGCGCCATCTGCGTCATGCGGTCCACGTTAAGCGTGTGCAGGATCGCGGAGTGCTTGTAGCCGTGCTCGCTCTTGAGCGCACCGGCGACGGCATCGTCGAAATTCTTCACGCGCACGATCGGAAGCATCGGCATCATCTGCTCTTCCATCACGAACGGATGCGCCGCGTCCGTCTCGGCGAAAAGCAGCGGGGTGTCGGAGGCGACATTCGCGCCGGCGTGTTGCGCGAGGACGGCGGCATCGACGCCGACGAGTTTGCGGTTCAGCACGGCGTGCGAGCAGCCGCCGGCGTCCTTGCTCGTCGTGAACGCGACGGCCGTGAGCTTCGCGAGCTGCGGCGCGGTGAGCTTCGCCGCGCCGGCGGTGGCGAGCTCGTTCATGAAACGATCGGCGACGTGCTCGAGCACGAAGACCTGCTTTTCGCCGATGCAGAGCAGATTGTTGTCGTAGGCGGCGCCCGTGATCACGTTGGCGGCGGCCTTCGCGAGATTGCCGGTGCCGTCCACGACGACGGGCGGATTGCCCGGGCCGGCACAGATCGCGCGTTTGCCGGACTTCATCGCGGCGGCGACGACCGCCGGACCGCCCGTCACGCAGAGCAGGCGGACGAGTTCGTGTTTAGACAACGCCTCGAACGACTGGAGCGTCGGCTCCATGATCGTGCAGACGAGATTTTCGATGCCGAGCGCGGCGTGGATCGCCTCGTTGAACGCGCGCACCGCCATCGCCGCGCACTTCGCGCCGCCGGGGTGCGGATTGAAGACGACGGCGTTGCCTGCCGCGACCATCGAGACGATGTTGCCCGACAGCGTGGGCACCGAGTGCGTGACCGGAGTGATCGCGACGATGACGCCGAACGGCGTCTGCTCCTCAAGCGTAATCCCGTGATCGCCGGACATGCCGTAGGGGCGGAGCCACTCCAGGCCGGGCACGAGCTTCACGATCTGGAGCTTTTCAACTTTGTGCGCGAGCCGGCCGATTTTCGTTTCCTCGAACTCGATGCGGCCCCACTCGACGGCGTTTTTCTCGCAGAGTGTCTTGACGATCTCGACGACCTTGGCGCGGCCGGCGAGGCCGCGTTCGCGAAGCTGGAGAAATGCGCCGTGGGCGGCGATGCACGCGGCGCCGGCATCGTCGAACACGCCGAAGCGGCCCGCACGCGGCGTCGCCTGAATCGCCGGCGCACGCGAAGGCGTCGGCGCGGCGGGCGCGCGACTTGGCTCCGGGGACGTGGGCGAGCCGCGACCGAGGCCGCGCAGCACTTCGTCCACGACGGCGCGGAGGGTGTTTTCGTCGAGTTGCAAGGATGCGCTCATGGCACTCACCGCGCGGCGGGCGGATAGATTTTCTGATTCAACACATCGACCGTATCGACGATGCCGATGACGACGGCATCGACCGGCAGCGCTTTCATGCCGACGGCCTGGCGGGCCGAGCTGCCCTGGCAAAACAAGACGACTTCGTCCACGCCCGCGCCAAGCGCATCGACGGCGACGACGGTGTTCACGCCGGGGCGAAACCGATCGGGGGTCGTCTCATCGACGACGAGCGGCCGCAGAAGAAGAAGTTTATGACCGGTCATCGCGGCGTCTTTTTTCGTCGCCACAATCGATCCGATGACACGTGCGAGGAACATAATGAGAAGGGGACGCGCAGGCCGGCCGGCGGGAGCGTGGTTCGCCACGAACCGCGCGCCGGCGCACCTGCGCAGCGGTTTTACTTCTTGGCTGACGCGGCAGGCGTCGCGAATTTCGGCAACACGCCGGCGATTTCGTCGTGCGGGCGCGGGATGACTTGTACGGAGACGACTTCGCCGACGGCGCGGGCGGCTTGCGCACCGGCGTCGGTGGCGGCTTTGACCGCGGCGACATCGCCGACGATGACGGCGGTGACGAGGGCGTTGCCGACCTGCTTCATCGGGCCGGCGAGTTGGACGTTGGCGGCTTTCAGCATCGCGTCGGTGCCGGTGACGAGAGCAGTGAGGCCGCGAGTTTCGAGGAGACCGAGGGCTTTGGACATGAGTGAGACGAGTTGAGGGTTGAGTGGTGAGAGAGGAAAAAAGTCAGACGGTGTCGGCGCCGTGGGCCGCGAGGTGGCGGTGGGCTTCGCGCGCGAGGACGAGTTCCTCACTGGCGGGAATCATGAAAATGCGGGTGCGCGATTCCTCGGCGGCGAAATCGGATTCGGGCACCGCGGCGGTGTTGCGCTCCGGATCGATCACGAGGCCGAGATCGCAGAGGCCGGCGCAGACCATTTCGCGGAGCCACGGATTGTTTTCGCCGATGCCGCCGGTAAAAACGAGTCCGTCGCAGCCGCCAAGCTCGAACCAAAACGCGCCGATCCAGTGGCGGATGGCGTGGACGAAAACATCGATGGCCAACTCGGCGCGGCGGTCGCCGGCGAGCGCGGCGGCGCGGATTTCGCGGAGATCGTTGCTCACGCCGGAGAGGCCGAGGAGTCCGCTTTCCTCGGTGAGCTGGCGCTCGGCCTCGGTAGTGGAAATTTTCAGCCGGCGTTGCACGAAAGAAATCGCCGCCGGATCGAGATCGCCCACGCGGTTGTTCTGCGGCAGGCCTGACTGCGGGCTCAGGCCCATGCTGTTGCCGATCGCCACGCCGTCGCAGATGCCCGTGACCGAGCTTGATCCGCCGAGGTGGCACGAGATCACGCGGAGCGGCGCACCGGGGACGACGCGCGGGCCGTCGTGATAAAGCGAGCGGGTGATGTCGGCGATGTCGGGCCGGCCGAGCAATTCCGCGGAACGCTCCGCGATAAATTTGTGGCTTGCGCCGTGAAAGCCGTATCGCCGCACGCCCGCCGCGTGCCAGGCCGGCGGCACCGCGTAGCGTTGCGCGTAGTCGGGCACCCATTGGTAGAAGGCCGTTTCAAACACGGCGACGAGCGGCACGCCGGGAAGTTTTTCGCGAAACTGCCGGATGCCGGCCGCGTAGGCCGGATTGTGCGCCGGCGCCAAATCGGCAAACGCCGCGAGCGCCGCCTGAACTTTTTCGCCCGCCGCGACGCAGCCCGTGAGATCGCCGCCGTGCACCGTCTTGAACACCACGCCGCCAAGATCGCCGGCGACGGCGATGTGGCCGGCAGAGCGCAGCGCATCGAGGCATCCATCGATCGTGCGACCGTAGTCGGTGACGCGTTCGGCTCCGCCTTTGGCGAGGAGCGTCTCGCTCGCGCCGTCAAAGCGGTACAAACGATACTTGAACGAGGTCGAACCGAGGTTCGCGACGAGGATGTTCATACCGGCGAATAGACAGGGCGCCGCAATTTCAGGTCGTGGAGGCGATCCATTTGCCGAGTCCGCTGAGTTCGTCATGCGGACGCGGAATGACCTGGACGCTGATGACTTCGCCGATGCGTTTCGCCGCCTCGGCGCCCGCTTCGACAGCCGCCTTCACGGCGGCGACATCGCCGCGAAAGATGGCTGCGACGTAGCCGCTGCCGATCGTTTCGTAGCCGGTGAGAGTGACGTTGGCCGCCTTGAGAGCGGCGTCGGCGGCTTCGACGATGGTGCAGAAGCCTTTGGTTTCGATAATGCCGAGTGCGAGTTGTGCCATGGTGAGAGAAGTTGGGAGTTTATGATTGAACGTGGAGTGGCGCGGTGGTCGCACCGCTCAGGTGAGGCCCATTTGTTTCAACAGCTCGACGTGCGGGCGGGCGATGACGTGCGAACAAACCAGCTCGCCGACGCGTTTCGCCGCCTCGGCGCCGGCCTGGACGGCGGCGTTGACGGAGCCGACGTCGCCCTTGACGACGACGGCGACGAAGCCGCCGCCGATTTGCACGGTGCGAATGATCGACACGCTGGCGGCTTTGACCATGGCGTCGCTGGCCTCGATGGTGCCGACGTAGCCGCGGGTTTCTACTAGACCGATGGATTCACTCATGTTGGAAGAATTTGGAGGTTGGGAGGAGGCGGAGAAATTCAAGGAGCGGGACGGCGCAGTTCGACGGGTGTGTCGGCGCGGAGGGCGCAGGCGTTGCCTTCGTCGGTGTCGATGTGCACCTCGAGTTTGAAGTCCGGATGCACGCGCACGAGGAGGCGCTCGAACGTGACGCCGCACTCGCCGCCGATACGGAGAGGAAGAAAGTCGCCCGGTTTCACGCGGTAAAACGCGGCATCGTCGGGGTGCATGTGCACGTGCGGCGCGGCGCGAATCACGCCTTCGGGTAATTCGAGAAAACCTTCCGGGCCCATCAACATGCAGCCGGGCGTGCCCTTGATGTTGCCCGACTGGCGCACCGGAATCTCGAAGCCGAGCGCGACGGCGTCGGTCAGCGCGAGTTCCACCTGGTTGAGCTCGCGGCACGGGCCGAGGATGCGGAGGTTGGAAATCACGCGGCTGCGCGGGCCGATGAGCGTCACCGCTTCCTCCGCGGCGAACTGGCCTTTCTGGTAAAGCCATTTCTTCGGCGTGAGCGTGCGGCCCTTGCCGAACAGCGTCTCGACGGCCTGCGGCGTCAGGTGGCAGTGCCGCGCGGAGACGTTGACGACGAGCGGATGCGGGGCGAGCGCGTGTCGCGGTGGTGTCCGCCCGAGCCGCTGGTAAAGCGCACGGCGCACGAGATGCTCGACTTCGGCGCGATGGGGAGTGGACGGCGCAAGCATGAAGGGTGCGGTGATAGTTGGAGCGCACCGCCATCCTAGCGGCTTTCGTGGCGCATACCTTGCTAGATTTTGGTAGATGTTGCGCGTTTCTTGCTAATTCGGGTTTTTCGTTTGGCAGCACCGAAACTCAGTCGCATAGCCACGGCACAAACCCGCCATGAATCTCGTCGCATGTGTTCGGCAAGCCGGTGTCGTTGGCGCCGGTGGCGGCGGCTTTCCGACTCACGTCAAGCTCGCCGCCACCGCCGACACCGTGGTCGCGAACGGCGCCGAGTGTGAACCGCTCCTCCACAAAGACGCTGCGGTGATGGAGCACGACGCGGCGCAAGTCGTCCGCGGCATGCTCCTCACGATGGAAACCGTGAAGGCCACCGCATGCATCATCGGCATCAAGGCGAAGAACGCGCATGCCGTCGAAGCTATGCGCGCCGCGGCCGCCGGCACCGCCATCCGCCTGTACCTGCTCGACGACTATTATCCCGCCGGCGACGAATTCGATCTCGTGCATGAGACGACCGGCCGGCTCATTCCGCCCGGCGGCATCCCGCTCAATGTCGGCGCCGTCGTGTGTAACGTCGAAACCTTCGCCAATATCGCACGCGCCGCCGACGGCCAGCCCGTCACCGAAAAAATCCTCACCGTCGCCGGTGCCGTCGGCGAGCCGGCCACACTCATTGTCCCGCTCGGCACGAGCCTGCGCGACTGCATCGCCGCCGTCGGTGGCGTGACCGTCGCCGATCCGGTATTGTGCATCGGCGGCATGATGATGGGCGAAACTACTTCCGATCTCGACCGGCCGGTCACGAAGACGACCGGCGGCGTGATCGTCCTGCCGCGCGATCACCACGTCAGTGCGCGCAAGCTGAAGCCCGCGCCGATCCAGCACGCCATCGGCAAGTCAGCCTGCGATCAGTGCCGCTATTGCACGGAGTATTGCCCGCGGTTTCTCCTCGGCTACGCGGTCGAACCGCATCAGGTGATGCGCTCACTGGCATTCACCGCGACCGGCACCGCGCATTGGAACGAGTGGGCCGCGATGTGCTGCGCTTGCGGACTCTGCACGCTTTACGCCTGCCCCGAGGAACTTTTTCCAAAGGAGGCGTGCGATCAATCGAAGGCCGAGATGCGGCGCGCCAACCTGAAATGGTCCGGCGCGATGACCGTGAAACCTCACCCGATGCGCGATGGTCGCCGCGTCCCGATCAAGTCGCTAATGAAAAAACTTCACATCGCAAATTACGATCATCCGGCGCCATTGCAGGTGCGCGCGATTTCGCCGGCGCGCCTGGTCTTACCTCTGAAACAAAGCGCCGGCGTCGCGGTGCGGCCGACCGTCAGCGTCGGCGACCTCGTCGTAGCGGACCAGTTGCTCGGAGATGTCGCCGACAACGAACTCGGCGCCGCGCTCCACGCGCCCCGTGCAGCCATCGTCACCGAAATCACCTCGCACCATCTCATCCTCACGCCGACTTAACGGGCGCACGCACCATGAACGAAAAATCCGTCGGAATGATTGAGCTCTCCAGCATCGCGGCGGGCTTCCTCGTCGCCGACACGATGCTGAAGGCCGGCAACGTCCGGCTCTACCTGTCGCGTTCCATTTGCTCCGGAAAATACATGATCGTCATCGCAGGCGACGCCTCTGATGTCGCGTGCGCGGTGGCGGGCGGCGCCGAGGCGGCGAACGGCTGTCTCATCGATCAGTTTGTCATCACGCAGATTCATCCCGACGTGCTGACGGCGCTTGGACGCACCGTGGTCGCACCGCCGCTCGACGCCCTCGGCGTCCTCGAATCGTTCAACGTCGCCACGCTCATCCGCGCTGCCGATGCCGCCGCGAAGTCGGCCAACGTCCAGCTCCTCGAAGTCCGCCTCGCGATGGCGCTCGGCGGCAAGGCATTCTTCACTCTCACCGGCGACATCGCCTCCGTGCAGGCCGCCGTCAACGCCGGCCGTGCCATCATCGCCGAAGCGGGCATGCTGGTAAACGCCGTCGTGATTCCGCGCCCGCACCCCGACGTTTACCGCGAGTTAATCTGACGGGTTTCAGCGCGGCGGCGGAATCCGTCTCACCGCGTCCCTCCGGGCGGCGTCAACCGATGCCGCGTCATCGCCAATTAATGCGGATCGGATTCGGGACGTTGGCGGTAGACTGCGGCCACGGCCATGACCGACGAAGATCACGACCCCGATTCTTCCGACGCGATGCTGCGAAATATGCTCGGCTACGCGTGGCTGGCGCTGACGTTCTCGCTCGCGCTCCACGTCATCGACGAGGCCGACCACGATTTTGTCGCCGTTTACCGACCGATCGTCGCGCTGGCGCATAACTACACACCTTTCCTGCCCGTGCCCGACTTCCCGTTTGCCGGATGGCTGGTTGGTCTGGCGCTGATCGTGTTTGCGCTGCTGTCGCTCTCGCCGCTCGCGTTCTGTGGCGGCCGATGGATTCGAGGGGCTTCCTATGTGCTGGCGGCCTTGATGGCGATCAACGCACTGGAACACTGCCTCGGCACGCTGCACTCGAACCGCCCAGAGCCGGGCACGTGGTCCGCCCTGCTGCTCATGGTCGCCGCGGCCTGGCTATTTGTCGCCGCGCGACGCACCACGCCGGGCCACCATTTCCCGCTCAGCCCGTAAAGACGCTGCCAACCGGACCCGGCGTGCACGTTGTCGCTTCCTCCCTCTCCATCCAGCCTCAAAACCCCGAATCCCAAAGTCGTCATGCATTCAAAATTTTCCACCGTGTTCTCACTCGTGCTCATGTTGACGATGAGCGCCTGCGTCACGAGCTCGACCAAGATGAACGAGGTCCGCATCGGCATGACCAAGGCCGAAGTGCTCGCCCTGCTGGGCTCGCCCGACAGCACGAGCGCACAGGCCAACATCGAGTATCTCACCTATTACCTAAACAACGAAACCAGCGGGCGCGACCAACCCTACATGGTCCGGCTCGTCGGTGCGCGCGTCGAATCCTTCGGCCGTTTCATCCAGCTGCTCGATGTCCTCAACCGTCCAGTCGGCGCCGGCGCCACTTCGCTCGGCATGGGCGCCGTCATGCCGTACTCCATGAACACCGACATCCTCACGCAGTTGCAGCAGTTGAAAGCCCTGAAAGATCAGGGCGTGCTGACCGAGGACGAATTTGCGCGCGCCAAGCAACGGCTGCTCGCCGATCACGACTAGCCGCCGCGGCGGCACGACGCCGACCAGCTGTGCCGACACGACCGGACGCCGATCGCAAACTTGCCCGCTGCGGTGGGCAGACTTTGGCTTGCTTTACTGTCATCCGATCCGTGGCTCGCCTTCGCTGCGCTAAGATCCTTTCATTCCTCTCCCCTCCTCCTACGGCACGCCGTTCTCTCTAGCATGATTCTCAAAAAAATCTTCCTACCCTGCGCCCTCACACTCAGCCTTATTTTCGTCGGCGCCTGTGCTAAGAAATCCACCCCGTCCGCCGCCGACTCCTCCGCCCACGCCGCGAAAATCAAACTCGGCTTCCTCGTGAAGCAACCCGAGGAACCGTGGTTCCAGAGCGAATGGAGGGGCGCCGAGAAAGCCGCCGCGAAATACAGCTTTGAAGTCGTGAAACTCGGCGTGCCCGACGGCGAAAAAGTTCTCGCCGCCATCGACAACCTCGCCGCGCTCGGCGCGCAGGGCTTCGTCATCTGCACGCCCGACGTCCGCCTTGGTCCCGCGATCGTTGCGAAAGCGAATCAGGCCGGCCTCAAGGTCATCGCCGTGGACGACCAGTTCGTCGGCCCCGACGGCAAATTCATTGCCACCGTCCCCTACCTCGGCATGTCCGCCACGAAAATCGGCGAATCCGTCGGCACCGCCCTCGTCGCCGAGATGAAGCACCGCAACTGGTCCGCCAGCGATACCGCCGCCTGTGTCGTCACCTTCGAAGAACTCGACACCGCTCATCAGCGCACCGACGGCGCGATCGTGGCGCTCAAAGCCACCGCGTTTGCCGGCAATCACATTTACAAGACGGCGCAAAAAACCACCGACATCCCCGGCAGCTTCGACGCCGCCAACATACTCCTCACCCAGCACCCCGAAGTGAAACACTGGCTCATCTGCGCCCTCAACGACACCGGCGTGCTCGGCGCCGTGCGCGCCACCGAGGGCCGCGGCTTCTCCGCCTCCGACGTCATCGGCATCGGCATCAACGGCACCGACTGCATCGACGAACTGCGCAAATCAAAACCCACAGGATTTTTCGGCTCAATGCGTGTCTCCGCGATTACCGAAGGCTTCCGCACCAGTGAAATGCTCTATCGCTGGGTCAAGGATGGCGTCACGCCGCCCTCAGATACTCGCACCCCCGGCATTTTCATGACGCGCGATAACCTCGAACAGGTCCTCAAAGACGATCAGTAATTTCCCCTCAACCGTCCCCCATGTTCACCCTCGGCATCGATTACGGCACCAACTCCGTCCGCGCTCTCGTCGTGCGCTGCGCCGATGGCGCGGAGCTCGGCTCGTGCGTCGTCAACTATCCCAGCGGCGCCCAAGGCGTGCTCCTCGACCCGAGCGACCACCACCTTGCGCGCCAGCACCCCGGCGATTATCTCGTTGGCCTCGAGAAGTCCGTGAAGGGTGCACTAGCCGCCGCGAAAAAGAAACGCGGCTTTGCTGCCGCGAAAATCGTCGGTATCGGCGTCGACACCACCGGCTCGAGCCCGATTCCCGTCGACGCAAAAAACGTCCCCCTCGCGCTCAACCCGAAGTGGAAGAAAAATCTGCACGCCCAGTGCTGGCTCTGGAAAGATCACACCGGCTGGCGCCAAGCCGCGAAGATCACCGCGACCGCCGCGCAACACCGCCCGCAATTCATCGCCAAGTGCGGCAACACCTATTCCTCCGAATGGTTCTGGTCGAAGATCTGGCGCTGCCTCAGCGTCGCGCCGAAAGTTTTCGACGCCGCGCACTCGTGGGTCGAACTCGCTGACTGGGTCCCGTCCGTCCTCGCCGGCATTACCGATCCGTCGCAGGTGAAACGCGGCATCTGCGCCGCCGGCCACAAGGCGCTCTACGCCGATGACTGGGGCGGGTTGCCCGACAAGGAATTTCTAGAAAAACTCGATCCGAAACTCGCCGCGCTCCGCGATCGGCTCTACACGAAGGCGCACGACGCCAACGAAACCGCCGGAAAACTCTGCCCCGAGTGGGCCGCGAAACTCGGCCTGCCCACCGGCCTCCCGATCGCGATTGGCGAGTTCGACGTTCACTACGGCGCGATCGCCTGCGGCGTCGCCGAAGGCACGCTCGTCAAAGTCATCGGCACTTCGACGTGCGACTGCGGCGTCGTCTCTGCGAGCAAAACCGTGCCCGACATTCCCGGCATCTGCGGCATCGTGAAAGGCGCGATTCTCCCCGGATTTTACGGCATCGAGGCCGGCCAATCCGCCGTCGGCGACATTTTCAAATGGTGGGTCGAAGTCGTCTGCGAGGGCGACGGCGCGCTCCACGCCAAGCTCACCAAGGAAGCCGCCCGCCTCGCGCCCGGCCAGAGCGGCCTGCTTGCCCTCGACTGGAACAATGGCAACCGCACCATCCTCGTCGATCCGCTGCTCTCCGGCCTCCTCGTCGGTCAGACGCTGCACACCACCCGCTCGGAAATCTACCGCGCCCTCATCGAGGCGACCGCATTTGGTGCACGCGCCATCATCGAACGCATCCGCGACTACGGCGTCCCGATCAATCGCGTCGTCTGCGCCGGCGGCATCGCGGAAAAGAATTCACTGCTCATGCAGATTTACGCCGACATCACCGGCTGCGTGATGGAAGTCTCCGGCTCATCGCAAACCTGCGCGCTCGGCTCCGCGATCTCCGCGGCGGTTAGCGCCGGCGCGCATCCAGATTTTGCCAGCGCCCAGCGCGCGATGGTTCCAAATCACCTGAAGCGTTACCGCCCCATCGCGAAAAACCGAAAGACTTACGATCAACTCTATACCCTCTACCGCCAACTCTACGATTCGTTCGGCGGCTTGAACAAATCCGCCGACCTCTCGCGAGTGATGAAAGACCTCCTCACCATTAAAGACGCTCAGCCCGCCAGATTTTCCAAAAAATGAAAAATCTCACCTCTCCCTCCACCTGGTTCGTCTGCGGATCGCAGCACCTCTATGGCCCCGGCCCGCTCCAGCAGGTCGCCGCCAACGCCCGCGCAGTCGCCGCCGCACTCGACGCCTCTAAAAAACTCCCACTCAAAACCGAGTTCAAGGCGCTGCTCACCACGCCCGACGAGATCGCGCAGCTCTGCATCGACGCCAACTCCGACGCCAATTGCGCCGGCCTCATCCTCTGGATGCACACGTTTTCCCCGGCGAAGATGTGGATTCGAGGGCTGACGACGCTGAAGAAACCGTTCGTCCACCTCCACACCCAGTTCAACCGCGACCTGCCGTGGACTACGATCGACATGGACTTCATGAATCTCAACCAGGCCGCGCACGGCGATCGCGAGGCGGGCTTCATGCATACGAGGCTGCGCCTCGGCCGCAAGGTCGTCGTCGGTCACTGGAGTGATCCCGAGGTGCATGATCGCATCGGCGCCTGGATGCGCGCCGCCCGGGCCTGGCACGACTGGCAGGGAGCGAAGTTCTGCCGCTTCGGCGACAACATGCGGCAGGTCGCCGTCACCGAGGGCGACAAGGTCGCGACCGAAATCAAGTTCGGTTTCGCCACCAACGGCTACGGTGTCGGCGATCTCGTCGCGAAGATGTCCGACCTCGCGATCGACCCGAAGGCAATCAACGCGCTTTGCGCCGAATATGAAGCGACCTACACCGTCGCGAAGCCGCTGCGCAAGGGCAGCGCGCGCCACGAATCGCTACGCTACGCTGCGCGCCAGGAGCTCGGCATCCGCGCGTTTCTCGAGGAGGGCGGCTTCAAGGGATTCACGACCACGTTCGAGGATTTGCACGGGTTGCGGCAGTTGCCGGGCCTCGCCTCGCAGCGCCTCATGGCCGACGGCTACGGCTTCGGCGCCGAGGGCGACTGGAAAACCTGCGCGCTGCTCCGCGCGATGAAAGTCATGGGTGCCGGCCTGCCCGGCGGCACTTCGTTCATGGAGGACTACACCTATCACCTCTCGCCGAAGGGCCACCAAGTGCTCGGCTCGCACATGCTCGAAATCTGCCCGACGATCGCCGCGACCAAGCCCACCGTCGAAGTCCACCCGCTCGGCATCGGCGGCAAGGAAGATCCCGTGCGACTCGTGTTCGACGCGCCCGCCGGCCCCGCGCTCAACGCCTCGCTGATCGACCTAGGCAACCGCTTCCGTCTGATCGTCAACGAAGTCACCGCGGTGAAAACGCCGAAGCTTCCGAAGCTCCCCGTCGCCCGCGCTGTCTGGAAATGCAAACCGGATTTCAAGACCGCGTGCGCCGCGTGGATTCTCGCCGGCGGCGCGCACCACACCGGCTACAGCTACGCCGTCACGACCGAGATGCTCGAGGACTTCGCGACCATCGCCGGCATCGAACTCGCTGTCATCGACGCCGATACGCGGCTCACCGATTTCAAGCAGACTCTCCGCAACAACGAGGTCTACTATCACCTCGCGCAGGGCATCCGGGTCTGACCAATCTGTTTCACCACGAAGGTCACGAAGAACACGAAGAAATTTATTTTCCTTCGTGAACTTCGCGCGCTTCGTGGTTAACTTGATCTCATCATGTTGACCGAACTCAAACGCGAAGCCTACGAGGCCAACGTCGCGCTCCCCCGGCACGGCCTCATCAATCTCACCTTCGGCAACGCCTCCGCCCTCGATCGCCGCAAGGGTATCTTCGCGATCAAGCCGAGCGGCGTCGCCTACGACAAACTGTCGCCGTCCGACATGGTGCTCGTCGATCTCGCCGGCAAAAAGGTCGAAGGCGACCTCAAGCCTTCGTCCGACGCGCCCACGCACCGCCGGCTTTACAACGGCTTCAAGAAGATCGGCGGCGTGGTCCACACGCACTCGACCCACGCGACGTCGTTTGCGCAGGCCGGTATGGCGATTCCGATCTTCGGGACCACCCACGCGGACTATTTCAACGGCGACATCCCAATCACCCGCAAGCTCACCTCAATCGAAATCGAGGATTCCTACGAGTGGTCCACGGGCAATGTGATCGTCGAGCGTTTCCTCGCCGACGATCTCGATCCGCTCGATTTCCCCGGCGTGCTCGTCAACCGCCACGGCCCGTTCTCGTGGGGGCCGACCGTCGCCAAAGCGGTCGAGGCCGCGGTCGCAATGGAATGCGTCGCGCAGATGGCGTTGATGACGCTTGAGCTCGCCCCGCGCCTGAAACCGATCGAGCCCGAGTTGCTCGACAAGCATTTTGGCCGCAAGCACGGCCCCGGCGCCTACTACGGTCAGAGCAAGAGCTGAGCCGCACCGGCCCTCATGCGCACCTATCAAAACTTCATCGGCGGCGCTTGGACGCCGGCGGCCTCCGGCGGCACCACGCAGACGCGCAATCCCGCCGACACGCGCGAAATCGTCGCCGAATATCCTGCCAGCGGGGCCGCCGAGGCGCTCTCCGCCATCGCCGTCGCGCAACGCGCCGCTCCCTCGTGGGCCGACACCACCGCCGTCCTGCGCGGTCGCATCCTCAGCAAGGCGTCGCAACTCCTCGAGCCGCGCAAAGCTGAGCTCGCCGAATTGCTCACTCGCGAAGAAGGCAAAACGCTCGCCGAGGCCACCGGCGAAGTGCAGCGCGCGATCGATCTATTTCGTTTTTACGGCGGGCTGAGCTACACGCTCGGCGGCCGCACGATTCCGCACGATCTTCCTGGCAACCTCCTCTACACCGTGCGCCGTCCGCTCGGCGTCGTCGGTTTGATCACACCGTGGAATTTTCCCGTCGCGATCCCCGCTTGGAAACTCGCCCCCGCGCTTGTCGCCGGTAATGCCGTCGTCCTCAAGCCCGCTGGAATCGCCCCCGCGCTCTCGCTCGAACTCGCCCGCACCCTGACCGACGCCGGCCTTCCCGCCGGCGTGCTCAACGTCGTCTGCGGCGAGGGCCGCGCGGTCGGCGGCACCATTGCGACGCATCCAGCGATTGCGGCGCTGTCGTTCACGGGCTCGTATGGAGTCGGCCACGCGATTTACCAGCAACTCGCGCTGCGCCTAGCGCGCGGGCAAATGGAAATGGGCGGAAAAAATCCGACCATCGTCCTCGCCGACGCCGATCTCGATCTTGCGGCGACGCTCGTCGTCCGCGCGGGTTTCGGGCTGACGGGTCAGGCCTGCACGGCAACGAGTCGCGTGATCGTGGAGAAATCCGTCGCCGCCGCGTTTACCGAAAAGCTTGTCGCGAAAGCGCGCGCGCTGAAAGTTGGCAACGGCCTGACCGCTGGCATCGACATGGGCCCGGCCGTGAGCGAGGCGCAGCTCCTCGGAAATTTGAAATGGGTTGAATCCGCTGTCACCGGCGGCGCCAAACTTCTCTGCGGCGGCCACCGGCTCGCGAGTGGGGATCTCGCGCATGGCTGGTTCATGGAGCCGACGGTGCTCGACGGCGTGACGCCCGCGATGCCGATCGCGAGCGAGGAAGTATTCGGCCCCGTCGTCGTAATCATCGCTGCGGAAAATTTCGACGACGCGCTCAAGATTGCGAATGGAGTCGACGTCGGCCTCTCCGCTTCGCTCGTCACCCGCGATTTCAAAAGCGCTCTCCGCTATGCCGAAAAGATCGAGGCGGGCGTCGTGAAGGTGAACCAGATTTCGACCGGCCTCGCGTTGCAGGCGCCGTTCGGCGGCGTGAAGCAGTCGAGCACCGACTCGTTCAAGGAACAAGGCGTCGAGGCGCTGGATTTCTACACGCGCACGAAGACGGTGTATCTCGACTACTCCGCATGAAACTCTGCCGCTTCCGCCACGGCGACGCCCGCCCGCGTGTCGGCTTGCTCACGGAATATTCGCGCCAGGTGATCGACTTGACGCGCGCCGGCATCGAGCGGCTCGACGAATTGCTCGAGGAGAAAAACTTCCTCGCACGCCTCACAAAACTTTCCGCCGACCCGGAGCTGCCGCGACTGCCGCTCGGTGACATCGCGCTGCTGCGCCCGGTGGACGAGCAGGAAGTCTGGGCCGTCGGCGTGACTTACCTGCGCAGCAAGGCAGCGCGGATGGAGGAATCGGACTTTAGCGCGACAGCTTACGATCGTGTTTACGATGCGCCGCGGCCGGAACTATTTTTCAAATCGCAGCCGCAAAAAGTCGTCGGCACCGGCGACAGCGTCGGCATCCGCCGCGACGCGAAATGGAATGTCCCCGAGCCCGAGCTAGCGCTCGTCTTCAACTCGCGTGGCACGCTGGTCGGTTTCACGATCGGCAACGACATGAGCTCGCGCGACATCGAGGGCGAAAATCTCCTCTACCTCCCGCAGGCGAAAATCTACGACCGCGCCTGCGCGCTCGGCCCGTGGATCATCGTCGGCGAAAACGAAAAAGCCGCGCGAGCCTGGACGATCAAAATCCGCATCTCGCGGGCCGGAAAGGAAGTCTTCGGCGGCGCGACCAAGATTGATCGGATCAAGCGCCCGTTCGCCCAACTGCGCGACTACCTGTTCCGTTCGCAGACGTTTCCGCGCGGCGCGGTGCTGCTCACCGGCACGGGCGTCGTCCCCGACGACAATTTCACACTTCGCCGCGGCGACGAGATTGCGATCATGGTCCCGGCGATCGGCACGCTGGTGAACATGGTCGTCGTGGTCTGAACCGCCTGTGAGCGACGACGACCTTTATCGTCTGCACACGAAAGCCGCCGGCCCAGCGGGCGCGCTGCCGCTCACGAGCGACATGCTCCTCAACCAGCCGAGTGGTGATCTGTTTGGACTGACGCAGAACGCGGGCATGGGTTGGAAGCCGGAAGAACTCTGGCGAAAACAGTTTCTCATTCTCTCGACGCAGGGCGGACTCCGCGCGCCCGACGGCGCGCCGATCGCACTCGGCTACCATACCGGCCACTGGGAAATCGGCGAACTCGTCCGCGCCGCCGCCGAGGAGATTCGCGCGCGCGGCGCGATTCCCTTCGCCGGCTATTGCTCCGATCCGTGCGACGGCCGCACGCAAGGCACGGCGGGAATGTTCGACTCGTTGCCTTATCGCAACGACGCCGCGACGATCTTCCGCCGGCTCGCGCGTTCGCTGCCGACGCGACGCGGCGTGCTTGGCGTCGCCACGTGCGACAAGGGACTTCCTGCGATGATGATGGCGCTCGCGGGATTGCGTGATCTGCCATGCGTGCTCGTGCCGGGTGGCGTCACACTCCCGCCCGAAGGCAGCGAAGACGCCGGCGCCGTGCAGACGCTCGGCGCCCGCTACGCCCACAAAATGATCACGCTCGAACAGGCCGCCGAACTCGGCTGCCGCGCGTGTGCCTCGCCCGGAGGCGGCTGCCAGTTTCTCGGCACGGCCGCGACGTCGCAGGTCGTCGCCGAAGCGCTCGGTCTCGCGCTGCCGCATACGGCGCTCGCGCCTTCCGGTCAGCCGGTGTGGCTCGACATGGCGCGCCGCTCCGCCGCCGCACTCCTTTCGCTCGAGAAACGTGGCCTCACCTCGCGCGACATCGTCACCGACGCCGCGATCGCCAACGCCATGGTCGTCCACGCCGCCTTCGGTGGTTCGACGAATTTACTCCTGCACATCCCAGCGATCGCCCACGCCGCCGGCCTGCGACGACCGACGGTGGACGACTGGATCGCCGTTAACCAAAAAGTCTCGCGTCTCGTTGATGCGTTGCCGAATGGCCCGAAGCACTACCCAACCGTGCAGGTGTTTCTCGCCGGCGGCGTGCCTGAAGTCATGCTGCACCTCCGCGCGCTCGGCGTGCTTCATCTCGACGCGCTCACCGCGACAAGTCGCACGTGGGGCGAAGAGCTCGATCTCTGGGAAAATTCCGAGCGCCGCCGCCGCTTCCGCGAACTGCTCCGCACCCAGGATGGCGTCGATCCCGACGACGTGATCATGGCACCGGCCGTCGCGCGCAGTCGCGGGCTCACGAGCACCGTCGTCTTTCCGCGCGGCAATCTCGCGCCCGAGGGCTCCGTCATCAAAGCCACCGCGATTGCGGCCGATACCGTCGGCGCCGACGGCGTTTATCGTCACGAGGGACCGGTGAAGATTTTCTTCCGCGAGCCCGACGCCATCGCCGCAATCAAAGACGGCCGCATCGTCGCCGGCGACGTGCTTGTGCTCGCCGGACGCGGGCCGCTGGGCAGCGGCATGGAGGAAACCTACCAGCTCACGTCGGCGCTCAAGTTCCTGCCGTTCGGCAAACACGTCGCGCTGCTTACCGATGCGCGTTTCTCCGGCGTCTCGACCGGCGCCTGCATCGGCCACATCGGCCCCGAGGCGCTCGCCGGCGGTCCGCTCGGCCGGCTCCGCGACGGCGATCGCGTGACCATCGTAGTCGATCGGGTGAAGCTCATTGGCTCGGTCGATTTCACCGGCGAGGGCGACGAAAAAATATCCCGCGACGAAGGCGCCCGCCGACTCGCCGCCCGCTCGCCACATCCGTCGCTCGCGCCCGACCCGAATCTTCCCGCCGACTCGCGGCTCTGGGCCGCGCTCCAGCAGACGAGCGGCGGCACGTGGGGCGGCTGCGTGTTCGACGCCGATCAGATCGCTCACTTGCTCAAGCTCGGCGCCGACGCCGAGGCGAAAAACGCAAACCCGTGAAATCGCTCGCCGGGCTTGCATTGCTGGCGCTCACCTGCGCGTTTGCCGCCGAATCGCCGCGCCGAGTGCTCTTCATTGCCGGCCCGAAAAGTCACGACAGGGACATGCACGAATTTCCGCGCGGCGCCGCCTTGCTCGCCGAGGCGCTCAATCGCTCCGGCCTTCCGATGGTCGCCGACGTTTCGCTCGGCTGGCCGCAGTCCGACGCCACCGTCGCGGCGGCCAGTCTGGTTGTCCTCTACTCCGACGGACTCGAAAATCACGTCGCCAAAAGCCACGCCGCCGCGTTGCGGGCACGGTTGGATGCAGGCAAGTCCCTCGCCGTTCTTCACTTTGCGCTGGAACCACCCGGCGACGATCCCGCCCTGCGGCAAGTTCTCCTCGATGCGATCGGCGGTTGCTTCGAGGTTGGTTGGTCGGTGAATCCCGTTTGGAACTTGAAGGCTTCTCCGATCGCCGCGCATCCGGCCGCGCGGGGCGTTGTCGCACTGAACTTGCAGGACGAAATTTATTTTCACCTCCGCTTCCGCGACGGCCTGCGTGGTGTCGCGCCGCTCCTGACGGTTCTTCCGCCCGCCGAAATTGTCGCCACGGACGGCCCGCGCTCCGGCAACGCTGCCGTGCGCGCCGCACTCGCCCGCGGCGAACCGCAAACGATCGCATGGACGTGTCTCATTGAAAACGGCGCCCGCGGTTTCGGTTTCACGGGCGGCCACGCGCATCGGTATTGGTATGATGACCAAGTCCGCCGCCTCGTCCTCAACGGCCTCGTATGGGCGGCGGGCCTCGAAGTTCCCGCTGGCGGCGTGCCCCTCGTGAGCCCCTCGGCCCCGTGTTATGGTTCGATCGACGAGGCGATTGCACGCGGAGACATCGCCGATGTGAAGCGCCATCTCGCCCACACGCCTGAACTCGCACGCGGCGCACCCGGCGCGAAACTCACGCCGCTGCATCAAGCCATCCTGCGCAAGAAACCTGAGATTGCCGCGCTGCTGCTCGAAAGCGGTGCCGACGTAAACGCCCCGGATGCCGCCAACCGCACGCCTCTCCATATGGCCGTTGAGCGCGCCGACGCTCCGATGGTCCAGGCCCTTCTCGCCCGTCACGCCGACACCAGCCGGCGCGATCGCACCGGCTGGACTCCGCTGCATCACGCCGCCGCCAAGAACTTGATCGAAATCGCCCGCCTGCTCCTCGACGCCGGCGCCGATCCTAACTTTCTCAGCGAACTCGGTGGCACGCCGTTGCACGAAGCCGCCGCCGGTGCGGGGGCCGAGATGGTGCAACTACTCCTCGACCGCGGTTGCGACCCGACCCTCCACTCCAAGCCCGGCGTGACCGCCCTCGATCTGGCCCGCGAATTCAAGAATGCCCCTGCGATTGAGGCGCTGGAACGGGTGAAGAAATAGCGCCATTCCAGTCGGTCGCCCGAGCCAACCGGTCGCGCCGAACTACTCCGCACGGCTATCCGGTTTGAATGCACCAATGGTTCCCGCGTAGGTCAGCGCGCTTGCACGCGCCAGACCGCGCTCGCAAGCGAGCTGGCCTATAGTTGCGAAACCAAACCGGAAAGCCGCCGCACCGTTCGAAAAACCATAGGCTTTTATCGCAACGAGCCTGTGAAGGCGGTTTGAGATAAAGAGCCAATGAGGCCGCGCGAACAGCGAGTGCGGCCGTTAATCTCCGGGTTTGCACCGGACACAATGAGCACCGCGTCAGTTCGCGGCATCGCCCCGCCAGCGCGACAGGCACG
>CAIMFY010000102.1 GCA_903840415.1 uncultured Opitutia bacterium | reverse complement strand
ATCCCCTCGCGGACGGGCCGGCGCCGGCGGCAAGCTCGTCGGCGACTGTCCTCGGCGCCGGCCAAGACATCTCACCCGCCGTTGTCTCTCCGAGGTATATCACCCTTGCCAATCCACCAATCCCTGAAACCAATCCCTATGCTGCCATCCACCCAGCACTTTTAACGACGCCTGGGACATCCCGCGCCGTCATTCGCCTTGCGGCGTCCCGGGCGTCAACGCATACACCCAACCTTCGACGATGAATATCCATCCGGCCAAAGACGCATTCGAGACACTCGCCGCGCAGGGCAATGTGATCCCAGTCTACACCGATCTGATGGCAGATTTTGAAACGCCAGTTTCGGCCTATGCGAAGCTCAAGGAGGCGGGGCCGTCCTATTTGTTCGAGTCCATCGAAGGTGGCGAGAATCTCGCGCGTTACAGTTTCATCGGCTGTCGTCCGCGGAAGATTTTCGTTTGCGGTGCGACGACGACTGAGATTCGCGTGCCTGGAAAACCCACCCAGATCGTCCCGACGCCCCGCGATCCCCTCACGTTGATCGCCGACGAAATGCAGCGCCATCGCCCCGTGACTCTGCCGGGACTGCCGAGGTTTACGGGCGGCGCAGTGGGTTTTGTTGGCTATGAATATATTACGCGCATCGAGCCGACTGTGCCATCCGCCAGGAAAGACGAACTCGGCACACCCCTGCTCTATTTCATGCTCTCGGACTCGATCCTGATTTTTGATCGGGCCAAGCAGACTCTCCGGCTCTGTGTCAACGCCCACATTGGTCCGGGCGGTGCAACCGCGGCCTACGATGCCGCCGTCGCCGAACTCCGCGAACTCTACGCGATTCTCCGCCAACCGCGGGAAATCGCTCCGGCGCCGTTGGTCGACGTCGAGAAAATCACTGTTCCACCGGGTAACTTCACACAGGTGCACTTCGAGCAAGTGGTCGAGGACGGCAAGGAATTCATCCGGGCTGGCGACATCATCCAGTTCGTGCCGTCGCAGCGTTTCACAAAACCGTTTACGAAGTCGCCGCTCGATCTTTATCGCGCACTGCGGACGGTCAATCCGTCGCCCTACATGTTTATTCTGGAGGCGGAAGATTTCTCGATCGTCGGGGCCTCGCCGGAGGTTCACGTGCGCTTGACCGACGGACTCGTTGAGATTCGCCCCATCGCCGGCACCCGCAAACGTGGCGCCACCCACGAGGATGATGTCACACTCGAAAAGGAGTTGCTGGCTGACGAGAAAGAGCGCGCCGAGCACCTCATGCTAGTCGATCTCGCGCGCAACGACATCGGCCGCGTGTGCCGCTTCGGCAGCGTGAAGGTGCCCGAGATGATGGTCATCGAGCGTTACTCGCACGTGATGCACATCGTGTCCCAAGTTGAAGGTCAGATCGCACCTGAGAAGAATGCCTGCGATCTCCTGCGCGCAACGTTTCCGGCGGGGACCGTCAGCGGCGCGCCGAAGATTCGCGCAATGCAAATTATCGCCGCGGCCGAGCCGTCGCAGCGCGGCATTTACGCAGGCGCGCTGGGTTACATCGGCTACGACGGCAACATGGACACATGCATCATGTTGCGCACCGCGTTGTTGAAAGACGGTCAGATTCATATCCAAGCGGGTGCGGGGATCGTCGCCGATTCGGTGCCGGCTTCCGAATATCAGGAGACTGTCAGCAAGGCCTCGGCGCTGTTTAAGGCTGTGGCAATGGCAGAACAGTTCTGAACACCGAATCTGGCGGCTTTGTAACAGGATAGTTACCCTTTTGTCGTCGAGACGGCGCACAGATGCGCCATAGTTGCGCACACTGCCGTGAAAATAGGTGAAACTTCCCCGGTAGTCAGTGCGTAATTCAATTGGAACAGTCCTAGCTACAGATGCGGGAACAACCATCGGCCTGCTGCCTCTAATCATAAAAGATTCCCATCATGCCCACGAAAGCCCAATCGCTCCGCTCCCTCCAATCGGCTGACGACCGCGCCGCCGCCGCAGCTCCAACCACCACGCTCACCGCCGCGCCGTTCGATTCGCCGCCATCCTTCCTCGAAAGGCCGGATCGCGCTGCGCCCGAGGCTCCGATCCCCCACGGCGAGCGCAGCAACCTTCAGCTTTATCTTCAGGAAATCGGCAAAACCGCCCTCCTCACCATCGAAGAGGAGATTCAGCTCGCGAAACGCATCCGCCGTGGCGACAAAGCCGCGCGCGATCACATGATTTCCGCCAACCTTCGGCTCGTCGTGAAAATCGCGATGGACTACAAGGATTTCGGCCTGCCGCTCCTCGACCTTATCAGCGAAGGCAACATCGGCCTCGTGAAAGCTGTCGAACGCTTTGACCCGCGCAAGGGCGGCAAGCTCTCCACCTACGCCGCCTGGTGGATCAAGCAATCGATCAAGCGCGCTCTCGCTAATCAGAGCAAAACGATCCGACTGCCGGTCCACCTTGTGGACAAGATTTCGAAGATGCGCCGCACCGCGATGATGCTCACTGAGCAGCTCGGCCGCGAGCCCAGCGATGAAGAGCTGGCGATCGAGCTTCAAATCCCGACCTCAAAAGTCGCCCATCTGAAATCGGTCAGCGTGCGCCCAGCATCACTCGATGCACCCATCGGTGAGGACGGCGATTCGGGCACTTTTGGTGAAATCGTCGGTGACGAGAATGCCGTCAGCCCGTTCGAAGGCCTGCGCGATCGGAGCCAAAACAGCGACCTCTACGCGATGGTCGAGTCCCTCGACAAACGCGAAGCCGAGATCATTAAGCTGCGCTTCGGTCTCGATGGCCGCGACGAACTCACGCTGGAGGAAGTCGGCCAGAAATTCCACGTCACCCGCGAACGCATTCGCCAGCTCGAGTATCTCGCGCTGACGAAAATGCGGAAGGCGCTGACGAAGCACGAAGCCATCCGCACCACCGACGAAATCGAAGAGGAAGATCGCCAGCGGCAACGCATGGCTGTCATCCGTGAATTCGTCGAAAGCAAGTCGACGAAGACGGCGAAGCCGGAGCGAAACTGAGCGCAATCGTAGTGCTCGAATCTGAAGCCCGATTTTTGTCGGGCTTTTTTTTGGCAAAAAAAGCCGTCCGGATTGCTCCGGGCGGCTTTGAGATTTTCGCGATGATGAAGTCGCGCATCGTGCGGCGGGGCCGCAGACGCGTTATTCCTTTTTCGAGGCCTCGTCGAGGATATCGCCGAGGTTCATCATGTCGTTCCCGGCGCTGCGATTGAGCTGCTCGTAGGCGCTCGTCTCGGCGGCGAGCTGCTCCGAGGAGTAGTTCGCAGCCTTGATCGAAAGCCCGAGGCGGCGTTCTTCGCGGTCGATCTTGATGACGCGCGCGCTGACCACTTGGGCCGGCTTGAGCACATCCTTGATCTTGTCGATGCGTTCTTCGCTGATCTGCGAGATGTGCACGAGGCCGTCGATACCGTCCTTCAGCTCCACGAAGGCGCCGAACGACGTGATCTTGGTGACCGTGCCCTGCACGACGTCGCCAATCTTGAAGAAGGCGTCGATGTCCGTCCACGGGTCGACCGCGAGCTGCTTCATGCCGAGGCTGATGCGCTGCTGCGAGGAATCCACATCGAGCACGATCGCATCCACTTCGTCGCCCTTCTTGAGGACTTCGGTCGGGTGGTTGACCTTACGGGTCCACGACATGTCGGAAACGTGCACCATGCCGTCGATGCCCTCTTCGAGTTCGATGAAGGCGCCGTAGGTGGTCATGTTGCGAACCTTGCCGCGAACACGTGCGCCGATCGGGTAGTTGTGGCGAACCATGTCCCACGGATTCGGCTCGAGCTGGCGGAGGCCGAGCGAGATTTTCTGCTCGTCCTTCTGGATGCCGAGGACGACCGCGTCCAATTCCTGACCGACCTTGAGGAGTTCGGAGGGCTTGGTGATCCGCTTGGTCCAGGACATCTCTGTGATGTGGACGAGGCCTTCGACGCCGGGCTCGATCTCGATAAACGCGCCGTAGGGCACGAGGTTGACGACTTTGCCGTGAACCTTCGCACCGACGGGGAACTTGCGGTCGATTTCGTCCCATGGGTTCTTCGTGGTCTGCTTGAGGCCGAGGGAGACGCGTTCTTTCTCGCGGTTGACCTCGATGATCATGACCTGGATTTCCTCGCCCTGCTTCACCATTTCGCTCGGGTGCGAGATGCGACCCCAGCTCATGTCGGTGATGTGGAGGAGGCCGTCCATGCCGTCGAGGTCGATGAACGCACCGAAGTCCGTGATGTTTTTCACGATGCCCTTGCGGACCTGGCCGGGCTGGATCGAATCGAGGAGGTTGCGGCGCTTCTCGGTGCGCTGCTGCTCGATGAGCTCGCGGCGCGAGAGGACGATGTTCTTCCGGAGTAGATCGATCTTGAGGACCTTGAAATCGTAGGTCTGGCCCACGTATTGATCGAGGTTCTTGGGGGGCTGGATGTCGATGTGCGAGGCGGGCATGAACGCATCGACGCCGATGCTGATGATGAGGCCGCCCTTGACCTTGGCCTTCACGCGGCCCGCGGCCACGGAACCCTCGGGGAACTTCGTGAGGATGTTGTCCCAATTCTTCTTTTGCTCGGCGAGGTCGAAGGAGAGAACGGGTGCGCCGCTCTTGTCTTCGAGTTTTTCAACGAGCACCTCGATCGTGGAGCCGATTTGCAGCTCGCCGATGTCGAGAAATTCGTGAGCCGGGATGACGCCTTCGGATTTGCCGCCGATATCGACGACGACTTCGTTCTGACGGATTTCGGTGATGACGCCCGGGACGATTGCGCCTTCCTTCAACTTGTCGAAGGAGGACTGGGCGAGGAGATCTGACATTACTGAACTCATATGCGGAAAACCGGACCGCCGTCGCCTGCTCCAGTGCGCCGTCAGACCGATGGTGACCCCGTCGTAAGACGAGGCCGATTGGTTGATGGTTAGACTAACGTGACGGGTTGGCGGGAGCATCGCGGCAACGCCAACCAGACCGATAAGAACAGCCGCGAAGGGTCAGCGTCCCAAGCTGCCCTACCCGCCGCAAGCCGAATCTTCGGCCGGCTCAGGGAGATTTCTGGGCGTCGAGCGCCTTCTGAATCGCGCGTAAGAAGCTGTCGTAGAGCGGCGTATCGCGGAGCGGCGTCTCGGTGGCAGTTCCCGCATGGTTCGCCGAATCGGCTTCGATCACTTCCTTGAGCACGACGGTCACCTCAGAACCATTCTCGCCGGCCGCATGAACTCGAACCTTCATGGAGACTTGGCGCGCGCTGTTTGGCACGTCGCCTTGGCCGACGCCACTGACCGCGTCGAACTCACCTTGCGCCGCTCCGCCGCGCAGAAACCGGAATCCGAGTTGTCCTGCCGCTACGCGCACCGCCTCGAAAACCGTGCGCGGCGGCGCCGCATAATCGCGAACGCGCGGTTCGTCGCGGGCGTTGAGTTTTTCGCGGACGCTGTCGGCTGCGTTCGAAAGCGAATCGCAGCCGGGGAAAAAACTGATTGCGACAAACGCGACGGCGATCGGGAGGAGGCGTTTCATGATTTGTGAAAGTGGTTTCAGGCGGGCTGCTGTTGTGAGATGCAGTGGAGAGTCCCGAGGCCCCACACGAGTTCCACGCAATCGATTGGAATAATTTCACGGTCCGGGAAACACGCACCGAGCACTTCGGTGGCCTCGGCGTCGCGACGTGCCTGCCGGAATGCCGGCATCAACACTGCACCATTGATCACCAGGAAATTGGCATAACTCGCCGGCAATCGCACGCGCTCGCAGAAAAGCGGGGCCGGCATCGGCAACTCGGCGATGCGAAATTTCTTCCCGGCCGGCGTCCGCAGCGCGCGGAGTCGCGCGAGATTCTCCGTGAGCATGGGATAATTCACATCGCGCCTGTTCTTCTCGACCGCGGTTACAATTCCATCAGCCGCGAAAAATCGACTGAGATCGTCGACGTGCCCGTCGGTATCGTCGCCAACGATGCCGGCGCCCAGCCAAAGCACCGTGCTGACGCCGAGCAGGTCACGCAGCGCCTGCTCGATTTTGGTGCGCGAGAGCGTTGGGTTGCGGTTCGGGTTGAGCAGGCACGCCTCGGTCGAGAGGAGCAGGCCGGCGCCGTTCACGTCGATCGAACCGCCTTCAAGCACCATTTTTTTCGGAAAGCGCCTAAGCCCAAGCGCGCGGCTGATGCGCGATGGGATAGCATTGTCGGCGTCATACGGATGATATTTGCCGCCCCACGCGTTGAAGACCCAGTCGGTGAGCGCAACCTCGCCCGTGGCATCGTGCTTCACGAAAATCGGGCCGTGGTCGCGGCACCACGCATCATTCGTCGGATGATCGAAAAACTCCACTCTCGCCAGGTCCGCACCGGACTGAGCGCATAGTCGCTTCGCACGCGGCTGCAGAGCTGCCGCGCAGTTGATGTGCACGTTTTCAAAGTGGCTGATCGTCGCGACGATCTCGGCGAATTTTTTCGGGATTGGTCGGAAATGACCGGGCCACGTCGCCTGCCGATGCGGCCACGATAGCCACACCGCAGTTTGCGGCTCCCACTCGGCTGGCATCCGAAAGCCGAGTGCGGCGGGCGTTGGCGATCGCACGGCAGCCATGCTTAGTCGCTGAACCGCCGGATGAGATCGTCGTAGGCGTCGATTCGCCGGTCGCGAAGGAACGGCCAGTGCGTGCGCGTAGAATCGACGTCACCGAGTTTCACCGACACGAGCAAAATCTCCTCAGCGTCGGCACTCGCCTTCGCCAGAATCTGCCCGCTCGTGCCCGCGACGAAACTTTGTCCCCAAAATTCGATCCCGGGTCCGCCCACTGGTTTTTCCAGGCCGATTCGATTCGCCACCGCCACGAAGCAGCCATTCGCTACGCTGTGAGCGCGCTGTATGGTTTCCCATGCGTCATGCTGGGTGGCGCCGAGTTTTTTTTTCTCGCGCGGGTGCCAGCCAATTGCCGTCGGGTAAAACAAGATCTCGGCACCTTGCAACGCCGTGAGCCGCGCCGCCTCGGGAAACCACTGATCCCAGCAGATGAGCACGCCGATCTTGCCGAACTTCGTCGGCCACGCGCGAAAGCCGGTGTCGCCGGGCGTGAAATAGAATTTCTCGTAGTAGAGCGGATCATCCGGAATGTGCATCTTCCGGTAGCGACCGAGCAGCTTGCCGTCGGCATCGATGATGACGGCGGTGTTGTGGTAGAGCCCAGCGGAGCGCTTCTCGAACAACGAAGCGATTACAACCACGCCGTGTTTTCTGGCGAGTGACTGAAACGCCGTCGTGCTCGGTCCTGGAATCGGCTCGGCCAGAGCGAAGTTCGCATGGTCTTCACTTTGGCAGAAATACTGCGACCCGAACAGCTCTTGTGTGCAGATGATGTTCGCGCCTCGTTTCGCCGCGCGCTCAGCAAGCGCGAGCGTCTTTGCGAGGTTCGCCGCGAGATCTTTTCCGCAGGAGTGCTGGAGAAGGCCGAGCGTGACGTTCATGGCGCGGCGGACGCGGCGACGCGTCAGTAAACCACTTTGTTGAGCGGATATTCGACGATGCCCTCGGCGCCGAGCGCCTTGAGTTGCGGGATGATTTCGCGGACGACGCTCTCGTCGATGATCGTTTCGAGCGCGATCCACTTTGGCGTGCTCAGCTGAGAGATCGTGGGATTGCGCAACGCCGGCAACGCCATCACGACCGCCTTGAGCGACGCTTTCGGCAAATTCATCTTGAGGCCAACTTTGCTCTCGGCCTCGAGCGCCCCTTTGAGCAGCAGCGCGATAGTCTCGATTTTTTTTCGCTTCGCGGGATTGGCCCAGCTCTTCTTGTTGGCGATGAGCTTGGTGTTCGTCTCCAGCAGCGTATCGACGATGCGCAGCTTGTTCGCGCGCAGCGACGATCCCGTCTCCGTGATGTCGACAATCGCATCGACCAAGTCGGGCACCTTCACCTCGGTCGCGCCCCACGAAAACTCCACGTCCACCTTCACGCCCTTTTTGGCAAAGTAGTTCTTCGTGGTGTTGATGAGTTCAGTCGCTACCCGCTTGCCCGCCAGGTCGGCGGCCGACTTGACCGATGACGCCTCGGGCACACACAGCACCCAGCGGGATTTCAGAGTCGAGGCCTTGCTGTAAATCAGATCGCACACCTCGACGACGTCGGAAGCGTTTTCCAGAATCCAGTCGTGGCCCGTCAGGCCGCAGTCGAAGAAGCCATGCTCGACGTAGCGGCTGACCTCCTGCGCACGGATGAAGCGGCCGTCGAGTTCCGGATCGTCGATGGACGGACGGTAGCTGCGGGAGCTGGTGGTGATTTTCCACCCGGCTTTGGCAAATAGGGCTTTGGTAGAATCCTCGAGGCTGCCCTTCGGCAACCCGAGCATGAGAAGTGGCGCGCGGTCGGACACGCCGACACGGCACACGGCGACGAGGACTCCTTCAAGCAATTTCCAGCGCCTAGGTTGACAACCCGGGTCCTAACCTCATACGCCTTCAGTTGTTCGGCATGGCTACCACGCTCCCAACTCGCAACGAACCCAAACCGCTCATCGTGATCGTCGAAGACGAGGCGGAACTTGCAGCCTTGATCGCGCTTCACTTGGAGAAGGCGGGCATGCATACGCAGATATGCAGCCGCGGCGAACATGCGGTTCGGTTTCTGAAGAAAAATTTCGCCAATCTGATGCTGCTCGACATCACATTGCCCGATCGGTCGGGGTTTGCGGTCATTGCAGATTTGAAGGCCGCGGACATTTCCGTGCCGGTCATTTTTGTCACCGGCAACATCGAGGAGACGAGTAAAGTTCGCGGTCTCAACATGGGCGGCGACGACTACGTCACGAAGCCGTTCAGCTATACCGAACTCGTCGCCCGCATTAACGCTGTCCTCCGCCGCACGGAGTCGAACGCTGATCAGAATGTCACGAAGAACGTCAAAATCAGTGACGGACCTTTCGATTTCTGCGGAGCACGCGTCAATCCGGTGCGACTCGAAATCACATTCCCGAAAAGTGGGGTGCAAACTATCGGCCGCAAGGAACTCGGTATCCTCGCCTACCTCAATGCACACGCCGGGCAGGTCATCACCCGCAAGGCACTCATCCATTCCGTCTGGGGCGTCCACGCCGACGTGAAGAGCCGCTCGCTCGATCAATATGTCGTCAAAGTCCGCGAACTATTCGAGTCGCAAGGCCTGAACCTCGCTAGCTTCCGCACCGTCCACGGCATCGGCTACATTTTTGATCCGAAGGGCTTGTCGAAAGAGGGACTATCGTAAGAGCGGCAGCTGGTTGGCAGCCGGGCTATTCGCTTAAATCGCACACCTCGGTCACGCGGGCGATCGCATTTGCGAGATGATCGCGGCGCTCCAACCGGACGTTCTTGCCGCTCTGGCTGGCTTCAATGTGGCGCAACCAGCTCGCGACGAGTTCGGTGTTGTAAGCGTTCAACACGAGTTCAATGGCTTTGTCCCGGCCGACCTTGTCCGAAATTTTCTTCATGCTGGTATTTTTTTCCATAGGAAGGATTGGGTTGAGCGATTGATACGCGGTGGGGCGTCGGAAACAAGCCGCGATTCCAGCCGATCAGAAAAGCTCCGGCTGCGTGTAGCGGGCTCGCGCCTCCACGAGCGTGCTGCGCATTTCGAAGGATTCGATCAACCGGAGCAGCTCGGCCACCTGCGGCGCCGTTTTTTCCGCGGCCACGGTCGGTAGTGAAAGATTGAGCGTCGTAAGCTTCAAGTTGAGCCGCAATCTGTCTGCTTCCGTCGCCACCGCCGCGCGGAATCGCTCGGGTTTCAATTCCGCGGCGTGGGCGATCACGCCCTCGAGCGTGGCAAACTCCACCAGCCATTTTGCCGCCGTCTTCGGGCCGACGCCGTCGATGCCCGGGATGTTGTCCGACGTGTCGCCGATCAACGCGAGGTAGTCCGCGATTTGAGTCGGGGGCACGCCGAACTTCTCCTGCACGCCCGCCGCGTCGAGCCGACGCCAACCGAGCTTCGGGTTCGCCGACGGTGGCGGCAGCATGATCGTAATTCGGTCGCAGACGATCTGCGCGAAATCCTTGTCGGAGCTGACGATGATGATTTCGTGCCCGGCGCGCGCAAATGCCACCGCCTGCGCCGCGAGCAAATCGTCGCTCTCGACTCCTTCCTGCTCGATGCCAACGAGCCCCATTGCCCGCGTGAGCTGCTTGATCGGCTCGATCTGTTTCCGCAACGCGTCTGGCATTTCCGCGCGCTGCGCCTTGTATTCCGGATGCAGTGCGAGCCGGTCCTGCGCACCGCCGAGGTCGAAAAACACGAGTGTGGCCTCAACCTGCTCCTGATCGGCGAGTTTCCAAAGTGACTTTACCCAGCCGTGTAACGCGCCGGTCGGAAAACCATCAGCGCGCGTGAGTTCAGGCAGCGCAAAAAAGCAGCGGTAGGCGAGGTTGTAGCCGTCGACGAGGAGCCATTTCGACATGAGCCGAGCAGAGCGTGGGCCGATTACCCGGTCAAGCGAGCGTGACGCCCGCCGGTCTAGCGATCTAATGGCTGCAATGGCCGCCATGAATCTCGCTTGCCATCGGGAGAGTCCAACGGGATTTTTCATCTTCCCACGTTCCAACGACTCACTGTGACCAAGAAGCCTAGCACCACTGCCGAGCCCACCACCACCGTTTCCGCCGCACCCGCAGGGTTCAGTCAGGCGCCGGTGAACGTCGCCCTGTCGGTCGCTCAAAAAATTGATCTTTTCCGCACGATGGTGCGCATCCGGCGTTTCGAGGAGCGATCGCTGCGCGCCTATCAGGGCAAAAAGATCGGAGGCTTTCTCCATCTCTACATTGGCCAGGAGGCGGTCGCGGTCGGGTGCTGTTCGCTCATGGGCAAAGACGATCACGTCATCACCGCCTATCGCGATCACGGCCACGCGATCGCGGTCGGCATGGACCTGAAGCCGCTCATGGCCGAGCTTTACGGCAAGGCCACCGGCTGCTCGAAGGGCAAAGGCGGCTCGATGCACTATTTCGCGCCCGACAAAAATTACTGGGGCGGTCACGGTATCGTTGGCGGCCAGATCCCACTCGGCACCGGCCTCGCCTATGCGTTGAAATACCAAGGTAAGAAAGGCGCCGCGATGGCGTTCATGGGCGACGGCGCGGTTAATCAGGGCGCTGTACATGAGGCTTACAATCTCGCAGCTCTCTGGAATCTTCCGGTCGTCTTTGTGATCGAAAATAACGGTTACTCGATGGGCACAAGTCAGGCGCGCTCGTCCGCCGGCGAGCTCGCCAAACGGGCCGAGGGCTACGACATGCCGTGGGGCCAATGCAACGGTGCCGACGTCTATGAAGTCCGCGCGACGATGGATAAATTTCTCACCCTCGCCCGTGAGCAGTCGCGCCCGAGCACCGTCGAGATCGACACCTACCGCTATCGCGGCCACTCCGTCGCCGACCCTGACAATACCTACCGCACGAAAGCCGAGATCGAGGAATACCGCCGGACGAAGGATCCGATTCAGCTATTCCAAAACACGCTTCTCTCTGAGGGCGTGCTGACCGAGGCCACCGCCACGAAGATCGACGAGGAAGCGCGCGCGGAATCTGAGAACGCCGCCGCGTTTGCTGAGGCAAGCCCCTACCCGACCGCCGGCGACATCCAGACCGACGTCTACTGGGAGGCCGACCATCCCGCCGAACGCAAATCTCAGGGCCGCCTCTTCTTCGACTGAGTTTCAAAGTTCAAATTTTTTCCGCGATGCCCGTTATCACTTACCGCGAAGCCATCCGCCACGCCCTCGCTGAAGAACTTGAGCGCGACGCCAACGTCGTCGTCCTCGGCGAAGAAGTCGGGCAGTTCCACGGTGCCTACAAAGTCACCGAAGGCCTCCTCGCCAAGTTCGGCCCGAAACGGATCGTCGACACGCCGATCAGCGAAGCCGGTTTTATCGGTATGGGTGTGGGTGCGTCGATGCTCGGTATTCGTCCAGTGATGGAGTTGATGTTCTGGTCGTTCTACTCGGTCGCGTTTGATCAAATTCTGAACAACGCGGCCAATGTTCGCTACATGTCCGGCGGCCAGATCTGTTGCCCGATCGTCATCCGCGGACCCGCGAACGGTGGCACCAACGTTGGCGCGACGCACTCGCACACGCCCGAAAATGTTTTGGCGAATCACCCCGGGGTGAAAGTCGTCGTCCCCGCTACCGCCGCCGACGCGAAGGGCCTCCTCAAGTCCGCCATCCGCGACAACGATCCGGTCTTTTTCTTGGAGAATACGATTCTCTACGGCGAAAAGGGCGAAGTTTCCGAGGGCGAATACCTCGTTCCGCTTGGCAAGGCCGACGTGAAACGCGTCGGCACCGATCTCACGATCGTCACCTACGGGCGCTGCGTGCTGCATTCGCTCGCCGCCGCGGAGGTGTTGGAAAAGGAACACAAAATCTCGGTTGAAGTGGTCGACCTCCGGACAATTCGCCCGCTCGATATCGACACCGTGCTCGCCTCCGTCGCCAAGACGCACCGCGTGCTGATCGTCGAGGAACAGAAGCCGTTTGCGAGCGTCGGTTCGCAGCTGGCGTTCATGATCCAGCGTGAGGCCTTCGACGAACTCGACGGCCCGATCCACCGCGTCGCAACCATTGACGCGCCGGCGATCTACAGTCCGCCGGTTGAAGCCGAACAGCTCCCAAATCCGCAGCGCATAATCAAAGCCGCGCTCGAGGCCGTAAAATAATTTTCGCCATGGCCCAAAATATCGAAATGCCGAAGCTGAGCGACACCATGACGGTGGGCACACTGGTCAAGTGGCTGAAGAAGGAAGGCGACGCCGTGAAGTCCGGCGACATGCTCGCTGAAGTCGAAACCGACAAGGCCACGATGGAACTCGAGAGTTTCTTCGACGGCACGTTACTGAAAATATTTTCGCCTGCTGGCTCGCAAGTCGTCATCGGCGCGGCGCTCTGCGCCATCGGCAAGCCCGGTGAGACAGTCGACGCGCCCGCGGCGCCAGCGCCGAAGGCCGCAGCTGTTCCCGCGATGCCGCCATCGACGACGGCGGTCCCCGCCGCATTCACCCCGTTGCCCGTTCCGACTCCGCCACCCGTAGCTGTCGTCGCGCCCGCAGCGTCCGAGCGCAAAGCTGGGGAACGCGTAAAAATTTCTCCACTCGCGAAAAAACTCGCGGCCGAAAAAGGTGTCGATCCTTCACGGCTCGCTGGCTCTGGCCCGGGTGGCCGGATCGTTCGCGCCGATGTTCTCGCGGGCGAAAAATCCAGCGCGACTAAACCGACGGCGACCGGGGTGGCGTTACCAACCGGCCCGAGCGCGTTCGCCAAAGGTCCGATTCAAGAGGAGCGCACGGTGCCAGTTTCCAACATGCGCGGTGCCATCGCCCGTCGGCTCGTTGAGTCGAAGACACAGCTCCCGCACTTCTACGTCGAAATCGAAATCGACGCCGCCCCGCTCCTCGCGCTCCGCGAGCAGCTCAACACCGGCTTGGAGAAGGAAGCCGTCAAACTCTCCGTCAACGATTTCGTCCTGAAGGCCGCCGCCGAGGCGCTCCGCCGTGTGCCCGCCGTCAACGGCTCGTGGGAAGGCACACAGATTCGTTACTTTGCCGCGGCGCACGTCTCGTTCGCAGTGGCGATCGACGATGGTTTGATCACGCCGGTCATCCGCGATACTCATCTCAAGTCGGTTTTCCAAATCAGCGCCGAGGCGAAGGCGCTCGGCAAGCGCGCTAAGGAAAAGAAACTGAAGCCCGAGGAATTCACCGGCGGCACGTTCTGCGTCTCGAACCTTGGCATGATGGGAATCCCGCGTTTCTCCGCGATCATCAACCCGCCGAATGGCGCCATCCTCGCCGTCGGCACAATCGTTCAGAAACCCGTCGTCAAAAGCGGTCAGATCGTGGTTGGGCAAACGATGACGCTGACACTCTCGTGCGATCACCGCGTCGTCGACGGGGCGGTCGGAGCGCAATATCTGAACGCGTTGAAACTGCTGCTCGAGTCGCCGGCTCTGCTGCTAGTTTGAATCGCGCGGACGGCGCGATTCATCCGCGTCAGCGATTGGTCTACGGATCGACGTCGTAAACTTCGACGAGGCCGAGGCCGGTCGTGTTGCTGACGCCGGTGAGTTGCACTGTGTAGCCACCGGGCGCGAGCATCAGGAGCATGGCGGCATCCCTGCTGCCGTTGGTGAGCGGGAACGCGCCGGCGGCAGTCGATGCTGCAGCGATGACGGCGGCATCGTCGCCGCTGGCCCAGTTGCTGTTGGCGCGGAGGCTGACGTTGTTCGAGTCGAAGAGTTCGATCTGCGGAGTGGCGAGGAGGCCCGCGCCAGCGAGGCCGAAATTGGCGAGCGTGGGGCCGACGCCGCGGATCAAGATGCGGCGCGAGACGGTGCCGCTGATCACGAAGCCGGCGATCATGGTGTTGGCGCCGGTGCCGACGGTGCCGCGTGTCGAGACGTTGATCGGTTTGGGCGTGGTGGCGGTTGAAGTCGGTGTGGCGTCGTAAACTTCGATGAGCACGATGCCGGTGCCAGAGGTGTTCGGGCCCTTGGCCTGCACGGTGTAGCTGCCGGGAGCGAGGGTGGCGAGAACGGCGGCGTCGAGGGAGGCGGTGTTGGTCAACGCGAAGGCGCCGGAGCGGGTGGCGGCCTGCTGGATCGCGGTGACCGCGGCCGCACCGCCGGTCTGCGTGCCCCAGTTATCGTTGGTGAGAATCGGGACGGAGCTGGAGGCGCTGCCGTAAACTTCGAGGCGCGGATCGGCGAGGAAGCCGGAAACGTTAAACGGTGCAGCGGCCAAGCCCGGGCCGATCACACGGATGAGCATCTGGCGCGTCTGGTTGGCGGGACCAGTGACAACGAAGCCGGCAATGAGAGACTGCGCGCCGCCGGCGCCGGTGGTGCCGCGGGTGGAGATGTTGCCGAGTTTCGTGAGCGCGGTGGAGAGCGTGAGCGTGGCGGGGCTGCTGACCGCCGAGGCCACCGCGGAGGTGATACTCACGGTGTAGTTACCGGTGTTTGCCGAACTGAGGTTGGTCAGACTGAGGAGCGGACTGGTCGCACCGCCGATCGGGACGCCGTTAAAAAGCCATTGGTAGCTGAGCGGCGGCTGGCCGGTGGCGACGACGCGGAAGAGCGCGCCGGATTTAGCCGCGACGGTGAGCGACTGAGGCTGGCCGGTGATGGTGACGAAGCGGTAGGTGTAGAGCACGTCCTTCAGGACGGCATCCGCCATCGTCGGGAGATCGGCGAGAGCGGCGATCGCCTGGATGCGGGCAGCGACCGCCGTAGTGGTAGTATTGACACCGGTGCCAGCGGCTGGATCGAGCGGGGCAACGACGGCGGGTTTGTCGAGTTGGTAGTAGAGAGCGGCGGCCGTCGCGAGTTTGAGGAGCGCGGTGTTGGTCGAGTTGGTCAACGTGACGAATTCGGCGAGCGACTGATTGATTCCGACGGGTGTCTGGGGCGTGGCGGTCGAATTCACGTCGAGCGCGGCGTAACCGCGGCCGAGGGTCGCGACGGCAGTGTCGTTGTTTTGAAACTGGAAGAGTTGCAGCGTGGAGGGCGTGCCGAGGCCGGCGTTTTGCCAGAGGGTCGTCGCGAACGTGGTGAAGGTGGCGTAGCTGGCGTTGAGTGTCGCGGCGGTGGGCGTGGCGCCGTATTTCACGAAATGCTCTGGCGAGGCGAGGATGGTGCCACAGGCGGCCGCAAGATTGCCGCGCTGGTTAAAGAGCGTGGTGTAATTCGCCGTCGTCGGCCACTGGCCCATGATGACGTAATAGGCAGCGAGGGCGTTGACGATGTTGCCGAAGTTGGTGTTGCCGGTCGCGAGAGTCGAAACGAGTTGGGAACGCGTCAGGGTGCCGGCGGCGAACTGCGCATCGTAGGCGGCGAGTTGCACGGAGCTGGGCGCGGCGTTGGTGATGTCGGTGTAGGTCTGGAGAATAAAGGCGTCGGTCACTAAGATAGGATTGTTGGGCATCACGGTGACTTGAATCGTCGGCGAGACGGCGGTATTGCCGGTATTGTCGGTAGCGACGCCGTAAACGCTGTAGGTGCCGGAGAGCGTGGGAGTCAGGTTGAGCGTGAAGAGCGGCGCGGCAGTGCTGGTGCCGACGCTGGCGCCGTTGGCGAAATACTGCACGGAGCTGACGGTGCCGGTGGCCGAGATGGCGTTGGCGGAAAGCTGCACCGGCTGACTGAAAGCCACCGTCGTCGGCGAAGCCGCGATGGAGACGGTCGGCGCGGCGGTAGTCGCGGCCGTGATCGTCATAGTGCCCGTGGCGGACGGGGCGTAGTTGCCCGAGGCGTCGAGCGCGATGGCGACGATCGGATAGCTGCCGGCGGCGAGGCTGCCGAAGTTAGTGGCGATGCTCCAGAGGTTGGTTTGCTGAGCGCGCGTGCCGAGGCCGACGCTCGCGAGGTTCACGAAGAACTCCACCGACACGATCGAACTGGAAGCGGAAGTCGCCGTGGCTGAGAGCACCGCGGTGGAGGCCGACGTCGCGGTGGCGGGAAAGACGAGGCCGCTCACTACTGGCGCGAAGCCCACGACGTTGTTGACGAGGACTCGGTGTGAAACAGTGCTGTTGGCTGAGACGGTGCCGAGCGTGGCGGAGGAGACGATCGTGTAGGTGTCGGCGGCAATCGGCGTCCAAGTGGCGCGATACGTGGTCGTCGTGCCGACCCGTGTGGCGGCGATGGTGGTCCGGGCGCCGCCGCTACCAGTGGCAATAAAACTCACCGTCGGAATCTGGGTGATGTTGGAGCCGCTGGCCGTGGCCACCAAGAACACCGGCGCACCGATCGTCGTCACGGTCGAATCATCCGCCGGCGTGATGAGGGCGGTGTTGGGAGGATTAGTCGCAGTGACATTCAACACAATCGAAGGTGTGGAAATGGCGGTGTTCAGGGTGTCATCGGTCGCGACGACGTAGAGGTTGTAGTTACCGGCGGCCGTCGGTGTGTAGGTGACCGTGGTCTGAGCCGGCGGGTTGACGATCGCCGCGCCCGAGGCGGCGCCATTCACGTAGAGCTGCATCGTCGTGACGGTGCCGTCGGAGTCAGCTGGCGTCGCGGTCATCAAAAAGGCCGTGCCCTGCGCGACCGAGGGGAGACCGAGCGAAGTCAAGCCGACCGTCGGCGGGGCGCTGCTCGAGGTAGTCAGAGTGAGGTTAACGGTGGCCGAGATAGTTTGGTTGCCGCTGCTATCCTTCGCGATGGCGTAGAGTGAGAGGGGAAACGTGGTGGCGCCGGTGATGCCGTTAATCACCGGGGTGATTTGGGTAAAATCATAGTTTCCGAAATTGTAGGCGAGGCGGAAGGTGTTGGTCGTCTGTTCGCGTGCCGCTAGGCCTGCACTGGTGCCGTTGAGGAAAAATTCCACGCTCGACAGTGTGTTGCCCGTGCCCGAGGCAAACGCATTCGCCACGAAATTGACGGTCGAAAGTGTCTGGAGCGTGCTCGCCGTGGAGCCCGCGGTGCCGGCCGCGGCTGGCGCGGTGATCGTGACGGTGGGCGGCGTGCCGACGACGTTGGCCACCGTCACAGTGATGGCGGGCGCGGATGTAACCGTGAGAGAATTCGTATCGGTGACGCGCGCCGTCAGCAAGTGCGCGCCGAGCTGCGCAGTCGTGGGCGTCCAAGCAAATGAATAAATGCTGCCGCCGGTGACGGTGGGCGCGGTCTTGGTGCCGATCTGCACGCCATCGAGGAGGAACTCGACGAGCAACACCGCCGCGCCGCTGCCGCCCTGCGCCGTGGCCGTGATGGTGAGCGGGACGTTGGGCGTCGCGCGAGTAGTCGTGCCGCTGGGCGAAGTGATCGCGATCGTCGGCGTGCCGAACGCCGCGGTGATCGTCACGGAGTTGGAAATCGTGGTGTTGGCGCGGTCGTCGGTGGCGATGGCATCGATGACGTAGGTGCCCGGTGCGGTCGGCGTGAACTGCGCGATATAGGGCGCAGCGGTAAGGCCGTTGCCACTGTTCACGTTTGCGGGATTACCGTTCACATAAAACTGCACGTTCGAGATCGTGCCACCGGTCGCGAAGGCCGCGGCGGCGAGGCTTACCGCGGTGTTGGGCACGACGGATGTGCCGTTGGTGGGTGTGAGGACATTGACGGTCGGCGGCAGTCCAACCGCCGAGCTGATGGTGAACGTGAGCTGCGCATCGCGGGCCAGGCCGGTGTTGTCGGTGGCGCGCGCGGAGAAGACATACTGGCCGGTCGCCGTGGGCGCGGTGTAACGATAGGTGTAGGGGGCGATGTTGTCCTCCCCTACTTTGGTGCCATTGATAAAAAACTCGACGCGCACGATGGCGCGGCCGGTGGCGGGCGTGGCGTTGACGACGATGTTGCGCGTGGCGCCGGCGGGCAGTGTCGTGCTCGCGGCGACCGTGGAGGTGTTGGGCGAAAGCGAAAGCGTGACAACCGGCGAAGTGTTGTCGGTGACGTTCACGGCGACCGCGGGCGCGAGCACCGCGTTGCCCCGATCGTCGGTGACGATCGTCGAAAGCGAAACGACGCCCTGCAACGTCGGCGTCCACGCCAGCGACCAAGTCCCCGCCGTCACCGTCGCATTGCCGAGGTTCACGCCGTTCATGAAGACGACGACAGTGCTGGTCGTGCCGTCGGCGTTTGCGGCCGTGCCAGTGATCGTCGTGGCTACTCCGACCGGCAAAAAGACGCCGCTGCTCGGCGTGCTCATGCCCGCCGTCGGAGCGCTGCCCACCGGCGCAGTGATCTCAATGGGCGTGACGGGGGTGGCGGTGGTGTTGCCCGAATTGTCGTAGGCGATGGCGGAGAGCTGGTGCGTGCCTGTGACCGACGGTGCGGTAAACGCCAGACTGTAGATCGAACCGCTCCCGGGGGTGCTCACCGTGCCGAGCAGCGCGCCGTCGAAATAAAATTCAACCTTGGTGATCGCGCCATCGTCGGTTGCAGTGGCCGCCAGATAGCGTGCCGAGCCGGCCGGGATCGAAGTGCCGCCGCCGGTGAGCGCGAGCGTGATCGTAGGGGCGATGCTGTTAATGACGAGCGTCGTGGTCGAAAAAGCGCTGCCGTCCACGGCCCGAATCGAATAAGTGCCTACCGCAGGCGGTGTCCACGCCAGCGACCAAGTCGTGCCGGTAACGGTTGCGGCCGCGGAAGTCACGACGGCGATTCCAGTCACGCTATTCGTAACGGTTACGCTGACAGCCGCCGACGGGCTGACGGTGCCTGTCGTCGTGATTGTGCCGGCCGCGACGTTGACCGGGCTCGACGGCCCGGTGATGACGACAGTCTGGGCGCGCGCCGTGATCGCCACCGCGACGCCGAGCACGAGGAGTCGGAGAAAACGTTTCATGCGGGTTCGAGCGGCTCGGTTATTTCTGGGCGTCGTTGCCACCGCGAGTGCGGGGTTCGGCGCTGGCAGGCGTGACGATCGTTGGGTTTTGGAAGAGCGAATTCGCGGGCGTGCTCTTCAGATTCTGCTTCTTTGGCGAACCGCCGGGGCTGACGAGGTTCGCGGTGACGAAGATGAGCAGATTGCGTTTCTGCGAACTCTCGCCCTTCGACTGAAACAGCCGGCCGACAAACGGCAGATCGCCGAAGAACGGCACCTTGTCGTTGACCTTCTTCACCTCCTCGCGCGTGAGGCCACCCATGACGAGCGTCGCGCCGTCCCAGACCGTGACCTTCGTCGAGATGTTGCGGACGGAAAAAATCGGTTGGAAAAATCCGGGGGGCACGGTGACCGACGTGCCACCAGAAATTGCAACGCTCGGGCCGCCGTATTCCACGAAGCCCTCGAACTCCGTCACCTTCGGGTTGAGGTCGAGGCTGATAGAGTAGTCGTCCTCCTCGACCGTAGGTGTGACCGTCATTTCGACGCCGACGTTGCGCATCGTGAATTCCTGCGGCGTTCCCGCGGTGACGGTGACGCCGGTCCCACCGGTGCCACCGGTGCTGACCTGGCTCTGAATCTCGCCGTAACTCTGCGGATACCGCATTTCCTGCGCGACAGTGATACTGGCCGGCGTGCCCGACATCACCGTGATTTTCGGCGAGCTGAGAAGATCGGTGCCCTGCTTCTGCGAGAGCGCGGAAATCAGCGCATTGACGTTAAAGTTGCCGATGATGCCGGTGATGTTCGCGATCGGCGACGCGCTGCCGGCGAGTGAGACTCCGCCGGGAATGCTCGGCGCGTTGAAGGGGACGTTCTGGCTGCCAGCGGTGGTCGTCGTGGTGAGATTCGAAGAGGCATTGGTGGCCGACGTCGTGCCGCCAACGATCTGGATGCCGGAGACGTTGTTGATCTGGGTGAACGCATCGGAGAGCGTGCGGGTGACGCCATTGGTCCCGTAAATTTGCTGGGGCGACATAACTTGGTTGCCGTTGCTATCGAGAATCGGCGCACCGGTGGCGGGGTTGATCTGCGGAATCCCGTGCCCGCTCAGCGACCACTGAACGCCAAGTTCCTCCAGCGCGCCCTCCTGCACTTCCATGAATTTCGATTCGATCTCGACCTGACGGACATCGTTGTAGCGGGCGAGAATGTTGCGAATCCGCTCCAGGTTGCGCGCGGTCTGCGTGACGATGATCGAGGAGCCGTCGAAGGCGAGGCTCGAGCCGCCCACGGCTTCGAAGTTCACGCCGGCCTGTTGAAAAAATCCCTTCATAGCGGCGGCTTCGCCGCTGCTTGAATTGCTTTCGGCGCCGGCGGCCGCACCAGCGGCATCCTTGCCGGAGACGGCGCCGGAGATACCGGTCATCCGCAGCATCGTCGAGTGGGTGATCGGGAAGAAGGCGGTATCGAGCGTTGAAGTCTCGCCGCCGGGACGCACGACGACGGTGTCGGCCTGAACTTCGTATTGGTAACCGATGGCCTCGGTGACGAAGTCGAGCACGCGTTTGAGCGGGGCGTTGCGCAACGTGAGTGTGACGGTGGGCTTCTTGTTCGTCGGATCGAGGAGAACGATGTTGACGCCCTTCGGTCCGCTCGTCGCGGGGTCGAACTGCTCCGACATTTCGCTTAGCGCGGTGACGACCTGGCCGATCTCGGCGTTGGTGAAACTGAAATTCTGCATCACGATTTCATTGAGCTTTTTCGCGAGGGGAGCGGCGGCGGCGGTCTGGTCGGCGTCGCGTGCCCGCTCCTGATAAATGCCGGGGCGCTGCCAGCCTTTCGCGACTTCCTCGAGGAGTTGGGCGCGAGTTTTCTCGCGATTCAGCGCGCCAGTCTCGGCCTTTTCGTTGGCGATGCGGAGGAGGAAGCCTTTCGCGACGGTGTTGTCCGGCTCCTGAGCTTCGACGATGCGGAAGGTCTCCTGGGCTCCATCGATGTCGCCGGCAACGTATTGCGCGCGACCCTTGGCGACGAGCTTTGCAGTGGCGTCGCGCTCAGCGGCAAATTCGACACTGACCGTGGCGGTAGTCTTTTCGGCCGCCTTGTCGTCGATCTTCGCGATCTGGCTCTGGACACTGGCTGTGCGCGAATCTGCCGGGGCGAGGACCGCGCGAGCCGCAAGGGCCGCGCGGGCGCCGTCGAGATCGCCTTGCTTGACGAGCGTCTGCGCCTTCGCGACGAGCGCGGAGGCTTTTTCTTTTTTCAGATCGGCGATCAGCTTTGTCGTGAGCGGGTTCACCGGTAAGACGGCGAGCGCGGCGTCAAGCGTCGCGATGGCGTCATCGTTGCGGCCGTCGCGGTTGTAGTTGCGGGCCGCACCAAGTTGGCGCGAAGCACCGGCCATGAGACTGTTGAGGCGATCGGACTCGGCGCGGGCGAGCGCCTCGGCTTCCTGTTCCGGCGTCGGGCCGGCGGGGGCTGCGGGCGCGGCCGAGGCGGACGATGGGCCGGCCTCGGGAATCTTCACATCGACGAGCGCGGTGCTCGCGCTGGCCGGCGCCGCAGTCGGGGCTTGGGCTGGCGGCTGCGCACTCGGAATGGAGAACGCCGTCATCGGCGCGGGCGACGGCTCCGTGGCGGCGACTGCGGCCGCCGGCACGGTGATCGTCGCACTCGCTTCAGCGGCCGGTGTCGGGTTTTGCGTCGGCGGGTTGGCGGGAGCTTGCTGAGCCGCGACCGCTGCCGCCGCACGCGGCGCTTCAGGGCGGGCGGCGGTCTCGATCTGGACGTTACGCAGCGCCTCGATTTCTCGGTGAAGGCGTTGCACGGCCGGATCGTTCGGGGAGAGAACGGCGAGTTGATCGAGGGATTTTAGCGCCCCCACCAGATCGCCGGCGTCGCGCTCGTGCAGTGCTTCCGACATCAGGCGGATTTTGACGTCCGTCTGCGTTTGCGCGGGACTGCGGCCCACCGACGCGACCAGCACGACGAGTGCGAGGGCGACTGACAGCAGGAACGACGGAGAAAGCATGTTTTTTTTCATTGCGGAAAATTAGCTGGAAGGCGGGTCGGAGGGAGTGGCGGTCTCGTCGGCTTCGCGCTGGGTCAGGGTGCGGCGATCAGGTTGCGCCAGCGTGGGAGCCTCTTTGGTAACGTCGATGCCGGGTGGTGCGAGGGAGATTTTTTCGATGCGGTAGGACGCTGGGCCCAGTTTGAAAACCTCCCGCTCGCGCACTTCGCGCGTCGCCATCTCCCCGGGCGCCGCGACCAGCGCCGTCAGCCCGCCGGTGAACTGCCGCTCACGGTGGGTGAGGGTGATCTCGCGCTTGGTGCGTTCGTCATAAATCACGGCCGTCGCGACGCGCTGCCGCGTGGTCATGCTTTTCGGCAGCACGATATCCACGGCGCGCACGTCGAGGGATTTGATCCTGAGCGCGAGCGCGGGCACGCGCCGCCCCGCCGTAGCGAGAAACACCTCGCCGCTGGCCAGATTCTGAAACGTCCCGCGCCAGTCGCCATCGCCCCCGGCATAACCGATGAGCTGCAACCGAAAGGGCTCTGGTCGCACGGAGACGAGTTCCAACCCAAACGGCTCCTCGGGCGTCTCGTCGCTGGCACCGAGCGGCGGTTTCACGGTGAAATGTTTCGCACGTGCGTTGTAGAAAATCTCCGGCGGCGTGAACGCATCGTAAACCCAGTCGCGCCCCCGCGCTTGCGCTGCCGGCTGGTTCCATAAGTCGGTTTTTACCGCGGGAGCATCGGTCGCAGTCGGTGTGTAGGGCACCTCCGAGAGCGTCACCCTCGCGACCGGTCCGCGTGGACTGCGGGTGTTACGCCAGGCCAGGGCACCAAACGCGAGCGCGGAGGTCAGCGCGACGGAAAAAGCCGCACCGAGGAGAATTTTTTCTTTGCCGATCGTCGCCATGATCAGGTGGTGGGCTTCGCGGGTTCAGCGTCGGGACCGGCTTCAGTTCCCGCTGGCGGCACGATCTCGATGTATTCCACTGTCACGGTGAATCTGCACCACGGCTTCGCCACGATGGGCGCGGTGCTCGATGCCGTTGGCGCCGGTTTCACGATGGGTTTCGACTCGCGCGGGGCGGCTCCAGTCGTCAACACGATCGACGTTGCCGCCGGTTCCGGCGGTGCGATCGCTGCCGTCGGCTCGTCGTTACTCGCCACGGATTCCGTCGCCAATTCGGCGCTCGTCGCCGGATCGACTTCGACTTCGCGCACGAGCACCGGCAGTTCAAAACTCGCGAGCTTGTTCAGAAACACACGCAATACCGCCGTCTGTCCGACGAACGAAAGCTTAAACGCCGTCGCCTCCAGATAACCCGGCACCCGCGCGCTCGCCCGCGGATCGATCGCGAAGTAATCCGGACCTTCCGGCGCCGTCGGTAACGTGGTCTCGGGAGGCGGCGTGCCACCGGCGGCAGCCACAAGCGCAGCCTCCCGATCTTCCTTTTCCTTATTCGTGAGCGGTGCTTCGCGGTGGATGGAAAGCACGGAGCGCGGTTTCGCCTCCAACAGCGATTCAACCAAATATTGGGCAACAAGACGCTGGCGAAACACCGCCGCGATCCGTTCGGTCTCCGGCCCTTCGTTGGCGTAGAGCGCGAAGCCCAGTCGCGCCGCCTCGGGCTTCAGCTCGACCTCCTGCGTCTTCGCCAGTTCGCGTGCCTTCTCGACGAACGTTGCGAGATCGAAATAGGCGTCGGTCCGCGCCGTGGGAATTTTCGCCGTGCGCAGCCGTTCGGCCGCCGGACCGCGGCCTCGCAGTTCGGTCTGCATCGCGTTCAGCGCTCGCTGTCCCCTCCCCAGATCGGCCTCGATCGCTGCGGCGACCGCACGCGTGGGTGCCGGCTGGAGTCCGCCCATCGCGTGCAGCTCCGCCTTCTTTTTATCCAGCGCCACGGCCGCTTCCTGCGAGGCGCGCCACCGGTCGAAAATACACCAGCTTTCGCCGAGCGCAATGAATCCGCCCACCGCCAACGCGGCGGCGAGCAGCGGATATCTTGTCGTAACGCTCCGGTGGCTCACAGTGGATTCCTTGGGTTGATCACCAGCGTGAAATCAAAGCGCAGCAGCCCGTTCTGACTGTTGTCGAACTTTTCGTTTTCGACGGACGCGATGAACTGCGACCCCGTGAAGCTCGCCAGCAACTGCTTCACCCGCTCGCGCGCCTCCGGGCTGACGCGTGACTGCGGATTCGCCACATCGAGCAACCGGCCGCTGAGCATGAGCTTGAGCGGGGCCACAACGGTGGCGCCCTCTGGCCGAGAGTCAGCCGGATTTGCGGGTGACGCCGCCGCAGTCGTTTCGGCCGGCGCCGGACGCACGATCTGGAGTTTGTCGAGCCAGACATCTTCGATTTTCACGAGGCGCGTCTGCAGATCGGTGAAGAAATTGATCCAGTTTGACTTCGTCTCCACGGCACTCTTGAGCGCGGCAATTTGCTTCTTCGCGTCCTCGATTCTGGCGAGATTATCGGTGTTGCGCATTTGGAGTGCGCGAAGAGGCATGAGTTGTCCCTCGACTTGCGCGACCTTCGCCAGCGTGACCGTCGCGACGCGGTGAAAATAAACAATCGGCGGCAGGAGCGCGGCGACCAGCAGCGCGACGGCGACAACATAATACGGCTGCTTTTTCCGAAACGCGACGGCCTCGGTCAACGCGGGTGGCAGCAGGCTCGCGTCGGGTTCATTCTTGGCGACCAGTCGCGTCGCGAGACCGACCAGATCGGCGAGCACCGGTCCCGCGCCCTCCGCGCCAGCCGCCCGGGCGTCAGACGAAAGTTCCACGTTGCGTAGCGGGTCATGCCGTTCGACACGCAGCCGGAGTTTTTCAGCGAGGACAGCGGGCAAGTCCGCGATGAGCGAGCCGCCGCCGGTGAGATAAAGGGTCGTTGCCGGCGCTCCGCCGGACTGGCGCCGGTGATTGATCGCGGAGCGCGTGATCTCGAGCTGGAGCCGCGCGGCAAACGCCGCCGCTGCCTTCTGCACTACCGCCCGTGACGGCGATCCGGCCGGCAGATCGGAGTGGCCCGAGAGCACCTGAATCTTGAGCGTCTCCGCCGGCGCGAAATCGATCCGCAGTTCTTCTGCGATGGCCTGGGTGACGGCGTTGCCGGCCAGTGCGAGCGTGCGCAGGTAGAACCGCTCGCCTTCGCAAAACAACAGCGTGGTCGAGCGCGCCCCGATGTTGGCGACGATCGTGCTTTCGGTGCCGCCGGGGTGGTTATAGTGAAACGCGTGACGCAGCGCGAGCCCGGCGGGGATCGCGCGTTCGGCGGTGAAACCCGCGGAATCGGCGGCGGCGCAGAGCGCCTGCATCGCGTCGAACTTCGCCGCCGTCAACATCACCTCGAGATCGAGCCCGTCGTCCGCCACGACCAGATGATCCCAGACGACTTCCTCGAGTGGATGCGGGATGTTTTCCGCCGCCTCGAAGGCGAGGATCTTGTCGCGTTTCGCTGGCTCGACGAATGGAATCTTGATGAACTTCGTCAGCGCCAGATGGCCGGGCACCGCGATCGCGCAGGCGCCGCCCAGTTTTTCGCGCGAGGCGATCGCTCCGAGCGACTGCGCCAGATCGACCGCCCAGCGCGCTTCGTGCGCCGGATCAGAGCTGTGCGTCTCCAGCGCAAATTGCTGGAGCACGAGCCGCCCGGTCGCGCTCACGCCGAAAATTGCGCACGCGACATGACCGGCTCCAATGTCAACGGCGAGGACGCGGTGGGATCGCATGGTCGGGGGAAGCCTAAGGCGATTTCAGACTCGGCGACTCGCCGCAATGTCAATTTCAACTCCGGGCATGGGGCGGTAAATTTCAGCGGGGCTCGCGCCGCACAAATGATGGCGTGGCGCGGGGATATTCGCCGGCGAACGGCGTGAGATATTGCGGGAGGAGCAAGCCATCGTTCGGGGTGGCGTTCGTCGTCGCGCGCTGCTGGAAATTTTTTCGCGCCTCGGGATTCGCTAACGCTGGCGACGCACTGACGCGACCCGGCGCTTGCGCCCGCCCGCTTGCCGTTACCTCGATCAGCCAGAACTTCGGATCGGTGTGCAATTGGTCGCGTTTCACGATTTCCGGAGGTATATAAAATCGCACGTCGATGCGACCGGCTTCGAGGGCGGCACACTCGGCCTCGGCGCGGTAGTGCTCCGTCCGCCGTTCGCTGCCGGCGAGCGCTGGCAACTCGAAGCCGAGCAACAGGCCCACGCGCACCCGCGATACCATCGCACCGGCCGCCCCGGGAGCCGGGTGAACGATGAGGGCAATGTCGGCCTCGAGCCAGTTGCCGACGACTCCATTGGGCGCGCGCACGTTGGCGAATTTCACGGCGCTCACCTCAACCTCATCGGCGGCCAAGGCCGCGGCCGAAAATATCGCTAGGCCGAGTGCGAACCGGACAAATTTCATGGTTGGGTCGGGGAAAACTGGTGGCTTTCGCCGTGGAGTCACGCCGAGAATTGCGATGTTCCCGGTAGCGAATCTTATTTCTTCCCGCCCTTCGCGAGTCCGGAGTCCCGCCGAGGTGTTGTCCGCAGGAGATTTCTCTGGAGCTTGGCGCGGGGAATTCGGAAGTTCTTCGCCGTGCCGACTCCTCCCCTCGCCTACAAAATCGCTGTGCTGGTGTTTTTGGAAAACGCCGCCGGCGAACACCTGCTCCTGCTGCGCGCCAAGGCGCCGAATCTCGGCGTGTGGAGTCCGATCGGTGGCAAACTGGAGACTGCGCTCGGGGAGTCGCCGTTCGAATGCGCCGTCCGTGAGACGCATGAGGAAACCGGCCACACTATCACCGCCGCCGACCTCCACCTCTTCGCGATGATCGCGGAGAAAGCCTATGAGGGGCACGCGCACTGGCTGATGTTTTTGTTTCGCTGCAAATCGCCCCTCGCCGCGCTTCCGCCTGATATCGCCGAGGGCAAATTCGGACTCTTCTCCCGAGAAAAAATCAACTCGCTCCCGCTTCCCGAAACCGATCGCACGGCGCTCTGGCCGATCTACGACCGGCACCGCGATCGGTTCGTCGCACTCAAGGCGGATTGCGCGCCCGGCCAGCCCGTGCGCGTCGAGATCGAGGAGATTACTCCGGCTTGATTTGTGGGTGCGTTGCGACCGAAACCGGCTAAAGTCGCCCGGCATGTTTCGCTCACTGCTCACCCGCGGAGTGTTGCTCGTGGCGCTCGCCAGTCCGCTTGTAGCGCAGGGACCGGATAACGAAACGTCCGTCCAAAAACTTCGCCTGACAAAATTTGTCCTGCCGGATTTTCCTGACTACGTCCGGCTCAGCGGCAACAGCAAGGGTGTCGTCACGGTCGCGATCGGTCGCGATTCCGAGGGCCAGGTCACCGACGTGCTGGTGCTCGATTCCACGCACCCGAAACTGACACGTGCGGCGGTGACAGCCGTGGAGCAATGGAAGTTTGCGCTCCCCGCCAACCCGGCTCCGCCGGGCCGCGAGATCGTTCCTATCGTCCGATTTCTCTTTACCGCGAAGGGCATCGCGATCGTCTCGGCGGTCACCGGTAGCCTTGCCGCGAAGGACCGGGCTATTCCGGACAACGCGCCTGTCATCCTGCCATCGTTCGCCGATCTCGATTCTCCGCCCAAGCCGCTCGTCCATCCGATGCCGAGTCTCACCGGCGCCCTCGCGGAGCGGACGGCAGGCGGCACCGTCACGGTAAAATATTTCGTCGACGAAACCGGCCGGGTGCGCGTTCCGATTATCCTCGACTGTTCGGCGCCCGAACTCGGCCGGGCCGCGCTCGCGGCTGTCGAACAGTGGCGCTTCGTTCCACCGCGCATCGCCGGCCACGAAACGATCCTGCTTGAAACCGAGACGTTCAGCTTTGGCCCGGTGCCGCGGTGACCGCCGCGAACGCAAACCGGAAACTTTGTTTTGCCACGCCCGGCGCGTTGTGAGCCCATCGCCCCGATGGCGCTGCTGCTCCTCGTTTCATTCATCTGGGCGTTCTCCTTTGGCCTGATCAAGGGCCGGCTCGCCGGCGTCGATCCCACCGCCGTTGCGACCATGCGGCTCGGCCTTGCGCTGCTCGTGTTCCTGCCGTGGTTCCGTCCGCGCCGCCTCCCGCTCCGGCTCGCCGTTCAACTCGCCGCGCTCGGCGCGGTGCAGTTTGGCGTGATGTATCTGCTCTACCAGCGGGCCTTCGTTTATCTGCCGGCCTACGCTGTCGTGCTCTTCACGCTTACGACGCCGCTCTACGTCACCTTTGCCGACGCGCTCGTCGAACGCCGCTTGCTCCCGCGCTATGCCGTCGCCGCGCTCTTCGCCCTGTTCGGCGGCGGTGTCGTCGTCCTCAATGGTTCGCTGCATGGCGACTTGCTCACTGGCTTTCTTCTGATGCAGACCTCGAACGTTTGCTTCGCCGCTGGTCAAATTGCGTGGCGCCGCCTGCGACCCAAATTTCCGCCCGACACCTCCGACGCCTCACTCTTTGCCCTGCCCTTTGCGGGCGCGCTCGCCGCGAGTTTCCTTGGCTCGCTGTTCACGACCGACTGGGCCGCGCTGCACCTCGCTATGTCGCAAGCCGGGGTGCTCGTTTACCTCGGTGTGCTTTCCTCCGGGGCGTGCTTTTTCTGGTGGAACCACGGCGCCACGCGCGTCAACGCCGGCACGCTCGCCGTCTTCAACAACGTCAAAGTTCCCCTCGGCGTCGCGTGTTCACTGGTGTTTTTCGGCGAATCCGCTGATCTCTTCCGAATCGCTTGCGGCGGAATGCTAATGGTGTTCGGCGTCTGGATCGCAGAGGGATGGTCGCGAATCTAGGCGTGAACGCGACCGAGACGCTACTCTCTCACTTTTCCCTCGTCTGATAGGTGCGCGAATGCCCGTTCGCCGGAATCGAAACCGTGTAGCTCCGGCCGTCCGCCGCCACGATCATCTGCACGAGATTCGCCGGGCACTTCGTGGCATCGGCGCCGCGATCGTCCACGAGGTTGGCGATGAATTCGTCGGGCGCATTTTCCGCCGCCGGCACATTAAGGCTCTTATGCACCTGGTAGCGCGCCTGGATTGACGCCACCGTTTTCAGCGTCGCAAACGTCTCGGGCTTTCCGCCCTTCAGCGGCCCGTTGGTCATCACGACCACCGTCGGCGCGAGACTCTGCACCAGCAGCGGATTGTTGCTCACCTCAAGCCCGTGGTGATCGGTCTGATAAACATCCACCGGGCCGACGAGATTGTAGGGCGACACTAGCTTGGCCTCGAAATTCCACGTCAAATCGCCGCCGACAAAAAAGGTGAATCCGCCGAACGAGATCAGAAACACCGCGCTGTTGTCGTTGTCGCTCGGCGCGATTTCTTTGGGCGAACTCGTCAACGGATTCTTCGACTGCGCCTGCGCCGCCGTTGGCTCCACGAATTTCTGATCGGCGGCGAGACAGCGGAGCATCAGCGCGGGCGCACCCGCCACCCTCTTCAGCGAAATCACCACTCCCGGCGCCAGCGCCGACCGGTTCGCCGAGATTTCACGGAACGGTGCGATCTGTTTCGGAAACGGAGATTGCTTCCGCCCGTCCGGGTCGCCGGCCGGAATCGCCCGCTGATAAATCGTCCCGACCGGAATCTGCTCCGCCACCTCCGCGATGCCACCAAAGTGATCCGTGTGATAATGCGTCAGCAGAAAATAATCGATGCGCGTCAGGCCGGCGGCTTTCGCCGCGCGAACGATCCGCGCCGGATCGCGGCCGCCAGGATTGCCTGAGTCGATGAGCACCGATTCGCCGACCGGGGTGACGAGTAACGTCGAACCGCCGCCCTCCGAATCGATCCAATAAACATCGAGGGTTTTGGTTTTTTGATCGCCACGCGCGGCTAGCGCGAGTCCAGCGACTAGGAGCAGGAATTTTTTCATGGGATAAAAATCCTTACCTACGTCTTCGAGTAAAACGCGTTGATTTTGTCCGCCACGTCGCGAAAACCGATGTCCTCGCTGTAAATCGCCTTGAACTCCGCGATCGCGAGATCGTTGTTGCCCATGAGGTTGAGGCACGTGCCAAGTTCGTAGACCACATCCTTTTTGGCGTCGTCCATCGCGGCACCGAGCTCGGTCTTCGCGGTGTTGAGCTGCGCGACGGCGAGATCGAAAAGTTTTTTCGCCTTGAAGCACCGCGCCAGCCCGACGAGCGACGGCACGCGCACCTGCGGCCCTTTTTGTGCCTGCTGAAATTGCGCGATCGCCGCATCGATCTGGCCGGCTTCGAGCAGCAGCGTTGCGAACGCGTGGCGGGCGGCGTAGTCGTTCGGATAACGTTCCAGATAGAACTTCGCATCGCGTAGCTTAAAATCGGCGAGCTCAGCGCGTGCCGCGGTCAGCGTCGCCTGCGCCGTGGTATCGGTGGGTGCGGCGGCGGCGGCGGATTCGGCCGATTCGACGCGCTTCGCGATGACGGCCGCCGCCAGTTCGGACTCCTGCTTTTCTAGTGCCGCATCCGAGCCGCCCGCGGGCTGCTGGCGAGCCTTGCGCACCCACACCAGCGCCTGTTCAAGGTCGCCGGCCTGGCGGCAGAGCTGCGCAACCGTGCGGTAGTGATTCAAATTTGCCGGCTCCTTCGCGGCGCGAGCAAGCGCTTCGTCGAGCAGACGCTGCGTCATGCTATCAGCGATCACTACTTTGGCCGACTGCTCGAGTGATACCGACGCCGCCTCGTCGCGCAGTTTCTCGCGATAGTTCGACGATGCGTCCCACTTGTTTTGAACCACGGTCTGCGCGACCGATGCTTTGCGCATCAGCGCCTGCGCCTCGGCATCGACGGGGCGCGCAGCGAGCATGTCGTCGGCAATCTTGAGCGCCTCCGTCGCCTTGCCGGCCGCGAGCCAGGCCTCACCCAACGCGAGCAGGTTGGTGCGGTTCGCCGGCTCGAGTTCGCGCACCGCCTCGAGAGCAAACGCCGCCGTCTCGAGCAACCCGAGTCCCTGTGCCGCCTCCGCGAGCAGTTTGAGTGCCGGCACATTAGTCGGATCCTTTGCGAGCAAGGACTCGACGGATTCGAGCAGTTTCGCCGGATCATTTTTCCCACCGCCAAACCGGAACGGTGCCATCGACAAGCCGCTGGACATTTTCGCCATGAATCCGCCCCGGCCCTTCACCTGCCGAAGTTGCGCGATGCGTTGGAGTTTTCGCACCGGCAGGCAGCCGGGCGCTGCTTTCAGCACCTGTGCGGTCACCTCCAGTGCGTAGTCGAAATTGCCGCGCTCCAGCGCGACGCGTGCGTTTTCAACCAGCTTCTGGTGCCGAGGATCGAGCGAGGAGACGGAGACTTCAGGCATACAGAAGCGGAGCGAAGTCGCGGCGCCCGTGGCGGTCAACGCCAGAGTCGGCTCCGCTTGCCCCCCGCCCTTCCCTTCTTGAATTTTCGCGCCCGCCGCGGATCGTGCATGGGTGATACTACCCCTGAACGAGACGCGCGCTTTTTGACCATGACGGAACCGCCGCCGCCGCTCCGATCAGGCCGAATAGTTGCTCTCGCCGCTGGGCTTCTCGTGTTCGTTGCCGTCGCGGCTTACTCCAACAGCTTTGGCGGTCCGTTCGTCTATGACGACGATTCGTCAATCACCGACAATCCCACGCTGCGACACCTCGAGCGGATTTGGACGGTGCTCTCGCCACCCGTCGGTAGCGCCACCGTCAGCGGCCGGCCAGTGCTGAATCTCAGCTTTGCGCTGAACTACGCGTGGGGCGGCCTCGATGTCCGCAGCTATCACGTGTTGAACGTCCTCATTCATGCGCTCGCGGCGCTGACGCTCTTCGGACTCGTCCGGCGCACTTTGCAACAACCAGCCCTCCGCGAGCGCTTCGGCGGCGGGGCCTTGCCACTCGCGTTTTCCATCGCCGCGGTGTGGCTGCTGCATCCGCTTCAAACCGAGGCCGTGACCTACTCCGTGCAGCGCGCGGAGTCATTGATGAGTTTGTTTTACCTGCTGACGCTGTATTTTTTCCTCCGCAGCGCGCAATCGGCCACGCCGTTCTGCTGGCTGGCACTGTCGATCGTCGCGTGCTTGCTCGGCATGGCGACGAAGGAGAACATGGTTTCGGCACCGTTGCTCGTGCTGCTGTTCGATCGGGCGTTCGTCGCGGGAAATTTCGCTGCGGCTTGGCGACAGCGGTGGCGTTTTTATTTTGGTCTCGCGGCCTCATGGATTCTGCTCGCCGCACTCTTGCTCAGCACCGGCGGCAATCGCGGCGGCTCGGCCGGTTTCGACGTCGGCACCTCGTGGGGGGCCTACGTGCTGACGCAATTCCCGGCGATCGTGCGCTACGTCCGCCTGTCGCTCTGGCCGCACCCGTTGATCTTCGACTACGGCACATTTTGGATCGCGCATCCGGCGGACATTTTGCCGCACGCGTGCGTCGTCGCGGGGCTACTCGGCGCCACGCTTTGGGCGTTGCGGAGGAGGCCAGCACTCGGATTCCTCGGAGCGATCTTCATTGCCGTCCTCGCGCCCACGTCGCTGCTGCCGGGCACGACGCAGATGATCGTCGAGCATCGCATGTATCTGCCACTCGCGCCAGTCGTGGTCTTGGTCGTGATTGGAATTTATTTGGTGAGCGGGCGACCGAATTCCGTGGTGTTTGCCGCGCTGGCGACTGGTCTCGGCGTCCTCACGTTCGTGCGTAACGCTGACTATAGGAGCACCGTTGGCCTCTGGCGAGACACCGTGGTGAAACGACCCGGCAACGCGATCGCCCACGCTGGGCTCGGCAGCGCACTGGCCGCGGCCGGACAATTTTCCGCCGCCATCACCGAGGATCGCGCGGCCCTGAAACTGCAGCCGAGCAATGTCGACGCGCTCAGCAATCTTGGAATCGCGCTGACCCAGGCGGGCCGGCCGGCGGAAGCGTTGATGCCGCTGGAGACGGCACTGCATCTTAAGCCGGATCATGCCACGGCGCACCTCAACCTGGGCGTCGCCCTCGATCGGCTGAAGCAAAATGCCGCGGCGCTGGCGCAATACGAGGCCGCCTTGCGACTGAAGCCCGCCGTTCCGAGCACGCTTAACAATCTCGGCGACGCGTTGTCGCGCGCGGGCCGGCACGCGGAAGGCATCGCGCATTTGAAGGAGGCATTGCAACTCGAGCCGGAATATCGCGACGCGCACCTCAATCTCGCGGCGGCCTTCGCCCGCGCGGGCCGGCATCCCGAAGCCACGGCGGAATTTGACGCGGGACTTCGCCTTGGGCCCGACCGCGCCGAAGCGCACGATCACTGGGCCAGCGTGATGCTCGCGATCGGACACCTGCCCGAAGCACTCGCGCATTATGAAACCGCGCTGCAGTTGCAACCCGGCTCAGCGACGACCCGCTACAACTATGCCAGCGCGCTCGCCGCGGCCGGGCGCCTCGAAGACGCGCTGCCTCAGTTCGCCGCAGCGGTGCGCGACCAACCTGATCTTGCCGCGGCGCAAGATAACTGGGGAAACACGCTCCTCGCGCTAAACCGCACCGAGGAGGCCGTCGCTCATTATGAAGCGGCGGTGAGCTTGAATTCCGAAAATCCAACCGCGCACAACAACCTCGGCCTCGCTCTCGCGCGCCTCGGCCGTGTGCGCGAAGCGCTCGGTCATTTCGAGGCTGCGGTGAGACTCGCGCCTAACTACCTGTCCGCCCGCGAAAATCTCGCGCACGCCCAGGAGGAACTGCGCGGATCGAACCGGCCGGATTGAACCGCCGCGCGCGCCTTCAGACGATTTCCAACTCGGCCCGCGCCGCATCGGTGAGTCGGGCAAGTCCGGCACACACGACTGCGTCGGTCGGTCCCTCGACGAGCAGGCGCAGTTTGGCCTCCGTGCCCGAATAGCGCACGAGCACGCGGCCACGTGCGCCAAGTTCGCCTTCGAGTGCGGCGATGGCTGCGGTCAGGCGCGGAAGCATTTCCAGCGGAAGCTTCGCGCGCACCGTGAGCGCAGCAGTGAGTTGCGGAAATTTTTTCAGCGCGCGCCGCAAAACCGACAGCGGTTTTCCGGTCGCAAGCATCACCCCGATCATTTTCAACGCCGCGACCAGTCCGTCGCCCGTCGGTGAAATCTCCGAGTGAATGATGTGTCCGCTCGACTCGCCGCCAAGCGTCGCGCCTTCCGACCGCATCCGTTCGATCACGTAGCGGTCGCCGACTGCGGTGCGCACCACCCGTCCTCCCGCCGCGGCGATCGCGGCGTCCACGCCCAGATTGCTCTGCGCGGTGACGACGAGCGTATTTTTTACGAGCGCGCCGCACTCCAGCGCGTGAATCCCGAGGATCGTCAGCACTTCGTCTCCATCGAGCACGTCGCCGAGTTCGTCGCAAAAGACACAGCGATCACCATCGCCGTCATGTGCGATGCCGAGCCGCGCACCGGTCGCGCGAACCCGGGCGGCGAGCAGCGCCGGATGCTCGCTGCCGACGGAAGCGTTGATATTTTTCCCGTCCGGCGCATCGCCGATGGCGATGACTTCGGCCCCGAGCGTTCGCAGCACGCTCGGACTCGTGGCGCACGTCGCGCCATTAGCCGTGTCGACCACGATGCGCCAGTCGCGCAACGCACCCGGCGGCAGCAAGGCAAGCGCCGCAGTCATATAGTCACCGCGCGCATCAACCGATCCCTCAGCCGGTGAGTCCACCGGAACGTTTGCGCCTAACAGCGCTTCGATTTGCTCCTCTTGGTCGTCGGTTAGCTTCACGCCGCCAGGCCCGAAAAATTTGATGCCATTGTCCGCTGCCGGATTGTGCGAAGCAGTGATGACGACTCCGAAGACTGCTCCCGTGGTGCGCACCGCGCGCGCTACCGCGGGAGTTGGCACTACGCCGAGCGAGATCGGCTCGGCTCCACCGGCGCGCAAGCCGCTCGCGATCGCCGCGACCAGCGATTCACCGGAAGCGCGAGTATCGCGTCCGATCAGCACGCGACTCTTGGCGGGCATCCACGATGCCGCCGCCCGGCCGAGCCGCGCGGCAAAATTCTCGTTGATGACCGGCCCGCCGTAGAGGCCACGGACTCCGTCGGTGCCGAAATATTTCCGACTCATGAGTGATAAAATTCCCGTGTCGCCTCGATCTTCCTTTTCACCGCGCCACCGATCAGCAATTCCCGCGCAAGCGGCACGCCTTCGCGAACCGACGCCGTCCGGCCGACGATCCACAACGCGACGGCGGTGTTGAGCACGATGGTGTCGACCAATCCCGCGGGACCACGGCCCGCGAGCAATGCATCGACGATCGTCAGGTTGGCCATGAGATCGCCGCCGACGAGGTCCTCGAATGGGGCTGGCGCGAGGCCGAAATCGCTCGCTCGCCACTCCTCGCGGGTGTCGCGCAGGCGGCCAAATCCCTGCACGCGGTTCATTGTCGCGGTGGTCAGTTCATCAATACCGCGACCCGGCGCGATCACGCCGTGTGCTGCAAGTCCGGCTTGCGTGCCGAGCGAATCGAGCGCCGTGGCGAGTGTGTCCACCCACGCTTCCGCAAAGACGCCCAACAGGAGGTGCGCCGGCCGGCCCGGATTGATCAGCGGTCCGAGGATGTTGAAGATCGTCCGCTGGCCTCGGGCTGCGAGCGCCTTGCGGACCGGGGCGATGTGTTTGAAAGTCGGATGATACGCCGGCGCGAAAAAAAAGACGAAGCCGAGTTCATCGAGCGCCCGCCGCAGTTTTTCCGGCGGCGCCTCGAGATCCACGCCGAGCGCCGCGAGCAAGTCGGCGCTGCCGCATTTCGAGGTGATGCCACGGTTGCCGTGCTTCATCACCGTCACGCCGGCGCTCGCGAGGACGAGCACGACGAGACTCGAGATGTTGAAGCCGCCCGCGTGATCGCCGCCTGTGCCGACGATGTCGATCGCACGCGGCGCCCACGCCTCTACACCGGGATTCAGTGCGCGCGCCCGAAACGCCGTCGCAAAACCCGCGACTTCGGTGGCCGTTTCTCCTTTCACTGCTAGCGCGGTCAGGAACGCTGCCTTGCCCTCATCCGATTCCGCAGTCGCAGCTAGGGCCGCCGCGACGAACTCAATATCGGCCGGAGCGAGATCACGGCCTGCGGCGAGTTGGGCGGTGAAGTCGGCAAGCGGTGACATCGGCGCACTGAGTGAGCCGGGGCCGCCGCGCTCCGCAAATAAAATTGCTCAGTCGATGCAAAACTGAAAGCAAGACCGTGTGCGTTCCCTGTTCTCTGCCGTTGCCATTCTCGCCGTCTCCGCGTCGTTGGCGCTTGCCCAGCCGAGCGTCGCGCGGCCCAATTCCGCCCCGGCAGCGCCGGCTGCCGAACTTAGCATCGTCGATGCCGTTGTGCTCGGCGTGGTCGAGGGCGTGACCGAATTTCTGCCGGTTTCCTCCACGGGACATCTCGTTATTGCATCGCGCGTGCTGGGCCTCGAAACGGAAGCGCCACTCATCGGTCGCGACGGCCAGCCGCTGTGGTATCACCGGCCTTCCACGCAGCAACCACAGGGTGAACCGCTGACCCTCAAACTCGCCGCGGACACCTACAACGTCGTCATTCAGTTCGGCGCGATCGCCGCGGTGGCGCTGCTTTACTGGCCGCAGTTGGTCTCGCTCGTGCTCGGGCTGATCGGACGCGATCCGGCCGGCCGGCGGTTGCTCATCAACCTCATCATTGCCTTCATCCCGGCGGCCGTTGTCGGCTTGGCGCTTAAAAATTGGATCGACGCAAAGTTGTTTTCCGTTGGCATCGTGATCATCGCCCAGGTCTTGGGCGCGGGCCTGATGCTCTACGCCGAAAGTTGGCGGCGGCGAAACTACAAGGTCAGCCCAGCGGACGACGGTCTGGATCACATGCCGCCGCATCACGCCGCCGGCATTGGTGCGTTGCAAGTGCTCGCGCTCTGGCCCGGTATGAGCCGCTCGATGACGACCATTGTGGGCGGCTATTTCGCGGGCCTCGATCCGAAACGGGCGGCGGAATTCAGTTTTCTGCTCGGCTTCCTCACGCTCACGGCGGCGACGCTCTTGAAGAGTGTCACGCACGGCGCCGCGATGATTCAAGTGTTCGGGTGGCCGCATGTGTTGCTCGGCGCGATTGTGGCCGCCGTCGTCGCGGCCCTGTGCGTGCGCTGGCTGGTCGGCTGGCTGACCCGTCACGGGCTTGCTGTCTTCGCCTATTACCGGCTGGCGATGGCGGCAGTGCTCGCCGTCGTTTTTTACCTCTGAAAACGCGCGGCGATTATGACGCTTGACGCGCCATTCCCTCGCTCTTTACTCCGACCCTTTCACAACTCCCGCGAGCCTCGGCCAACCGTTGCCCGCACTCCGACACACTCACTCCCATGGCCAATCCGAAACGCAAACAGTCCAAACGCCGCAGCGCTAACCGCCGTGCCGGCAATGCTTTTATCGCTCCTGAGTTCGCCAAGGATCCGACGGATGGCAGCGCTTTCCGCCCCCATCGCGTGAATCCCAAGAACGGCATGTATCGCGGCCGCCAGATCCTCAACGTCGAGGTCTGAGTCCGCGGGGTTCCTGAATTTCGCCATCCGAGCGATGGTCACATCTTCCGGCGCCATCGGGCGCATTGCAGTCGATGCCATGGGTGGCGACCTCGGTCCGTCCGAGGTGGTTGCTGCGCTCAAACTTGCCCTGCACCAGCACAGCGCGCTCAACCCGATCACGCTCGTCGGCGACGAAGCGGTGCTAAAGCCGCTGATCTCCCAAGCGGGACTGAGCCGCAACGAGAGGCTCTCGGTGTTTCACGCCTCCGAAGTGATCACGATGGAGGACAAGCCGCTCAACGCGCTGAAAAAGAAAAAAGACGCCTCGATGGTCCGGGCCGTCGAACTCGTGAAGAGCGGCGAGGCCGGCGTGGTGGTCAGTTGCGGCAATACCGGCGCCCTGATGGCGTGCGGCACGTTGCGGCTCCGACCCATGGAAGGCATCGCCCGTCCCGCCCTCGCGGCGGTGTGCCCGCGCGAAGGCGGCCAATTCGTGCTTATTGATGCCGGCGCGAATCCCGACTCGAAGCCCGAGCATCTGGTCCACAACGCCATTCTCGGCAGCCACTATTGCCGCGTGATGCTCGGGGTGGCCAAACCGCGCGTCGGGCTGATGACCATTGGCACCGAGGACGGCAAAGGCAACGCGCTCATCACCGAGACCAACCTCCTGCTGCGCCGTATCGACGGCATCATCAACTACGCCGGCCCGATCGAAGGCTTTCACGTTTTTGCCGAACACGTCGACGTTGTCGTCTGCGATGGTTTTGTCGGCAACATTATGCTCAAAAGCTGGGAATCGCTCGTGCGGTTCTTCTCGAATATGCTGCGTGAGGAACTCCAGTCGAACCCCATGCGGGCGACTGGTGCCCTGCTCTCGAAAGGCGCGTTCAACGCGCTAAAGGAGCGCATCAACCCCGAGCGCTACGGCGGCGCCCCACTTCTCGGTCTCAACGGCAACATCCTCAAGGCGCACGGTTCCTCGAACCGCCACGCCATCAAGAACGCGATCCTCGCTGCCGGTCTTATGATCAAGGCCGACATGAACCAGCGCATCATCACCGACATCGCCCGCGCCAACGACGTTATCGGCGAATCCGGCGCCGCCTGACCCACTGTCTCGCCCACTTTACTGCATGACATTGCGCTCTACGGTCATTCTCGGCACCGGCTCCTACGCTCCTGAGCGCGTCGTCACTAACGAAGAACTCTCCCGCACGGTCGAAACCTCCGACGAGTGGATTCGCACCCGCAGCGGCATCCGCGAACGCCGGATCGCCGGGCCCAACGAAAACACCTCCGACATGGGTGCGGCCGCTGCCCGCCGCGCACTGGATGCCGCCGGCGTCAGCCCATCTGAGATCGACCTGCTCGTCGTCGCTACGTTTACCCCCGACATGCCGATGCCAGCCGCGGCGTGCCTGATGCAGCGCAAGCTCGGCCTGCCTAGTGCGACCGCGTGTTTCGATCTCAACGCGGCCTGCTCCGGTTTCATCTACGCGCTGGACACCGCGTGCGCGATGCTCACCTCCGGCCGCTACCACAAGGCGCTCGTCGTCGGAGTGGAAAGACTCTCGTCCGTCGTCGACTGGAATGATCGCACCACTTGCGTCCTCTTCGGTGACGGCGCCGGGGCAATCGTCGTCGGACTTTCCGAACAACCGGGTGTGGGCCTACTTGGCACAAAACTCGGTGCGATGGGCGAAAGCGCTGACCTGTTGTGCATCCCTGGCGGCGGCAGCGCCGCGCCCGCCACGCCGGATTCGATCACGGCCGGCGGCCACTTCATGAAGATGAAGGGCAAGGAAGTGTTTAAGCTCGCGGTGCGCGTCATGGACGAGGCAGCGCGGGATATATTGGAACAACACCACCTCCGCGCGGATCAGATTTCGCTCGTGATTCCGCATCAGGCCAACCTCCGTATCATAGAGGCGATTTCCCAATACCTCGAGCTTCCGATGGATCGCTTCTTCGTCAACGTCGACCGCTACGGCAACACCTCCGCCGCCTCCATTCCGATCGCGCTCGACGAAGCCCGGCGTTCGGGTCGCATCCAGGCTGGCGACCTCACGCTGCTCGTGGCGTTTGGGGCGGGCTTGACCTACGGAAGCGCCCTGATTCGCTGGTGAACCATTTTTTCGATGCGACCATTTTCCGCCCGCGTTACCCGACTCCTTTTTGCCCTCGTTGCCAGTCTCTGGTGGCTCGGCACCACTGCGCGCGCCGATCTGGTTTGGAGCCGTGAAACCGGCTGGCGCGTCGAAGGCGGCGCCCTCTCCGGTCTCGCTGGCCCCGAGGGTCGCAAGGCGCTCGACCTGATGAACGAGGCCCGCACCGACGAGGACAAGGGCAGCAACCGTTCCGCGATCAAGGTCTACACCGCGATCACCAAACGCTATCCCAACTCGATCTACGCGCCCGAGGCGTTTTACCGCACGGCCAAGCTCCAGGTGGTCCGCAAGGAATACAACAAGGCCTTCGAAAATTTTCAGCAGATCATCAGCCGCTACCCAAACACCAAGCGCTTCAACGAGATCATTGGTGAGCAATACCGGATCGCCAGCGCTCTGCTCGACGGCGCCCGCGGCCGGATGTTTTACGGACTCCTCCCTGGTTTCGTCAGCCGCGACAAAGCGGTCGAGTATTTCGAGACCATTCTCGCGAACGCGCCGTTCAGCGACTACGCACCGCTCGCGCTGATGAACATCGCGCACGGTCACCAAGTGTTGAAGCAGCCCGAAGACGAAATGGATGCCCTAGATCGGATGATTAACAATTATTCGCAAAGCCTCCTAGCGCCCGACGCCTATCTGAAGCTCGCGCAGGCCCATGCCAGCCTTGTCGACGGTCCCTACTACGACCAAGCCTCGACCAAGGAATCGATCACCTACTTCACGGATTTCATGCTCCTTTTCCCGAGCGACGCCAACGTCGTCGCCGCCGAAAAGGGCTTGGACAAAATGAAAACGATGCTCGCCGAAAGCAAAATGAAGATCGGCGACTTCTATTTCTACAAGCGCAACAACTTCACCGCCGCGAAGGTCTTTTATAACGAGGCCATCACTTCCTATCCCGAGTCCGAAGTCGCCAAGCGGGCCAAGCTCCGCCTCGCTGACGTCGAAGCGAAAGCCACCGGCAAGTCCATCGCCCCCGAGGGTCGGGCGCCGGGAGATGCGCAGCCCAAGAAAAAGCGTTTCTGGTTGTTCTAAACCCGCGCCGTGAACTTCACGGTTAAATTGTCCGGCTTGCGATCTCTCCGGTCACGCCTCTGGTCGCTGGTCACCTTCGTCCTCTGCACGGGCTGTTCGCACTACCAATTGGGCACCGAGGTGAAACTGCCATTTCACACGCTCTACGTGGCACCAGTGGAAAACAAAACACCCCTGCCGCAAGTGCGTGAAATCGTCAGCACTCAGGTGCGCGAAGCCTTCGCTCACGACGCTCGCGTTGTGCTGGCAAACTCGCCCGAGGCCGCCGAAGCGACCCTCACAGTCGTGCTGATTGACTACCACCGCGATGTCGCCTCGGTGCGCGAAAACGACACGGGCCTCGCGCGTAAGTTCAATCTCACGCTCGGTGCCACCGCCACGCTCCACGACAATCGCGCCGGAAAAGATCTCTTCGATCGGCGGCCGATTAGCGTCCAACGCGAGGCGTTCACCGACAGCGGCCAGGTCCAGAACGAATTTCAGACGCTCCCGCTTCTCGCCGACGCCCTCGCTGCGAAACTCACTCACGCCGCCCTTGACGTGTGGTAGCGCTCTGCGGTTTTGGTTTGTCATTCCTGACTCAGCGCAAAATTCAGTTCGCCTCAGACCATGCCTCCGCCGCCCGCCCCGCTCCTCAATCCGTCGCTCCTTGCCGGCGACCACGCGAACCTCGCCGCCAGCGCTCGCATCGTCGATGAACTGCGTCTGCCATGGCTGCACTGCGACATCATGGATGGCCATTTTGTGCCGAACCTTTCCTTCGGCCCTGAGACTCTCGCCGCCCTCCGCCGCGCCGGCTCCAAGCTTTTCTTCGACACGCACTTGATGCTCAGCGAACCGCACCATTACATCGAACCGTTCGCGAAAGCCGGTGCCAATCTTATCAGCATCCACATTGAGCCTGACTACGATCATGCCGCCACCCTCGCCCGCATCCGTGCTCTCGGGTGCCAATGCGGTATCGTCCTCAACCCTGGCACACCGGCGCGCGCCGTCGAAAGATTTCTACCCCTCGTCGATCTCGTGCTCGTGATGACGGTGCAACCTGGCTTCGGTGGGCAAAGTTTCCGCCGCGACATGCTGCCGAAGATTTCCCAACTCCGCGACTGGCGCACCGCCCGCGAGTTGAATTTTCGCCTCGAAGTCGATGGTGGAATCGACGTCGCCACTGCTGCCGAGTGCCGCACCGCCGGTGCGGATACTTTCGTCGCCGGCACCTCTTTTTTCAAAGCACCCGACAAGTCCGCCTTCGTCGCCGCTTTCGCGAAACTGTAGGCTGGAGCTCACGTCCGACTTGGCGGAATTTGATCCGACCCGCGCGCCATGCCCCACGAACTCCGCCACGCCGCCTACCTCATCTCCGACGATTCGGCGCGACTGGATGTCGACGCGGTGCACGCGTTTCTCAGTCGCAGTTATTGGGCCGCCGGTATTCCGCGCGACGTTGTCGCCCGCTCGCTCGCGCATTCGCTTTGCCTTGGAATTTACGATCCTGCCGGTGCGCAAGTCGGTCTCGTTCGAGTGATCACTGATTTCACGACTTTCGCCTACTTGTGCGACGTTTACGTGCTCGAAGCCCATCGCGGCCACGGCCTCGCCAAGGCCGCCCTGCGCGCCTACTCCACCCATCCCCGTCTCCAAAATCTCCGTCGTCAGCACCTCGTCACCCAAGATGCCCACGGGCTCTACTCACAGTTTGGCTTCACTCCGCTCGGGCACGCCGATCGACACATGGAGAAACGCGATCCCGACGCCTACCGCCGCGCCGCGCCGCCGGCCTGACTATTTTGCTCCGAGCGCCAACGCTTCCGCGTCGCGATACTGTTGCCGAAACTGCGCCCCGAGTGTGCTGGCCAACCTCACCTCATCGACACGGTTTTTCGACGCCAACGTCGCCCGGATCGCGCCGTTGACCTGCGCGTAATCCACCGCCGCCACATTCTGCATTCGCGCCATCGCCTGCGCCTTCGCCGGCTCGGGTGCGGCATTGATCGCGCGCCACGCCGTGGCGAGTTCGGCGTGCGCGTCGAGACACATCACCCGCGCCACAAATGCCAATTCGCGAAACAACCCGCTCGTCCACTCCGGTCGGTAAATCAACGGACTCGGATCGGAAAACGGATCGGCTTCAGGATCGCTGCGGAGCGATTTCCACTCGGTGTGTGCATAAAAATCCCGCCGCACGGGCATCCGGCGCAAGGCAAACCGCTCCGGTCCGCCCGGCGTGCCGGGTCGAAAATTCCACAGTTTCTGCGCCTCCATCGTGAGCGTGTATTCCAAAAACAGTTCCGCCACTTCGCGGTGCGGCGCGCCCCGCAGCACCGCGATCGGATCGACGGAATTGACGGTGCCACCGCGCGCCGTGACGAATTCCAACCGCGTCGCGCCGCGACGGCCCACCGCTTCCGCCTCTGCACGGCCATAGAAATCAATGCAAATGCCGGCTGCACAATCTCCTTGGGCGACATCGATCGGCGGTTTTTGCGACGAGTCGGTAAAGTAGCGCGCATTCGCCGCGAGTAACTGGATAAGTTTCATGCCTGCTTCCCAGCCTTCGCGCACCGCCTGCGCCTCGTTGGCCGCGCCCACGGCTGCGAGTCGTCGCTGCATTTGCTGCTGGATGATGTTTTCGAATGCCTTCGCCATCGAGCTGCTCTTTGTCGGATCGGACAGCGCCAGCGCCCGCGCATAACGCGGGTCCGCAAGATCGTTCCATTCACGCGGCGGCGTGAGGCCTAGACGCTGGAGGGCGTCGACGTTGTAGAGAATTCCATAACTGCTGACGACATTTCCATACCAGCAACCTTCGTCGTCCCAGTATTGTTCCCCCGTGAAACGCCGCGGAATGATCGCGTCCGTGAACCACTCGGGATGCGTCTTTCGCACCCGCGACGGCACGATGCGCCCTGCCTGCGCCTGTCGAACAAAATCATAGCTGCCACCGCCGAAAAACAAATCCATCCCGCAGCTCACCTCCGAAGCGAGAAATGCCGCCCTCGCCTCGCGCGCTGCGACCGGTGCCGCCGCCGCCAGTTTCGGATCGGCGAACCCGACTTGCACTTCTGCGCTCCATTCGCGGTGAAGTTTTCCCGTCCATAAATTCCGAAACGCCGCCACATATTCCGATTCGAGAAACCGCGTAATATCACTCGTGCCACCCACGACTCGCCAGTCAACCGTTACCGTCCGGTTCGTGCGTGCTCGATACCACGCTTGAAACCCCCGCCCAAATTCCGTCCGGATCGCCTCGTTGTGTGGCGTGATGATCACGACCGTATCGTCGGCCGGAGCGAGCGCCGGCTGGCGTGGCCGCAACGCAAACGGCAGCGCGACCGTCGCCGCCAGCGCCACGAGAATGATCGCCCGCTTGGCCATGGCGTGCCTTTACTCCGCCAGCACCACGACGTCGTCTGGATCGGCGCTTGCGAACAATTCTCCGCGCGTCGTCGCTTCGATGAATCGCGGATTGAGTTCAAGAATCTTCAGCGTCTGTCCGCCTGCAATAAAGTCATACTGCGCCGATTCTCCGAGGTAAACTGCTTCGCCGATTTGTCCGCGGACCGCGTTGCGCGTGGATCTGTCGCGTCCGAGTTTCCATGCTTCCGGTCGCACCGAAACCGTTACGTTTGCGCCCACGGCGAGCACTGCGGCGGGGTCGCCGAGCACGCCCTCGAAACAGCCGCACGCCGTCTCGACCACTGCTGCGCAGCCCGTCGTAGAAATAATTTTTCCGGCGATGAAATCCGTTTCCCCGATGAAATTAGCTACGAGTTGGCAGGTCGGTCGCCGGTAAACCTCCCGTGGCGTCCCCACCTGCCGAATCCGTCCACCATCGAGAATCGCCATCCGATCCGAGATCGATAGCGCCTCCTTTTGATCGTGAGTCACGTAGACGGTGGTCAGTTTGAATTCCTTGCACACGCGCCGGATTTCCGTGCGCATTTCGAGCCGGAGCTTTGCGTCGAGATTCGACAGCGGTTCATCGAGCAATAGGCAGCGCGGCCGGATGACGAGTGCGCGCGCCAGCGCCACCCGCTGTTGTTGACCGCCGGACAGTTCATTCGGCCGGCGGGCGGCATACTCTCCCATCCGCACGGATTCCAGCGCTTCGGCGACCCGGCGCGTGATGTCGGGCCGCGCCACGTGCCGCTCCTCGAGCCCAAACGCCACGTTCTCCGCGACCGTCATATGCGGCCAGAGCGCGTAGCTTTGAAACATCATGCCGGTGTTTCGCTTGTGGGGCGCGAGGTGCGTCACGTCCTCCTCGCCGAAAAAAATCTGCCCCTCGTCTGGCACATAAAACCCTGCCAGACTTCGCAGCAGCGTTGTCTTGCCGCAACCACTCGGTCCGAGCAGGAAAAACAACTCACCCGGCGCGATTGTCAGGTCGAGTTGGTGCAACGCGGTGACCGCGCCGAAGCGCTTGGTTAGTTTCTGGATGCGAATGGAAATCATACCGCGGAACCGCGCCCGAACCAAGTTTTCACCGTCATTTTAGTCAAAGGTATTTGCCCTCTCGGTCGTCAGGAAAGTGGCCGATGCTGGCGTAACGTGTTGCCACGCCCACCGCGCCTGTCCTATCTGGGCGGCCTCCTATGCCCGCCAAAAAAACTTCCGCCATCCACCCCGATCTCGAAAGTATCCTCCTTACGAAGGCGCAAATCCAACGCCGCGTGAAGCAACTCGGCGCCGCACTCAAGCGTTGTTATGGCGAGGAGGAAATTACGGTCGTCGCCATCATGAATGGCGCGTTGCTGTTCACCGCCGACCTGATGCGCACGATCGACAACCCGGTCCGCCTCGACTGCGTCCGCACCACTAGCTACGGCGCTTCCACCGAGTCACACGGCACTCCCAAACTTATCCACGGGCTCACGCTCGACGTCACCGGCCGACACGTGCTGCTCGTCGACGACATCCTCGACACCGGCAAAACTCTCTCGCTCATCTCGAGCATGATTCGCGGTATGAGACCCGCCAGCCTGCGTGTCTGCGTGTTGCTCGACAAGAAGGGCCGCCGCCAAGTGCCCTTCGAAGCCGATCTCGTCGGCTTCGCAATTCCCGACAAGTTTGTCGTGGGCTACGGCCTCGATTTTGCCGAACGCTACCGTAACCTCACGAATATCGGCGTGCTCAAGCCCGCAAAACAGAAGTTGCCCGCCTAACTCCGGCCTACCGACGGCCCCCGCGCGGTTTGGCCGTCTTGCGCGTCGGATATTCTGCAGCTGCCGCACTCGATTTCGCCGCCTTGCGATAGTCCCCGCTTTTCAGCGAATTGATTTGATCGCGGAGCAGCGCCGCGCGCTCAAATTCCAGCCGGCCCGCGGCCTCCTGCATTTCGACTTCCAGTTCTGCAATCACCGCCGCAACATCGTCCGCGCTTTCCTCAACCACGGCCTCCGTCTCACGCTCGCCCGATCCATCGTAGACATGCAGGCTCGCTTGCGCCGCCCGCTTCACGCCTCGCGGGGTGATGCCTTGGGCGAGATTGTAGGCGAGCTGCTTTTCCCGCCGGTAAGTCACCGTCGCGATCGTCCGCTTGATCGATTCGGTCTGCACATCGGCGTAGAAAATGACGCGGCCCTTTTCGTGGCGCGCCGCGCGGCCCGCCGTCTGAATCAGCGAAGTCTCGCTGCGGAGAAACCCTTCCTTGTCCGCGTCAAGGATCGCCACAAGCGCCACCTCGGGCAGATCGAGCCCCTCGCGCAGCAGGTTGATGCCGACCAAAACGTCGAAATTTCCGAGGCGTAGATTGCGCAAAATCTCCACGCGCTCGATGGCATCGATGTCCGAGTGCAGATACTCCACCCGCACTTTCGACTCGCGCAGGAAGCTCGTGAGATCCTCCGAGAGCCGCTTCGTCAGCGTCGTCACGAGCACTCGCTCGCCCGCCGCCGCCGCGCGCTTCACCTCGCCGATTAAATCCTCCACCTGCCCCTTTGTCGATCGGACGGTGATCTCAGGATCGAGGAGGCCGGTGGGGCGGATAAGTTGCTCCGCGATCACGGCGGACCGCTCAAGTTCAAACGCCGATGGCGTCGCCGATACGTAGAGGGTTTGTCCCGTGACCTGTTGAAACTCCGCGAAACTCTGCGGCCGGTTGTCGAGCGCCGAGGGCAACCGGAAACCGAAATTCACGAGCGTCGTCTTGCGCGCCTTGTCGCCGTTGAACATCCCGCCGATCTGCGGCACCGTCGCATGGCTCTCGTCGATCATCAGCAAAAAATCCTTTGGAAAAAAATCGATGAGGCAAAAGGGCCGCTCGCCCGCCTTCCGGCCCGTCAGGTGGCGGGAATAATTTTCGATGCCGCTGCAAAACCCCATCTCCTGGAGCATTTCCAAGTCGTAGTTCGTCCGCATCCGCACGCGCTGGGCTTCGAGGTATTGCTGGTTCTTTTCGAAGAACGCCACGCGCTCATCGAGTTCCTCGCGGATCGCGCGGATTGCCGGCTCGAGTTTGCCGCGACTCGTCACATATTGGTTCGCCGGGTAGAGATCGAACTGCTCCAGCGTCCGCAACACCTCGCCCGTGAGTGGATCGAATTCGCTCAGCGCCTCGATCTCGTCGCCGAAAAACTCCACGCGCAACCCGTGCTCCAGATAGGCCGGCATCACGTCCACGGTGTCGCCCCGCACGCGGAAGCGGCCAGGTTTTAGCTCGTAGTCGTTGCGCTCGTAAATGTTGTCGATCAGTCGTTCGAGCAGTCGGTTGCGCCCGAGTTCCGCGCCGCGGCGCAGCGGAATCCGCATCTCCTGAAATTCTTGCGGCGAGCCTAGCCCGTAAATGCACGAGACGCTCGCCACGACGATCACATCGCGCCGCGACACCAGCGAACTCGTCGCCGCGATCCTCAGTCGCTCAATCTCCTCGTTGATCGAAGAATCCTTTTCGATGAACGTGTCGCTCGAAGGGATGTAGGCCTCTGGCTGGTAGTAGTCGTAGTAGCTGACGAAGTATTCGACGGCGTTGTCCGGAAAGAAATTTTTGAATTCCGAGTAGAGCTGCGCCGCGAGCGTCTTGTTGTGCGAGATGATGAGAGTCGGCCGCTGGCATTGCGCGATGACGTTGGCCATTGTGAACGTCTTCCCTGAGCCGGTGACGCCGACGAGCGTCTGATCCTTGTTTCCCGCCTGCACCGACGCGACCAGCTTCGCGATCGCCTGTGGCTGGTCGCCGGTCGGCTGGTAGTCGGACTGGAGCTTGAACAACATCGACCAACCGAAGCGCAGCGCGGGCAAATCCGCAACAGCGCTCGCCGCTACAATCCGAAAAGTTTCATCACGCCTCCCCATACGCCCGACCAGAAGCGGCGGGCCTTGCGCGCGTCGCCGCCAGTGGACACCTGCTGGCATAGGAAGATTCCGCGCCCCGCAAACACGTCGTCGAAGAGCGGGTTCATCCCCCGATAGTAGCTCCAAAACGTCTCCGCTCGCGCCGGCCGATAGTCGAGGTTAGGTGTGAAACCCATGGTCGCATCCTGGTTCGTGCGCCGCGCGGGCGTCGCGTCGCCCATCCGGGTGCTTAGATCTTCCACGCGCACTCCGCGGCTGCCGGCGACCACGAGCCGGCACGGTCCGATGAATTCGAAAAACCGAAATTGCAGCGTCACCCACGCCTGCCAGCGAAATAACTGCCAGCGCCGACGGATCGACAACCTCGCGCCGTCTCCTACGACTGCGCCGGCGAGGAAACTCGGCCGCAGCACCAGCGACGATCCCGGGGCCAGCGTGATCATCGCCAACTCGCTGTGCGGATCGCTCTGGTTGGACAGCGTGAGCTTCTCTTCGCCCTCCCCACCGCCGTGCTGTAGTTCGATCAGTTCGATCAGACCGGTTGCAAGGCATGTAAGCGGAATCCGCCAGTCGAGCACGTAGCGGGTTTTCTTCTGCAAGCTTTCGTCGGACGCCTGCAGGAACTTTTCCTTCACCCACAAACGCTCCCCGGGCCGCAGCGACACTTCGGCGGACACAGCGCTCGGTCCCACTTCGGGCAACACGGCCAGACTCTCCGCGAGCCGCACTGGCCGGCCGCGAGCGATGAGAGGGGCGACAAAAAAATACATCCCGATCTTACCCGCGGTTGGGCCGAGAAAATATAAACCGAGAAACGCGAACACCCAATATTTAACCGGCATCCGCAGCGGCGGCCGCCCCATCGGGTGATTCCAGGCGCGCTCCAGATAGTGCAGCAGTTTCGACTGGTTCTCCTCGGCGACCTTCAATCGGGCGTCGAGTTTGCCGAGCGCAATCTCAAGACCGTCGCGCTCCCAGGTCGTGCGAGTGAATTCCTGCGTCAGCGCGGCGACCTTCGCCATCATGGTGGCCCGCAAGGCCGACACTCGCTCCAGTTGCTCCGCGTTGGCCTTTTGCTGTGCCGGATTGCCGACCATCCGATCCCAAGTGCTTTCGAGTGCCTTGAGTTCGGTGATGACTTTGTCGGCCTGCTTGGCCCGGCCCTGCTCGGTCGCGATTTCAGTCGAGATCCGATCCATCCGCTGACGCACGTCGTCGACTGCCGCCTTGGTCCTCGTCCGCTCGCCATTAATCGATCGCACAAGCTCCTGGCGCCATTGGTCGAAATCGACATTATCCTTCAGGAACAGCCACAATCCGCACGCGGCCAGCCCGAGCGTCACAATGAGCGCGGCGGCGGCGAATTTTTCGAAGATCCAGCGAAGAAATTTAGCGAGAACGAGGAACATGTTATCACGCCGCGTTTCCGCGGAATAAGCGGCCGTCATTGAAGGCGGCTGGTTAGTGGAAGCCAATTGCTAAAGCCATGGCGCCTGACCAGAGTGCGGCATTCAAACCTGCCAAACCCTTGGCTTAACCCTACCTGTTTGTCCCCATGTCAAAAGCAATTGTCTCCTCGCTCTACGATTCCGACGTGTTCCGCATGGCCTGCCGTCAGTTCGACAAGGCCGCCGACGCGATCAACCTTCCGGAGGCGATCCGTGATCGCACGAAATACCCGCGGCGCTGCCTCGCCGTTTCGCTGCCGGTGCGGCGCACCGACGGAAGTGTGACGGTCTTCGAGGGCTACCGCGTCCAACATAATCTCTCCACTGGTCCGTCGAAAGGCGGCATCCGCTTTCACCAGAGCGTGACGCTCGGTGAAGTCGCCGCGCTCGCGATGTGGATGAGTTGGAAGACCTCGCTCGTCGGCTTGCCTTATGGTGGCGCCAAGGGCGGCGTGATCGTCGATCCGAATCAACTCTCGCAGGCCGAACTCGAGCACCTCTCCCGCCGTTACATGCAGGAAATGGTCAGCTTCCTCGGGCCGCACACTGACGTCCCGGCCCCCGATGTCGGCACCAACGAAAGAATCATGGGCTGGATGATGGACACGTATTCCAACCACGTAGGGCACCTCTCGCCGGCCGTTGTCACCGGCAAGCCGCTTTCACTCGGCGGTTCGCAAGGTCGCAGAGAAGCGACCGGCGCAGGCGTCGCCTATCTCGTCAAAAAGTATCTCGAAGATCTGAAGATTCCCATCAACAAGGCGACGGTCGTGATTCAGGGCTTCGGCAACGTCGGCAGCGAAACCGCCCTCGCCCTTGTCGGCTACGGCGCGAAGATCATCGCGATCTCCGATTACACGGGCGGCATCCACAACGCCAAGGGCATCGATGTGCAGAAGGCGCTCACGTATATATCGTCGCAGCGCGTGCTGAAGGACTTCGGTGGCGGCGAACACATCACCAACGAAGATTTGCTGGAGCTGAAATGCACGGTGCTCGCACCAGCGGCACTCGAGCGCGTCATCACCGACAAGAATGCCCATAAGCTGAAATGCCGCCTGCTGGCCGAAGCCGCCAACGGCCCGACGACGAATGCCGCCGACAAGATCATCGAGGCCCGCGGTGATATCGAACTCATCCCTGATGTCCTCTGTAACTCCGGCGGCGTCATCGTTTCCTACTTCGAATGGTTGCAGAACCTATCGAGTTTCTACTGGGGCCGCGACGAAGTGATGGAAAAACTCTACGGCATCCTCGACAAGGCCAAGGCCTCAGTCGACGCGCAGAAGAAGAAATTCGGTTTCAGCCGCAGGCTCGCCGCGCTCACACTCGGCATCCAGCGTGTCGCCGATGCGAAGGCGGCTCGCGGATTGTTCCCCTAAAACGCCGCGGAGGCGCTCCGCCATGATCAGATTCTGCTCCACCGTTTTTGCGGCCGCACTCGGTGTCGGGATCGCGTGCGCCGCGCCCACCGATCAGGCCATCGTCGCAGCGATGAAGATCGTTGAGGCGCCGAACTACACTTGGGTGTGTTCGGTGCCTTCGGCTGGCCGGACCCTCGTGGTGCGGGAGGGCAAGTCCGAAAAGGACGGCTTTACCCTTGTGACGTTCGTGGAGCCGCAGTCGCCGATGTTGCGGCAGATTGCGCGGCTGAACGACGGGGTGGCGACCGCCGTTTTCCGCGGCGCGGACAATTTCGTGTTTCAAACTTCCGATGGTTGGAAAACAGGCTCTGAGTTACCACCGCTCGGGCCGCGTCGCCGCGGCAGCACTGGTGGCTCGGACTACTGGATCTCGCTGCAAGTGCCACACGAGGAGCTTGAAATCATCATCGGCAGTTACACTGAACTGCACGTCGTTCTGGGCGGTGTAGCGGGCACGCTGAGCGAAGACGGGGCTAGGCAGTTGCTCGGTTCGATGAAGGCGCCCGCGGTGACCGCGACCGGGTCGTTCGTCCTCGGCATCGTGGACGGCGTCTTGACCAAATACGCGGTCGATCTTTCCGGCACGGTTCTCACCGGTCCACCCGGTGAGGAAAAGGAATCGCCGCCCCAGCGTCGCGTGCTCATCACTGAGCTCACTCTGGTCGGCCGGACTGTCGTCAATGTCCCGGACGAGGCGAAGCGAAAACTTGGCGGCTAGCCGGAGTTGGGAGAAATTTTCCGTAACTATTGGGTGCCGGTTTCAGTCATTCGTTCGAGATGTTTCCTTCGACTGGCTCCACGAAGTTCATTACGCTCGCTGGGATCGCCTCGTTCCTCGCGGTCGCGGCCTGTTACGCCGGACAGGCGGAACTTGCCACGGTTGCAGCGATGAAACTTTCAGAGGCTTCTAATTATTGCTGGACCACCACCGTGGATGACGACGCCCGCACTTATGCAATAGATGGGCAGACCAACCTCGCCGACAAGGGTGACTTGTCGCTCGTCAACCTTCCCATGGTGGCATCGGTTCGGCGCAGACTGGCGCGAAGCACCGCCAACTCCGATAACATGATGACCGCAGCTTATTCCGGCGACGAAAAGGTTGTCATCCAAACCGCCGACGGCTGGCGCAAGCCCGAGCAATTGACATCAAGTTCCGATTCCAATCCCAATACGCCGCCCTCTGGATGGGGCGGTGGAATGGGCCCGATGATGGGACGGCGCGGTCGCCGCGGCATGGGCGGGATGGGTGGAAGCGGATACCCGACTAGCAACGAACAGACCAATAGCAGCCGGCTACCCGCCGCCTACAGCAACCTCCAGTTAATGCTGAGCCGCCCCCACGAGGAACTCGGCATCATCGTCGCCGGCTACACCGATATCAAAATGGACGGCGACACAGTTAGCGGCACCCTTTCTGAAACCGCTGCGAAACTTCTGCTCGTTCACGCCGGCCAAAAAGAGATCACGCCGCTCACGGGCAGTGGCACCTTCCGCCTTTGGGTCAAAGACGGCGTAATTCTAAAATACGAAGTGAAGCTCGAGGGCACGCTGGCGGTAAAGACGAATGGCGACCGGCACGAAGTGACCGTCCACGAGACGGCAACCACGGAAATCAAGAACATCGGCGCGACCAAGTTCGATGTTCCCGCCGAGGCGAAGAAAAAGCTAGGCGTGGTGCCCGCCGCCTGAACTCACAAGCCAACGGAGTATGTCCGGCAAACCAGCGCTGGCTCCCTCAAAGCCGTGGCTTCGGTGGCTTGCTGGGGGTGTCCCACGCGTTGGAGCCGGTGGTCTTTAGTTTGCGTTTGAAAACTTTGTCGCCGCACGTCGCGAAAAGCGTGTCGAATTTCTCGCCGCCGAACACGAGGTTCGCGATCCGGCGGTTCGGTGTGGGGATGATCGCGTTGACGCGCCCGGGTTGATCGCAGACCTGCACCCCAAGCTTCGTGGCGACGTAGAGCCGCCCATCGCGATCGCAGCGGATACCGTCGGCATTGCTCTGATCGTCGGTGTCGGCCACATGCAGCCAAGTGTAGCGCTGCTTGTTGAGGAGCGTGCCGTCGGGCTGCACCGAATAACTGTAAACCCAGTGCGAGCGGTAGTCAGCGACATAGAGCAATGACTGGTCGGGCGAGAGCGTGACGCCGTTCATGTATTTCACGGCACCGGTATCGACGACTTGCTTGGTGCCGTCAGGCCGGATGAGCCAGAGCTTGCTGGGATCGTTGCTGGGGTCAGGCGGCGGATTGGTGAAGTAAACATTGCCGCTTGAGGCTACTACGATGTCGTTGCCCGCGATGTCGTCGGCGAGAACGGTGGCTTTGCCATCGTTGCTATAACGCAGCACGCGCGGATCGCGCATCGACACCGAGTAGAGCCGGCCATTGGCGTCGAACGCTTCGCCGTTGGACTTTTTCGAGTCGGCGTTCAAGAGCGTCACCTTGCCATCAAGTCCGATCTTGTAGGTTTTGCTCGCGGTGACGTCGTTGAAAAACACTTCCCCATGGGCGTTGACCGCCGGACCCTCGGTGCCCTTGTAACCCTCGCCGACGAGTTGCCAATCCTCGCCGGGAATTAGTAACTCGGTGAGTAGCGCATTTTTCGTTGGCGTGCCTTTCACGGGTTGCGGCCAGTCGTGCCAGAGCCAGCGCATCGCATCGGGGAAAAGCATCGTGCCCTGCTTGCCGCTATGCGCGCCATCGCCCCACGCGTGATTGACCTCGTAGCCGGCAAACGCCAGCGAGCGTTCCATCGCCTGATTGGCCATCCACCAGTCGCCGCCGTAATGGTTGTTATCGTTCGCCCCGTCTTGGAGAAAAACGCGAATCGGCTTCGGTTCGTATTTGCGGATGAGCGTCGAATAGACATTGCCGCCGCGCAGGCCGACATAGGTGCCGATGCAACTGAACACCCGCGAAAACGCCTCCGGCCGCTCCCAAGCCGCCGTGAACGCGCAAATCGCCCCGCTGCTCGATCCGCCGATGGCGCGGTCGTTGCCGGCGTGCGAAAGCCTTATCGCGCGACCGTCGGCCGTTGTCTTCATTTCCACGGCTGGTAGCAGTTCATCGAGGAGAAACCGCACATAGGCGTCGCCGAGTCCGTCATACTCGAAGCTGCGGTTAAACCGATCCTGCTGCGTGGCGGGGTCGCGTGCTTTCACGACGCCGGGGGTGACAAACACACCAATAATGATCGGCAGTTCGCCGCGCGCGATGAGATTGTCGAACACCGACGGCGCGTTCCACTGCACGCCATCCTGATTTACGTAGACACAAGCGGGCTTCGCCGGGTCGAATTGTTTCGGCACGTAAACGGTCACGTCGCGCGTGGTGCCGGGAAAAATTTTCGACGCCGCGAATTCAAACTTGATCAATTCGCCCTGCGGCACGCCGGGTTGCACTTTTGAGTCTGGGCCGGGCACGTAGTCGTCGGCGGCGGGCAGGAGCAGCGCGGTAAGTGCGAGCAGCGCTAAAAGGAAGATAATTTTCATGGGCGAAAATTCAGTGCAAACGAGGCGCAAGGAAAACTCAGCTGCCCCTGCGGCGCTTTTGCAGTGCGGCCTTGGTTAGGCCGAGCTGTTTCGCGACCTTCGCGTCGTCGGACTTTTCAGCCGCCAACGCGCGCGAGACAAACGCCTGCTCGACCCGGGGCAGCATCGGCTCACCGCTCGTCGCGAGCTCGGCAAACAGAAAATCGAACGCGGCCTCGAGGGTGAGCGCCGCACGCGGCGGCGCCTCCGCCGGTGCGCCCACGGATTCGCTACTTCCGCTTATCGGCAGAGTCGCGCTGGTTTCGCCAGCGCCGCCGCGAATCTCGGCCGGCAAATCCTTCACAAGGATCGCATCGCCCTGTGCAATGACCGCGCTGCGGTAGATCACATTTTCGAGTTCACGCACGTTACCCGGCCAAGTATGGCGGGTGAGCACGGTCATGGCCTCGGGCGATACTTTGGTGACGCGCGCCTTCTTCTGCTTCACCAGATTTTGCAGGCAAAAATCCACGATCTGCGGCACATCGTCGCCGCGCTCCCGCAGGGGCGGCATTCTGATCCGCACGACGTTGAGCCGGTAATAAAGATCTTCGCGGAACAACTTCACCTTCACCATCTCCTCCAGATCCTTGTTTGTCGCCGCGAGGATGCGGACGTCTACTTTGATCGTCTCAGTGCCGCCGACGCGCTGGATCTCGCCGGCCTGGAGCACGCGCAAGATTTTTGTCTGCGTTGCGAGCGCCATGTCGCCGATTTCATCGAGGAAGATCGTCCCGGCATCGCAAAGCTCGAACTTGCCGATCCGCTGGGCGGTCGCGCCGGTGAACGATCCCTTTTCGTGGCCGAAGAGTTCGCTCTCGATCAAATTGTCGGGAATCGCGGCGCAGTTGACGGCGACGAAAGGCTTTGTGGCGCGGTGGCTGTGTTTCCAAATCGACCGCGCGACCAGTTCCTTGCCCGTGCCACTCTCGCCCGTGATCATCACGGTCACATCACTCGCTGTTACCTGGCCGATGGTCTTGAACACTTCCTGCATTGACGTGGAGCTGCCGACGATGCCCTCGCGGTAATCCTCGGCGTTGATTGTCGGCTTGTAATCGCCGACGGCCCGCAGATCGGCGTGGGCCTTGAGCGCGTTATCGACGAGCGACAGCACCTTCGCCGGATCGAAGGGTTTCATCACGTAATCGAAGGCCCCGTATTTCATCGCCTCGATCGCGGTCTGCGCGGTGCCGAACGCCGTCATCAACACGATGAGGAGCTTCGGATTTGCAGACCGCATGTGCTGAAGCGCCTCGATCCCACCCATCCCGCCCATCCGCACGTCGAGAAACACCAGATCCGGCGGCGGCCCTTTCTTGACCATCGCAACGCCCTGCTCGCCACTCGGCGCCTCGATGACTTGATATTTGCGCGACGACAGCACGCGGGTCAGCGAATACCGAATCTCGGCATCGTCATCGACCACGAGAATCAAGGGAGGTTTGGCAACGGGATCAGACATGAAAGAGTGAAAGAGAAAGGGAGAGTGAAAGTGTGGATTGCCGACGCTCGGTTTCCCTCTCACTTTCACTTTCACTCTATGCTAAGTTGGTCAATGAACCTTTTCCGCATCCGCGGCATCCAGCTCGCGGTGCATTTCTCGTTTTTCCTGCTCCTCGCCTTCGCCGCGCAGGAAGGCTGGCAGGACGATGGCTGGTCGGGGCTGCTTTGGGGCGTCGGGACGCTCGTTGCGTTTTTCACCTGTGTCGTGCTGCACGAACTGGGGCATTCATTTACGGCGATGCATTTTGGCATCGGCGTGCGCCGCATCCTGCTGATGCCCATCGGCGGCATGGCGGAGTTTGACGACATCCCGCGGCAACCATCGCGCGAGCTGCTCATTACGCTCGCCGGGCCGGCGGTGAATTTCCTCATCGTGGCTGTGCTGTGGATCGCGGTGGGGTTCCCGGCTGGCTGGCCGTTGTCAGATTTTACTGCTGATGCGACGGGCTTCGCCCAACTGCTCCTGCACTGGAACCTGATCATGGGCTGCTTCAACCTGGTCCCGGTCTTCCCGATGGATGGTGGCCGCATCCTCCGCGCGCTGCTGGCGACTCGGATGCAGTATTTGCGTGCGACATTTTGGGCCGCGAGTGTGGGCAAAGTTTTGGCAGTGATTGGTGCCCTTGGCGCGCTTTTCCTCTTTCACACATGGCTCACGGCCGTGCTGTTTGCATTCATCTTCTACGCCGGTGAGATGGAATATCGTGCAGTGCGGCGCCGGGAAATTGAGGACGCCCATTGGCGCGCCGTCCTCGCCCGGGCCTATGCCGCCAGTCTGACGCCGCCGCCCGCCGAGGATCCGCCGGTATTGGCGCCCTAGATCGCAGGTCGGGTTTTATGACCGAAACGACGGGGACAAACTCCGCCTGACCTCAAATCCTATCACCCGGCGCCGCACCAAAAAGTCCTTGCGTTCGTCAAGAGAACTTCGATTTTCCTCACCTCTCGCAAGTGCGAAGGGCTCTTAGCTCAGTTGGTAGAGCGCCTCAATGGCATTGAGGAGGTCAGGAGTTCGAACCTCCTAGGGTCCACCACTTCGCCCGGTAAATCCGGTTTCAGAGGTAGAATGTTAGTCAAGGCTGAGTCATTGTTTGTTGATTTGACATACAAACGACAAACCGAGACAAACGGGAATGAACAAACGAGGGCAAACCGGCGAGGAATCCAACGGCGGAACCGCGGCAAGGTCCGCGAAATGGGCGCCGCCGCGCGGCATCCGGCTGATCGCGTTCGCCCATCGGCCGGATCGCCCGTATGGCGTGCAATGGCGCATCGATGGCCAGCGGAAGACGAAGACGTTTCAGACGCAGGAAAAGCAAATCGAGTTTGCCAAGGCGCTCGCGGGCGACACGAAGCGGGACGGGCTCGCCGCCCTGCGGCTCAATACGGACGAGGCTCGGGAGTGGCGTGCATTCCGCGCGCTCATCGGTGCCGACGCCAACCTAGAGGCCGTCGCGGCTTGTTGGGAGAGGAACAAGGCCGTGGCGGTCTCGCCGCTCACCGTTCGCGAGGCCGTGGCCCTTTACACGGCAGCAAAAACAGCGGAGGGCGTAGACGCCGCCTCCATTTCCCACTACGGCCCTATTTTTGACCGCCTAGAGGCAGCGATGGGAGAGCGGAACGTAGGAGACGTGACGGGCGAAGAGATCGCCGCGTTCATGGCCGCGCAGGTCGGATCGGAACACACCCGGCGCAGTCGGTTTGCTCGTTGCCGTGCGTTGTTCAACTGGTTGCTCGAATCGAAAAGAATCAGCAGCACACCATTCGCCGGCATGAAGCCGCCAAAGGTCGCAGCGAAGGAAGTCGAGATTTTGAGCATCGCGCAATCGAAGTCTCTTTTCTCAAAAAGCTCCACGAATGAAGACGGCTCGCCTATCTCACAGGAGCGGCGGGAAATGCTCGGACGGCTTGCGCTAGAAGCGTTCGCCGGGCTGCGCAATGACACGGCCGGTCAGATCGTTGCCGCCGAGATTCAGAAGGACGGGCTGCGCATTCCCGCGGCCAAGATAAAGACGCGAAAGGATCAGTTTCTCGACGGACTGCCGAAGAACTTGCACGCGTGGCTCAAGTGGTCGCGGCCGGAAGAGTGGGCGATGACGCAGCGGCAGTATGCCGAAGCGAAGGCAGACGCATTCACCCGCGCCGACGTGCCGCACCCGCACAACTGCCTGCGCCACGGATTCGCGTCGTATCACGTCGCCGCTTACAAGAACCCCGCGGCAACCTCCGTCGTCTTGTGCCACAAAAGCGCGCAACTGCTTTGGGACACTTACCGCGGGATCGCGACGCAGCCGGACGGGAACGCGTATTTTGCCATCACTCCGCCAAAGGGAAAGGCCGGCAGTGAATAAACGGCGCCCACAGGCACAGCAGAAGACGCAGGCGCAAATTCGCATCGATGCCGCGCGCACGACCGTGACGCAGAATCTTCGCCTCCCCCTATTTTCCGGCGCAGTTGAAAAGTCGTTTGCGAACGTCTGTCTGCAACACTGCGATAACTTTGATCGGGCTTGGGCTGCGGGCAACTGGGACGCAGCGGCATCCGCGGCATTCGAGGCTGGGGCCGTGTCAATGTATCTGGCGGATTTTCAGGTGAAGCGCGGCGGATTGAAACGCGGCCAAGCGAAGCAGGTCGCTCGTAAACGCATATTGAAGGAAAAGTTCATGGAGACCGCGCGGAAGATTCTCGACGAGTGGAAATTGCCCACTCCTCCGAACAAGAAACAACTTTGGAGTGAGACGCGCGAGAAAAGCGGAATCTCGACAATCGGGTATTCGGCTTTCTGCGCAGGCTTCTCCGGCGAAATAGCGAAATAATTCCATCTGGCTAGTCAGGTGGATTAAAAGCGGTTTACGCGCGGAGGCGGGACGGTCTTGTGGCGTTAATGAACGCCAACCCGTCACCATTGCCAGCCGACCCCGGTTCAATCGCAGTTATTCCGAGCGACAAATCGGCTGCGCCGCGCGAGCAGATTCTCTCCGGCGCGATCTATTTGACGAACGAAGCCGCGAAACTTTGTCGCGTTCAACCCTCGACCATTCGTCAGGCAGTCCGATCCGGTCGCATCCGCGGGCAGGGCCGCCCGTTCCGCATCCTTGGCGCCGAGCTGCTCAAATTGGTTTGACCATGAGCACGCCGCAACCAGTCGCCGCCGCAGACTCCGACGCCGCCGCCTCTCGCGTCAATCACCTCGACGCCCAACACCGGACGGCCGCCCACTATGCGCAGATCGCGCAGCGCGAACGCGGCGCGCACCGATTCACCGAGCCGAGCGGCAAATCACTGGCCGGCGACCGCACCGCAAAGAAAAGCGAGCGTGCCTCGTGAAGACGGCATTTCGCTGGCGACGAATCAGCGGGAGCGGCCGGCAGAAGATCGCAAAGCGTGTCGCGGTTTTTGAGGCCGCGCTGCGCCGACGCGACTTCGCCGCATGGCAACGTTACTTGCGTGGGGGTGGCAAGTGAGCGCGTCCAACGCCGGCGCAGGCCGCCCGCTGCCGCACAGCATCGAGGCGGAGGAATACCTGCTCTCGTGCTGTCTGCTCGACGGTGCGGACGTGATTTCACGCTGCCTTGAAGCGCGCATCCGGCCGGAGTCATTTTACGTCGCGGCGCACGGAATCATCTTTGAGCGGATCCTCGAACTCTACAACCGGCAGGCGCCGATGGACGTTTCGGTTGTGGCAGAGGAATTGAAAACGTCGAAGCAACTCGACGCCATCGGCGGCTACGCGTTTCTGACGCAAGTTTCCTCGCGCATCCCGACGACGGCGCAGGCGGGTTACTTCATCGACAAAGTGCGTGAGCAGTCGCTGCTCCGCGCCGTGATTCGCTCCGCGACCGGGATCGTTGAAGACGCCTACGGGTTTTCGGGTGGCATCGATGACTTTCTCGCCACGAGCGAGGAACGCTTGCACTCGCTGGCGGACACGAACTCGGCACCGTCGGCAATCGCGGAGTGGGCATCGCGTCGGGCCGGGTTCGGCCGCGTCCTCAGAGAAGAACTGCCGACGATCTATCTTCGCGACGTCCCGGTTTTCAACCGCGGCAATCTCGGCGTGCTGACGGCGCTTCAGAAAAGCGGCAAGTCGGCCGCCGGCGGCGCGATCCTTGGTGCCATCATCGCGGGGCCAAACCCACGCGGCGACTCGCTCGGATTTCGGGCGCATAACCAACACGCGCACGCCGTCCTGCATCTCGACACTGAGCAATCGCCAAAGGACCACGAGGCATTGATCGCTGTGGCGAAGCGCCGGGCCGACACCGAGCAATTGCCGCCCTGGCTCTTTTCCTACGGCGTAAAAGGAGTTTCTGCCGAGCAACTGCGCCGGATGCTGCCGCGACTCCTTCGCGAGCTGAAACGCGCGCACGGTGGCGTTTATCTCGTGTTGCTCGACGGCGTGGCGGACTTCGTGAGCGACACTAACGACGCGAAAGAATGCAACCCGTTCGTGACCGATTTGGAATCCGCTGCCACTGACTTTGATTGCAGCCTCGTTGCCGTATTGCATCTCAACCCAGCGCCGGCAAACCAGCCGACGAAATCCCGCGGGCATCTCGGATCGCAGCTTGAGCGAAAATGCGAAACTGACCTCCGGCTAGTCAAAGACGCGGACGGCGTGACGACAATCTTCACCGCCAGCGCACGGCACGCGCCAATCTTTGAAAAAGACGGGCCGCGTTTCTCGTGGGATAGCAAAGCCGAGATGCACCTCTCCCTTGAACAAACGAAGGGGAGCGCGAAGGAATCGGCCGAAGTCGAAGCACTCCGCGAACTCGCCGCCGACGTATTCGGGGAGCGTTCAAGCCTCCGGTTTTCGGACCTGATTTCAGCCATCGAAACTACCCGCAAATGCTCGGAACGGACTGCGGGTAGAAAATTCGACGGAATGAAGCGCCACAAAATTATCACCCGCTTTCCCCCGAATCTTTGGGCGAAAGCATTTTAGGACCAATTACCCGCACACCCGCAAACACCCGCAAATGAACCCGCATGGCACCGCATACCCGCATACCCGCAGCGCCTATATATATATAGGCGCGGGGGTGCGGGTGCCGCCGAGACTCAACAAGACAACTTCCCATCTATGAAAACAAATCGCACAAGAATATATCGCCCCATCATCACCCGAGATCGCCAAGGTTGGAGCCAATTTTACGACCGGCTCACCGAGCTGTTTCCCAAATGCAAGCACGATGGTTTTTCAGGAAGCATCGAGGTTCTAAACGCCATGGGTGCTAACGTCACCGGAACGCTTCGCTACTTAAAGACACGTGGCGCCACGTGTGACTGCTCGGTTGGCGATATTCACATACGGCCGTTCTTACCGCTCGACGATATGTCGTTCACATCGCCGCGGGATTGCCGGCGATGCGCGATCCAGACCGTCAAGACGCCTTCCCATCCATGAAAAATAAATCCGCTCGAAACATGAAAACCCAAATCCAAGAACGCATCTACCTCACGCTCGACGGCGACAACGCGCCGACGTTCATCTCCGACCGCCACGGGCCGGACCATGACAGCATCCTCCCCACTTCTGAGAAACGCGCCCGCAGTCTCGGCTTCGTGGTTCCGGCCGACTGCGCCGTCGCCGCGCTCGATCTGATTCACCTCGGGCTCGCAGCCCGCCGTGCACGCCCGCTGCTCGCGACGGCAGGGCTGAGGCTCCGCAAGGTAGCCGTCGAAAAAACCGGCGCGTAGTTGCGCCGCTCTACTCCATGAAAAAACCTGCCGACAAAACTCCGAAACGTGGCGCCGTCGCTGCCGCAACGTCGCCAGCGAAACGCACGCGACAACCCGGCGCACGTCTCGTCTCGCCAAACCGGTTTGCGATTCTGCGGCACGCTCGCGCCGCGAAAGAAGCCGCCGAGCAAGTCAAGGTAACCGCGGCGGGCGCCATCCGTGACGCGCACGAGGCCGGCCGGTTGTTGATCTCTGAAAAGGTTTGGCTGCTCGACATTCGCAATCGCGCCCGCGAGGCCGCCAACAACGCAAGAGCGAGCGGTGTTCCCGCCGATCCCGGCGCTGTCCGGCACAAGGATTTGACGTGGCAGATTTGGTATGACTCGAACTATGCGACCGCGATTCCCGAAGAACTCGCCGAGCGATTCATCCGACTTGCCCGACACCACGAGGAGCAAACGGTCTTCTCATTTGACCGCGCTCCGAACCTTATGCGTTCTGGGTTGCTGGCACTCGCGCTCTATCCGGCCAAGCAGCACGATATCGTAGAGGGCGACGTGATTCTCCCGAAGGCTGCTTCGCATCTCGTTGTCGTGAATCGCTTCTGTGATTGGCTCGCTAAGTGGAGGCGCCGTCTTCCGGTCGGCGGCTTGTCGCTCAACGAACGCGCTCGCCTGTTAACAGACTTCGATCCCATCGCACGCTTCATCGACGAACTGCGCGATCCGAAACGGATTCCGTGAGGTTACGTAACCTGCTGACCCACCCCTATTGAGGACTCTCTTAAAAACGTCGTTTTTTTCCTCGGGTTTCCAGTGACCCCACGAGCTTTTTCGCGGGCCGTCCAAAACCAAAGTAATACGCAACGAAAAATCCATCCATGAAAAACCAGAAAAGAAAATCACCTCACGAAAGCGGGCGAAAGAAAGCCGGTCGTCGCCGTCTAATCGGCCGCGGAGACTGGCTATCAAAACGGCAGATCAGTTTTCAGAGCGGCGTTTCATCAACGACGGTGCAGAAATATCTGGCGATGCCGGGAGCGCCTGCACCGAACGGACGAGGACTGTTTTCGCTCGCCGCTTTTCTCACTTTTTACGAGGAGCACGGGCCCGGGCGAGACAGCGCGGAAATGCGGCGACTCCGCGAACGCAGACTCAGGATTCAAGTCGAGGATAGCGAGTTCGAGGCGGCCAAAAAACGCGGCGGATATGTCGCGATGGCTGAAATCGAACCCGCGATCTCCGGCATGATGCAGGGGCTCACGGCGGACATGCGCGCGAAGCTGGAATTTGAGCTTCCAGACAAATATGCGGGATGCGGCGCGATCCAATGCAAGGAAATGAACGCGGCGGCAATCGACTGGATTTTGCGGAGGCTGAAAGATGGCGCCGCAGCGGTCACTTCGCCGCAGCCGACTCGCGCGGGGAACGCATGACGCGCGACCGTGGACACTCGCGGCAACAATGTCATGAACCATGTTATACCCATCGAAGACGCCGACGCGCCAGCCGGCACCGAAGGATTCAGAAGCAATACGCAGCTCGCGAAGCGGCTCTTAGTGACGCCCACTCACGTGGGGCGTTTGCTCGCCAGCCGCGAATTGACGCCGCGGCGGCTCGGAAAATCGCTCGTCTTCTACGCGTCGACGGATCTCGACAAACTGCGCGCCCGTTCGTTCTCCGCGATCCAGGCCAAGGCTTCGCTTTTGAACTGCGGCGAGCGCGACCAACTTCGTTCGACGTTCGCTCATGCTTCCGCAATGGCTGCGGGACGAGATGCCCCGAACTCCGAGGATCGCGCCGCCGGCGCCGCGGCAGGTGATGCGGAATTTCGCCGCGCCGGACTCGCTGAAATCGGCCGACAGCTCGAAGCGCTCGAACAGCTCGTGAAGACACAATCCCCAATGCTCACCCAAATCGCGGAGCAGATCGCGGCGATGAAACGGATTTCATCGTGACCTCCTATCTTGCCCTTGTCGCCGCAGCTCGCACGGCAGACGCCTCCCTTGGTGTCTTTAGCGCTCATGAAAGAGTCCGTAGCACACTTGCCGGCCGTGCCGCTTACGCGGCGTATCTCTCGGAGAAGGGAATCAGTCGCCGACGCGACACGAACGCGGCACGGACGGAGCCCGACGGCGCTGCGGTGATTCTCGCAAGCGAGTCCGAGCGTGCTGCTCCGTCTGGCGGTGGCGCGTATCTTTTGGCCGTGGCAGCCGCGCGTAGGGCTGACCCGTCGTTGTCCGGCATAGAAGCGCACAAAATGACAATGCGCGGGCGCCCGGACCTCTACTCCGCGGACCTTCGCGCGAAAGGCATCGTTCGCGACTGACCGCGCTTCGCTCAAAATTTCCGTTCAGTTCAACCTCAACCCACAAAAAAAATGTCGTTCCTCACTCGCTTATTTGACGAGAATCCAAAGTTGCAAGAGTGGCGTGCCCATCTCCGCGCCGCTGAAAAATCGGTCGAAAAACTTCGCGGCGCTTGTGCACCTGCGATCGAGCACGGCACGCTTCTGGCCGCCGCCCGCGCCGAGATGCAGGCAGACCCCACGCCGGCGCGCTGCTTGAAGGTAATGCTGCTCTTGTCGCAAACGGAGGCCGCCGCTCTGACCGTCAACCAATTTCAAGGGATGATCGCCGCCCAAAAATCAGAACGTATTGCGGCCGGTCGCGACAAATTCTTAGCGGCCGTCGCTGAGACACGCACTTCGCTGGAGGCCGCTCGGGAAAAAATAATCGCGGAGGATGCAACCCGCTCGGCTGACCTCGGCGAGCCGGTCGAATCCACGGGGCCGCTCGAATCGCTTGATCGAAAACTTGCGCAGGTGGCCGGCGCCGTGAGCTACGCGAATTTCGATTTTGAAAACGCGCGCAATTCGCTGCGTTCCATCGTTGGCGGGGAGTGCTGACGCGCTCCGCTCGCGCAAAACCAATTCTATATTTTCACGGCGGCGAAGTTTCGCAGAGAGGTTGAGCGCGCCGTGGTTTAGCGAGAATCGGGCGCCGGTTTTCGCCGTCATGGGCGAGGGCCGGCGCCTTTTTGGTTTCCCCTTCCGTGAATCAATCTCCCGTCGTCTCCGAGGATTTCAAGCCGCTGCCGGCGCTGCGCGGGCTCGGGAAACTCGCTGACGTGCGGCCGGTCGTTGTCATAGACTCGCGCGAGCAAACGCCACTTGTGTTCGCTCGGCTGCAATCGGAGCGCGGCATACTGACAACTGGCGATTACAGTTTCAGCGGAGGCGAGGAAACGTTTTCGATTGAGCGCAAGAGCGTCGGGGATCTTGTCGGCTGCGTTGTCGGCGAGAACCGGGAAAGATTTTTCCGCGAGTTGCACCGGCTCCGCGGCTACCGATTCAAGCGGCTTTTGATTGTCGGCTCGCGCGAGCAAATCGAAGCCGGCGACTACCACAGCAACGTCAAACCAAAGGCCGTCCTTGCCACGCTGGCAGCGTTGGAGGTGCGTTTCGACGTGCCGTGCGTGTTCGCGCCGTCACCTAAGGACGCGGCCCGGCAAATCGAATCCTGGGCGTATTGGTTCGCGCGGGAAATTGTTTGTGCGGCGAATGAACTGGCGCGCGGATGCGTGGAATAGGCTAGCGTGTTGCGGGAATCGGACTTGAGGCGCAGACGCGGTTATCTTGTCACTCGCTATTTCGCCGTTCGTTGATGCTTCGCGGACTTGAAGGATCGATGCGGAGCGCCTCGCGGATGCTTTTGCGAAGGTCGCCTGACAACGTCGATTGCGCGATCTTTTCCAACTCACCATTGATCGTGCCGACGTTGGTAAATGGCAGGAACGGATTGCGACCAAGCGGAAACTCGACCCGCTCAAAATCGGACAGTGTCGCACCTAGTTTGTTTGCCCAATCCTGGGCGACCGACCGCGTGAACTCGCTACGCTCCGGAAAGTGGTCCTCCACACCGCCCTCGAATTTTTGAATCTCCCCCCGCTTTGACGTAACACTTAACGGCTGAGTTTCGGCGAAAAGGTAGCTCTCCCATGCGAGTCTAGTTGGGTCTGCCGCGATTTCGTTTAGCACCGTCACCAACAAGACGTGCGCACGGGGTCTGCTCGTCTCGGCTTTTTCCAACACGATCTTAATCATAGTTTGCTCCGCTGTTGAGGTTGCTGGTTGCTGGTCACGGAACACGCCAGCATGGCAAAACCGAATCGACAAAGGAAGGTGCTTCTAAGCCGGTCAACGCCGCGCTGCCTTCGTTGCCGAGGCCAAGCAGAGGCGTTAGATTCGCGCAGGCGGCCCGCAAGCCGTTGCCGCGGTCTTGACCCTCACGCACCGAGATCGTCCAACGTGGGGCAAATGGCCGGGCGCCCGTGGGGTCTAACGCGAGTTTTAAAACAGACAAACGAACGTGCAAACGGTGCCCGTCTTACCTCTCAAAAGTAGGACGCTCCTAGGGTCCACCACTTTCACTAGTATTCTCCCTCTTAGAGGGAGACGGAATACGCTAGACACCGTATTCATTGATGCGACCTCACATCGCCTAACGATCAAGTCCAGTGATCCAGAGGTTGAGATGCTCTTCGGTAAACTCGTGGAGCAGGTAGTGCCCCAATCCGACATCTTTCCCTGCGTGTCCCACCGACGCCCTCGCTTCCTCTAATCCGCCGGGCTGAGACTGACTCACGGACGTAAAATAGATCCGACGACAGTAATGCACCAGCTTCCGATCCTCGAAGCCCACCTCCTCCAACAAGTCGAGCGCGGCTTGATAAGCGCGCCAGCGTTCGGACCGTTGGTCCGCGACCAAGAACTTTCCGGTGTTCTGGCCTCGCAGGATGTCGAATGCTGACTGTAAAATTAATGCGCGACGCAGCCACGTCCTTTTGGGCAGAAAGTCATCCTCCCCTTGGACGCACAATCGCGGGTGAAAAGATGAATCCAGCAACCAGCTAACACGAGCGTGAAGCGCCTCCTCCGCCCGCAACCCACACCAGCCGACCAGAACCAGAAAGCGATAGAGCGGATAGTCGGTCCTTTTTAGCTCGGCCATTCTCTCGAGCAGTCGGCGAAAATTGGCAGGCCGTGGGGCAACGTGACGAACCTTCGGAACATCCAGCCGGTCAGCTCTCCGGAAACCATCCAGATCGGTGGGAACTCGCAATTTGAACTGGCTATAAATCCAGAGGTGTTTCTTCCCGAAAATCTGCCCTGCTGACGTCAGCTTCCCGTTGGCAGTTCGCAGTATCGAATCTGCATCAAAGGCTTTCCCTTGGCTCCGCAGGACTTCGGAGCGCACCTGACACGAAGTGAGAAACGTGCTGGCGAGTTTGAAATTCACCACGTCACCCGGGAGAGCCAGAATCATGCAAGTCGTGCGAAGTCTTTCGGAGGCCGATTGCGCTCTGCCAGCTAACGCTGTGTCGGATTTTAATCCGACCCGTACCACGTCGACCAAGCTGCGCAAAACCGCACAGTTTGTTTCGAACTCCAAATGGGAAGTTCCGAGCCAGGGCAGCACAAAGTCCGCGAGAACGGTCTTACTCCTCAGCTTAGACAGCTCCTGACAGGTGTCGTCCGACGGGCTGAACCCAGGGGAAAGATTCATCCAGTCAGACTGGCCCCACTCAGCTTCAGACACCGAAAGGCCTGTGAACACGCTGTCGGGAATCTCGGCGAGGGTTCGCCCGATGTTTCTGGCACGGCTAAGACGACCAGCCTTCCATTCTTCGATCGATGGACTAGGAATTGCGGTGTTCATGCGGCGTTTTTCAGAACAAATTTGCCGATTTCATTCGCGAGCCGGTCGAGGCGACTGAGTGCGTCGCCGCGATAGCCCTTTTCAAAAAATTCCGTCCCGCCGGCGGTCTTCACATCCAGAGCCTTGAGGAAGACCGGTCCCACAGTTTTCTTCCGGTATAACCTGACCTGTCCTAACAAGCGAAGCTGGGTGAGGGGATTCTTTACCCAACCGGGAATGCTCAGTCCGCGAAGCAGTCGGAGGACATCCTCTTTTTGTTTCCGCAGCCGCGTGGGCGGGATCGGCAAACTGCCTGGCGAAAACGGCGGCGCCTGTTGCAGATATGCGACAATTTCCGGAGGGGCCTCCACCTCACCCGCGGGGGCAAGCAAGCAAGAAGGAGAACAGATTCGCGATGGATTCGCTTCCGCCAAATACCGAATTCGAGCGGGACAATAAAACTGATATACCAGCATCCACGCACCTGGCAATTTTTCGTAGACTGCCGAAACGATGACGTCGATCAGAGCGTCGAGTTGATCGAGGTTTAACTGACACTGCCCCGTCAATTTTGGCACCCTTACCGGGAAATTGAGAGAATCCAGCATTTCGCGCGGCACCGTGATGCCATGCTCAGCGAGATGATACTTAAATTCGGGGCTGAAGAGACACCGCGCGGTAGAGACCTGATTCCCGAATGTCCGATGAAGAGAAATCTGCCGCGTGTTGCGTCCGACGCTTAGCACTGCCCGCAACCGAGCACCAATAGCCTTGGCCGTAAACCATGCCAGGGGAGTCGCATCCAATGTCTCCTCAGGCAACTTCACTTCAGGGGGCAAATTGAGCTTCAGCCGAAATTCAATCGCGTATCGCGCCAACCGCCGAAGGGCGGACCGTTGGTCTTTTTTTCGCTTAGCCGAGATCTCTTTGCGGCCCGGGAGCACCGAAAGAGAATCGATCAGCCTGATGACATCACCGACCGTTGGCTGCCCGCGCCGGCCCATCCTTTGCCGAATGAGGCAGCAGCACTCCGCCTCTTCGTCATTTTTGACCCATGCGGACACCTCGTCCGTCGTCGCTCCGGCGGCGAGCATTTCAATCGATTGTTTTTTGCGCCGAGCGAAGACCAAATGATTCCGCGTGAGCATAGAAATAACGACGCGGCGTTTACCAGTGGTGACACGGATAGAAGGCCGGCCCGTTCCGCCGCCGCCAATCTTACGACCTGTCATTTGGCAGTCACGCGGGTCCTCAAAATTGGTGAGGACTTGATCTCGGCCTTCGTCTGGGCTGCTTGAGGAAAATGGATATCCCATGCTTCGATCATAGCACGTAGCCGTAAACGGTCGGTTTCCCACCGGCAGCCAGCTGGTCGCCTTCGTGCCGGAGGTGCGGCATCTCTGAACGGCTGGCAAAAAATTTGCTCACCAGTCCCATACCTACTCCATAGTCGAAATCCGAAACGTGTTTTTGGGTCATGGTCGTCGCGGGGATCGGCGTGATGGTGTATCTCAAGCGCTTGTCAAAAAGGGACTTAACAGCGTCTTCCGAATCTTGGAACTGCTCTAGCTAAACGTCGGCAACATCTGGGAAGACGGCCGCGTGAAGACCGAGCTCAAGGTGAGCCGCCCAAAGTTGAAGGGCGGGAGTGGCTGCCGCAAAAAGGGCATCACCTCCCGCACGGTGCCGCTGAACGAAACCGCCACCCTCGCATTCCAAAAATATCTTTTCTCCCGTTTCGGCTCCGGCCCCGTGAACGTGGACGAGCCGCTTTTCCCGAGCCGGTATCATGGGGAGCGAATCAACCGCTCCCGGGCGAACGTCATCGTCCATGCGGTCCTAAAAAAAGCGGGATTTTATAACCAGAAGTGCTTCGGGACGCACTCGCTCTGGAAGACCTTCTGTCGATCTACAAGATCACGAAGCACAATCTCAATCTGACCCGTGCGCTATCATGGGACACGCCTCCGTCTTCCTCGTCGCCGCATCCTTCGGGGAAGGAAAGCGGGTGTTTAACATTGGGAGGGCCGATTCGGGATAAAACCCCTGCTCTCACAGGTGCCAGCAAAGTAGCCATTGCAAAATGGGTCGATTGGCAGGCGACAATTCGACTCAAAACCAACGCCGACCCCCTGGTGGAGGCGGGCTTAGCCGTATCCATGCAATAGAAGTGCGGGTTTGACGTGATTTTCTTGGTGGCGACGCTACGCGAAGACAGGGCGGGTTCCGACTGCATTGCAGTTGGGATTGGGTGAGAGCAGTTTTTCCCAAAGCCTTCGCCACCAGT